>JADQBB010000003.1 GCA_016903695.1 Chlorogloea purpurea SAG 13.99
AGCATCCCAATTATGCAAGGTATACCTGACCCGACCGTGATTAAAATCACGGTCTCATAGCAGAAGTCCTCTTAAGAGGACTTGGACTATGAGGCGGGGAATTGATTCCCCGCCGGTCGTTGCAAAAATGGGATGCTCCCAGGAGTCGGCGGAAATTTTTTTCGGCCCCGCCCCTGTCCTCTATCGTCGTGACTATATCTAAAGAGAGGAAAAAGTAAACATAATATGATGGAATCGCAGAATATAAAAAAATCTTGCTAGATTGATTTTTGGTAGGGTCAAAGTAAAACCTTGCTCACATTAATCAGCAATTAAAAAAACACTGATGAATCTAACTAACTTCCCTTGGTTAACAACAATCATACTCTTTCCCATCGCCGCTTCTTTAGTAGTACCTTTTATACCAGACAAAGACGGTAAAACAGTAAGATGGTTTGCGCTCAGTGTGGGACTTATCGACTTCGCCCTCATCATCTACGCATTTTATACCGGTTACGACTTCAACAACCCTAACCTGCAACTGGTAGAAAGTTACTCTTGGTTGCCGGAAATCGATCTCAGATGGTCGGTGGGGGCAGACGGTTTATCGATGCCGTTGATCCTTCTCACGGGTTTTATCACCACCCTCGCCATTCTCGCGGCGTGGCCCGTCACCTTCAAACCGAAACTCTTTTATTTTTTGATGTTAGCCATGTACGGCGGCCAGATAGCGGTATTCGCCGTACAGGATATGTTACTGTTTTTCCTCGTATGGGAATTGGAATTAGTCCCCGTCTACTTGATCCTTTCCATCTGGGGGGGGAAACGTCGCCTTTATGCCGCCACTAAATTCATCCTCTACACTGCGGGCGGCTCTCTGTTCATCCTCATCGCCGCCCTAGCGATGGCATTCTATGGAGATACGGTCAGTTTCGACATGACCACCATAGCGGGGAAAGACTTCCCCTTCAAAATGCAATTATTTCTCTATGCCGGTTTCCTCATCGCCTACGGGGTGAAACTGCCCATCTTCCCCCTGCATACTTGGCTACCCGATGCCCACGGTGAAGCCACCGCCCCGGCGCACATGCTGCTCGCCGGTATTCTCTTGAAGATGGGAGGTTACGCCCTGTTGAGAATGAATGCGGGAATGTTGCCCGATGCCCACGCGGTTTTTGCGCCGGTGTTAGTGATCTTGGGGGTTGTGAATATCGTCTACGCCGCCTTCACATCCTTCGCCCAGAGGAATCTCAAACGGAAAATCGCCTATTCATCGATCTCGCACATGGGATTCGTCCTCATCGGCATAGCCTCATTCACCACCATCGGTACTAGCGGGGCGATGCTACAGATGATTTCCCACGGGTTGATAGGGGCCAGTTTATTCTTCATGGTGGGCTGTACTTACGATCGCACCCACACCCTGATGTTAGACGAGATGGGAGGAGTGGGACAGAAGATGAAAAAAGTCTTCGCCATGTGGACAACTTGCAGTTTAGCTTCTCTAGCCTTACCCGGTATGAGCGGCTTCGTCGCCGAGTTAATGGTGTTTATCGGCTTCGCCACCAGTGACGCTTATAATCCAACCTTCCGGGTGATCATCATATTTCTAGCCGCGATAGGCGTAATTCTCACACCCATCTATCTGCTGTCGATGCTGAGAGAAATGCTCTACGGCCCCGAAAATAAAGAGCTAGAAGAACATACCCACCTCGTCGACGCGGAACCGAGAGAAGTATTCATCATCGCCTGTTTATTAATACCCATCATCGGTATCGGCGTGTATCCCAAAATCGTCACCACGATTTACGATTCCACCACCAATAAACTAACCGCTTTACTGAGGGATTCCGTACCCAGTTTAGTACAACAGACCGCAGTGGTGGAACAAGATAAATCGTTCTACTCTGTGAAAGCCCCAGAAATAAGGTAGGGAATCGGGTAGGGAGCGTGAAGTTCTCTACCCCCGCCCCCCACGGGTGACTACAACTTGAGATATAGTGAAGATTAAAAAGAATTTAAGAGACAACACAGTGTTAAAACCCAAATACATACTGCCTGTATTAGCCTGTATCGGTTTATGGAGTCCAGTGCTTCCCGCTTTCAGTCAAGCCCTACTACCCTATAGCCTCGATATTAAATCGGAACAATTAGAGCAGGCCGGGTTAGAAATGGCTGAGGATGCGATCCAGTTAGCCCGCTTCCAACGTGTTGATGCTGCCATCTCCAGGGCGAAATTATCCACCCAATTAGCGCCTAAAATCTATCAAACTTGGTTTATCCTCGGCAGTTTATATTTACAACAAAATCAGGTAGACGCAGGGATAGAAGCGCTCCAGAAAGCTCAAGACCTACAGCCTGGAGAAGCTAATATTAAATTCAGCCTGGGCAGCGCCTACTTTCAGAAAGGCGACTACAAAGGGGCTATCAGCCATCTAGAAGAGGGTTTGAAGATAAAATCCGATAGCGCCCCCGCCTTATTCGACCTGGGTAATTCCCTATTAAAATTAGAACGTTACGGCGAGGCCATCGCCGCTTATGAAAAAGCCGTCAAGGCTAACAAAGATTTTTGGCCGGCGATTAATAATATCGGCTTGATCAAATACGAGCAAGGAGATACAGCCGGGGCCATACAGCAATGGCAGAGAGCGTTAAGTATCGATAAAGAGCAAGCCGAACCGATGTTGGCGATCGCAGTCGCCCTCCACAAACAAGGTAAGACGGAAGAAGCCCTGAAAACCGGTAAGTCAGCCCTGACCCTCGACGGTCGATATAGCAAAATCAAATTTTTAAGCGAGAATCTCTGGGGTACGCGCCTCCTCAAAGATACGGAAAGTTTTTTGGATCTTCCCACTATGAAAGCTTTACTGTTGCAAATAGAGAATCAGCCGCCGGTGGAGAGCGGGAAGATGTAAAAACATATATACTAATAGAGAACGGAGAGGTAAGGGGGTTTCTGAAGCTCAATCAGGATGAGCCACCAGTTGGAGAATCTGATCGACGAAAGCTTGATGATCTATCACTGGCTTAGAAACATAAGCATCAGCACCACTTTGAGAGAGGAAATTTTCCCTGTCTCCTTCCATAGCGTGAGCCGTTACCAGAATTACTGGTAAACCTGCCGTATCGGGGTTAGACTTGAGGATCTGGGTGATTTTAATCCCGTCCATCGATTGACCTTGATAAACGCTTCCAGAAAGGGATACATCCATCAAAATCACATCCGCTTCCCCCGCTCGGGCGATGCGGATAACCTCTTCTACATCTTCCGTACCTTTGACATCCAACCCGCCTCGCTTGGTCAGAATCTTGGCAAAAACGCGAAAATTAATCGGGTCGTCTTCTACAATCAAAACAGTTGTCATAGGTATTTTCTTAAAATTAAGCAGGTAGGAACAGGACGCACATGGCAAAACAGTTAAATTTTTTGGCAACTGGTCAAATTATACCCACACCTCTACACCAAGAAATGGAGCGCTCTTATCTAGAATATGCCATGAGCGTCATCGTCGGCAGAGCGTTACCGGATGTGAGGGATGGATTGAAGCCGGTACACAGGCGCATCCTCTACGCTATGCACGAATTGGGATTGACACCCGATCGCCCCTACCGTAAATGCGCCAGAGTCGTCGGTGATGTGCTGGGGAAATATCATCCCCACGGCGATCAATCGGTGTACGAAGCGCTGGTAAGGATGGTACAGGACTTTTCCAGCCGCTACCCGCTTCTATCGGGTCACGGTAACTTCGGCTCGATCGATAATGACCCCCCGGCGGCGATGCGTTACACCGAAACCCGCCTCGCCAGTATCGCCGACACATCTTTACTCGAAGGCATAAGCGATTCGATCGTTAATTTTACCAACAACTTCGATAATTCCCAACAAGAACCAGTAGTATTACCCGCCCAATTACCCTTTCTCATCCTCAACGGTTGTTCCGGAATCGCCGTGGGCATGGCCACCAATATTCCCCCCCATAATCTAGGGGAGATCATAGACGGTTTGATCGCCCTCATCGATGACCCGAATTTACCCCAGGAGAAACTCTGGCGGATCATCCCTGGCCCGGATTTTCCCACCGGCGGGATTATCCAGGGGCGGGCGGGCATAATAGATACTTACACCACGGGCAAAGGCTCGATCACGATCCGCGGGGTGAGTAAACTAGAAACTATCTACCGGGAAGGGCGTAGACGCAAGGAAATCACCGCCATCGTCGTCACCCAATTACCCTATCAAGTTAACAAAGCAGCTTGGATAGAAAAGATTGCCGAGTTAGTCAACGCAGGTAAGATCGAAGGTATAGCCGATATTCGCGACGAAAGCGATCGTCAGGGTATGCGCGTCGTGATCGAACTGAAAAAAGACGTGAAGCCCCAAACCGTACTTAACGCCCTCTATCATCAAACCGCTCTACAAACCAACTTCGGGGCGATTCTCTTAGCCCTCGTCAACAATCAACCCCGTCAATTATCCCTACGGGAATTATTGCAGGAATTTCTATCATTCCGAGAAGAAACTCTCACCCGTCAATACGATGACGAACTGCAACAAACTTCCACCCGACTGCATCTAGTGGAGGGATTACTTACCGCCCTCGATAATCTCGATAGGGTTATAGATATACTCAGGAACTCCGCCGATGGCACGAGCGCCAAATTGCGTTTCCAAGAAGAATTAAGCTGTAGCAACGACCAAGCCGACTCTATTCTCGCCATGCCTTTACGTCGTCTCACCGGCTTGGAAAAACAGAAATTAGAAAGCGAACAAACCGGGTTACAAACCCGTATCCAAGAATTAGAAACCCTGTTGAACAACCGTCACGAATTTCTCAAAGCTTTAAAAAAAGAGCTGAGAGGTTTAAAGCGCAAATTCGCTGATCCCAGACGCACGCAGATCGTCATAGTTGCCGATTCGAGTAAAGAAACAGCCAAAGACGAACGAGTTAAAACAAGGAAAAAAGTGAGTCACGAACCCGTTAAAGACCAGAAAAAAGACGTAACACCCGCAGAACCAAAAAGTTTATCTGGTCAACCGAAACTAACTTTATTCACTCCCCAACCTCCACCGGAAAATGCTTTAATTTGTCTGAACTACGACGACGAAATTTATTGGACTACCCCCGAAGATAAACAGATAAAAGAACAGGCAATATACGCCAGAGAAATCGGCAAAAATCAAGAACTAATAGTAATTCTCGACACGGGTAAAGCTTACCCAATTTCCCTAGAAGATATACCCCCGAAACCAGGTCAGCCCCTATTGAGTTTACTGACAAAAACCGCTCAATCCCAGTGTAAAAGCGTTATTACCCGGTTCTTCCAAGAAGAAGTTCAAAAAACTCAAAATATCCTTTTACTGAGCGCCCAAGGCAGAATAAAACGCCTGCACAGCAAAGATTTAGAAGAGATAGGCAATAGGGGACTATCATTGATAAAACTCAAGGAAGGGGACACCCTGGGTTACGCCCCTTTCTGTATGGAAGGACAAAACCTGATTCTAGCTACCCATACGGGTAGAATTCTCCGAGTGAGTATTACCGATGAGCAAATCCCGCTGATGGGGCGTAGTAGTCAGGGCAATAACGCCATTAAACTCGTGCTGCAAGACAACTTAGCCGGTTGCGCGGCTCTAGGCAGTCAAGATTATCTGGTTTTAGTTACCAGGGCGGGTTACGGTAAACGTGTGTCGGTTAACCAATTACGCTTGGGCAAATTGGGGGATATAGGCTCACCAGGCTTACAGTTCGCTGTGAAAAAAGATAGCCTGTGTTTTCTCGGTAATGCGATCGCCAAAAGTCAAATCCTCCTACAAACCAACAAACAGCGTCAGATATTAAAATCAGTGGATGAAATCGGGCACTGGGGTACGGACGGGGCGGGAGAACCTTTAATACAGTTACAATCGGAAGAATATATCGAATTCGTAAAATTACTAGCTGTTTAATTCTGGTGAATAAGCCCAAAGTTAATTTACATAAAATTCTCGCCTCGAAACTGAGAAACCGCTCACTAAAATTCTTCCTCACGGGCTTAATCGGTTTTATTTTCTTGAGTTTGCTCGCTAACCTGACTTTTATCGCCCCCCTGAACGCCAAAAAACCGATCGATGGTATTCTCGTTTTAGGTGGTAGTATTCGCCGGGAGATACACGCAGCCACCATAGCTAGCGATTACCCAGGAGTGCCGATCCTAATCTCCCAAGGTTCTCAAGACCCCTGTATTCTAATTTTATTCCAACGCTTCGGGGTGAAACTCGATCGAGTGTGGTTAGAAAAATGCGCCCATACCACCTTCAGTAATTTTCTATTTTCCGTACCGATTCTCAAGGGCTGGGGAGTCCATAAAGTTAAAGTTATCACCTCGGCTTCCCACCTACCGAGAGCCGAATGGCTGGCGAAAATACAGCTTCTATCTAGAGGTATCGCCGTAGAAATGGACATCCCCCACGAAAAGGGTATTCCGGGTAATACCGAATCTAAATCCAAAACTGCTTTAGACGTGACCCGCAGTCTAATCTGGGCGGTGGTGAGCCAGGTTATCTCGCCGCCCTGCTGGGAAGTGGTTAACTTGAAAGATGTAGATTTACAATCCTGGCAGGATCAAGGTTTTCGTTGTGAATATCAAGGAGGTATCCACTAATGCCCATGTGGTCAAAAGCCCTGTCTAAACCGGGTCAAGAATTTTCTCGTACTGTCCTCCCCCTATTACAGGGACAGATTCCCACCCGATTACGCGGTACACTCTACCGTAACGGCCCCGCCCGACTCTCTAGAGGTGGTCAGAGAGTAGGTCACTGGTTCGATGGTGACGGGGCTATCTTGGGGGTTTATTTTACCGATGAGGGAGTTCATGCTCTTTATCGTTACGTGCAAACTCAAGGTTATCGGGCGGAAACCCAGTCGGAAAGTTTTTTATTTCCCAATTACGGTATGAGCGCCCCCGGTGCTTTTTGGAATAGTTGGGGTAAAGACCCGAAAAATACTGCTAATACTTCTGTATTAATTGCGAGCGATCGCATCTTAGCCCTATGGGAAGGCGGTATGCCCCACGCTTTGAACTTGGATACTTTAGAAACATACGGTATCGATGATCTAGGAGGGCTGGGGGGAAATCAACCTTTTTCCGCCCATCCCAAAATAGACTCTGTAACAGGCGAAATTTTTAATTTCGGGATCACGCCGGGGCCGAAAAGTACCCTCAATCTTTATAAGTGCGATCGCAGGGGTCGGATAAAGCAAAAGAATGGTTTCCCTCTAGAAGGTTTGCCCCTCGTCCATGACTTCGCTCTCGCCGGTGACTATCTGGTGTTTTTCATCTCGCCGGTGCGCGTTAATCTCCTCCAGGCACTTTTCGGGTTTAAAAGTTTCAGTGACGCGATGGAATGGCAACCAGGTTCGGGTACTCAAATCCTCGTGTTCGATCGCACCGATCTTTCTCTAGTGAGCCGAACCCTTACCGATTCTTGGTATCAGTGGCATTTCACGAACGGATTCGTAGATGGGTTCGGCAATATTAATATCTGTTTCGTTCGTTACGAAGATTTCCGCAGCAATCAATATCTCAAGGAGGTGGCCGGCGGCGAGACGAAGACGAATGCACCCGGCAGGCTCTGGGAATTAGTTCTCGATCCCATCAAGGGTAAGATCATCCGTAATGAGCGATTGCACGATCGTGCTTGTGAGTTTCCCGTCGTCTCCGGGGACTCAGTCGGTCAACCTTGGCGTTATACCTATCTAGCGATTCACGAGGAAACCGACACTCATGTTCAGCCAGAATTACTCGTTAATCTAGCTTGTTTTGATCATGAAAAGCGTATTTTGTCAATAGGTAGCGTCGAAAAAAATTGCTATCCTTCCGAACCCATATTAGTACCGGGAGAAGAGGGGGGATGGATATTGACGGTAGTGTATAACGGTAACTGCGATCGTAGCGAAGTGCGGATCTATCCGGCCGATAACATAGGGGCAGACCCCATCTGTACCCTGGCCCTACCGGAGGTAATCGCCCCCGGTTTCCACGGTACATGGAGGGGGTCTTAACTTTTCACGTCCGCCCCGTGAGCGCGGGGGTCGGTATTAGAGGGAGTAACAGAAGGGTTAAAATCGGAAGTTTGTCCGGCGGTGTTGGCGAAGGGCAGGGGGGAATTGGTTAAAAGAGCATCGAGATTGGCTTGCAGAACCGATTTAGGCTGTTCACCGATCGATTGAGCGATCGTTTCCCCCTTACCATCGATAAAGACGAAATGGGGGATACCATCCACGCGATAGCGGAGAATTTCGGGAAGCCACTTGCTGTTATCCACGTTGAGCATGACGAAATTAACTTTATCCCCGTACTGTTTTTTAATCTGGGCCAGTTCGGGAGCCATCGCCTGACAGCTAGTACACCAGTTAGCGTAAAACTCCGTAAGGGTGGGCTTATTATTGGCGAGGGCGGTATCGAGAGCGATCGATTCTTGAGCTTGACTCTCCAGAGAAACAGAACCGGCCCCAGTTTGAAAGCCGAAGAAAATCGCTACACTGAGAATAACAGCGGTGAAGGCAATAAAAATATTTTTTAGCGGATTTTTAGGCGTGGATGAGGTCATGAAAATCAAGAATTGTAACTATCTCTATATCTTATGAAAAAAAGAGTCACCTTAACTTTCACCCGCAGCACCGTTCATATGCCAGTCACCTACAGACTGGCCAAAGACTTCAACGTGGCCGCCAATATTATTCGCGCCCAAGTGGCCCCGAATCAGATGGGAAAATTGGTGCTGGAATTATCGGGAGATATAGACGAACTAGAAGCGGCGATCGAATGGTTGAAACTTAATAACATCGGCGTATCCCTCGCCAGCCGGGAAATTCTCATCGATGAAGATAGCTGCGTCGATTGTGGATTGTGTACGGGAGTTTGCCCCACGGAAGCTTTAACTTTAGACCCGCAAACCTTCCGTCTCAAGTTTTCCCGGTCTCGCTGCGTGGTGTGCGAACAGTGTATCCCCACCTGTCCGGTGAGTGCGATCTCGACAAATTTGTAAAAATAAGAAAGAGTTATAGAATTGAAATTAAGCTCCCCACACTCAAACCATCACCGGCATATAAATATGATGAAGAAATTAGGGGTAAATAAACGAGGATTAACGAGAGCGATCGTACTCGGCACACTATTAACGGGCGGTTGTAGTAGCCAACCCGTCGTTACAGCGCCGCCCGCCATACCAGTGAAACTACAAACCTTGGAAAGCGGTATTCTAGTAGATACGAGCGAATATGTAGGTTCCCTGGAAGCCAGAGAGAGAGTGAGTCTCGCCCCACAGATCAACGGTAGGATAGCGAAAATCTTCGTCAAATCCGGCGATATAGTGACGGTGGGACAGCCGATCGTTGAATTAGAGCCAACTCAACAACAGGAACAGGTTAACGCGGCTGCCGCCGAAGTAGATGTGGCGAGGGCGAATTTAACCGCAACTCAATCGCAACTGAAACAGCAACAGGTAGATGTAGAGGGCAGACAAGCTCAAATAGCCCAAAGTCGGGCTAACGTGGCCAACGCCGAAGCTAATCTCAAAAACCAACAAGCAAATTTCAGCAGTCGGGAAGCGATTTTACAAAGGTCTATAGCCAACTTGGATCTAGCCCAGAAAACTTTTGAAAGATCGCAGTTTTTAGTCAAACAGGGGGCGCAACCGCAACAGGATCTAGATACCCAATCCCGTAACTTGAGAGCGTCCAGAGCCGATGTTAATTCCGCCCGACAGGATAGAGACGCGGCCAGAGCCAGTGTCGAAGCGGCGAGGGCTACAGTACAAGCCAATAAAGAAGCCTTGAACCTGGCCATCAAAAATGTAGCCTCGGCCCAACAACAGGTAGCTACCGCCCAAGCTAACGTCAACAGTCAACAGGCGGCGGTGAGTAGAGCGCAAGGGCAATTAGGCTCGACGCGGCAAAATTTAGTCTTTAATACCGTTACCGCTCCTATTAACGGCATGATCGGCGACTTTAACGATCGCAAAGTGGGCGATATAGTTAACGTGGGTCAACAGCTTACCACCCTCATCGATAATAAGATGTTGGACTTGAATGTTAGCATCCCCACCGAACTCCAATCACGTCTGAGAGTCGGTTTACCGGTGGAGATAGTCAAGGCGGATGGCACACCTGGGGTGAGGGGGCAGGTGACTTATATCGCCCCTAGCGTCACTCAAAACACCCAATCGATCCTCACTAAATTTTCTTTCACTAATGATGGCAGTTTACGCGATCGTCAATACAGCAAAGTGAGAGTTATCTGGGATAAAAAGCCAGGGGTATTAATTCCCACCACCGCCATCACCAGCGTCGGCGCTCAGAAATTCGTTTTCGTCGCTCGATCGCCCGATAATAAAGAAGGTGCGACACCCACCCCTTCGGGCAATAATCTAGTAGTCAGACAAATTCCCATCCAAGTCGGCACTATCCAGGGGCAAACCTATCAAGTTATCTCCGGCGTGAAAGCCGGGGATCAAATAGCCGTCAGCCGGATACTCGACCTGCGGGATGGCACTCCCATCAGCGTTAGCGAACAGTAAAAGCCATGACCCTAAAGACCTTAGAAGCCCAATGGATCACCGCCGAGAACTTTCAACCCTACGGTCAGTTAATCACCGCATCGGCGGACGGCAAAGCTTTTGACTCCACCGATGCTCAACTGAGTTTTAGTCAGGGGATTCCCCGTTTCTATATTATGCGTCTCCAAGCTAAGGGGCGGCGTTTTCACCGCATCACCAGACACCTACAATGTAGTCAGTGTCTGGGGTCTTTAGAGGGTAAAGATTGGTTGATGGCGGTAGCTCCCCCCTCCGAGGGTTCCGAGCCGGATTTGGCTCAATTACGGGCTTTCCGTATTCCAGGCGATTGCTTCATCAAGTTGGAACCGGGCACTTGGCACGCCGGGCCTTATTTCGAGGGCGACTATATCGATTTTTATAATCTCGAACTTAGTGACACTAACGTGGTAGACCATTTCACCCATGATTTTCTGTCCCGTGGGTCTCTAGAGTTTGAAATCCTTATTTAAGGGGCCACCAGTTCACTTTATCGCGAGTGGCGCTGTAAACTCCCTTTAAGGTTTCTGCGTCGAGGATGGATATTATATCCCCCGCTCCCTCGTTGCGGATCAAGCCCACCTGCTGCATTCCCTTCAGTACCTGTTCTACAGTTCTTTGATTGAGTTGACAGGCGCGGGCGATCACATCTACCGGTAGATCCAGACTAGGAATGCCATCTTTATCAGGTTGATTGCCTAAAGCCCGCTCTTGATAGATTAAACCCCTCAATAGGGCAGCCACGGCTTGTGGGGGGTAACTACTACAATTGAGCAGATGATATTCAAATTTTTCTCTCAGTTCAAAAATCTGGCGGTATCTCTCCCGGAAGATTTCATTCTCCGCATATACTTTTTCGACTACGGGTAAGGGGATTTTAATAACGTGAGTGGTTTTGTAGGATTCTACCAAACAGGGAAAAGCGCGACTGGCTAACCCATAGCTGAACGGAAGACTTCTCATGCCGAAACATCCGCCTGGATAACTGATGGCGATAATGCGATCGAGCGGCGTACTCCTCACTATCACTAAACCCTCATCGACGATCATGTACAGCACATCTAGAGTCTCATTGGGAAGAAATGCCGTATAAACCGGGCGATTTGAGAATAATTTTTCGATTTTCAGGTCTTCCACCCTTATATACTGCTCTAAATCTTCCCGTAATAGCCCTTTAAACAAAAAGGTACTTTGAATTAGTTTTTCAATTAAATTCGGTGGCGATGATTTGGACACCTTAACCATAAACTCAAATCTACTTACTTCAACGCTTTTATCATCTCACAGTTTTTTGGTCGGTTATTTTTCACTGTGATTGTATCCCGAATGTATTGTAAATTGATTTAATATGCTCTAAGATAAGGTGACAAAATAAAAGCAATACATCTCCTTAGTATTTGTACTGGAGCTATTTCAAGAAATGGAAGCGAAAAAATCAGTTTTATCGGTAATACTCTTAGGTTCTATGGTGGGGGGGCTGATTACTTCCTGTAGCTCGCCTACAAGTGAAAAAGTTAGTAACGGTAAGCAACCGATAAAGCTGACTCTGGTCTCTTACGCTGTTACCCAGAGCGCCTATGAAAAAATCATCCCCAAATTTACCGCCCAATGGAAAGAAAAAACCGGGCAAGATGTGATCTTCGAGCAAAGTTATGGTGGCTCCGGCTCCCAGACACGGGCGGTGATCGACGGTTTAGAGGCGGATGTGGTCGCTCTAGCCTTGGCTCTAGACACGAAGAAAATTGAGAAAGCCGGATTGATCGAACCAGGGTGGGAAAAAGAATTACCCAATGATTCGATCGTTCATAAATCCGTGGCGGCACTGGTAACGAGAGACCCGAATCTGAAGGTGAAAACCTGGTCGGATCTCACTAAAGACAACATCCAGGTAATCACCGCCAATCCGAAAACATCCGGGGGTGCGCGGTGGAATTTCTTAGCCCTCTGGGGTTCGGTGACTCAAGCTGGGGGCAGCGAACAACAGGCAGAAAAATTCGTGAGTCAGATATTTAAAAACGTTCCCGTATTACCTAAAGACGCTCGCGAATCCAGCGACGTGTTTTATAAGCAGGGTCAGGGTAACGTGTTAATTAATTACGAGAACGAAGTTATCCTTGCAGGACAAAAAGGGCAGAAACTTAATTACACAGTGCCTACCGATTACAATATTTCGATCGATAATCCCGTGACCGTAGTAGATAAAAACGTCGATAAACATGGCACTAGAGAAGTAGCTGAAGCCTTCGTGAAATTCCTCTACACCCCTGCGGCCCAGAAAGAATTCGCCGAAACCGGATTTCGCCCCGTCGATACGGGTGTGGCGAAAGAATTTGCTAGTAAATATCCGCAAATTAGACATCTTTTCACGGTAAAAGATTTAGGAGGCTGGACAAAAGTACAGGAAAAATTTTTTAATGATGGTGCAAGTTTCGACAAAATTATTAATAAAGTAGGTAAATAAAATATGACACAACAATGGCAGCCTATAGATAATATTCCCGATAATTTACAATTAGATAGTTCCCAACTCAATCGCATCACCATCAGACGCATAAAGATTAAAATACCCAAGGAACATATACAGGAGCCGATCGTTTCTGAACTGGGTGCAAAATATAACATCAAAGTCAACATTTTGGCGGCATTACTAACAGCAGAAGTCGCTCAAGATGGATGGTTCGATCTGCAAATAGAAGGGCGTTCTCGTTCGATCGAAGAAGCTTTAAGTTATCTAGCCGAACTAAATGTAGAAATATGGCACGACTCAGCTCAAACCGCTTCTGATGCGGACGATTGGTAAGGTAAAAATTATGGCTAATGTAAGTATCCCCTTAACAAATAGGAATAAATTCCCAGGCGTATCCATTCCCTGGATAGTCACTATAAGCTACTTAATAGTATTACTAGTAATTCCCACCCTAGCTTTAATTACTAAATCCTTGACTTTAGGGCCCGCAGAATTCTGGCGTATCGCCACCGGCCCCGTAGCCTTATCAGCTTATAACGTTACCTTCCTGACGGCTTTAGCCGCCGGATTGATAAACGGGGTGATGGGAACTTTGATAGCTTGGGTATTAGTGCGCTATCAATTCCCGGGTAAAAAGATCGTCGATGCCGCTGTAGATATACCCTTCGCCCTACCCACCTCCGTCGCCGGTTTAGTCCTAGCCACTGTTTACAGCGAAAAGGGTTGGATAGGTCAATTATTCGCTCCCGCCGGTATAAAAATCGCCTTCACCCGTTTGGGTGTATTCGTGGCGATGCTATTCATCTCTTTACCCTTCATCGTGAGAACTTTGCAGCCGGTTTTACAGGAGATGGAGACGGAAGTGGAGGAAGCGGCTTGGTCATTGGGAGCGAACGAATTACAAACGTTTTGGAAAGTGATATTTCCCCCTTTAATTCCCCCCATACTAACAGGAGTAGCCCTTGGTTTTTCTAGGGCGATCGGTGAATACGGTTCGGTGGTGATCATCGCTTCTAACATCCCCTTTAAAGATTTGATCGCTCCTGTATTAATCTTTCAAAGATTAGAAGAATATGATTATACGGGAGCCACCGTGATCGGTGCCACCTTGTTATTAGTATCCCTGGTCATGCTGCTCGTCATCAACTTCTTACAACAGTGGGGAAGGAGATATACAGTTAAATAAATTATGTCAACCACAACAAATAAAATCCCCAAAACTAAAGGTCAACTGGTTCTCATAGGTATGACCCTCCTCTATCTCGCCGCCATCATTTTCGTTCCCGCCGTAGCCGTATTCTATGAGGCTTTCCATAAAGGCATCGAACCCTTTCTCACTTCCGTACAAACTAGAGACTTCATCGAGGCGGTGAAATTAACCGCTATTATCGCCCTCATCGCCGTACCCCTGAACACGATTTTCGGACTCTGTGCCGCTTGGGCGATCGCCCGCCGTCAATTTCCAGGGCGCACCTTCCTCATCAGCCTGATCGACTTACCCTTCTCCATCTCACCCGTGGTAGCGGGTTTGATGATCGTTCTACTTTATGGGCGAGTAGGGTGGTTGGGGCCGTGGTTGCAAGCGAACGACATTAGAATTATTTTTGCTCTTCCAGGTATGGTTTTAGCTACTATATTTGTAACTTTACCTTTCGTGGCTAGAGAAGTCATTCCCGTCCTAGAAGAAATCGGGCCCGAACAAGAAGAAGCGGCGCGAACTTTAGGGGCTAGCGATTGGCAAATTTTCTGGCGCGTTACCTTACCTAGTATTCGTTGGGCGTTGATGTACGGCGTGTTATTGACCAATGCTAGGGCGATGGGGGAATTTGGAGCCGTCTCAGTAGTATCAGGGAGCATTTTAGGTCGCACATCAACTTTACCGATTTTCGTAGAACAAGCTTATAAAAATTATCAAACTGAAGCCGCCTTCAGTGCCGCCGTCATTCTCGGCTTACTGGCCGGAGTCACCCTAGTAATTAAAGAGATTCTCGAAAGAAAAACCGCCCGCAAAATTTCAGATAACTAATAAGGAGTTTTCACACCGTTATGAGCATCATCGTTAATCAAGTTTTTAAACGCTTCGGTAACTTCCAAGCCCTCGATAACATCAATTTAACTATCCCCGAAGGTAAATTAGTAGCTCTACTGGGGCCCTCCGGTTCGGGTAAATCCACCCTGTTAAGAGCGATCGCAGGTTTAGAAACCCCAGATGTTGGCTCGATCATCATTAACGGTCAAGATACCACCCATCTCGACGTGAGAAAACGCAATATCGGCTTCGTTTTCCAACACTACGCCCTGTTCAAACACCTGACGGTGCGGGAGAATATCGCCTTCGGTTTAGAAATCAGGAAGCACAAAGCCCAAGGCATAAAGAGCCGAGTAGAGGAGTTATTAGAATTGATCCAGTTGAAGGGATTGGGCGATCGTTATCCCGGTCAATTGTCGGGGGGACAACGCCAGAGAGTCGCCCTAGCGAGAGCGTTAGCCGTTCAACCCCAAGTATTGCTTCTAGATGAACCTTTCGGCGCGTTAGACGCAAAAGTGCGTAAAGAGTTAAGGGGTTGGTTGCGACGCTTACACGAAGAAGTCCATATTACTAGCGTGTTCGTCACCCACGACCAAGAAGAAGCCATGGAAGTATCGGATCAGATCGTGGTCATGAACGGAGGTAAAATAGAACAAATAGGCACCCCCGCAGAAATCTACGATCATCCCGCCACGCCTTTCGTGATGAGCTTCATCGGTGAGGTGAATATATTACCCGGTCACTCGGGTTTAATCAACTCAGGGCACGAGAACAATACAGGCTCCCTATTCATCAGACCTCACGATTTAGAAATTACCGCAGAAAAAGACGATTCGAGCAGTTGGGCGGTAGTTAAGAGAATCATCCATCTAGGTTGGGAGATCCAAGTAGAATTAGGTCTTCCCGATAATATGACGGTGTTAGCCTATCTCAGTAGGGAAGAATTTTCTAAATTGAAACTCCAACCCGAACAAACGGTTTACATTAAGCCGCGAAAAGCCACTCTATCCAGTGATTTCGGTACTAATGGGAAAGCCCCTCAATACGATTACAGTATTTAAGGGGCAATCTCTTATTTAACTCGCTTTCTCAACAATAAACCGCTGCCGAGCAAACCTAAAGCCAGCAGACTGCTGGGTTCGGGTGTTGAAGGCGGTGGCCCACCCGCGGGGGTTCCATTGAGGGCGAATATAAGATTGGCAGGGTCAGCAGTCCACGAACCCGTTGAGATGTCGCCAAAGGCTGAGCCGGCGGGAATGTTAGCTCCTTGAGTATTGGGGTTGGAGGTGACAATTTGACTGAAGGTAAAACTGGGATTTGAATTATCTAATATATCTATAGCTAGCCAGTATGTGGTATTAGGCGACAAGATTGAACTACCTGTATATGTCAAAGTGCCGCCACCGCCGGGAATAGAAGTTCCATTGGTAAAGAAACCTCCAACTTGAGTGGTACTTGGCACACCGCTATTATCCGTGAAGATTCCCACTCGTGGCGCTGTTCCGCTATTTCCTTGTAACCACGAAAGGTCTATACTCTCTAGGTTTAGTCCCACATTGCCAGTAGTGAAAGCATTGGCCGCATCGGGAACACCAAAATATGCACCATCAACGGAGCTGGTTAAATTAGATAATAATTGCGCGGCTTGAGCCGAAGGAGCCAGAGCTGTCACGCCCACGGCTAAACTGATTCCCGCTAGAAGGGGAAGAAATTGATTTTTCGTTATGGTTTTCATCGGCTATTAACTTATGTAGGCTCGGGTGTCCGAAAGAATTTTGTCTCAAGATACCATGTACGCTCTGAATTGACAATACTAACAATGGTTCTCAATAGGACATTCGAGTAATAGCATATCCCCCGGTCAAACCCAAGTTAATCAATCTGTACGGTGTGGATAATTTTAGGAAAAATTAATAGGAAATTTTATTTAATAATAAATATTTTGGGTACAGTTTAGGGAGCATCCCGATTATGAAAGAAGCGTTTACCCGACCGTGATTTATTCCCTGCCGGTTACGGTACAAATGGGATGTTCCCAGAAACTATTTTTTCCTTCCTGCCTTTCTCAAAGGTTATTTTTTACGCCACCCAATTATAGATTTTTGTGCCTTCGGGTAGGTACTTGTTGCCGGGGGGATTAATTGTGCTGTTTTAATAGCCCTGGAAAAGTTCCTTTTTTTAGCTTGCTTACGTGCTAATACGTAAATATTTTCACTCCATCTGTTCATTAAAATTTTCGCTTTTTGATACTCTCTACTCTCGGAGGGAATCTGCTGTAAAACTTTTATTCCTTGTAAGTAAGAATTGGGTTCACCTGGCTTGAGCAGATCTTGAGCGGCTTTTAACAGAACTAAATTATTCTCCTCCCGTTTTCTCGCTTCCGTCCAAATTTTTATCTTTTCTTGAGATAGAGCGTATAACTTTTTCTGGTCTTGGGGCACTAATACGGCAGATGCGATCGCTGCTTCATAATCCCCTTTCTCCGCCCTGGCGTGGGCAATATCCACGATCACCTCGCTCCATCTCCCGATTTCCGCCTGTGCTGACTCGTAACTGTCGCTATCGGGTTTTATCTTTCTCGCCCCAGCGATCGCATCATTGAAACGAGAAGCCTGCTGCGCCGATAAAGGTATCGTCGCTTTAAAAGAACGATCGTCCGGCAAACGGCCCTGTACCAAATGAGTCCACCACCAGCAAAAAACCGAGGCACAGAGCAGAGTCAAGACACCCCACCATAAACCCTCAAAACTTTTATCATCGGGTTTCCTGGCAATCGGAGCCGTCTTTTTAACAACCTTTACGGGCGGCGATGGAGGTGGCCCGGCGGGTATATGGGGCGGCTCAACAGGTGGGGTGGGCAATTTCGGCAAAGTTAAAGTAACCCTTTGTGCTTTCCCCCCCGCTTCTTCCTGTGCCTCGATCGTTGCTTGGGGGATAATCTCTCGTTTAAATGGAACAAATAGAAGTTGAGAACGCATTTTCAAACTCGGCGCTACTATAACCGGCGTTTGCTGATTCAATCCTTGAATATGATTCAATTCCGGTAAACGAATCTGCAAATATTGCTCGATTAGATTTAAAGTTATCTGGTTTTGATAATGCCCCAAAGCTTCCGTTAGGGCGGTGGTGAAAATACCGTTAGGATGACTTACTTTCTGGGATAAAGGCTCTAAAGCGGCGGAAAGAATCAGATTCAAACCGAGATTTTTGGCCAGTGCGATCGCATTAGCCCCAAGTGGCGTAGAGTTAAAAGAAACACGGTGTAAATCGAGAATGACTAGGATATGTTCGGCGTTAGTTCGTTGTAGCCCGTGGAAGATAGTAGAGATTTTTATCCCCGTTTTCTCCGGGTGAGTGGGATTACCATCGATGGGTAATAAATAATCCTCGCCGCCGTGGTGTAGGGCGTAACCGCTGAAGAAAAACCAGAGACGGGAAGTAGGAGGGAGACTATTAAGAGTTTTCAGAATATTGCGTCCGCTCGGATAAGTAGGATCGCTTAAGATACAAATACATTGGGGGGGTACATTGATCTGTTGACATAAAACCTGATACAGTGCTTGACAATCAGCAATCCCGTAACTGAGCGGGCGTAAATATTGATAACGATTAATGCCAATAGTCAGACATTGGTAAACTTCCATTTGTTAAATGCACTCCTCAACACCTACAATAAGAAAGCTGTGAATGAATAAGTAAAGTTAGTAATTATGGCTTGTCCAAAGAAGAAAACCTCAAACGCTAAACGCGATCAACGTAGAGCCAATTGGAGACGGCAAGCGGCTGTAGAAGCACAAAAAGCTTTATCCTTGGGTAAATCCGTCCTCTCCGGTCGCTCCAATAGCTTCGTCTATCTCAAAGATGAGGAAGAAGAAAACGAGGAGTAGATATGTCCACACAGGGAGAAGAAATAATCGCTTTCTTTACTCCCTGATGATTTGGGTGATCCCATTGTTCCTAGTTGGCACCACGAAGATAGGAAATTTAACCCAAAAATAATTGATACGCCAAGTTTTCTGTTTCGTCCCAATAGCGATAACCTAGAGTATCTAAAAAACTCTGCCATTGTCCGGTTTCATCCGGCGGTACTTGAATCCCCACTACTATCCGCCCGTAGTCAGACCCATTATTGCGATAGTGGAAGACGCTGATATTCCAATTAGGACTCATAGAATTGACAAATTTCATCAACGCCCCAGGACGTTCGGGGAACTCAAAGCGGTAGAATAATTCGTGATGGGCTAAGGTCGATCGACCTCCCACCATGTGACGCAGATGAAGTTTAGCTAATTCATCATCGGTCAGGTCTAGAGTCTTAAAGCCGCAGTCACTGAAGTTGCGCCCCAGTTCTAAGCCATCAGCCCGATTTTTAATTTGAACACCGATGAAAATATGAGCTTCTCTTTCATCGGCTATACGATAGCTAAATTCTGTCAGATTGCGCCGCCCCAAACACTCGCAGAATTTTCGCAAACTACCTGGGGCTTCGGGAATAGTAACGCCGTATAACGCCTCGCGTCTCTCCCCCAATTGGGCCCTCTCAGCGACGAAACGAAGACGATCGAAGTTCATATTCGCACCGCAGGCAATAGCCACTAAAGTTTCCCCGGTGATGCCTTCCCTCTCGACGTAAGCTTTCGCCCCGGCTATGGCTAAAGCCCCCGCGGGTTCTAAGATCGATCGAGTGTCTTCAAACACATCTTTAATCGCGGCACAGGTATCATCGGTGTCCACCAAGATAATCTCGTCCACATATTGCTGACAGAGACGAAAAGTTTCTTCCCCCACTTCTTTCACCGCCACCCCATCGGCGAATAAACCCACCGCCGATAAACGCACCCTATGCCCCGCTTTTAAAGATTGATTCATCGCATCCGAATCCACCGGTTCCACACCGATGATTTTTATTTCCGGGCGCAGACGCTTGACATAGGCAGCCACCCCACTGATCAGACCGCCGCCGCCGATAGCGACGAACATAGCATGAATTGGTTGTTGGTACTGACGCAGGATCTCCATGGCGATCGTACCCTGCCCCGCAATCACATAGGGGTCATCGAAGGGATGGATAAAGGTCAGACCCTTTTCGATTTCTAACTGTCGCGCGTGGGCATAAGCATCATCGTAAGTGTCGCCGTGTAATATCACCGTACCTCCTCTGGCTTTCACCGCGTTGATCTTCACTTCGGGAGTCGTCACCGGCATCACGATAATCGCCTCCGCACCTAATTTCTTCGCCCCTAAAGCCACCCCTTGGGCGTGATTACCCGCAGAAGCGGCGATTACTCCCCTAGCTAGAACCTCTTTCGATAATTGCGCCATTTTATTATAAGCACCCCGCAGTTTAAAGGAAAAAACCGACTGCATATCTTCCCGCTTCAGTAGCAGTTGGTTATTTAACCGCTTCGATAGGTTGGGGGCAATTTCTAAGGGAGTCTCCTGCGCCACATCATAAACGCGGGCACACAGTATCTGTACTAAATAATCGCAATACATGGAAAGTTAAGCCGAACCGAGTAGAACCTAATTTTATCAGTAAGTGAAAGATGTGACGATTATCAATGGTGAATAGTGATCGGCAAAAGGACGGAAAAGTAACTGTTTGAGATAATAAATTTGTCTGAATATTCTTTACTAGAGAATGTTTTAAGCACTATTGATGCCCTATCTAACCGTAGGGCTTCTTGGTTTTTAAAACTTGGATAATTTTGGCTATAGTTTAATTATAGAGTTCCTAGAAATATAACTGTAGTAATGCCCATGTTAGCCCGTCTGGTTCCTTTATCATTATGTTTGAGCCTGATAATGGCTGCACCGCTTTTAGCCTTAGAGTATGAAGGAAAAAATATCGACGGCAGAAGAATCGAGGCTAAAGCTTATTATCAAGGTACAGGGGGACTTTATACGGTGCAAGTGGAATTCAAGGGAAATAAAGCCACTATCTATTTTGAAAATGGTGGGCAAACTACCATAATTCTCAAACAATCTAGCATAACAGACCTCAACAAGATAGAAGGTTCGGGAAGATTAGGATACTGGCCGCTTAATAACCTATTCAGTATCGGGCTTGAAAGTGAAGTGGGCGGAACAACTTCTGTACCGGGCGCTGATTTGTGGATAATCAGCTTGGACGAGGAAATATAGCTTGGTCTTCAAAAAATTAGCGTGAATTTTCGACGGCTTTGGGCAACAGTTTGGCAACCCCTCTCGCACTAATGAATTTTACCGTTGACGTAGTAATCCCGCGTGCCTTTCGCGTCCAAAGCTTCACCGAGACGATTCAAACCATGAATGTAAGCCGCAGTCCGCAAATCGACGGCGAATTCTTGGGAAATCGCCCAGACTCTCTCGGCTTCCCCCACCATGCGCTCTTTCAATCGCTCGTTCACTTCCGTGAGTCGCCAGTATAAGCCGCTGCGATTCTGTACCCACTCGAAGTAACTAACCGTGACACCTCCGGCGTTGACGAGAATATCGGGGAAGACGTAGATACCTTTCTTGTTTAAAATACGATCAGCTTCCGAAGTAACCGGCCCGTTAGCCACTTCAAAGATATATTTGGCTTTAATAGAATCGGCGTTTTGGAAATTTATCTGATTTTCCAAAGCCGCGGGAATTAACACGTCCACATCCAACGCCAATAAATCTTCATTGGTAATGTTCTCATGTTCCACGATATTGCACACACTATCGGCGCAGTAGATAGCGGCTATCTGTTTATGTTCCGACTTATAGCGGCGAATACTGGGAATATCTAAACCATCCTTCGCGTATACGCCCCCCACGGAATCACTGACGGCCACAACTTTATAACCGGCCTTGAATAGTAAATCCGCTACCACGCTACCAGCGTTACCGAAACCCTGCACGGCCACGGTAGTATTAGCCGGTGACTTGCCAAATTTGGGTAACAGGGAATTGATCACGTAAAAAGCGCCTGTGCCCGTAGCTGTATCCCTCCCTTGACTGCCTCCCATCGTTACCGGTTTACCCGTGACCACGCCTGGGCTGCTCTTGCGTTGAATGATACTATATTGATCCATCATCCAACCCATGATCATCTCGTTGGTGTAAACATCGGGGGCGGGAATATCTACATCGGGGCCGATAAAATCGGCTATGGCTTCGATGTAGCCCCTACTCAGTCTTTCTAATTCTTGTCGCGATAATTCTTTGGGGTTGACGGTAATACCCCCTTTAGCGCCCCCGAAGGGCAAATCTAACAAGGCACATTTGAAGGTCATCCAAAAGGCTAGTGACTGAACTTCATCGATCGTGACATTGGGGTGATAGCGGATACCTCCTTTGCCGGGGCCTCTGGTATCGTCGTAACGAACGCGATAACCTTGGAAGATTCTTAAAGAGCCGTCATCCATACGTAAGGGTATAGAAACGCTGAGACTGATTTTAGGGTATTTGAGACGCTCGATCGCATCTTCGGAGATGGATACGTATTTTAAAGCTTTTTCGAGGCGGCTACTAGCATCGGAAAATAATGAGGTGGACATAATTTGCTCTCTCTTGCTCTCTACTTCTATTAAATCACGCATTTTGTATATTTGGCTACATTTTGTCGCCACACTATAAATTTACCTCTTAGAGAAATATGATATAAATTGACTCACTATGAAGGTTTTATCAACCAAAGAGCATCATGGGAATTAAACAAAATATTCAGTTCTGGAAATACCCCCGACTTATTCAAGAAAATCAATCTTTATTACAAGAGCGAGATTTACTTCAGTGCCAGAGGGACAGTCTCAACGAGCAGAAAGAATATTTGCTCCAAGAAAAAGATAAATTAATTCAAGAAATCGAGAAGCTGACGCAAGAAAATGCAAATTTAATAGAAGAAAAAAAGATTATTTTTGACAAATTAAGTTATTTGAATCTAAATTTGCCAGATTTTTCCCATATAAGCGATAGCCTTTTAGACATTAAAACAATTACAAATAAAGCTCGACAATTTCAAATAGATTTAAACAATAAAAAAGAAGAATTGAAAACAGAAAAATTTGATTGGTATCCTTATAATACTTTAACTAATTTTGTCACACTAGAAAAATTATTAACAGGGGAAAACCGTTTTCTTTTGGAATTAATCGGAGATAAGCCGGTGATAGATATAGGTTGTGCCGATGGTGATACGGCATTCTTCCTCGAATCGATCGGCTGTGAAGTAAAAGTCATCGATTTTGCGCCCACTAACTTTAACAAGCTACAGGGAGTAAGATTATTAAAATCGGCTTTATCTTCTTCAGTAGAGATAGAAGAGTTAAATTTAGACGAGCAGTTTATTCTTCCAGAGAAAGCCTATAGCTTAGTTTTCTTCTTGGGTACTTTATATCATCTAAAAAATCCTTTTTATGCTCTCAACACATTGGCTAAATCCGCTAAATATTGTCTTATAAGTACGAGGATAGCCAAATTTAATAATGCTCACGGGGGGTCGAGCGATCGAACTAATATTTCATCTATCCCTATGGCTTATCTATTAGATGATCTAGAGGCCAATAATGATTCCACGAATTACTGGATATTTTCCGATGCGGGCTTACGGAGAATACTCAAAAGAGCCGGCTGGGAAATTCGCGATTATATAAAAGTCGGTAATACAGAAGATTCTGACCCCGCCAGTCTTGAAGGTGATGAAAGAGCTTTTTGTCTGGTGAAAAGCCTTTTATGGTAGTGAAGGGGAGGAATAGCGACGCTTTGGTTAGTGCCTAGTAACTTTGCCGCAGGGATTTAATTTTATGTAGCGATCGATGTGCCTATATTGGGGTTAGATGGGTTAACATCGATCGTTCTGGTGCTGGGAATCACGATTAAATCCATATCTTCCATAGGTATAGCACCTAATAAAACCTGTTCCCCCAGAACTAAAGCGCCTACAAATCCGACCCTATTTTTAAATCGTACCTCTATAGGGCCCACATAAGGGACAAGTTGACGACTGCCATCGGCGAGAGTCACCTCTTTGCTCTGAATTTCCTCTAACTGTAATTGTAGTTGAATATGTTTTGGTATACAGAGATGCACCGCCCCCGTATCTGCTAGAGCTTCTACCTCCATAGGTAATAGAGTTCGGTTAACCGGATTTCTCAGTTGTATTTTGCCAAATACTAAGCCCATAATAATTTTTCCTACATTCTTTCTAAAACGGGAATCCCCAATAAAAATAATCCTAGCTTAAGAGTTCTCGCTGTTAAATCGCACAGAATTAATCTAGAAGTTCTTATCGGTTCTTCCGACTTTAGGACAGGACAATTTTCGTAAAACCGGTTAAACTTTTTACTCAGTTCGTAAAGGTATTCACAGAGACGGTTAGGTAATAAATCTTTCTCTACCGTTTTAATGATCTCAGCCAACAATAGTAAGTGTTTAGCCAGATTTAATTCCGTCTCATCTCGGAGAAGAATAGTCCCGTCTTTCCCTGCGGTTTGAAAATCGATGTCCCCCTCTCTGCTGATGCTTTGAACTCTCGCGTAGGCGTAAATCATATAGGGTGCGGTATTACCCTGTAGAGTTAACATCTTATCGAAGCTAAAGACATAATTACTATTACGATTCTGGCTTAGATCGGCGTACTTGACCGCGGCTAATCCGACGGTGGTAGATACGTTCTCGATAAATTCCGCTGTTTCCTGTCTGCCTTCTTCTTGTAAGCGATTTTCTAGATCATTACGTGCCCGCGTTATCGCTTCGTCTAATAAATCCTGTAACTTGACCGTATCACCCGATCGAGTTTTTAATTTCTTGCCATCTTCACCTAGAACCAACCCGAAAGGTACGTGAACGGGTTCCACATTATCGGGAAGCAATCCCGCTTTTTTAGCTACCTGAAAAATCTGTGCGAAGTGATTAGCTTGCCCCGCATCGGTAACGTAGATAATACGATCGGCCCTATCCTCGTTTACCCTATAGGTAATGGCCGCTAAATCCGTAGTAGCGTAATTATAACCGCCGTCGGTCTTCTTAACGATTAAAGGTAAACGATCGCCATCTTTATTAGTAAAACCATCGAGAAACACGCACTGTGCGCCGTCATCAGTTTCTAAAAGTTTTTTACCATCCAAGTCCTCCACAACTCCGGGAAGTAGCCCATTATAAAAAGACTCGCCTCTCTCGTTCAATTTAATATCTAAAAGGTCGTAGATTTTTTGGAACTCCCGACGGGATTGAGCGCACAATAATTGCCACGCTTTAAGAGTTTCTGTATCCCCGGATTGCAGTTTCACCACTCCATTTCTAGCGGTTTCCTTAAAATCGGGGTCTGAGTCGAAACGTACCTTCGCCTGTTTGTAAAAAGTCACCAAGTCGCCTAAATCTAAAGCATCAGCCGTATCTAGAGCCGATGGATAAACCTCTTTAAGATAAGCCGTGAGCATCCCGAATTGAGTACCCCAGTCCCCCACATGATTGAGGCGTAATACATCATGACCTCTGAATTCTAAAACTCTAGCGATACTATCACCGATAATAGTAGAGCGTAGATGGCCGACGTGCATTTCTTTAGCTATATTGGGGCTGGAAAAATCGACGATAACTTTCTGTATCGGCTGAGCCAATTCTACCCCTAAACGAGAATCCTTATTGAGGCCCGATAATTGGGTTTCCAAGTAACTTGGTTTGAGAGTGAGATTGATAAATCCGGGGCCCGCTATTTCGGGGGGAAGACAAATATCACTCAACTGTAAATGAGCCAATAATTTTTCAGCGATGGCTCTCGGTTTATCCCCCAATTGTTTCGCTAGAGATAGAGATAAATTTGACTGGTAATCACCAAATTTAGGGTTACTCGCCGGTACTAGTAAAGGATCTACATCGGCGTAATCCGCCCCGAAAGCGGCGATAATAGCAGACTGAAACCCATGTTTGAGTTCTTCAATAATAGAAGGCATGATAAAAAATCTGTGCGGTGGGGCTATTATAGCCTAATATGAGTATCTAACTTAAAATAGCCCTCACCATGTCTATAGAACCCCCAGAGTTACTCAAGCGCCGCTTGTCCTATCAGGGCAGGGTATTTAACTTTGAAGTAAATCGCCTGCGTTTACCCAACGGTGTCGAGGGTGAATGGGAGTGCGTGCGTCACCCCGGCGGTGCTTTGGCGGTGCCGATCACCGATGAGGGTAAATTGGTTCTGGTGCGCCAATATCGATTCAGCTTGCAATCGAGGATATTAGAATTCCCTGCGGGAACGATCGATCCAGGGGAAGACCCGGCGGGCACGGTCAAGCGAGAATTAGAAGAAGAAGCCGGGTATAGAGGACATAGCTGGCAATCCCTCGGTAAATTTCCCCTCGCCCCAGGCTACTCCGATGAATATATTTACGCTTTCCTAGCGCGGAACTTAGAGAAATTAGATACACCCCCGGAACAGGATCTCGACGAAGATATAGAAGTAGTGGAAATGACTTTCTCGCAATTCCGTAAAGCCGTGGCCACCGGGGAATGTATAGACGCTAAAACTATCACCAGTTTTTATCTCGCCAATCTCTATCTCAATCCCGAAACCAAAGTCTGACCCAGTTGATAAACTTCAAAACCCACGAATAAAGTCAGAATAACCGTTACCAGTTGATTGAGTACCGGAATATCCCCCCTCCCGAAAATCGAAGCGACGAATTTCACTATCACTAAAACAATGGCCACAATAACGGCGAATTTTAAGGCTACCATGATCTTCTCCCTCACTGTTCTCTCACAGTATAGTATGCTCGAATCCCGAAGGGTATTTGTGATGACACAAAAATTATCCCCTAAAATTGAAGTTAAAACCAACTAGAGAGCGCTTGAATGATGACTTCCTCACCCATGTTTCATTTAGCCATACCCATCACCGACGTTATCGAAGCGAAAAAATTTTACTGTCAGGGATTGGGTTGTGAGGTTGGACGCGAGACGGAAAAAGCGATCATCCTTAACTTTTACGGTCATCAAGTGGTGGCCCACGTCAGCGACGAACCCATAATACCCCAGAAGGGTATTTACCCCCGTCATTTCGGGCTTGTTTTCCAACAGGAAAGTCAATGGGATAACCTTGTGGAAAAATTAAAGGGCAAAGATTTTAGTTTCTACGTGGAACCCAAAGAGCGTTTTCTCGGACAGATCACCCAACATAAAACCTTTTTTATTCAAGATCCTTTTCATAACTTGTTAGAGTTTAAATATTATCGTCACGCCGAAGCTATTTTCGGCAGTAGAGAAGTGGTGGAAATAGGCGATCGAGTTTAGAAATGTTATCTTTGAATTCAACCTAGGGAACGGTGACTATGAAAAAATTATTACTAATGGGTCTGTTTATCTGCGGCTTGGTCTTGGCTGTATTCAACTTCCAAGGTTTGGCAACGAAAGGAGAATACCAGTCAATTATTATTAACTTCAAAGATGATCTGCCTACAAGCATTTTAGATCAACAATTAACGACTATAACTGGTAAAACTTCCGACAAAGTGGGGCTTAACAGCATTTTTTCGATTGATGACCATCTCTACACCATCAAAGGAGATAAACAGTTATTGAATCGATTGAAGAACTCGGACATTAAAAAATACGTTCAATATATCGAGCCTAATTATATATATAAAGCTTTTGAAGTGCCCAACGACCCAGACTATAGTAAACAGTGGAATCTCCGCAGCATCAATATAGAGAGAGCTTGGGAAGAAGCTAAAGGAGACGGGAAGATAGTAGCGGTGATCGATACCGGAGTCGCCAAAGTTCCCGACCTAGCTCAGACAGAATTCGTGGAGGGGTACGACTTCGTGAACGATCGCACCGACGCGACGGACGATAACGGTCACGGTACGCACGTAGCCGGAACGATCGCCCAATCGACAAATAATAACTACGGGGTCGCCGGGATAGCCTACAAAGCGAAAATCATGCCCCTGAAGGTGCTTTCAGGAGGGGGTGGAGGTACGGTCAGCGATATAGCCGAAGCCATCCGCTTCGCCGCCGATAATAAAGCCGACGTGATCAATATGAGTCTCGGCGGCGGCGGGGAATCGGAAGTGATGAAAGAAGCGATCGAATACGCTCATAGTAAAGGGGTGGTAATAGTAGCCGCCGCCGGTAATAGCGACGAGGACGGTTCCGCTTATCCCGCTCGTTACCCCCACGTTATCGGCGTATCTGCCCTCGATTCCGCCGGTCAAAAAGCCCCCTATTCTAACTACGGGGCCGGTGTGGATATATCCGCCCCAGGTGGCTCGGAAACGGGGAAAATCCTCCAAGAAACGATCGACCCGGCTAACGGTGAAGCCGTATTCAGCGAATTACAAGGCACAAGCATGGCGGCCCCTCACGTTGCCGGTGTAGTGGCTTTAATCCAATCGGCGGGCGTAACCGACCCGGATACGGTTTTAAACGTTTTACAGCAATCAGCCCGGAAAATCGAGGAAGATCCTTTCAATCACTATGGATCTGGGCATCTAGACGCGGCGGGAGCGGTGCAGCTCGCCCTCAGAGGTCAAGTTACCTTCCGTGATTTCTTCCGTTGGCTCCGAGATAACGGCTATTTAAACCCCCGTTTCTGGATTGACGGCGGCGCGGTGGCTTTAGTCCCGAAAATAGCGATGGTGCTAGGCTCTTATTTACTCGCCTGGTTATTGAGAAATTATTTCCCCTATCAATGGTCGGGGATGTTCCAAACCGGTTTAATATTCGGTAGTTCGGGCTTTTTCTTCCTGCGGGGTTTTTACATATTCGACTTGCCTCAATGGCCCTTCCGCTTGATGAGTAGTTCGGTAGCCGAATTAGGTACGATAGTTCAAGGTAATCCTCTCTTGAACCCTATCTTCGCCAGCGTCTTAATTCCCTTCGCCCTCATCGCCCTATTATTGGGCCACGGTCAATTGAAGTGGTTAGCCATCGGCGTTAGTTTAGGCACGGCCGCTTGTTTGACCGTCAGCGCTATCATCGACCCCGGAATGCTATGGTTGGGAACAGATTCACTAGCTCGCGTCTTCTTGGGCGTTAACGCTATCCTCTGCCTCGTGTTAGCTTACTTCGCCACCGCCAGCGCTACTAATTCCCACGCGTGAAGCTATAGAATTAGGGTTATAGTAAAAATCTGTGAATATCGATCGTATACCTGAGCGTAAAAAATGCTTAATCCTTCAGTACGTCAAGAGCCTCGATACGAACCCGCAGCGGTCATTCCCCTGAAGAAAGACGCGTCGATCATCGAGTGGCTACAGAAACATAAAAGACTTATCGCCCGCGATAAAGAAGAAGCCGAAGTAGTTCTAGAAGAAGATGTGGAACTATCAGAGCTTATGGATGTCGATGATATAGGTTATGATGACGACGACGATGAGGAGTTAGTCTTAGACGAAGATTAAACCCGTCGTCGCATCTCCATCAATCTAAGAATCGGCGAGACAGTTGTGAGTGCTAATCTATCTTCGACAACATTAAAACAGCCGACAGGATTAACTTTATTACTGCTATTAGCAGCCCTATTAATCCTGTTAGCCTTTACTTTCCAAGGCCAAATTAATCTAGTATTAATCTGGCCTTTATTATTATCTGCATTATTAACCGGTGGTTCGGGCTACGCGGTCTTACCCTTATTAAGAAATTTAAAAGCTGGACAAATTATCAGAGAAGATGGCCCCCAGGCGCACTTGAAAAAAGCTGGCACCCCCACTATGGGGGGTATATTTTTCGTACCCGTCGCCGTTATCTTGGGTTTAGTTTGGACGGAATTTAATACAGAGGTATTAGCCGTGTCTCTCCTCACCTTGGCCTATATGGGGATTGGTTGGATTGATGATTGGCAAATCTTGGTAAAAAAATCTAATAAAGGAATTAGCCCGAAAACGAAGTTAATTCTACAAATAGCGTGCGCGGTTTTATTCTGCGCTTGGATGTTATGGACTCAACCGCAAAGCATGGGCAATATCCAATTACCCGCTAAAATAATCCTCCCTTTGGGGCCTCTATTTTGGCTATTAGCAGGGTTCGTTCTCGTAGCCGAGAGTAACGCCACTAATCTCACCGATGGTGTGGATGGATTAGCGGGGGGTACTTGTGCATTAGCATTTTTAGGTTTGGGGATTATTACCGCGCCCGATAACCCCGATTTAGGGATTTTCTGCGCTTGTTTGGCAGGCGGTTGTTTAGGCTTCGTGATCCACAATCATAACCCGGCTAAAGTATTCATGGGTGATACAGGTTCATTAGCTTTAGGCGGTGGTTTGGCCGCAGTAGGTTTACTGAGCGGTAATCTCTGGGGTTTGTTCGTCGTCAGTCTTATTTTCTTCGTCGAGTCTCTCTCGGTTATCGCTCAAGTGAGTTATTACAAAGCCACTAAAGGCCCCGATGGTAAGGGCAAGCGTTTGTTTAAAATGGCTCCCATGCACCATCATCTAGAGTTAAGCGGTTGGGCGGAAACTCAAATTGTCGGGGCTTTTTATTTGATTAATGCTTTCTTAGCATTGCTGGCTATTTTTACCGTGGTTTTTATGTAACTGAATTTTGTAGGATGGGTTATAAACTTATTCTCCAAAATGTTTCGGTTAAACAATAAATACTAAAGTTCTCATAGGGAGGAATTGAAAGATAATGTCTAAAATTATGACTTTTCAAGAAATGCAAAACTATTATGATGGACAATGGCTTTTGATAGCTTATACAGAACTTGATGATAATAGGCAAATCATCTCGGGAGAAGTCTTAGCTCATTCCCCTATTCAAGAAGAAATATATAAAGCTTTAGAATCATTGCAACAGCAACCTTTAGCAATAGAATATGTGGGGAAAGTTCCAGAGGATTTAGCATTAATTCTATGAGTTCCAAAAGAATTTATGCTTTACAACGTCAGGGTAATTTACTGTGGCTAAGAGTAGCCGTAGGCAGTAGTAGTTCTAATCCTCTTTTATTGCGGTTATTAGTGGACACTGGTTCAAGTTATACAGTTTTACCTACTAAAATCTTAGAAAGGCTAGGATGTAATTTAGAATTTGCTTTAAAAACAACCACTATAGTAGCGGCGGGAGGAGCGATTAAAGTGCCGATTGTAGCCGTTCCTTGGTTTAGCTGTTTAGGAGTAGAAAAAAGCGATTTTCCTGTTGTAGCTTTCAATTTACCAGAGGGTACTTTAGTTAATGGTTTATTGGATATGGATTTTCTCTGCTATACAGGGGCTATCATTGACATAGTTAAAGCAAAAATCTCTGTAATGGAAGATGTTTGAAATTTTAATAAATTATTCAATGTAATAAAAATAATGTAATAAAAATAAGGAGGCTGATCATCGATGACAGAGTTAATAGCCATCTTCGCCGCGGCCGCCGTTGGGGGTGTCCTGGCATCAGTTCTATCCCAGCCGATCATTTTAGGTTATCTGGTGGCGGGCTTGATCGTGGGGCCTTTCGGATTGGGCTTCATTCACCATTACGAGGAAGTAGAAACAGTGGCCGAATTGGGAGTCACCTTTTTACTATTCACCATCGGTGTAGAATTTTCCTTTACCGAATTGCAGAAAGTAAAAAACATCAGTCTCGGCGGCGGCGGTTTACAGATAACCCTTACCATCGGGCTGACGATTCTCGTCTCCGTGAGTCTCGGATGGGTGGATTCCATACCCCAAGGGTTATTCTTGGGAGAATTACTGTCTCTCTCCTCTACCGCGGTGGTGCTGAAAGCTCTCATGGAGCAGAATGAAACTAACACCCTTCACGGACAGGTGATGTTAGGGATTCTCATCGTACAGGATTTAGCCTTGGGTTTAATGCTGGCGGTACTGCCTGCCCTCAATCAACCGCTCGACCAAATCGGTATCGCCGTCGGTATCGCCCTCGTCAAACTGGTTTTATTCGCCCTCGGCGCGTTCGTCCTCTGGAAATGGGTTATCCCGCCCTACTTGGGTTTATTAGCCCGTACAGAAAGCAGGGAATTATTTTTATTGGGAGTGGTGGCCCTGTGTTTGGGCATCGCTCTAATCACGGGTAAGATCGGATTGTCTACGGAAATGGGTGCTTTCGTCGCCGGTTTGATCATCTCCGAAGTGGATTACGTGGATCAAACCCTCGATTATGTGGAACCGATTCGAGACGTGTGCGCCGCCGCTTTCTTCGTCTCCATCGGGGTATTAATAAATCCAGTTTTCTTGTGGGAGAATCTGCCGGTTATCCTCGGTTTAGTGGCCCTCGTGGTCGTCGCTAAATTCCTGATTATCACCCCCATCGTCCTCCTCTTCCGCTATCCTTTAAAAACGGCTCTCATCGCCGGGTTAGGATTGGCCCAGATCGGAGAATTCTCCTTCGTACTGGCAGGGGAGGGACGGAAGTTCGGTTTGCTCTCTCCCGATGTTTATCTAATGGTATTGGGGACAACGGCTGTAACTTTGGTTATCACTCCTTTTATCCTGCGGGCCGTCCCGAAATTGTTCGAGTGGGCCGAGTCTACTGCTGGACTGAAGGAACTATTAGAAAAGGCCGATGTTCCTTTAGAAGTGTCGGAAGAACTCCCCTTTCAAGATCATACGATCGTTTGTGGTTACGGGCGGGTAGGTAGTAATATCGTCCGCCTCCTCCGCGAGCAAGGTTATCCGGTGGTAGTATTGGAACAATCCGAGCAACAAGTGGAGAAACTGCGAGACCAGGGTATCCCCTATCTTTTCGGTAATGCGGCCAGCTTGCAATTGTTGGAAAAAGCCGGTATCGCTGGAGCCAAAGGCATCGCCGTCGCCCTACCAGACCCGGTGAGTACCCGTCTCTGCGTTAAAAGAGCTTTATCCTTGAGTCCCGATATAGACCTTGTTACCAGGGCTAACGCCGAAGAGGACATCGAAACTCTCTATCAACTGGGGGCCCAGGTGGTGGTACAGCCGGAATTCGAGGCCAGTTTAGAACTGTCGGCGCTTCTATTTAATGGCTTGGGATTGCCTCCCCTCGATATTGACGGTATACGATCGAGCCACTATCTCAATTTACGCCCCGATCGGACTCCAGAGCAAATAGAAAAAGAGGTGCGAAGCGTCACCAGAACTATGAACAGTAAGCGCTACGCCCTCCCCCCCGATTCTACTTTAATCGGTACGACGATCGAGAAAGCCCATATTCGTACCCTCACGGGAGTTACCGTCATCGAAATCGGGCGGGCTGACGGGGAAAGGATCGAATACCCAGATCCGCGCACGACGATTCAGAAAGGAGATAATCTTTTATTAGTGGGCGGAGGGGACGACTTGAAGGCTTTCGATGATCTGGCTACCGGCAAGATTCCCCTACCGGCTAAAGATGCCTCGACCGTCTGGCTGAAAGTACCGAAAAATAGCGCTTTGGTGGGCGAAAGTGTCGAGGAATCGAGTTTAGAAGTACCGGTGCAGGCGATCCGGCGCGGTGGTAAATATATCCGTTTTCCCGACGCTAAGGACAAGATCGAGAAAGGCGATCGTTTGTTATTATTCGGTAACGTGGAAACCCTAGCTCGCACTGCCCTCTCTATCTCCGCTAACTGTAAGGTTTAATCCGTATTCAATAGTAGCTAATCGAAAGCTTTGACGCTCTCAGCTATCAAACCGGAAATATAGGGGATAATTTGACGATTCTGGCTATTGTCTTTTCCTTCCGTGAAAATTACCAGAAGATAGGGCGAAGAGTCGGGTATCTCTATATAAGCCGCATCATGGCGCACCCTACTAGTCCAACCCGCTTTAGACCATACCCCAGCGTTTTCGGGTAAGGCTGCGCCGATAAAGCCGGTGATTTGATTTTCATCCCCCGTCGTTGATAAATCTCGCCCTTGGAGATTGCGCCGTAATAAAGCCATCATTTCCTGTGACCTAGGAGAAGACACAGCGATGCCGCCGACGATAGTATGGAGTAATCTCGCTACTGCGTTGGTAGTTAACATATTGCGATTCTCCATGGATTCCCCTAGAAATATTCTCTCTCTCCCATAGGGCCCATCTCCCCAGGTTTTTTGATTGACGTTAATAGAGTTTAATTCTTCCCACCCTAAAGCCTTAAAGTAACGATTGACGATGTTGCGCTGGTGTTTCCAAGTTTCAAAAGGCCCAGGGGGTATTTCCGGCCCGCTAGTAGTGCCAGTGAGAACATCCACCACTAAACTCGTGGCATCGTTACTAGAATCGACGAGCATATCCCGGATGGCCCGATTTAACTCCGGTGATTCCTGTATCATGTTGCTCTCTAACCACTCCAGTACAGCTACTAGATAAAATAATTTCACGATACTGGCGGGATATATCCTTTCATCTCCCCGGTGGTGAAATCCCCTCACCGGATAACGCCAGAATTCTTCCGCGGAAATAGCGCCGCCGGTATTGACTATCACGGGTCGATCGTACAAAATCCAAGTGAGGGCTATTTGCTGACCGCTCAATGTGGTGAACTTTTCTCTCGCAGCCGATAATATTCCCGAACCTATCTGTCTTAATTGCTCATCTTCGCGGAAAAAAGCCATAAAATTTGCTAATAACTGATCTAAAATTATTTTATTCTAGGCAACAACACTTCTGCGTCGCTATATGATTGCCCATCCCGATGAGTATATTTGTTTAAAAAATCTCGATCTTTATAATTCTCCCGGTTGTACAGAATTAGCCACCCAAGCAAGGCAGGGAAGACATCTAGTAATTATCCCCTCCGAGTCCCAAGAAGGAGCGCTACGGGTGCAGCTGTGTGAAGACTGTTACTATGCTTGGTTATCTACCGATAATCTCGACGATATTCAACCGGTGGAGACCCCTTATGAGGCCCTTTATCTGTCCTTGGAAGAAATACAATCGCGTCTGCCTGGAGTCATCGCTTTTACAAAGGCGGCGATGGATATTTCTAATTATTATCTCTGGGGTGGTACTGTATCACCCCATTACGATTGTTCTGGATTGATGCAGGCGAGTTTTTCCAGTGAGGGAATTTGGATTCCTAGAGACTCCTATCAGCAAGAGGCTTTTTGTGAGCCGATTCACGAAAAAGATTTACAGCCAGGTGATTTAATATTTTTCGGTGAAGAGAGAGTCAATCACGTCGGGTTATATCTGGGAGAGGGATATTATATTCATAGTTCCGGTAAAGAAAAGGGACGTGACGGAATCGCTATTGATATACTGTCAGATACCGGAGATGAAATCAGTCAGCACTATTTCCACAAGTTCTGGGGTTTCCGGCGAGTGACGCGCAATTATTGCGGGTAACTATTTAGAGATGCTGAAAAAAACCGCCGCCGCGATAATCAGCCCCAAGAAACTCAGTGGTACTAATAAACTAATCGGCTCTATCATCTCACCCCTATGAATCCATCAGAGTTATTAATCTGGTTACAGGAACGCTCGATCCTCGGCACCTTGCCCCAACCTATTCTAGAATCGATCGTTCCCCATCTTCAACCCAAAACTTTCCCGGTCTATCATACCCTCACCGCTGAAGATAGTCCGCCCGACGGCCTCTATATCCTCCAGGATGGCTATTTAGAAAGTCACGGTAAACGGTCAACCGCCGCCGGTTTATTATCGGGTACGGTGGTCAACCTACAACCTTTATTATTGAACCAACCCGTACAAGATACCATCACGACCCTCGGTGAGGTGCGGGTATGGTTTATATCCCCTGCGGATTTTCAAGATTTAGCCGCTCAACATCCCGAAATCGGGGCGTTACTCTCGCAGCAATTAGCCCAAGAAGTGGAGCAATTGAGCGAGAAGTTGAATCTGGAACAGGAAAGATTGGCTATTTTGCGCCCCTACCTCGTAAATAAAGCGAAAAGGGGGATCGTGGGCAAAAGTCGCTACGCTGTTAGATTGCGATCGCAAATCAAAGAAGCGGCGGCAAATCATCTATCTACCATCATATTCGGGGAGCCTGGTTTAGAAAAAGATAACATAGCCGCGCTCATTCACTTCGGCTCGCCCGCGCGTCACGAAGCGATTATTAAAGTGGATTGTTCCACTCTCTCTAGTAGTGGCTCCGACTTATTCGGTAAAGTTGACGGTAAGATGGGATTGCTCGAAGCAGTAGGCGAGGGAACATTGGTACTGAACAATATCCAAGAACTGCCGCGAGAATTAATCCCGCCCCTCAGGGATTTACTCCGTACTAATTCTTATTCTCCCGTCAGTCGTTACCCCGGAGAAAAACCCGCCCAGAAAATCAACTCATCGCGGCTTATTTTCATCTCCGAAAAGACGATTCCCGAAATTGATTGTTTAATGGGCAACTCCATAAAAGTTCCCCCGTTAAGAGTCAGGAAAGCGGATATAGAAGAACAGATCAATTATTACCTGAGTATTATCGGCAGAAAGCGGGGAATAAAAAGACCCAAATTAACCCCAGAAGCATTAAGACGCTTACAAGCCTACGACTTTCCCAACAATCTAAGAGAGTTAGAAAATTTAGCGGAAAGGGCCATCACGCAACTCGATAAAAGTACCATCATTACCGAAGAAATCATCTGGCCCTCTCAAACTAAAAATAAACAATTTCGTTTTAATCTCCTCAACGGCTATCCCCGCCTGCGTCAATTTCTCCGTAGCGATTGGTGGCCTACTAGAATTAACTACGGTTTTACAGTAGTAGCCTTCGCCCTCATTAATATAGTTCTTTTCGTCTACCCCCAGCGAAGAAGTGAGAATTTCGCCCTCAATTTCTTCTGGGCTTGGTGGTGGCCCTTAATATTATTGTCTTTCCCCTTTCTGGGGCGGATTTGGTGTTCCGTTTGTCCCTTCATGATTTACGGGGAAATAACCCAGAAGCTTTCCCTCTATCTATTTCCCAGACAACTGAAGAAGTGGCCGAGAGAAACCGCACAAAAGTACGGCGGCTGGTTCGTTTATATCTTATTCGCCCTGATTCTCCTCTGGGAAGAATTATGGAATCTAGAGGATACGGCTTATCTATCCTCTTGTTTGTTACTCTTGATTACGGCCGGGGCGATGATATTTTCGGCTATTTTTGAAAGGCGTTTCTGGTGTCGTTATTTATGTCCCATCGGCGCTATGAATGGAATGTTCGCTAAACTCTCAATAACGGAATTACGGGCACAACAGGGTACTTGTTCGGCCGAGTGTACCACTTATCAATGTTATAAAGGCGGGCCGCAAAAAGGTGAGGGGCAGGAAACAGATGGTTGTCCTTTATATTCCCATCCCGCCCAGTTACAGGATAATCGCGATTGTGTTCTCTGCATGACTTGTTTGAAAGCTTGTCCTCATCGATCGGTAGAATTTAATCTAAGACCGCCTGGGATAGAATTATGGACGACCCACGCACCCCTTACCTACGAGGTGGCTTTATTATTTTTGTTATTAGGTGCGGTCTTCTTGCATCATCTACCGGAAGTTATATCTGGCTTAAATCTATCTCTTAATTTAAGCAATTTTTGGACACACGCAGCTCTAGCCACGGTAGTTTTATTTGTCCCTACTACAGTGCCACTGCTTGCCCACGCATGGATTAAAGTTCTCTTCCCCTTTATTTCCACTCTCAAACCCCGTCGTTTCGTCGATTTAGCTTATGGGTATCTGCCTTTTGTCCTCTGCGCTAATATCGCCCACTACCTTTATTTAGGACTCGGAGAAGCTGGGCGTATTTTACCCGTAACCTTCGCCACCTTCGGTTCGGCGGGTGAGGGATTACCGATTCTCGTAGCGCATCCCGCGGTTATTTCTTTCTTGCAGGGCAGCGTTTTGATCCTCGGTGTTTTGAGTTCCATTTTCCTAACTCAGAAAATCGCTAAACAACCCCTGCGATTATTGTTACCCCAACATATCTGTACTTGTATACTGTGTCTCGCCGTCTGGTCGATCGTTCTTCCCCCGTCAGGATGATAATTAGAAGATTTTCCTGTTTTATAAATAATATTTCTACCGTCAGTTAACTCGCCATCTTCCCCGAAAATTCTGTGTCCAACGTCCAAGATAATCGAGCTACAGTTCGCCAAGTTCTATTCATAACCCTACTACTCAACCTTTTTGTCATGTCCCTAAAAGCGGTAGTGGGAATAAGTATCGGTTCCTTAAGCCTAAAAGCCGATGCTTTACATAGCGTCACCGATAGTGCCAATAATGTTTTAGGGCTGATAGCCACGAGATTTTCCTCCCCCCTACCCGATCGAGATCACCCTTACGGACATTTAAAATATGAAGCCGTAGCAACTCTGGGTATAGTCGCTTTTTTAGGGATTGCTTGTTTTGAGATCGTTCAAGGAGCGATAACTCGGATTCTCCAAGGAGGCAAACCCTTACAAATTTCAGGGCCGGAATTATGGCTGTTATTATTAGTCCTCGGTATTAATATTTTCGTCACTTACTATGAAAGAACTGTAGGGCAACGGGTGGGCAGTCCTATCCTCATCGCTGACGCACAGCATACCATGAGCGATGTGTGGGTGACGATAACGGTTTTATTGGGTTTGATCGGTGTTTGGGTGGGCCAGAAACAAAACATCCCCGGATTACAGTGGTTAGACGTTATCCTCTCTATTCCCGTCGCTTTCCTCGTACTCAAAAGCGGTTGGAATGTATTGTGGGATAACTTACCCTGGTTGGTGGATGAAATGGCGATCGCTCCAGAGTTGATCTACGAACAGGTGATGTTAGTACCGGGGGTGATCAACTGTCACGATATAGCTTCCCGTGGCGTGGTGGGTAGACAAGTATTCATCGAGATGCACCTGATCGTCAACGCGGAAGATGTGATCGGTGCCCACGCCATCACTGAAGCCGTGGAGGCCAAACTAAACGAACGATTCAGCCCGGTAAGAGTGTTAATCCATGTTGAACCCCCTGACTATCAATCGAATCAAATCACCTTCGATTAACAGGTAAAATATACCTCGATCAAAAGCCCTCTATTAAAATATCTATACAATACGGGAAATTATCTAAAAGCTTATGATGACGATCGATCCTACGAGCGACTCTATAAAACCGACTACTCTAGTGGAATTATTACGTTATCGAGCGAGTCATCAACCCGATAGTCACGCTTACACTTTTTTAGTCGATGGCAGGAAACCCACACCACCCCTATCATACGCTCAACTCGATCGCCAGGCACGAGCGATCGGCGCATTATTACAAAAATACGCGGCCAGGGGAGAAAGAGCCTTATTACTGTATCCCCAGGGATTAGAAGTCATCGCCGCTTTCTGTGGTTGTCTCTACGCGGGAGTGATCGCGATTCCCGTGCCGCCGCCGGAATCGGGGAGATTGAAGCGTACCTTACCACGCCTGCGAGCGATCGTTAAAGACGCTAACGCTACTTTCGCCCTCGTGGGTGAAAGTATTCTCTCTCTCATCGAGGGTATGAAAGAAGAATTTCCCGAATTTAACCAAATGCAGTGGATAACGAGCGAAAGTATCGATCTATCTCTGGCTGACCGATGGGAAGACCCGCGAGTAGATAAAGATGTTCTCGCCTACCTTCAGTATACTTCCGGCTCTACGAACACCCCTAAAGGGGTGATGCTGAGTCACTTTAACCTCATGCACCACGCCGGATATTTACAGAAAGCTTGCGGTTATGAACCCGATAGCGTCACCATCACCTGGATGCCCTACTTTCATGATTATGGTTTGGTAGAAGGGATGATCGTTCCTCTCTATAACGGTACGCCCTGTTATCTCATGTCGCCTTTCTCCTTTATTAAACGCCCGCTTCAATGGCTGAAAAATATCGGCCATTATAAAGTCACCCATACTCAAGCCCCTAACTTCGCCTACGACCTCTGTGCGCGCCGGGCTAAACCGGGAGATATAAGCGAATTAGATTTAAGCAGTTGGCAGGCGGCGGGAAACGCTGCCGAACCCATCAACCCGAAAGTAATGGAGAAGTTCGTGGAAACGTTTGCGCCCTGCGGCTTCCGTTGGGAAACCTTCGCCCCCGCCTATGGATTGGCGGAATATACCCTCTTGGTGTCCACTAAACCGAAAGGCACTATTCCGGTGATTACGAGTTTAGATGCAGGGGCTTTTGAAAAGGACAAGATAGTAGAAGTTTTACCTGGAGAGAAAAGCGGTGTGAAATACATTCCGGGTTGCGGTCGTCGGGTATGCGAAACCCTTATCGCGATCGTACATCCCGATACCCTCACTCGTTGTGCCCCCGATGAAGTAGGGGAAATCTGGGTTTCTGACCCCAGTGTAGCCCAAGGCTACTGGCGAAGAGAAGAGGCAACCAAAGAAACTTTCGCAGCCTATATAGAAGATACTGGCGAAGGGCCTTTCTTGCGTACCGGTGATTTAGGTTTTCTCCTTCATGGGGAATTATATATCACCGGCAGGATCAAGGATTTGATCATCGTCAGGGGTGCTAATCACTATCCCCAAGATTTAGAGTGGTCTGTCCAGCATTTAAGTGAAGTATTTCGCCCCGATTACGGCGCGGCTTTCTCTATCGAGGATGGGGGGGAGGAAAAATTAGTAATAGTGCAGGAGTTAGAGCGCCGTAGCGGTGACATCGATACGGCGGGGTTAATCGCTGATATTCGCCAAGAAATCGCCGAACAGCACGAGATCATGACCTATGCGATCGTGCTGGCCAAACCTGGAACCGTCTTGAAAACTGCCAGCGGTAAGATTCAACGCCGCGCTATCCGGCAGAATTTCCTCAACGGCGCTATTAATATCATCGAGGCTTGGTCGGAAAATCCGGCTTTAGTGGCGGGATTCGATCGTGGTGACGATGACGCGGGGGAATGATAAAAGCAATTTTACCTAGACTGGAAGCTAATTTCTGATAAGTGCTACAATTAAAGCAGTGCCTAAAAATCGGTTGTAGCTTTTGTATTTAGCATTAACGAATTCAATCGTTTTTCCTCTAGCAGACCGTTCTCCGAAATTTTACTCACTGCGTCCTCGTTGCCTTTAGTCCGACTCCGCGCGATATTTCGCCCGTTCTCGTTAATTAAAAACCACGAAAATTATTATATTAGGAACAATTATTATGTCGATCGCTATTGGAATGATTGAAACTTTAGGCTTTCCCGCCGTTGTCGAAGCCGCCGACGCTATGGTTAAAGCCGCCAGAGTGGTACTAGTTGGCTATGAAAAAATCGGTAGTGGTCGTGTGACGGTGATCATCCGGGGAAATGTATCCGAAGTTCAAGCCTCGGTGGCCGCGGGAATAGAAACGGTCAAGCGGGTTAACGGTGGACAAGTCCTCTCGACCCACATCATCGCCCGCCCCCACGAAAATCTGGAATACGTGCTACCGATGCGTTACACCGAAGAAGTAGAACAGTTTCGAGATTAGTCCATAATCCCAGGCAAAATAACGATCGTACCGTAGTATTTTGCTTGGGATTATGCCCATAACTGTAAAATCGACTCCCTTATAAGTTAAAGTGGGATACGTCGAGTTAGTCTTCAGGTTATGACCTCATTACTACGCAATTTTTGGTATGTAGCCACATCTGCAAAAAACTTGAAAGCGGGGCAGTTGGTCGCCAAAAAAATGCTGGGTGAACCGATCGTGATCGGTAGACGCACAGACGGTGAAGTATTCGCCTTGAGAGATATATGTCCGCACAGGGGTATACCCCTACACCACGGCTGGATCGAAGACCGATCGGTATGTTGTTGTTATCACGGTTGGAAATTCGACACCGATAGCGGCAGATGTAGTGAAATACCATCCCTCACCCCCGCCGATAATCTAGATATTAGTCGTATTCGCGTTTTTAATTACCCCTGTAGAGAAATACAGGGGCATATCTGGGTGTTTATCCCCCTCGATACAAAAAGGGAGATTAACGAAACTCAATTACCCCCTGTACCCACGATTCCCGATTTCGGCAAAACTACCCCTGGAGTGGCGGAAACCTTCCATTTCGCTTGTGATGTAGATCAGGCGGTTATCGGTTTGATGGACCCGGCTCACGGCCCCTACGTGCATACATCCTGGTGGTGGCGCAGCGGCCCGCGACAATTCCGGGTAAAGGAGAAGCTATACGAACCGGTGCCGATGGGTTTCCGTCTCGCTCCCTACGAGATGCCGGTAAGTGCCAAACCGTATAAGTTATTGGGAAATAAAGTATCGATCGAGATCATCTTCCAATTGCCGTCTCTGCGTACAGAAATACTGAGGGGCGATCGTTATGTAGCCTGCGCTTTCACCGCCGTCACGCCCATAGACGAAAACACGAGCGAGGTTTATCAAAGTCTGTATTGGACAGTACCTGGAGTAGGTTTATTAAAACCACTTTTAAGAATATTAACACGACAATTCATGGGACAAGATCGGGATGTGGTGATCAAACAACAGGAGGGGTTGAGTTATAGCCCCTCTCTAATGTTGATCGACGATGCCGACACCCAAGCTAAATGGTATTTCCGCCTGAAACAGGAATATGAAAAATCCGTCTTGGAAAATCGCAGTTTCCAAAATCCAATAGAACCCCGGATCTTACGCTGGCGTAGCTAATTCACCCAGAATTACAGGAGTAATTTTTACTAGATTCAGTGAAATTGGTCACGGTTCTATCCTCTAGCTTCTTGGTGAAGTTATGTTGAACGGTTATCCATAAACCGCTATCGGGATCTCGATAAGTTAGAAAGGGATTAGGTTGTAGAGGTTCGTTAGAAAGTTTAGCCATGATCCATTTATCGACACAATCAGCATCACCCCATTGTAAATCCTCACAAAAATCATCAGGGTGATTAGATTAGTTATCAAAGAGTGATTATCATCACTAGGACTCTAGCTAAATAAATTGACTTAATTAGCCTTCAGATAAAAATTTTCCGGTACGATTTGCAGTTTATTCCAGTTGGTAATCGATTTATATAAATTGTTAGCGACGATGGCGTTACCGGATTCGGTGAGATTAACCGTGTCGGTAAATAGGGGTTTACTGGCGGATTGAGATAAGCTGTACAGGTTTTCTACTTTAACATTTTGTCCGAAAGCAGAACTTAATTTTTGACTGCTTTGAATTAACTTGTTGTAAGCGGTAGGGATAGTATCTAGATAATTATCATCCAATTTTTTGCGAATAACTCTTTCAGCCGGGGATAATTTTTCTAAAGCTCTGCCAGTTATTTCCGGTTGAATCGCTAAAACCACCGGAACGTTTGTCATTTTTGCCAAGCTGAGAAACTGCTTTTGATTATCAAGATAACGATCGATTCTCCGATTTAATTCTTTGTCATCGCGGGGGAGAAATTGCCTTACAGATAAACCGCCGGTTGGTAAGATCTGGTCTTCTGGATTATCGCTATCAGGTTTTGCGGTTAACTGATTGATGGCTTGGGTGATACCGATGCCGTTTAACCATTGCTGTAAGGATTGATTGAAAGAGGCTTGATAGTGTTTGGAAGCGTCATTAAGAAACTCATCGATATGAGGTATTTCTGTTTGCTGTCGATCGCTAGAAAGAAGTAAGTCACCGTAGCCGTCTAAAACGATAATTAGATCCGGTTGATAGGGAAGTATATTGCGGGTTAGCTGTGATAATTGGTTCCCAGAAGTGTAGCCCGGTACGGCAGCGTTAATCACTCGATATTTGCCATCTTTAATTTTAGAAGGCAATTGCATCAATTTTTCTCGATCGGGCTGCCAGAATGGGAACACATCGGGTTTAAATTTTTCCGGGTTTTTCCGCTGCTGTTCGACGCGGGTGTTCAATAATGTTTCTAATTTGTGGGCGATAGTATTTTCATTACTTTTCGTTCCTTGGCCGAAAGCGGTGGAACCGCCGATGAGGAATATTCGGATTTCTCCCCCCGGTTTGCTCTGGGGTAGAGAGGCGCTATCGCGAAAACCCTGTTCGTTAATCCCCCAGAAAGGGGTTTTTTGTTTATTCAGTAATTGATAGCCTTGGGACGAACTGCGTACAGCCACCAGGTCGCCCCCTTTCGGTAAGCCCTCGATCGTTTTTTGATTTTCCGTTAAAAATTGGAGACGGTAGGCTTTTTCTAATGCCGTGTCTCTCCCCGTGGCCCCGACTTTTCCCCCGAATCCCAGATAAATCCTTGCGCCTAACTCTATAAGAATCAGCGAGATAGGGATAGATAGAGCTATCCACAGCCAAGATACTTTTTGCGCTCTTTTTGGCGGTTTGTAATAGGAATTACGGGAATATAAAGTTCTACGGCGGGGTAATTTTAACATTTAGCCTTCCTCAATTTGACTGACAAGCGGACGATCGTCAATAGCCTGTAAAAATGACGCAAGTTTTCGAGAATAAGATTCTTTGAGACAGAGGTGCAAACCTGGTTATAATTTGGGACTTGATGAAAGTTATTAAGCTGTATCCATGCCGTATCGTTTACTGTTTGTCTGTTTGGGAAATATCTGTCGCTCGCCGTCGGCAGAGAACATAATGAATCATATAATAGAACAAGCCGGGCTGGCCGAAAAAATTATCTGTGATTCGGCGGGTACTGCTAATTATCATATCGGCGCTGTCCCCGATTCTCGCATGACCGCAGCCGCCGCGCGTCAGGGCATTACCTTACGAGGACAGGCTAGACAATTCACGAAGAAGGATTTCGAGGATTTCGACCTGATCTTGGCGATGGATCGACAGAACTACCGGGATATTCTGAGTTTAGATCCAAAAGGCTTGTATGGGTATAAAGTGAAATTGATGTGCGATTTCGCCCGTCATCATTCTCTGGAGGAAGTCCCCGATCCCTATTATGGAGGACGGGAGGGATTCGATCGAGTCATCACCCTATTATTAGACGCTTGTGAGGGTTTATTAGAAACTCTCAATCTATCAGACGATGATCGATCGAAAACTTGACTAATTCAGCCCGATTATTAGTTAAAGTCTTCCGCAATAAACTACTAACGCGTTTCTCGATCGTACGGGGACTCAAATGTAGTTTATTGCCTATCTCCACATTAGATAATCCTTGAGAGATCAGGTTAAGAACTTCGAGTTCTCGCTCTGTCAAGTGTACATCTTCCGTGGGGGACAGAGATTGTCTAGTTTCCAACTCGGTGAAGGAATGGGAACTCGAATGAGAGCCTTTTTGTTGTTTATAAAGCCACTCCGATTGCACGATCTGCGCCCTTTCTAAAAGATTGCGAATTACAGCTTTCAATTCTTCCATTTCAAAAGGTTTCGGTAAATAGGCATCGCATCCTACTTGATAACCTTTGATCCTTTCTTCGGTGGAACTCCTTTCAGTGAGAAAAATCACCGGTAGTAAGCGAAATTCCGGGCGTTGTCGTACCTTCAAAACTAACTCGTAGCCGGTAGCTTTCGGCATCCTAATATCGGAAACTAACAAATGTGGGTGATAGCTTTCTAAAAGACCGAGGGCTTCTAGTCCGTTACCCGCCGTGATCACCGCGTAGCCCGCCAATTCTAAAAAATCCTTGACCGCCAAGCGTATTCCAGGATCATCATCAGCGACTAAGATCAACAACGGCATAGTTTTCATATAAAAATCCCACATCCTGATCGTAACCTAATTTTCAGGAGTTAAGAATAAAGGGGTAAAGACTCAGAATAGAATAAGAGTAAGCTTTAATCGTTCAGAGAAACAATCATGGCAACCCCGGCAAAAATTTTATTAGTGGATGATGAACCAGGTGTGAGAGAATCAGTACGGGCGTACCTAGAATATAACGAGGGGCTGACGGTCAGCGTTGCCAGTAACGCCCTTGAAGCTTGGGACTGGCTACAAAAAGAAACACCGGAGTTAGTAATCTCCGACATCATGATGCCAAAAGTGGACGGGTATCAATTTTTGCAAAAATTACGAGAAGACCCGCGTTTTAAGTTTATTCCCGTGGTTTTTCTCACGGCGAGGGGGATGACGGGCGATCGTATCCAGGGTTATAACGCGGGGGTTGATGCCTATTTATCGAAACCTTTCGACCCGGAAGAACTAGAAGCGATAGTGAAAAATATTATCGAACGTAAACGGGAAAGCGTAGTCGAGGGTGACGAAGACACTAAATTAGAAGAAATCGCCCAAGAGTTAAAAGAGATCAAACAACGTATCGGCCAGGGTAATACCCTCACCACCACCCCCTCACCGATTAAAGTGGATTTAACTCCCCGCGAACAAAGCGTGTTGCACCTAGTGGCTCAAGGATTGATGAATAAAGAAATAGCCAGCCGTTTGGAGACTAGCGTTAGAAACGTGGAAAAATACGTTTCCCGCCTCTTCAGTAAAACCGGCACTAATAGCAGAACGGAGTTAGTACGCTTCGCTCTTAAACACGGGTTAACCGATTGAGAAGTAGAATAGACGATGTTAGTAGAAATTTTCGGGAACTATGACGGTACAAATCGGCATCATCGGCGGCAGTGGTTTATATAAAATGTCCGCACTACAAGATGTAGAGGAAGTGAGTCTCGACACTCCTTTCGGCGCACCCTCCGACGCGTTGATCGTCGGCACACTGGAGAAAGTGAAAGTCGCCTTCCTGGCCCGTCACGGTAGGAATCATCATCTCTCCCCCTCGGAATTACCTTTTAGAGCCAACATACACGCCATGAAACAACTGGGAGTCGAGTATATTATTTCGGCTTCGGCGGTGGGGTCATTGAAAGAGGAAGTTAAGCCCCTAGATCTAGTTGTACCGGATCAATTTATCGATCGCACGAAAGGGCGCGTCGCCACTTTTTTCGGTGAGGGTATAGTAGCCCACGTAGGTTTCGGTGATCCTATCTGCCCCAATCTAGCGGCAGTGTTAGCCTCCGCGGTAGCGAGTCTCAATCTCCCCGATGTCACCTTACATCAGGGCGGCACTTATGTTTGTATGGAAGGCCCGGCTTTTTCCACGAAGGCGGAATCGAATCTTTACAGGAGTTGGGGAGCGAGTATTATCGGTATGACCAATCTCACGGAAGCTAAACTGGCTAGAGAAGCCGAGATTGCCTATGCGACCCTGGCGTTAGTCACCGATTACGATTGTTGGCATCCCGACCACGACGCGGTTACTGTAGAGATGGTGATCGAGAATCTTCATCGTAACGCCGCTAACGCCCAGGGAGTGATCCTGGAAACTGTTAAGCGTCTATCTAGTAATCCTCCGGTTTCCGCCGCCCATACGGCTCTCAAATACGCTATCCTGACTCGTTTAGATACGGCCCCCCCGGCGACGAAAGAGAAGCTACACCTGTTATTAAAAAAATATCTCTAGCGTTTAACGTTAGCCATGTAATCAGCGATCGATCTTAACAACAAACCCACCCATTCGGGAGAGAGAATTAATTGTTGTGTCAGTAATTCTCTTTCCTCGTCCGATAGAGACGTTAACTGTTCCATCAGACCATTAACCTTCACCATCGATGGTAAGGTATCGAGACCCAAATCGGTTTTATCTACGGGAGGGATTTTATTTATGGTTTTGGGTGGCTCACTAGCCGCGGGAGGAATACCTTCTCTAGGGATAGATAACAGGGTTTCCCTCTCGTTGATGGGGATGGGATTAGGATTAGGGGGAGAAGCGTCTAACAGTCCTAATATAGGGTCAGTGACGAAAGGGGCCGAGGATTCGATGTCACTCTCTTTACCTTGACTGATCAAGCCATCTTCCCACGGTAATTTATCTTGCGTCTTGGGCGATTTCGGTTTATCTATAGCCACCTTCCGTAACGCCATATCTGGTGTTAACCCTCTCAGATACCAGCGATAGATTTCCGCCAGGTGTTGTTCGTCTCCATCCCAGCGTAAACCTATCACATCCCGCACCGCTTCCGGCACTAAATCTCTCAATTCTGATAGGGGTTTTAAAACGAACTCATCCAAGGGAGGGGCCAACTTACGGAAGTCTTTCTCGGTAGCTTGCTCGTTTAACTGTAGCAAACGCACCACCCCCGGATGAACGGTGATTCCCGACGCGTGATTATTCTTCGTTTCGATTCCTAATGCTTCCCCTATGCAACGATTTACCGCAGCCACCGCCGAGCGATTTTGTTCTTTCGGTATACACTCCAAACTCACCTTATCGAAACTGTTCATTAATTGTTGTGCTTCCATGTGTAGTTCGTAGGTGTTTTTATCTTGCACCGGAGTTAAGCCATTGACCTGATTGAAAACAACTTCGCTATCTCCCTTGATCTCTAAAGTTTTTAACCCCAGTTGTTTAGCTTTTTTCAAACCGATAATCAATCCCGTGTATTGGGCCACGGAAGCGGTGGCGAAAGAGATGAATTGGCTCACTGTGTAGCGTCTTCCATTGGGAAGCAGTAAGATGGCCGCGCCGGCCGCCGCACCTGGATTACTTACTGCAGTGCCGTCGAATAGCATGATAGGATGATCGAGGGGTTGATTGGTTTGAGTCATGGGAGATTGGATATGCAGAGAGTTTTAGAACCAGAAGTCATGGATTCTTTGGAGGAAGCTATAGAGTATGATGCTATGGATTTTACCTCAGTCAATCAGGCTTTCGCTCACGACACTTTAAATTTAGCACCGGTTAAAGCTAGCGTACTCGACGCTGGCACGGGTACGGCACGTATTCCTATTTTAATCGCTTCCCAACGCCCTGATTGGCAAATTATCGCTGTTGATCTATCCCCGGCGATGCTAGAAATCGCCGACAAAAATGTTAGAGAAGCTAATTTAAGCCACTGTATAGATTTACAGAAAGTTGATGCTAAAAAGTTACCCTACGGCGATGATCAATTCGATCTCGTTATTTCTAATAGCTTAGTTCATCATCTAACCGAGCCTCTCCCCTTTTTTCAAGAGGTGAAAAGGGTGTTACGCCCCCAGGGGGGATTGCTTTTTCGAGATTTGCTCCGCCCCGCTTCTCTTACTATTGTAGAGGAAATGGTGAAAGCGATCGGCCCCGATTATTCCCCCCAGCAAACCGGGTTATTCTCCGATTCCCTCCGCGCTTCTTTCACCCTGGATGAGATTTCCGCACTGCTTTCCGCTACCGGATTACATAATATTAATTTGTATCAATCTTCTGATAGACATTGGACGGCGATTAAATCTTTTGGTACTTTTTTATAAAGTTTTGTAAAGGGATATAAGGAAAATCTTTAGATATATGTGAGAGGTTAAAGAAATGTTTTAGTGTAGGAGATTAAGAAGATTATTAATAAGGTTTAACCCTATGGATCAAGATACTCAAAAATACCGGATGATCTGTACTTTAACTTTCGGGGATATTTACGGTCAAATCATCGTCTGGCTAATCGTGATTTTCTTAACTTTAGCCTCCACTCTAGCTTTATGGAGTAGCACCAGACAAATTTACGCTCTAGCAACTGTCGGTTTAGTGGTTTTACTATCCATCCCTTTCCTTCTATTCGCCTTCGTCACCACTTTACTCAATCATATCGAGTTCGTACCGGCGGCCGCGGAAGTACGTCGCCCCTCTCCCACTGGCAGCGGTGTTAGTGGCAAGCCGGTACAGGCGGCCGGTTAACTCACAGATGCGCCGGGTCAACTCCCAATAGCGATCGCTATTCGGACACTAAATAGGTGTAACGGCGCAGACTTCTTTCATAATCTTGCAACAGTAGTTGAGATTCTTCGATCGTCATGCGATTTTCCTGTAGGGCTTGCTCGGTGCGGCGACGCATATTCTCGAACAGATCCTCGGCGTTATATTGCACGTAACTTAACACCTCGCTGATGGTATCGCCTTTGACGACGTGTTCGATCTGATAACCTTTGGGATTCATACGGATATGCACCACGTTAGTATCACCGAAAAGATTGTGTAAATTGCCCATGATCTCTTGATAAGCTCCCACTAAAAACATTCCTATATAATAGGGTTCGGGGCTTGATGAATCTTTTTTATAGCGCAGGGGATGTAACTCTAGAATCGATTTTATATCGCCTCTCAAGTCGATGAATTTATCGATCTTGCCGTCACTATCACAGGTTAAATCCGCTAATATCGCCCTGTTAGTAGGTTCTTCATCCAAGCGGTGAATCGGCATGATGGGGAATAATTGATCGATCGCCCAAGAGTCGGGAACCGATTGGAACACCGAGAGATTGGCGTAATAGATAGAGGCCATAATTTTCTCTAAGTCTTCAAGATCGTCGGGAACGTAATCCTGTTGACGGGCGATCGTTAATATTTTATGGCAACAAGCCCAATATAATTGTTCAGCTCTCGCCCGCTCTTTAAGAGTAACGTAACCGAAGGTAAATAAACTGATCGCTTCTTCCTTGAACTGTCCGGCATCATGATAGGCTTCTTGATAAGTTTGCTCGTTGATCGAGTTATAAGTTTCCCAGAGATTACGGATGATCAAGTGTTCTTTTTCCCCGGTGGGTTGGGGTGGTTGACAGGGAACTTCGCTGGCGCTGAGTATATCAAATACCAACACCGATTGATGGGATGCGATCGCCCGCCCACTCTCGCTGATCAAAGTCGGGGCCTTGATATTCGCTTCCTCGCAAGCTTCCTGCACTTCCGCCACGATGTCGTTAGCGTAATTCTGCATATTGTAGTTTTTCGAGGCGTAGAAATTGGTCTTCGAGCCATCGTAATCCACGCCCAAGCCGCCGCCCACGTCCAAATACTGCATATTGGCCCCCAGCTTCACCAACTCCACGTAAATCTGACTGGCTTCGCGGATGGCATCTTTAACCACGTTGATCGCTGAGATCTGCGAGCCGATATGATAGTGAAGTAATTGCAGAGAGTCTAACATACCCACTTTTTCTAATTCCGTGACCACGGTGAGCATTTCGGGAATGGTAAGGCCGAATTTCGCCCTGTCGCCGGTAGAATTACCCCAGTGGCCCATGCCTTTCGTACTGAGTTTAGCCCGCACTCCCAGATGAGGGGTGATATTTAACTGACGACTCACTTTAATGATTAAATATAGCTCTTCCAATTGCTCGATCACGATCAATGGTTTATGCCCCAATCGAGTTCCTAATAGGGCAGTTTCTATGTATTCTTTATCTTTATAGCCGTTACAAACTAAAAGAGCTTCCGATTGATCGTTCTTGGGGTTTAAAACCGGTTCTAAAGTAGCTAAAGCTATCATCAATTCGGGCTTGGAACCGGCTTCTAACCCGAATTGATAGGGTTTACCGTAATGCACTAGAGATTCAACTATATGACGGTGTTGATTACATTTGATCGGGTAAACACCTTTATAAACGTTGGGGTAATTGTAGCGGGCGATAGCACGGGAAAAACAGGCGTTAAGACGTTCGATCCGATCGCTCAAAATATCAGAGAAACGCAGTAACAAAGGTAAGCCAATATTTCTACTTTTTAACGATTCTATTAACTCGTGTAAATCTAAAGAACCACCTCGATCGCCTTGGGGAGTTACCGTTATATGTCCGGCGGCGTTGATCGAAAAATACGGTTCGCCCCAGCCAGGGATACGGTATAGATTTTCGCTATCTTCGATCGTCCACTTTTTGACGGGGGCAACTTTTTGGGTCTCTCCCGCGTCTACCGGTAACAGATTGACCCCAGACAATTCTTTCTCTAGTTCCTGACCCCCGATTTTACTCCCCATCCTGTTCGATACCCGTTATATAAACACTCAATTTCTTATCATAGTCCACAGCCATTGAAGCTGCCGTGATAAAATTGCTTTCTGTTATAGGTACTCTATTTACTTTTTACTATTTATGAAATTAATCGACTCCAAAGGTAGACTATTCGGTAAACTTAGTATTCTCGATCTCGGTGCGGCCCTGGTAATCCTCATGACGATCGTGGGTATATTCGTAATACCTGGAACTACAGGCAAAAGTACGATCGCTCAAGTAGCCACCGAACCAATAGAAGTAGATGTGATCGTTAAAGGCTTGAGCGTACTGAATCCTAATAACCTGCTCGATAACTTTAGAAATAATCCTAAAACTAATATCATCATCCGTAATCAACCGGCGGGCCAGGCGGATATTAAAAACGTGAGACCGATCGATCGTAACATCCTCGTGACGCAACCCGATGGCACAGTAAAAATCCAAGCTGATCCACGTCCCGAATCCAATTACTCCCAAGATATGATCTTAACCCTGGGAAGTCCGGCGGAAATTAGCCCCACGGGTGCGGTAATCGGTGGTCAGAAAGTGAAAATCGGCACGTTGATCGAACTAGAGGGGGAAGATTATAACTTCAATACCAGCGTTATCGAAGTGCGGCGGCCCAAAAAATCCTAAGGACGATCGGATAAGATGGGATCTAGTGATCCCTACCTCGTGGCATTAAAAGGATTTTTCCCGATTCATGTTCAGCAAAAATTACCGATACAAGGGGAATTGTCGAAGCTTAACGGCCGCCTTACTACTGATTTTCAGTATATGGAGTATATTCCCCCTTTCCGCACTGGCTAAGAACCCCCCCGATTCGTCTCAATCTATCACCCCCTATTTAGAAAGAGTTATCAACCAAGTTACCCAGTTTCGTCTCGATAACGGGATGAAATTTATCGTTTTAGAAAATCGTGACGCGCCGGTAGTTTCTTTCGTTACATACGCCGATGTAGGTGGTGCGGATGAACCCGACGGTAAAACCGGTGTAGCCCACTTTCTAGAACACTTAGCTTTTAAAGGTACAACCCGCATCGGCACCACCGATTACGCAGCCGAGAAACAAGCTCTACAAAAGTTAGATCAAATCCACGCTCAATGGCAGGCGGCGAAACAAGCTAATAATACAGGCGAAGCGAATAAGTTAGCCGCCGCTTTCCAAACTCAACAGGCGGAAGCGGAGAAATACGTTAAACGAAATGAGTTCGGTCGTATTGTGGAAACTCAGGGCGGTGAGGGTTTAAACGCCCAAACTTCCAGCGATGCCACCGTATATTTCTATAGCTTTCCCTCGAATAAATTAGAACTGTGGATGTCTTTGGAGTCGGAGAGATTTTTAGAACCCGTATTCCGGGAATTTTATAAAGAGCAAGAAGTTATTTTAGAAGAAAGACGGATGAGAACCGATAATAGTCCGATCGGTCGTCTGGTAGAATCTTTCTTAGATACTGCCTATACCGTCCATCCCTATAAACGTCCCGTTATCGGTTACAACCAAGACATCCGCGATCTTGACCCCGCCGATGTGAAAGCGTTCTTCCAACAATATTATTCCCCCAATAATCTCACCGTGGCGATCGCCGGTGATGTGAATCCCGCAGAAGTTAAACGGTTGGCTCAAGAATATTTCGGGCGTTTCCCCGCCCAACCGCAACCCCCGAAAGTCACCAAAGTTGAGCCACCCCAGACCGAACCCAAGGAAGTAACCCTACAACTGGCTTCCCAACCTTGGTATATAGTAGGCTTCCACCGTCCCGAATTAACTCACCCCGATAACGCCGTTTATGAGGTTATCGCCACTCTCATGAGTGATGGCAGGACTTCCCGATTGTATAAATCTTTGGTGGAAGAAAAACGTCTCGCTCTCGGCGCACAAGGATTTAACGGTTTTCCAGGGGATAAGTTCCCCAATATCATGCTTTTCTACGCTACTACCCCTCCTAACGTTAATTTAGAGGATTTAGAGGCGGCGATGAACGCGGAGATCGATCGTTTGCAAAACGAACCGGTTTCGCAGGAAGAATTAGAGAGGGTGAAAAATAATCTCAGGGCGGATTTATTGCGAGGTCTTGACTCTAATATGGGCATGGCCCGGGCGCTAGTGGAATATGAAGCCAAAACCGGTGATTGGCGCAATCTCTTTAAGACTCTAGACCAGTATGCCGCCGTTACCCCCGCCGATATTCAACGGGTGGCCCGCGAAACCTTCACACCGGAAAATCGCACTATAGGCAAAATTATCCCTGTAGCCAAATAACTAGATAACTTATGAAGAATAAAAGGAAATTGTTACAGTGGCTCGTACTTTCACTGATTCTGGTACTGTGGTTTCGTGCCCCCGCCATAGCGCAAACGGCGAAACACTACACCGATTTGAGTTTTCCCCCTCTAGGGGAAGTGAAATTACCGAAGTACGAACGTTATGAGTTAAAGAATGGCATGGTGGTGTATCTGGTGGAAGATCACAAACTACCGCTAGTAAGTGGTACGGCCATGATCAAAACCGGGTCTCGCCTTGAACCGGGTGCGAAAACCGGTTTAGGGGAAATCACGGGTACGGTATGGCGTAGCGGCGGCACGAAGAATTATAACCCGGACGAGTTGAACCGGTTATTAGAGCAGAGAGCTGCTACTATAGAAACAGCGATCGGTACTAATTCAGGCTCGGCTAGTTTTAATAGTCTGAGGGAAGATTTACCGCAGGTGTTCCCGTTGTTTGCAGAAGTGATCCAGAATCCCGCTTTTAACCCCCAACAGATCGCCCTGGCCCAAACTCAACAGAAAGGGGAGATAGCGCGGCGCAACGATGACCCGGACGATATTGCCAGTAGGGAATTTCGTAAGTTAATCTATGGTGCTTCCAGCCCCTACGCACGTACCGTGGAGTTTGCAACTCTTGGCAATATTTCGAGGGATAATTTAATACAGTTCCACGAAACTTATGTGCGGCCCGAGCGGATGATTTTAGGTATCGTGGGGGATTTCGACTCTGGAGCGATGAAAGGAACGATCGAGAAGTATTTCGGCTCGTGGCAACCCCTATCAGCGGCGAATAACATCAGTATTCCCCCGGCCCAACAGAAATTCAAGGGCGGTTTATTCGTCGTAGATCAACCGCACCTCAGCCAGAGTACGATTCTCATGGGGCAATTGGGGGGAAGGTTAGATAGTCCCGACTATCCGGCTTTGAGCGTTTTAAATGAGGTTTTAAGCGGTTTCGGTGGCAGATTATTTAACGAAGTTCGTTCCAAACAGGGATTAGCTTATTCTGTGTACGGGGTGTGGAATGCCAGTTATGATGTTCCTGGAATATTCATCGCCGGTGGTCAAACTCGTTCCGATGCTAGTGTACCTTTTATCAAGTCCGTATTTTCCGAGATAGAGCGCATTCGTACAGAACCGATCACCGCCCAGGAATTAGAAGACGCAAAAAACTCGATCCTTAATTCCTTCGTCTTCAAGTTCGAGAATCCAGGGCAGACGGTATCGAGATTGATGACCTACGAGTATTATGGTTATCCCAGTGATTTCATCTTCCGGTATCAAAAAGCCGTGAAGGCCGTGACGATCGAGGATATTAAGCGAGTAGCGAATCAGTACCTACAGCCCCAACAGATGGTGACTTTAGTAGTGGGTAACACCAAGGAAATAAACCCTTCCTTGACCAGTTTGGAAATGCCCATCACCAATTTAGATGTAACCATCGCGCAACAGTAAGAGAGAGATAAAGGGGGATTTACTCGTATATTCCCCTTCTTTCCGCAAAAATGCTGAGAGAAAAAGTCCATATAATTCCTGAAGTCAAATAGTTATAATTTAGATTAGTGTAGTAGTGGCATCATCTATACATAACATTGCTCACCGTGAATCCTGAACCGATCGTCCAACCCCTGCTCAAATTACGTACCCTCATTACTGGTGATGTGTTAATCGAGCATTACGAGAAAGGAGGTAGAGACTTTAGCCGTCTGGAGTTACAACAAATTACTGTCATCGGCGCTAATTTAGTTGATATTTGTTTCAGTCGTTCTCTTTTAGATAACGCCGATTTAAGCGGCACTAATTTAACCCATAGTGATTTTAACCGAGCTGAACTAAGTAACGCCCGTTTAATCAGCGCCAAATTAATCGGCGCTAATTTCATTAGTGCCAATCTTAACTACGCTCATTTAGCATGGGCTAATTTACACGAAGCCACATTTATCAGCGCTGATTTGAGTAATGCCAATCTCAAACAGGCTAAACTGACTAACGCCGATTTCAGGGGTGCTAACTTACGAGGTGCTAATTTATCGGGTGTGAATTTACAGGGGGCCGACTTGTCCCGTGCGGATTTAAGCGGCGCAGATTTAACGGGAGTAAATTTAAGCGGTGCTAATCTCTGCCGCGCCGATTTAAGCGAGGCTAATTTAAGTAAAGCGGATTTAACTAACGCAAATCTTTATAAAACTGATTTAAGCAGAAGTAATTTTCAAAGAAGTAATTTAGACAATGCTTATCTGAAAAGGTCTAATTTTCAAAGAGCGAATTTAAGAGGTGCTAGTCTTAATGGAGCGGTTTTTAGAGATATTGATATAAGTTTGATCAGTTTGTCTGAGTTCAATTTACAGGGGGCTTTACTGGCGAATACTATCGATATGAATTCCGTTTGTTTACGAGGCGCTAATTTAACGGGAGTTAATCTGAACGGGGCTAATTTAGGTTATGCTTTGATGCAGCATACCTACGGTTTAGAAGCGAATTTTCAATGTGCTAATTTAACCGATTCTTCATTCTATAATGTGGATTTACGGGGCGCTTTCCTAAGAAATACGAGTTTGTGTGATATAAATATGACTGAAACGATCATGCCCGACGGAAGTATTCACCCCTAATTACCGAATCGGTGATAAACTGCATGGGTAGATGACTTCGTATTCCCTAATGTGGTGTGTATGTTCGGCTTACCCCTTCGGAAAAGATATAAAAACTCTTTACTGCTACTGATCGGTTTATTATTCTTGGCACTCGCCATAGTCCTCTTTAGTTCTACAGGTCAAAAGAGTAGCGTATCCGCTAGTAATTATTTTCCCAGGGCTTTCACGGAAGTGGCCCCCCGGTGTGAGCGAATGACGTTGCCGCAAGTGCGATCGTTTAAAGACAATTCCGCTATTTCCTGTGAAATCCAATCATCCAATAAAGTTATTCCCGCCTTGGCGTGGCAGAGACAGGATATTACTTTAGATGGCTGGGATAACAATGGAACCGAAGTGCAGTTAGCGCCCTGGCCGGAACTACACCCGAACGCCAAAACCGCCAGAGTTCCCGTCTTGATGTATCACGACATCTTGCCGGAAAAGCAAGTTTTTTTCGATGTTACGCCCGAAGAGTTGGAAGCTCATTTTCAATCCATGAAGGAACAGGGAGTAACGCCCATAAGTTTAGATTGGCTGATTTCCCATCTACGTACGGGTATACCCTTACCAGAAAAACCAGTATTATTAACATTCGATGACGGTTACGGCGGTCATTATCAGTATGTGTACCCGCTACTGAAGAAATACGAATACCCGGCGGTATTTTCCATATATATTAAAAAAATGGAGATGACCACGGGTCGATCTAGCGTTACCTGGGAACAATTGCGAGAGATGTCGGCTGATCCCCTGGTGACGATCGTTTCCCATAGCGTCACCCATCCCCGCGATTTAAGAACGCTATCGGACGAAGATTTAAAAAAAGAAATATTCGACTCGAAACAGATATTAGAGAAAGAACTGGCGATCAAAGTCCCGTATTTTACCTATCCAGAGGGGAAAGCCGACGATCGAGTCAAAGGAGTGGTCACAGAAGCCGGTTATCGGGCCGCCCTTTCGATGAATGACGCGGACGAACACTTCGCCGGGGAATCGACCGACTTATTAACTATCGGGCGTTTCGGTCAATCTCGCACCGCTCGGATCATCCCGCAAGCCTTCGGGGGGCAACCCTTACCCCGTGAGGATGGTGGTTTTAACTTCGCCACTCCCATCCATAAATATGAGGTCAAATTTCCCAATAATACTTTAGTTCTCATTTCCGGGGGTATACCCAGAACGATTCACGCCAACAGTCGCTATCAAGTACCGGAAATTATCGCCGGAACAGGGGCTGTCGGGGCTGTAGACGGGGCTTTCTTCTCTCTTAAGTCCCTGGACTCGAACGTGATGATCGGCCCCGTATTGAGCCAGAACGGGGGCTTTGTGCCTGGATATAAAGGGGAAATCGGTAAGCTTACTAATAGACCGTTAGTGTTGCTCAGCGATCGCTGGGTGAGATATGTTCCCTTCGACCCGGAAAAACATAACACTTTAGAGGGGATTAACGCTGAATCTTTAGACGGTGCGACCGTTACCGATGCTTTCGTCGCCGCCGCCTGGCTCGTGAGAGACGGCAAACCGCAACCGGCGGAAACTTTCAATAACCTGTACACTTTTGATGTGGCGAGACATCGGGCTTTCTGGGGTATCAATATGGCTGGGCAGCCTGTGGTAGGTGTTTCTCGCGAGCCGGTGGATTCGGTGGCTCTCGGAGAATTACTTTATGAGGCGGGTTTCCGTGACGCGGTGATGTTGGATTCGGGTGCTAGCACTTCTCTGGCTTATCAGGATCAGTCTCTAGTGGCTTATACACCCCGCCCTGTTCCCCATGTGGTCGCACTTTTCCCGCCTTTATCCCCCACTTTATTACAAGTCAGTCATGTGGGTAATCCCTGTGTTATCTATGAGGATTCTTGTGGCAATGGCTAGTGGTTAATCACTAGTCACTACCATCGGTCAATTTTGAACGGTGAGCCGATATATTTAATCGATTTCGATTTTTCTGACCTCACCATTGCGGTTGACCGTACAAGTACCCGAAGGGCCGAGCCTTCTGATTCTCCAATTTACGGTCTCGTTATTATTATTGGAGCTGCTATTATTGCTATTCACTTCTACATCCCGATCGGATACAGTATTGAATCTTTGCAATAGAGCGCTCTGGCAAGCTCTGGATGCGTAGTTATTGTTATTATTATTACCACGATCGCGGGCAAATTCTCCCCGGCAGCCGTTTCTCACTTCAATATATCCGTTACCGGAAGTCCAATTACCTTCACAGGTGGCTTGGGATAGCTGTCTTACCAATTGTACTCCCCTTCTCGTATCGAAAGCACATCGGGTGCTTCCGCTGCCCCGACTTTCACAGATGATTCTGTTATTATTATTATTATTATTCTGGGCAGATGCAGGGCTAAAAATTGCGGTATTCAGCACTATTAACCCTGATATTCCTATTAGTAATTTGGCGTTCATTGTAGTTTTAATTTACGGAAGTTATTGAGAATCGGTCGGTGGATCGGTATCGTCTTTGATTTCTGGAAGATAATCGGGGCGTTTAGCGTCTTCCCAACCCACGGGGCGTTTAGAATTATACCAAGCGATCGAGCCGATGGTAACGGCGGCCACGAAACCCACCACGTAAACGGCGACGAAATAGACCGGAAATTCTCCGGCGACAGCGAAAAGGGGGAAAGCCATAAGGGATACCTAAATTTTGATCCTCACTGATTGTATCAACAGCTCCGGCATAAGGGAAGATTGGCCCTAAAATGAATTATAACCTCATCCTCTACCGGTGACTTATGGATAAAAAAGCTCTGCTGGTCATTAACCGTCATTCTCGCAAGGGTAAGGCGAATTTTGCCCAAGCAGTAGAGATGTTAGATGGTTTGGGCTTTCATCTGATTACCACTCCCGTCAATGATTTTGCCGAGTTCCCCAATATTATCGCCAAGTATAGAGAGGGGATAGATCTGATTATCGTGGGCGGCGGGGATGGTACGTTAAATGCGATCGTGGATAGCCTCGTGGGTGTTAATCTACCTTTAGGTATCCTACCTCTGGGTACGGCTAACGATCTAGCGCGCACTCTCAGTATTCCTACTTCTATCCCCGAAGCTTGTCGAGTCATCGCCGGTGACTATAAAAAAACGATCGATCTAGGATTGGTCAACGGCAAATATTTTTTCAACGTGGCGAGTATGGGCTTGAGCGTCAAGATTACCCAGAAATTGACGAAGGGATTAAAACGCCGTCTCGGTATTCTGGCTTACGCTTGGACTGCCATTCAAGTTTTAAGTCAGACGCGCCCTTTTCACGCGGAAATCCGTACCGATACGGGAGAATCTATGTTCGTGAAAACTCTACAGATCGCGGTGGGTAACGGGCGTTATTACGGCGGGGGGATGACGATAGCGGAGGATGCGGCCATTGACGATCAGCGTCTCGATCTCTATAGTTTAGAATTACAGAAATGGTGGCAGATCATCCCTCTCCTGACGGCTCTGCCTAAAGGTAGTCAGGGTTTATTACCCTGGGTGAGAACTTTATCCGGGCATCAAATCAGCGTCTCTACTCGTAAAGCCCACAGTATTAACACCGATGGGGAAATAACCGTAGCCACCCCCGCTACTTTTTCCGTCATCCCCCGCGCCTTGGAAATTTACGCACCTAGACCTTAGGATAGACTCTCCCTTTCCAATTTCCTCCTCTGCCGCCCCAATGTTGTAAGGCGGAATCGATCGTCATCAGTGTATAAAGAAAGCCTATCAGAGGTAAAGTTAGACTCCACAGGGGCGAGAGTTCATATACTTTCAACGTCGGTATATAAGCCAGACTCATGAGGCATTGAGTTAAGAAGCCGATACCAAGTAGTAAGTAATTGCCCGTGATCGATCCCTCTAGGATGGCTAGGGGGGGAGTTAAATAGATAATACTCATGGCTAAAACTGTACCCAGAAGTAACCAAGGCGAATAGTTTAACTGGGTGAAGGCGGTGCGGGCTACCATCTGCCAAATATCTGCTAGTTTGGAGTAGGAACGCAAACTGACGGTAGATTGGCTCAGTCCCAACCAGATCGATCGATCTTTCTGATAGGTTTGTAAGTAGCTTTTAATGGCTATGCCCAAGGAACAATCATCGATCAAAGCGTCTTTGACTACTTCTATCCCCCCGACTGCTTCTAGGACTTCTCGATCGATCAATATACACCCCCCGGCGGCGGCGGCGGTTTTACTGTGAGGATTATTAACTAAAGGAAAGGGGTATAGTTTTTGGAAGAAGAATATAAACGAGGGGATTAATAATTTCTCCCAGAATTCTTGGCAGCGCAGTAAGACCATCAAAGAGACTAAAGCTAAATCCGATTTTTGCGCTTTGCTCACTAATTGTTGCAGGTTATGGGGAGGGTGTTCTATGTCCGCATCTGTAAGTAGTAAATAATCCGGTTTAATATTTTTTCCCGCGTATTCTATACCTTGTTTCACAGCCCAAAGTTTGCCCGTCCAGCCACTAGGTAAAGGCTGCCCGCTAATAATTTCGAGTTGGTGATCTTTAGAAGCTTCTCGCTCTATTTTCTGAGCTATTTCTTTGGTGTTATCTGTGCTTTGATCGTCTATTAAAATGAGCGAAAATTGTCCGGGGTAATCTTGATTCAAGAGGGATTTTAAACTCACGGGTAATACTTCGGCTTCGTTTCTAGCGGGGATGATGGCACAAATTGAGGGATAGGAAACAAGACTCGTATTCTCCCCGTCTATTTTTTGGTCGCATAGCCAAAATCCCCCCCGCCCGGTGATGAGGTATATCCAAATCGTTAGAGAGATGATGCTGATGATTAGTAGGGGCATAAGTTAACCAAAGAGGATAGTAACTATTGTCTCAATTTAGGTAATTTATAGCCCAGAGAAGAGTAACAGATTAAAATTTGGCGATCAAACTGGGATTAAGACTCTAGTGAAAAAACCAAGCCCATGCTATAGATGTGATTCAAGGGTATTAGGGCGATGAGTCCCGCCCCATAACGACAGCGTTTAACTTCTCCTGTCAGGTTTCTTGCTGATCGTTTGGTGCCAGGTTAAAATTTGAGCCATACGGTTGAGTGAGGGTGAGAAACCATGTCATCAGGTTTCAGCGATAAAAAGGGGTTGACTTTTCCCATAGACAAGATTCTGTTCATGATCGCTTGTTTCTATCTGGGCTTAGTGGTTTCTTGGCTTTTTTACGGGGGAAAATTAGAATCTAACGCCCCTGCCGAAACCGTGAGTCAGCCCCCGGTACTGTCCCCATCGCAAAAACAGTTTATCGGCTATATGCGGGAATCATTGCGACAGATCGATCGAAAAGCCAAAACCCCCGCATCTAAAAGCGCAAATCTCCCAGAGGCTACCGTCGCTGTACCTCCCCCGCCTCCCCAAGCCACTAGCGGTAATCAAGAGAAAATCATCGAGAGAATTTATGTTCCTATCTATCCCCAGAACGCGCCGAAAGTCCAACCATCACCAGTGAAAACAGCCGTCATACCGCCCCCACCCCCCGTTACTATCCCCACACCACCACCTCTACCCAGTACCGCCTCTATCCCCTCTCTAGTGAAGGGAGAGAATACGCTGGTAGGAGTTTTAGAATTGGGGGGACAATCTTCGGCGTTATTTCAAAGTACCCAGATGACCAGACGCGTCGCTATCGGCGAGTCTATCAATGGCTGGATTCTCGTAGCCGTGAGAGATCAAAAAGTTATTCTCTCCCGAGGCGGTCAACAACGCACTTTAGAAGTGGGTCAAAAATTTAATTAATGTAAGGAGGCAGGAGACAGTTTCCTCCTGCCAAAGCGCCATTAAGCCCCGACAGACTCTTTAGCCGCGTACATAACCTCTAGGGTGATTTCAGCGAAACCTCTCTCGCGGGCGAATTTTTCCGTATTGCGTTTAACTTTACCCCGCACGAAACCGGGTACTTTATTTAATTCCCCTTGGGCTTCCCGATTCCAATTCAGGTCTGAACCGGCGGAAATTCCCTTAGTAATAACCTCTTTGGTATCGTGGCCGCCGAAGATTTCTAAGAGATGGTCTTCCATGCCCAAAGTGAACGAGTTATAAACTAAATCCGCTATCTGGTTGGTGCCTTCGTAACCCATGAAAGGTTTGTAACCGAGGGGGAAATTTTGGATGTGGATGGGGGCGGCGATAACTCCGCAGGGGATGCTTAAACGTTTACCTACATGACGTTCCATCTGAGTGCCGAAGATAGCCGAGGGTTCGATACGAGCGATCGCATCTCCTATAGCCCCATTATCATCGCTGATCAGCACTTCGTCACAATATTCGCTCACTTGTTCTCTAAACCAGTCAGCGTCATACTTACAATAGGTTCCAGCTAGAACCACATGAATACCCATCTCCCGCGCCAGTATTTTCGTCATGGCCGCCGCGTGAGTGTTATCCCCGAAGACTACGGCTTTTTTGCCCGTGAGGTTCTGGCAATCGATCGATCGAGAAAACCAAGCCGCTTGGGATACGTGCAGGGTTTGTTCGTTGATGAAGTCTTCGTAGTTCACTTCCGCACCTTGGGCGTTAATCACCGCTTGGATTTTACGGATACAGCGGGCTGTTTCTACAACTCCCATGGGGGTTATATCCACGTAGGGCATACCGAAAGCTTCTTGGAGATAATTGGCAGTGCCGAGACCGATTTCTCTATAGGGAGTCAGATTGAACCAAGCGCGGGGGAGATTTTTTAAATTCTGCACCGATGCCCCTTCGGGTATGACTTCGTTGATTTCTATACCCAAGTCCCGCATCAGGCGTTTTAATTCGGTGCAATCGTGGGCGTTGTGGAAACCGAGGGTGGTGGCCCCGATGATATTAACGGAGGGGTTGGCGGTTTTTTCGAGGTTTAATTGATCTTTCTTGCGGGCTTTTTCCAGGTAGTAGCGGACGATTTGAGCGAGGGTTCGATCGGCCGCCTGTAGTTCGTTGAAGCGATAATGGTTTACATCCGCGAGTAGTACGTCGCCCTTGGCTTCTATTTGTGCCCTCTCCACGAAGTTTTGTAAATCTTCCTGGAGGATGCTGGAGGTGCAGGTAGGGGTGAGGACGATTAAATCGGGGCTTTCTTCCCCGTCTTTCCTGAGGATATTATCCACTACTTTCTCTTGAGAGCCGCGGGCGAGGACGTTGCGATCGACCACGCTGGTGGTTACGGGGGTGAACTCTCGCTCTCGTTCCAACATCGATCGCATCACGTTAAAGTAATCGTCCCCTAGGGGAGCGTGCATGATGGCGTGAACGTTTTTAAAAGAGCTGGCTATCCTCAACGTGCCGATATGAGCTGGGCCAGCGTACATCCAGTAAGCTAATTTCATGATGGGTTCTCCTAGTATCGGGGCGTTAACTTTGCACCCTGTCCACGATTGTCGCAAACTGTTACCCCTAGGATAGTGTTTGCATCGTTTTCAGTTATAAAAAGTAAAAAATTTTAACTTTCTGTTTCGCATTATTCCTTAACCATCACCCACGTTAAAATTAAAGATAGACCATGAGTTCAATAAATTAGATAGAGACACCGGGAAATTACCAAAACCCGTTAGGAGCGTAACCAGTCATGACGGCGGAAATACATCTACCTACTAAATCACTCTACGAAGAAGATTTCAACCTCTGGCTATCCGCTACGGCAGAACAGTTAAGAGCGGGACGATTCGATGAGATTGATTTAGAGAATTTGATCGAGGAAATCCAATCAATGGGGAGAAGCGATCGGAGATTTTTAGAAAGCTATCTGGAAAACATTATCGAACACTTGCTCAGGTTAGCTTATTGGGACTCCGAGAGAGAAAGGAATCGAAACCATTGGATTCACGAGATAGTCACCTTTCGTAACAGTTTGGCGAAAATCCTCAAAGATAGTCCTTCTCTATTGCCCTATCTAGAAGAAAATTTTCTACCCATCTATGCCTCTACTGCCAAAAAGGTCAAAAAGAGTTTTAAACTCGATGTCCCGCTTCAATCTCCTTTTACAATCGAGGAAGTTATAGACCCCGATTGGTTTCCCATCGATATAGAAAACGATAACCAATCGAGCCTAGAATCCTAGATCAGCCCGCGCAATACTCGCCGCCGTCAAAACCGCGTCATCGGGCAAACCCTGCCAATCCGTGACCCCAATTTCCGAGTAAAATTGTTGGTCGTAGGCGCGAGTACGGATAACTACCGGCATCGGTACGGCGTGACCCAATACTAAAGCTTGTTGTTTCGAGTCTAACTTGGCCAAGACCGATCGCAAACTTCCGCCCCCGGATACCCCAGTGAATATCGCGTCAATATCCTTCTCGTCGTTGAGTAAACAGGTAATCCGCGTACCCACTTGAGACATCACCTCGTTATCTATCCCCGAAGGCCTTTGATCGACGATTAACAGGGTGACGAAATACTTCCGCATCTCTCGAGCGATCGTGCCGAAGATAGTTTGATGAACGATTTTAGAATCTAAAAATCTATGGGCTTCCTCGATCGTGATCACCAATTGTCTCGGCTTATCTACCGGATTTTTCGTCTGCAAGAAATGTTCGGCTTTTTTAACGTAATTACCGTGTATTCTCCTAGTGATCATGTTGGTCGCCAACATATAGGAAAGCATATTACTTTGAGATCCGAATTCTACTACTATATTCTTCCCTGCGTCCAGCGCTTGGATCAATTCATCGATATAATTGTGGGGGCAAGCAGACTTTAAATACTTCAGACTTTCTAACCGCATTAACTTCCTCTGTAGAGACATGATCGATCCCGCGTGACCTTGTTTCTCCAGACAGAAATTTTTAATATCCTCGTTATTCATGTTCAGTAATTGGGTGATCCAATTTTTGCCATATTCGCCGTAGAGGATATTGGCGTTATCCAAACTGGCTTCGGAAATACCCAACTCCAGACCGATCAATCTAATATCTTCGATCTCGATTTGATCGTAACTGAGGAATAATTCCCGCGCGCTTCTGACTCCCCGGCGATTGGTGGATTCCGGGTCGAGGGTATAGATGTCCACCTGTCCGGGGAATAACTGGGCTAAACCTTTGACGGTAGAAACTTCCTTACCTTCTTTCATCGCTTCCCAGCCATATTCCGAGTGCATATCGAACATCAGATTCACCGCCGCGTTTTTGCGGATGATGCCGGAGATTAACAGACGGGTGAGGAATGATTTCCCAGTGCCGGATTTGCCGAATACGCCGTTACTGCGTTCGACGAATCGATCGAGATTGATACAGATGGGCACATCCATGTCCAAAGGTCTACCGATGGCGAAATTGCGGCGCGTCGGGTCATCTTCCCAACCGAATACCATGCGGAAATCCTCCTCACAAGCGTCGTATACCTGACTGAAGTGGGCGGGGATAGTTTTCACCGGTAATAACTCTAAGTCGGCGTTGGTTTGGGGTTCAAAGGACGCTAACGATGTGTTATCCGTGCTGCGGGGGGTGGCGGATGTAGGGGTGAACATTAACATCGGGGCCAATTCTATAGTACCGTAAGTGCCGCTACCCGCCAGTACATCCCTCATGAAATCATCGTCGGGGTGGGGGGGATTTGCTAATATGCGGGGCGTGGCAGTACCCAGGGATACATCGGTGAGGAGACAGAAAAAGCGGGATCTAACCCCCCTGACCACCAGAAATTTACCAACTCGCATATCTTCCACGGATACATCGGGATAAAGGCGAATTTCTAAGCCTTCACTCAATGACCCCTGTGTTACCGTTCCTAATGGTTGCTCTGTCATGCTGGCACTTCCACCGTACTTTTATACTACATTGTGTCACTATATACGGGTATAGTGCAATATTATGGGGCATTACAGCTTTTAATAGACTTGTTTCGATGATTGTTTCTCAAACTATATTTTTTTATCCATCGATTTTGTCACCCGATTGACATACAGTTGTTATTGCAATGACAAACGAGATCCCTATAGTAATAAGTAATCCAGCAAAGGAATGAACGGTTTCCCCTGATAAAAGTTAAGGTAGCAGCTTCTCACACTTTTATTTAGGGGAATTCTCTAAAAATCGCTTTCCGATAAGAAATAAGAATAAAGTTTTCACCACTACATGATAAGCGTCACAAGGGTAAAAGGTATCAAAAATGCCTTTTACTTTCTCTTTTGGTCACTTTTGACGATCACGTTATCAAAATAGACGGTGGTTGATTTGCCTTTACCGCGCATGGAAAATAATCCCAACGCCCCCGCTTTATAGGTATCGTCTCGAAAACTACCCACTCGGCTACCGTTGATGTAACCCACTATTAAATCATCCTTGATCACGAGGCGAAGACGATTTGTTTTCTTACCTCGATTAATTCGCGAATGGGCTTGCCAACCTACTTTATGTACCCAGCCTTGAGCGGTGTTCTTACCCATAATATATTCGCCGCTACCATCGATGAACAAGTAATAGAAATTTTCGGCGTTTTCTCCACTAACTCTAGCGATCAAACCGTAAGGTACATTATCGGGCCCCTGAGTTTTAACCACATCCGCACTCAAGTCCAAATTAGCTAATTTTTGCCCCGTCCATAGGGAAGCCCCGTAATGATTACGCTTATATTGGAATTGATATAATTTTTTCTGTTGTACGATCGCACCGTCGGTGAAATACCAAGCCTTGGGTTTTTGGAATTTTTCCTGTAAGATAACGTCTTTCAGTGTAGAGATGTTGAATTGAGATTCCCAGTACACATAAAATAGCAAGCCTCCCATACCCGAAACCAAGAGCAACAGCCATTTATTTTTTAATATATCGAGGTTTAGTTTATGGGTTTTGAGGGGCTTGGGAGTCGTTTTCCTGGTGACGATCGTTTCCCCTGTCAGAGAATCTAATACAGAAGAAGCGAGTAGGGAAGAGGGTAATTCTACCTCGGTGGGCAGACTAGCCGTGGGTTCTGTATTAGCCCCCGAAAGGCTCGTCAACGCGGTTCTGCCGGTGTAAACAGCAATTTTACCTTGACGTTGATCCGTAAGTTTAAATTGTGTATTACCGCAAGACTCGCAGGGGCCGGGCCTAGTAGCTAGATTAACTATTTTTTTACAATTCCGACATTGATAAACGGGCATAGCTATGCCTTCTTAATTTTTTGAGTGTCAAGGAAACGATCGATTGCTCCCTCGATGTTTATATTCAACAAATCTAACCTTGATGACGGGCGTAGTCATCCTGAAAACGAACGATGTCGTCTTCTCCTAAGTATTCACCATTCTGTACTTCGATGAGAATTAGTTTGATCACTCCGGGGTTTTCTAAGCGATGAACGGTACACTGGGGAACGTAGGTGGATTGGTTAGCACCTAAAATTGTTTCTTCTTCGCCGCAGGTTACTCTAGCCGTACCGGAAACCACGATCCAGTGTTCGCTTCTATGATAGTGCATTTGTAAACTAAGGCGATGACCTGGATTTACTTCTATCCGCTTGATTTTATACCCGGGGCCTTCTTCTAAAGTGGTAAATGTACCCCAAGGTCTTGTTTCCGTGGGGGAGGCATTCAGGGCTGAAAACGAGGAGGTTAACAGGGACATTGATAATAACTCCTAAAGCTTAAGTTTAGTATGACCGCAGGATAATCTTAGTCCAAGATAACAGGAAATTTTGTTCTGGTCATTATCTAAATCCCTATTTTTTTATTCGTTGATGGCGTAAGCACCGAAATAGGACTCTTTCCAGATTTGATACAGGAAGACCTCGGCTCGATCACTCAATACGGTCACGAAGATTCCTTCCTCGCTTTCGGGGTTGCCGGTGATCCAAGTTCCTTCTAAAGTCACCTCGATCGCTTCCTGGTCGCAATAAGATAGCTCTAATACCTCTTGATTTTCCCCGTCCGCTAATTTTTTTAATTGGCTCAAGTACGGAATATCATAGGGTAACAAGAAAGCCGCGGTGCTGGGTTCGATACCTAAATTCATGCCGGAACGTAAGGCTAATAATACCCGATTCGTAACCCAGTTTTCTAGGGTTTCCGCAATATATTCCAAGTGAAACCCATTGTCTGTGTAAGTCAATTTCAACATTAATGTTCTACTCCTAATTCGTTTTGATGACGCCAAAACTGTTCTGCGAAAACTAAACTTGGGTGTAGCGGCGGTGTCGGTAATTTTTTTAACACCATCCCCGCTTGTACGGGAGTACGATCTCCTTTAAAACAATTACATTTCGCACAAGCTGTAACTACGTTATCCCAAGTGTGTTTACCGCCTTTTGACTTCGGTATAACGTGATCGAGGGTCAATTTATCGCCTGTACCGCAGTATTGACATTGATATTTATCCCTCTTTAATACTTCCCGACGATTGACGGGTGGTACTTTCCAGACTCTTTCTTTAGACTTGTCTTTCAAGCGGATATGGGTGGGCACTTCTAAAATCAAGTTCACCGACCGCACTTCCCAATATTCTTGAGTTAGAGAAGTTAAAGCTTCTGCTTTTCCCGTTACTAAAAGAATGATGGCACGACGGATATTAATCCTACTGATGGGCAAATAATTTTGTGAAAATACCGTGATCGTTCTGTTTAAGGTTTCTGTGGGATAATTCACCGGTCAATTCTCCTTCCCTTGAGATTCCGTTTAATAAAACACCCCCGCTTCTGTTGGGTTAGAAGCGGGGGGAAACTACTAGGATGTTTTCTAGTTTATTGGGGTACAGTTATTCGTTTCCTGTCCCTCCCGCTTATGTACGAGCCTGCTAGTTCGTGTGTCTCCACACCACTATAATCTCGGCTTTGATTAATCTTGCGTTCAAATCTTGATTCTTTTATGCTAAACCCTTTTTCCCCCATGACAACATCGCACCAACCTTCACGGGGGTTGAATGGGGCGGTTAGATTTATGGGGGAGAGCGATCGCATGGCTGAATTTTTTAACTCTTGTTTTACTTATCTTTTTAATACTACACTTGTAATACCAATCTGTCTACTATTTGGGAGAAAAAAAATGCGTACTATCAACCGTACTGTCACAACCGAAATGGAAGTCACCAGCATCCGTCTGGAAAAAGACCTGAAAGAAAATCTCAAAAAGCTTTCGGGCAGTCAAGGTTATCAAGCCCTGATACGAGATATATTATGGAACTACGTCCATCAGAAATCAGGAGATTATCGCCCCCACTTCACCCGCGCCGATATTCGGGCTACTTTTAAAGCCACGGCTAGAAAAGATGAAAGTTGTGTTCTCAGCGGCAGGTTAATCGAAGCCAATCAACCCATATTGCTAGGATTAACCATTCACGGTGATTTAATCCCCATATCCCCAGACTTGGATATTTAACCCGCTAGTGGCTAGTAGTTAGTGGTTAGTGGCTAGTTACTGGTCACTAGTCACTATTGATACCCCGTTAATATCGACGACAGCGAGATACGATCGTGCTAAAACTCTCTTCCTTATTAGGTATTCCCCTGATTATTGTCAGTTCCATCTCATCGGCAACCACTTTAACTAGTTGGGACATTCAACCCAAACAGGGGATTAAAAACAAAACCTTAGAATCTGGTTCGGTTAAAGTGGTCATCGATTCCACACCGAATAAAGAATCTCAGTTTCAAACTGACTTCGACTACAAGATTTATCATCAAGACCGTCTTTACTTACAGGAAAAAGACTCTACCTATCTAGCACCGGCTAAGGTTAACCTAGTTGATTTAGACAAAGACGGCACAGCAGAGGTAATCGTCTCCACTTTCAGCGGCGGGGCCCATTGTTGTACGTCGTTTAATATTTACTCGTGGCAAAAAGATAAGTTCACCAAGACCGCCACGGGAAATTTAGACGGAGAAGGAGGTAGCTTTGTCGATCTAAATAAAGATGGCAAATACGAATTTATTACCTACGATAATAGCTTTCTCTATACTTTCAGTTCCTATGCGGGTTCTTACCCGCCGACTTTAATATATAGTTTCGAGGGAGGTAAATTCCAAGATATTACTCATAAGTATCCACAAAAAATGAGGGAAGTTTTAAATGGAATGTACAATTCTTTGCGAGAGTCCCAAAAAAATAAAGGAGAAATTAACGGTATATTGGCAGGTTATGTGGCTCAAAAGATATTATTAGGAGAATACGAACAGGCCTGGCAATTCATGTTAAAGAATTACGACAAAAGTTCTGATTGGGGCTTGGATATATATAAAGGCGATCGAGTAGTGGGGAAATATGCCGATTTTCCCACGGCTTTAAGAGCGTTTCTCATTCAACAAGGATATTTAAAAGCCGATGGTAAACCCCCGAAGTGATACTATTAAAACCCACTTGAGCAGATTATATGAAACCGATGAGCATCTGTGGTTACAGGAAACCATAAAATTGTTGAAAGGGAATCGTCTAGACGAACTAGACGTGGAGAATTTAATAGAGGAGCTAGAAAATTTGGGTAGAAGCGATAAAAATAAAGCGGCGAGTTTATTAGAACAAATTATCCGCCATATCCTTTACCTTCAATATTGGGAAACCCGAATCAAAGATAATCGACCTCATTGGGAAGCGGAAATAGATAGTTTTCGCACCCAACTCAGAAGACATTTAACCATCAACCTACATCAATATCTCGAAGGAGAATTGGAGAGCATCTATGAGGATGCCTCACGTTACGTCACTAAAAAAACTGAATTAAAAATCCTCCCCCACCAATGTCCTTATACTTTGGTGCAATTATTAGATCAAAACTGGCTACCTTGATTTCAGAAAACCCTCAGCTAACCCGGAGTAAGCTCGAAGATTGGCTGACTACCGGTACCTTAGCAGTTCACGTTACCGGTAGCGGGTAAAGCTCGATTCTAGGGGGTATGGTCAAGCGATCGAGTCTCCAAGCTTTCGTGAGGCTGAAGTTTTATCACCAAAACGGCCAGGGGAGGTAGACAGAGATCGATTGAATAATCCCTTCCCTGATAAGACCATTCTTGGGACCATTTACCGCCGAGATTGCCCATATTGCTACCGCCGTACTGACGGGAATCGCTGTTAAACACTTCCTTATAAAAACCAGGTTTCGGTACACCCACCCGATAGTGACTATGGGGTTGGGGCGTGAAATTACAAACCACGACGACGAAATCTTCCCAATCTTTACTCCAACGAATAAAACAAGCCACGCTGTGACGATTATCGCTACAGTCGATCCATTCAAACCCTTCCTGTTGGAAATCCTGGGTGTATAAAGCCGGTTGGGACTTATACATCGCGTTCAGTTCGGTAAAAAAGCGTTTCAACTTTTGATGAGGTTCATATTGTAATAGATTCCAATCCAGGTCACTCCACACGTTCCACTCGCTCCACTGCCCGAATTCCATACTCATGAACATGGTTTTCTTGCCAGGGTGAGTATACATATAGGCGAATAAACAGCGCACGTTAGCGTATTTCTGCCACTCATCCCCAGGCATTTTACCCAACATATTGCTCTTACCATGGACTATCTCATCGTGAGACAGGGCCAGCATATAATTTTCGCTGTGGTTGTACCAAATGCTGAAGGTAATATTATTCTGATGGAATTGACGGAACCAAGGGTCCATGCCAAAATAATCCAACATATCGTGCATCCAGCCCATATTCCATTTGAGATTGAAACCCAAGCCGCCCACATAAGTGGGCCAGGACACCATCGGCCAAGCTGTAGACTCTTCCGCGATGGAAAGAACACCAGGAAAGTAACTGAAGAGAACGCTGTTAACTTGACGCAGGAAGTCGGCAGCGTCTAAGTTCTCTCTACCGCCGTAATTATTAGTCACCCATTCCCCCGGTTTACGGCAATAATCGAGGTATAGCATCGAAGCCACCGCATCAACTCGAATCCCGTCGATGTGATACTTATCGAACCAGAATAGGGCGTTAGCCATGAGGAAGTTACGCACCTCGTTACGACCGTAGTTGAATACTAAAGTTCCCCATTCCTTATGTTCCCCGATACGAGGGTCTGCGTGTTCGTAAAGATGTGTACCGTCAAAAAAGGCTAAACCGTGACCGTCTTTAGGGAAGTGCCCAGGCACCCAATCGACTATAACGCCGATGCCCTGTTTATGACACTCGTCGATAAAATACATCAGATCTTCGGGATTGCCGTAACGGGAGGTGGGGGCATAATATCCTGTAACTTGATACCCCCAAGACCCATCGAAAGGATGTTCGGCCACGGGCAATAATTCAATATGGGTGTAGCCTAACTCTTTGATGTAAGGAATCAGTTTCTCCGCTAACTCGTAATAACTCAAAAAGCGAGCATCGCTATTGAGTTCCGATACCCGTACCGGCTCGGATTCGCCCCGGAGTAGACGGGTTTTCTCTTTCGCACTACCGTGTAACCAAGATCCCAGGTGCATTTCGTACACCGCTACCGGCTGGGTTAACGGGTCCCCATGACGGCGTTTTTCCATCCAGTCGTCATCGTGCCATTGGTACTTGTTCAAGTCCACCACCAGGGAAGCGGTTTTCGGTCTTACTTCCTGGGCGAATCCGTAGGGATCTGTTTTTTCGTATATATGCCCTTCTCGATTTTTAATTTCGTATTTATAAGCTGTGCCCGCGCCAATCTCAGGGATGAATAGTTCCCAAACTGCATTATTTCTCTTCTGCATTTGATGGTTTCTACCATCCCAACTGTTAAAGTCACCGATAACGGAAACGTTACGGGCGTTAGGGGCCCAAACGGCGAAGTTTACTCCTTTTATCCCTTCCGAATCTGTCAGGTGCGCCCCTAGCTTTTCGTATATTCTGTGGTGGTTTCCCTCTCCGAAAAGGTGGAGGTCAAAATCTGTTAATTTGGGAGACCGGAAAGCATAGGGATCGTAAATTACTTTTTCGTATTCGCCTTCTTTTAATTTTAATTGATAATTATTTAGTTCTTCTGTATTAATATAGCATTGGAAAAAATTGGGATGGTGTAGGGTCTCCATCTGATATTCCTTTCTTTGTGAGGGACAAACCACCCAAGCCGAGTGTGCTTTCGGTAGATAAGCTCTCACTACCCACTGTTCTACTTTTCCATCCTGTTCTACGGGATGAGAACCTAAAATTTCAAAAGGATTGTTATGGAGATTATAAACGATTTGATTGACTTGTTCCGGCGTTAAGTTCGTGGGCATGGGTTATACGATGCTAGAAAAAGGGCGTTATTATTTTAAATAAGTTATATCACTATAACTGGAGTTTAAACTATTTTGACCCATATTTAAGTACGTATGAACCATTGAATGTGGCTTATATCGATAGCCAAGAAGCTATCGCACCAGGTAAAGGTAAGAGGATCATTAACAATAAAACTAAAGAAAATAAACCCAATAAATCCCGTTTATTATCCAACTCGGTAACATCATTTAAAGCTGGTTGGTCGGCCACGGGCATAAATAATAAGAGAATCGCCCACAGTAATAAATCGGGTTCCACTAAAGCTAAACCCAGCATTAAAAATCGGGTTATTTGACCGATGACGATCGCTGTCTTCTGTCCGTACATGGCATGAACTATATGTCCCCCGTCTAATTGGCCCACTGGCATGAGATTCAGCGCGGTGACGATCAAGCCCATATATCCCGCTACCGCCAAGGGATGGAGATCGATCGCTTTCCCCACGGTCAAACCACTTCCTAGAGCCGATTTCGCTAATAGGGCGAACAAGAAGGAGAAACGGGGATTGAGGGAATCGAAGCTTAATAAACTCGATTTCGGATCGATCGCCACCACTTCTGATAGGGATAATCCCCATAGTAATAAGGGCAAGGTAATGATAAAACCTCCCAAGGGGCCGGCGATCGATATATCGAATAAAGCCTTACGATGGGGTATGGGGGACTTCATCTGTATGAAAGCACCGAAGGTTCCCAAGAAGAAGGGTATAGGTAGGAAATGAGGTAAAGTGGTTTTAATTTTGTAGTGAACCGCCGCGAAGTAATGGCTCAGTTCATGGATGCCGAGAATGGTTATAATCCCCAAACTATAAGGTAATGCTTTCAGCCATATGGTTCCATCTCCCTGCAATTTTGCCAGGGATTGGCCGCTGATTTCCACCCCCGCTAGAGTGGTAGTGAATAGGGTTAATATTAATAGTATCAGGGCGAAAATCGGTCGCTCGAACAGATCTATATTTTTTGATTGAGCGCTTTTATTGCCAGGATTGGCTACGAGGGCGAAGAATGGTTGGCCTTGTATGCTCTCTTGCAGTAGCACTAAAAAGCGATCGCCGAACACCTTTTCGACGTTTTCTTTGATCACCTCATAAGCTTTCTCGGCGGGGCTTCTCAATTTACCGCGGCATAAAATAGCTTGAGGGCGATAATCAATATTCTGTAGATAATAAACGCCCCAGGGAAAACAATCTCTCAAGGATTTTTCTTCATCGGCGGTAATCGGGCGCACGCTAACAGGTTTGGGAATCGGGGGGATGGGTTCAGTTTTTTCTACTGCGGAGGGTTGGTTTTGACTAGGTTTAATACGACCTTTATCCACCAGCCACCAGTACAATATTGGAGAGATCAGAAAAGGGCCCAGTACCAATATGACCGGCATCCTGGCATCCTGTCCGTAAGCCAGCGACCAACCCGTCCAGATAAAAGCGGGGGACATAATTACTAGCCACAGTAACCATACTGGAGTTTTCGTGATCGTGGCCACACTTTGTTTGATGACAAAGTAGGTGATGATTCCTAAAATTATGACGAATAACTCAAGTCCCATATTGTTGACAAACAAGAATGTTGATTCTTATTACCGGCGATCGTGTTACATTATCTATTCTCTCTAAGAAACTTGAAGTATGTCAATCGAAATAGTCTCGGCCGCAGATAGTCGGGGGGGCGGTAAACCTCCCCGCGAGATTTTCCCCCGTCTTTTCGCCTTCCCCCCCAATCGAGACACCCTCGGTGGCACAGCTTATCTGCTCATCGACGATGGGGGTAATATCCTCGTGGATTGCCCGCCGAGCGATGAAGGCACAAAAGCTTTCTTAGAGGAAAAGGGTGTGGCTAAGATATTTTTAACTCATCGGGGCGGCCACGGGCAAACTCTACCACAACTGCAAAAAGCTTTAGGATGCGAGGTGATAGTCCAAGAACAAGAAGCTTATTTATTACCTTCCGTCGGCTCGCGGACTTTCGAGGGGCAGGTGGATATATATCCCCACTGTCAAGGCTTTTGGACTTGCGGCCACTCTCCCGGTTCCGCTTGTTTGTACTGGCACGATCGAGACCTCGGTGGTATACTCTTCACCGGTAGGCATCTATTACCGAACCAACAAGGTCAGCCGGTTCCCCTTCGCACGAGCAAAACTTTCCATTGGCCCCGTCAGTTAAAAAGCGTGAAATTAATAGTCGCTCGATTCTCCCCCGACACCCTCAAATACATCTGCCCAGGCGCTAATACCGGCTTTCTCAGGGGTAAACACTCCATAGAATCCCCCTATCCATCCTTGATGAGTTTGGATTTAGCCGTCCTGGGGGAATCTGTCCCTATAATCTGAGGGAGGATGACGAATTGTCTGGTTGCATTTATAGCTCATAAAAGTTTATATTATGTAAATAAATGTAATAAACCCTCTCATAATTATTTTTGGAGAACGTATAACAATGGCTGGATTTTTTGGATTGTTCGGTGGCAAAACCAAATATGTAGATGAGCCTTCGGAGCCTATTCAACCGCAAAACAAAGAAGCTTACTACCTGCAACCCGATGACGCTAAAACTTACGGTAACATCGATTTCATGCGTAAACCCAACACGATCAAGCGCAGTTTCCCCAACACCATTAAAGGCAAAGGAGCGAAACTGATTAAAAGTGTCTCTTCCATGGAAGTGATGAAAGTGAACAATAACGAGCTTATCGCCCCGAAAAGCGTAGCTAAAGACAGTAGCACGGCTTCTAATAACTCTTCTAAACGTCGTGCTTCCTCCGATATGGATAATTTCCTGAAAATGGCGCGGGAAATTAAAAAATAAGATAATAACTAGTGGTCAATCAATGGCCACTAGCCACTCGTCACTAAAGTTGACATAAAGCTTCCTGGTAACGCATAATAAGAAATTGTGTCAATTCCTGCTCGGATCAGGTGACGCAGATAAAAAGCTGAGTGCGTCTCGGCTACCTGTACGGCAAATAACCCCAGAAATAAACATGAGTTACGCGATTATTGAAACCGGCGGCAAACAGTTAAAAGTAGAGCCAGGTCGCTTTTATGACATAGAACTATTGCACGTAGATGAAAACGATACCTATACGATCGATAAAGTTCTTTTAGTCAGTCATGAAGATGAGATTTCGATCGGTCAACCCTTCGTAGAAGGTGCCACCGTAGAAGGAACCGTGATGAGACACCGCCGCGGTAAAAAGGTTCTCGTCTACAAAATGAAACCGAAAAAGAAAACCAGGAAAAAACGGGGTCATCGTCAAGAAATAACCCAATTCATGATCGATTCCATTACCATAAATGGAACTACCATCACTGCACCTGCCGGGGCCGCTCCCGTGGCAGAAACAGTGGTTGATGAAGAAGAATAAAAACAATCCACAGGAGTTAAAAGCAAATGGCACATAAGAAAGGTACGGGTAGTACGAGGAACGGACGCGACTCACGTTCACAACGCTTGGGAGTGAAAAAATTCGGTGGTCAAGTGGTCAAAGCCGGTAATATCATCATTCGCCAGAGAGGAACGAAAGTCCACCCCGGCAACAATGTAGGTAGAGGCGGAGACGATACTTTATTCGCTCTCATCGATGGTGTGGTGAAGTTCGAGTACAAAACTAAGAGTCGCCGTAAGGTGAGCATCTATCCCATCATCGAAGAAACACCGGCGGTAGAAGTAACAGAAGCCGCGGTCGTTTAATAATCATTGAAGTCCCCTGAAAAGGGGATTTCTTTTTGAGCGCTTCTGATGGATATGTCAATCTAGCTGTGATTATAATCACGCAGGTCAAAGATCCACAACACAGACCCTGGCGCTAAATGGGCGAAAATAGGACTAGGAAAGCGAAAAAGTCCTAAAAATGTTTTGAGCGTATTAGTAGCCCGATCGCACGACTGGGCTTTAAAATTTTCTCCCACTACTATCAAGTACGGAATACTTTATCCCAGAAGGTGAAATATAGTCCGAAATGTACCGTGTATTTGAGGTGATGCAGCCCGTGATGGGCGGGGCCGATGAACCATTTACCGAACCAATGAGGACTGAATGAACCTGGCAAACCCTCCACCCCTATATGATTGACCGCAGCCCATATCGTCATTGTGGTGAGTACGGCGATCAAGGTGACTAGATGTAATGGGATGATAAACACTATTGCTATGAGAAAGAGCGATTGAGAGATCGCTTCCAGTGGGTCGAAAGCGAATGAGGTTAAAGGTGTGGGCTGACGCGAGCGGTGATGTCCTTCGTGCCACCAACGAAAGAAAGAGGGATGATGGAATAAGCGATGAGTGAAATAGAAATAAGTATCTTGTAATATCAAAACCGTAATGTAACTAAATCCTAAATACCAAAGATTATTCAAGTCTAAATGATTGTATAAACGGGTCAATCCTGAATTATAGCTCGACCAAATGAAAGCGGCAGCGATCGCAAAAATTCCGGTGGAGATTAGAGAAAGTTTAATATCGTTTTTAACCGTCTGCCAAGAGGCAGAAACATTTTCTATTGTAGGCTTGACCAGAGACCGACCCAATGGCAAATATAAAAGTAAATAAGTCCCCCCCGCTATCAAAAAATAGCGCCCCAAGATAATCAGAAAAAAAGTCACGATATAAAGCCAGAACGAATGATTTATAGATTCCATGGTTTTCCTGGTCAGGTGTCCTGCTCTATTTTAAGCTAGAGCAGAACACCGAAAGGGGAAGATGGGCAATCTATTTCTTGAGAATTTGACGTGAACGAGAACGCACTAGAAATATTAGGTGAAAAAGATCTTAAACTAAATATAGTTGAGCGTTAGTTTATCGGGGGACTAGAATCGTGGTGTTAAAGCCTTGGCAATTAACGATATTAATAGCCCCGATCGCTCTGATCGTCCTCTTCTTGCTCGTCGCCGCCGGATTGCAAATCCATCAATGGGGCATCAATTGGATATGGGCGATCGTTACCTTGATATTGGTGGGCTGGCGCTTCCTCCTGGTGAAATGGATTCGTCCCCCATCGTCTCCTCTAGAAACTGTCGTGGGCGAAATAGTTGCCGAGACCGATACGAATTTCGACAAGACTAACGCTCAACTGGAAACTATCTTGAAGGCGGCAGAAAACGATCCCCCTATTTGGGAAAACCCAGGTTTATTTTGGCAACGCTGCCAAGACTTGGTAACAGCGATCGCTAACACCTACTATCCCGAAGTAAAATACCCCCTGCTGAATATTTATATTCCTCAAGCTTACGGCTTGATCCGCGGCACAGTGGAAGATACGGATCGATGGATGCAAAACCTATCGCCGGTATTGAACCAGATGACCATCGGCCAAGCGCGGCAGAGTTACGAAACCTATCAGAAACTAGAACCGAGTATGCGCCGAATCTGGCAGGTATGGAACAGCGCCCAATGGATACTTAACCCTGCCTCCGCTGCAGCTAGAGTCGCCAGTCAACGCTACAGCGATAAAGCCACCCAACAACTACTATTTAACCTGGGCCGACTGCTGCGGGAAACCGCCCTGAAAAATCTCTGCCGCCAAGCCATACTTCTCTACAGCGGAAAAATGGCACCGCCCACTCCCTCTCTGCCCCTGGGGAAAACCGGAACCTTACAAGAAATTATCGTCAAAGCAGAACCTGTTTCCAGCGTTGAACAAAAACCCGTTAATATTCTTTTAGTGGGGCGCACCGGCGCTGGTAAAAGTAGTCTGATCAATACTTTATTCGCCTCCCCGCGAGCGGCAGTAGATGTATTGCCCAGCACGAGCGAAATTCAATCCTACCAGTGGAATAGCGACGATGGTGATACCCTTACCCTCTGGGATAGTCCGGGATACGAGCAAGCCCAAAGATCGGATTTGCGTTCTCTAGTCCTCGATTACGCTCAGAAAGCCGATGTACTTCTCCTGGCCACTCCCGCCCTCGATCCTTCCCTACAGATGGACTTGGACTTTCTCCAAGATGTACAGGAAAATATTGACAATTTACCCGTTATAGTGTGTGTTACCGGGGTCGATCGCCTCCGTCCCTTCAAGGAATGGCAACCACCCTACGATTGGATTAATGGCGCTAGAAGCAAAGAAGTGTCTATCAGGGAAGCGACAGAATATCGAAGTCAATTATTAGGGGATTATTGCGATCGGATCTATCCTATCGTCACCGAAGACAAGGAACAGGGGCGATCGTCTTGGGGTATAGACCCCCTCGCCTCCAGTCTCGTGGACTCGATCGAACCCGCCAAACAGGGGAGATTGTGTCGCTTTTTACGCGATCGGGACGCGCGGATCATCGCCGCGGGCAGAATCATCGATCGCTACACCTTCCAATTGACCACCACGGCAGGTGTCACCGCTCTTTTAAAAAGTCCCATCCTGAGTTTTATCTCCACTCTCACCACGGGTTCACCAGGTTTAGCTTACCTATTAGCCCAACAAATACCCGTGGAACAATTACCTTTAGTAATAGGTAAATTACAAATGGCTTACGACCTATTTAAAATATTCAATACCAACAACGATAAAGTTTTTGATTTTCAATCGCTCTGGCCCCTGTTGCTCAATAACCCCGACCCTGCCGATAAGAATGCCGCAGCTTTCGGTCACGCTTTAGTAGAATATTGGACGCAAAGTTTAACGATAGAGCAATTAGAATCTCGCTACGAACACTACTTGAATAATTATCAAGCGAAGTAAGAAACTAGCGACGACACTAAGCGTTCATTGTCTGATTCTGCACGTACGGCGATGCGGAAGTAATTTTCACCTAATTCGGGAAAGCTAACACAATCACGGATATAAATCTTATGTTGCCGCAGTAAGTATTCTTGTAAGGGTAAACAAGATTGCCGACAGCGCACGAGTAGAAAATTAGCCGCCCCTGGAAAAGGTTGCAAACCTGGAATAGAAGCGAGACTCGAAAATAATTTTTCCCGCGCCGGTATCAGCCACTTGTAAGTTGAAGTTTGAAAAGCCTCATCTCGTATACAAGCGATCGAGGCTACTTCAGAGAGAATATTCACCGACCAAGGATCGCGCCATTTTTGCCACCTAGAAAGACGTGCTGGGTGAGATAGGGCGTATCCTATACGCAACCCCGCCAAGCTGTAGAATTTGGTGAGGGAACGGAGGATGATTAAATTATCGTAGATGGGTAAGAGGGCTATTAAACTCTGCTGTTGAGCGGGCGGTAGAAAATCCATGAAAGCTTCATCGACTACCACCAGGGCAAATTTATCCAAGTGGGGAGTTATTTCCTCCAGGGTGAAGAGTTTTCCGGTGGGGTTATGGGGATTATTGAGTATTAGCCCCTTGGAGATGGAATCGGACGGGAAATTCAGTTTTAAACTCATACCTTCCGCCGGGATGAGGGGATAGGGTTTTATCTTCGCGCTAAAAGCTTTCAGGGCCCTGCCGTAGTCGCTAAAAGCCGGAGTGAGCAAACAGGTGTGATCTAGTGATGATAGTTCCCGACAAGCCCATGTTAATAACTCGGCCGAACCATTACCTGGTAATATCCAATCCGGTGAGACATTGTGCCATTGGCCGAGGGCGGCCCGGAGAGTTTCGTAATTCGGATCGGGATAGTTACGGACTTGGGAGAAAGCGGATTGCATGGCGGCGATCGCACTTGCGGGCGGCCCCAAGGGATTAATACTCGCGGAAAAATCCGTGATGAGGGAAACCGAGCAACCTGCGATCGCGGATGCCCAGTTCAAATTACCTCCGTGGGTTGGTCTATTCAAAGATTCTGCCGCGATGGGGTGGAAGTTTATTTTGGTGCTACTTTGTCTTTAAACAATTTGCCAGCAGAGAAAGCGGGTACTTTAGTAGCGGGGATTTCCATTTTATCGCCGGTTTTCGGGTTGCGGCCCTCCCTGGCTTTCCTTTCTCTGGCTTCAAAAGAGCCAAAGCCTACTAGAGTTACTTTATCACCATCGGATACAGCTTCCATAATCGCTTCGATCGCTGCTGTTAACACTGCATCTGCTTGTTTTTTGGTGACAGAAGCTTTAGCGGCAATCTGATCGACTAATTCACCTTTATTCATCGTTTGTCTCCTTTTTACATTGATTAGCTTGGTATTTTCCGAGATAATAGCAAGCTCTAGAACTAAATAACCGTCAATCTAAGACAGGATTTGCCACAATCGCTCAAATCCCTATAGATCAAACATTTCACTGCATTATTCTAAGCGCAAATTGTCGATCGTGGATCGCTGAAACCTCGAATTTATGTATATTTCATCAATTTTTTCTTTTCCTGGTAGGGAACTAGCCCCAAAAAAGGGATATTGTGAGAGTATTAAAGAGTGAAAGCGAGATATAAAGGACAAACACCCCAGCAATAGCCATTTTTCTGCTTATATTTTCTACAGTTAGCTAAACTAACGAGCTTTTGAGGATCGGAAATTTTGACGATTTCAGGGGTTTCTCCGGGTAAAAAGTTAAAAAAGTTTACCATTCGGGTTTTCAGGAGGCGAAGAGGGGCGGGGCTTAACAGGAACTTATGCTCGTTAAAACAATTCAAAGGGTCAGTAATCTCAATAAATAGTTCGGTATCATCATAGATTCGGCGATTAACGTGCATGGTTATCCTTGGCTATCCCTTTCCTAATCTGGGCAAAAGTTTGTTACGGTCACTAATGGTGAGCTTCATGGCAACGATCGCCATAGTTTGGGGCATTATCCCTGAATTTTCCATCTCTACTTCTCGATTCAGTTTCAGTACGTCGAGTTACAGTCAAGACTTCAGCGATGACCAGATTAATCGTTATGCTAGATCAGTCATACAAATAGAAACCCAGAGACAACAAGCTTATCAAACCATCTCCGGGATACTCGGTAAATCTCCCCCGACGATCGTCTGTAACAACCAAGACACTTTTAAAGCTTTACCGAATCAAGCGCAAAAAATAGCAGTAGACTATTGTAATAATTCCAAAAAAATAGTAGAGAATAGTGGTTTAACCCCTGCCCAATTTAATTCCATAACCGCCAGAGTTCGCTCCGACAATAACTTTAAGAAACGAGTACAAAACGCCCTTATCAGAGTGCAACAGAACCAAAAAGCAACGGTAAAATAACACTGAGGACTAAATTACCAGCGTTGCCAATGCTCATCTTCACCCGACGTTTATCTTCTCTTGCTTCTCCCACGGAGGAGATTCTCTTCACACTTCATCTGACGGCAGAAGAAAGAACCAGAAGTAGATACTGTTTTCAATCTCCCACCTACCAACCTCTATCATTACAATTACCGAGAGGCACAATTTTACAAGATGGGGATTTTCTGCAAACCGAATCGGCAGAATTGATTCAAATTAAGGCTAAGCCGGAACCGGTAATAACCATCACCGCCGGTGATCCTCTCTTACTTCTGAAAGCGGCTTATCATTTAGGTAATCGCCATGTGACCTTGGAAATCCATCCCCACTATCTCCGTTTAACTCCTGAGCCAATTTTAGAGACGATGTTAGAAAAATTCGGGGTAACAATCAGCCGAGAAATCGCTCCTTTTTCTCCCGAAGTAGGCGCGTATCATCATGATTGAATCCCAACAATTACTATATTTACTACAACTTGTCAGCCCCACTTTACCCGTGGGGGCTTATAGCTATTCCGAGGGATTAGAAACCCTCGTCGAACAGAAAATTATCCACGATGGTGATACTTTAAGCCACTGGCTATCTCAATCTTTATCCTGCGGCTCTGTCCGTGTGGAAACGGCCATAATGTTACGGGCTTATCGAGAATTTTCAATCGGGAATTTTGACCGGATTACTTTCTGGAATAATTGGCTGTCAGCTAGTCGGGAAACTACAGAGTTAAGACAACAAAGTTGGCAGATGGGGCAATCTTTGGGGAAATTGTTACTGCAATTGTCACCCGGATTACAAGCAACTTCTTTAAAATCGATATTTCCCTGTAATTACGCGATCGTTTTCGGTATTGCAGCCGCTCATGGGGGAATAAAGATCGATCTGGCTACTACCGGTTATCTACAAGCTTGGACGAGTAATTTAATTAACGCCGCCGTGCGCCTGATTCCTCTGGGTCAAACCACGGGACAATTAATTTTAAAAGAGTTAGGGCCCTGTTTGCTTTCGGCAGGCCAAGATATTTTAACTCTCGACGATGGAGAATTAGCTAGTTGTAATTGGGGCTTGAGTTTAGCCAGTATGCAACATGAGGTTCAGTACTCGCGACTGTTCAGAAGCTAAACAAAATGCCCCACTTAAACCCGCCTCTGTTCGGTACAGACGCTGACAGGACTACAGTAAGGGTTCGGGTCTTGTCTTTGTTGGCGGGTTTAACTGGGGACAGCGATTAGATATTTTTCAGACGGTTTTTATCGCCTATCTTGTGCGATGGCCCGTCCAAGGTTATTTAAGCGGGCATTAACACGGAGTCGATAACGTGAATGACACCGTTATCAGCAGACACATCCGCTTTGGCAACGGTGGAGTCATTGATTTTAACTGCGCCATTGGTCGCGTCAATTTTTACATCGGAACCTTCGACGGTTTTCGCCGATTTCATCTTCATCACGTCGGCCGCCATCACTTTACCCGAAACTACATGGTAGGTGAGGATTTTTTTGAGCTGGGGAATGTCCTTGAGTAAACCGTCTACCGTTCCTTCTGGAAGCTTCTTGAACGCTTCGTCGGTAGGTGCGAAAACGGTAAAGGGGCCTTTTCCGTTGAGAGTATCAACCAGACCGGCCGCCTGGATTGCGGCAACCAGGGTGCTGAAAGAACCAGCTTTAACGGCCGTATCAATAATGTTAGCCATGTATTTTACCTAGTTTGTTGTAATTGATTTTCTACTTACACCTTGACTGATGGATGATTGAAATGAAGTATAAGCCACTGTTTGAGCGCCGTAAACTTTGTATAAAATCGGTGAGAATGTTACAAAACGTTACAAAACGGTTATTTAATGGCAGGATGTGATGGTCCCGGATCAAGTGCCGGTACAGAGTGTATAATTTATGTATATGAAAAAATTATAAACACGAACTATAAACAGGAAAATTTACCAACAGCCCAGGAATAAATTCCTAGTTTTAAAGCTAAAGTCGCTTTTAACCGAATCCTACCATAACACCGTGATTGAAATCACGGTACGTCTCATTCTTGCAAGGGTTTTTTGATAATAATATCTGGTATAAAATCTCGAATTCAAACTTGGCTACAACTTTAATATAAAGCTTTAATAGCTTAGTTTCATTATGACTAAAAGATCGCTCAATGCTTCTCCAGAAGGAATTAAACTAGCTAGACAGGCATTTTATCGTAAGGGTTGGACGCAGGAAAATCTCGCCGGGGAAGTCAACGTTAAAACCCGTCAACCGATTTGGCGATTCTTTTCTGGTCGTCCGATCGAACGGATAACCTTTATAGAAATCTGTTCTGTACTAGAACTAGAATGGCGAGAAATTGCAGTAGATCCGCCCCAAGAAATAGCCGACCCCATAGAACCAAGTTTACAAAATCTCAATCTGTTAGTTAAAGAAGTAAGAGCGCGCCGTAAAAACAAAATCCTATCACAATGCGGCACATTACAACTACTAGATGTCAATCACCCGGTAGAAATAGAAAATATTTATATCGATGTTAATATTCTCGAAGAAATTGTCACTCAACAAGCGTTCGATATTACCACCATGCAAAATCTGCCCCCGTCAGAGGTCGATCGTTTTGGTTTGGGGGAGATTTCTCGGAGACAGATAACGGGTGCGCAAGCCGTGGAAAACTATTCCAAATTGAGAGTATTAGGTAAACCAGGCAGTGGCAAAACCACTTTTTTACAATACCTGACCATCGAGTGTAACCGGGGCAATTTTGCCGCCGACCGAGTTCCGGTTTTTATAACCCTAAGAGATTTTGCCGACGAATCGAGGAAAATAGATAATTTCAGTTTTTTAAATTATATCCGGTCGGAATTTCTCACATCGGGGATTTCTGCTCCCGAAACCCTCGAAATATTACTGCGCGAGGGTCGCATTCTTTTATTGATGGATGGTTTAGATGAGATACTCGATCGAGATATTAGGGCTGTGTTGACAGAAATTCGTCGGTTTTCCGAAAACTATCAAAAAAACTTCTTCGTCACCACCTGTCGAACTTCCGGCAAAAGCTTTAATCTGAAGGGCTTCACCGATGTGGAGATAGCCCCGTTCACCCCGGAACAAATGATAGCTTTCTCTCTCAAGTGGTTCGTCAGTTTAACCAGGAGTAATAAGCGAGATGGATTGGAGAAAGCGAACCAATTCATCGAAAAACTAAATCTGCCAGAAAACTTATCGTTTCGTCAATTATCAGTTACCCCTTTATTCTTGCATCTTAGCTGTTGGTTATTTGATCGCCATGATAAATTTCCATTCAAAAAAAGCGACTTTTATAAACAATGTCTCGATCTTCTCCTGACAAAATGGGATGAATTTCGAGGCATTCAAAGAGATGAAATCTATCGAGGCTTGATCCTGCCGCAAAAAATTCGCTTATTGAGTCAAATAGCTGCCACTACCTTCGAGCGAGGGGATTACTTTTTTGAAAAATCCTTATTGGAACAGTATATTAGCGATTATATCAGGAGTCTACCCGATCCCCTGGGCGATGAAGAAGAGTTACAGCTTGATAGTGAGGCGATACTGAAGGCGATCGAATTACAACATGGTATCCTGAGCGAACGGGTTTTAGAAATCTTCTCTTTTTCTTCTCTAGCCTTTCAAGAATACTTCACGGCCCGGAAAATAGTTGCGACTCATAACTTAGAAGCTTTAGAAAGCACCTTGGAACGTTTAGTCTCTCACATCACCGAACCGAGATGGCGAGAAATTTTCTTATTGACGGCTATGATGCTACGCAGCGCTGATGCTTTGGTGCAGTTGATGAAACAACGTATAGACGCTCTAGTGGCCCAAGATGCTTACCTGCAAGAGTTTTTAACTTGGGCCAATCAAAAATCGTCCACCACTGCCCCACCCTCTCTCTCCGCTACCAGGGCTTTTTATCTGGCGCTGACTCAAACTCCTCATATCGCTTCTCATTTCGCTCTTGCCTGTACCCTTGACGGCGGGATTTTTTTAGATGGGGTATTGGATAATTTAGTCTTGGAGTGTTCGTTTTCAGGCGTGGATTTCGCAGGCGCTTCTGCTTGTGCGGATTCCCTAACTAACGCTCTGAGCGTTGTCGTGGATTCGGGACTTCAAAGGTCTTTACAAGTATTGCGATCGCAAATTCCCGAATCGGTAGGGGATAGGGAAAAGTTTTTATGTTGGTGGCGAACTAATCATCTGACTTGGGCGGAGACGTTGAGAGCGGTTATATCCAAGTATCGAAATATTGAACACGACTGGAATTTCAGCCCCGCACAGAAGGGGGTACTGGAAAATTATTATACGGCTAATAAGTTATTGATGGATTGTCTCAATAGCAATGCTGAAGTCACTCTCGCTGTCCGCCAAGAAATTGAAGCCGCTTTGTTATTATCTCAAAAAGAATTAGAAGAAAGAGAGTGGAAATAATAATTTTCGTTGATAAATTAATCAGATTATACAAATCAAGCAACCTATACCATAAAAGAACGATTGTATATACTCGATTTCATTCATCCTATTGTCATAATTAAAGAGTAAACAAAAATTTATCTTCTCTTCATTTGATTTTCTAAAAAATTATCATTTTGTCCTCTTATTTTTTAATGCCATGATTAATTTTATGTACCTCGAAGACGACTCAATCGACGTTATAAGTATCAGACGGATGTTCAAAAAAAACCAGATTACTAATTCCCTTTATGTAGCTGAAGATGGTTTAGAAGCATTGTCTATATTGCGTGAATTATCTATTTCCTCCCATGTTATAACAGAAGAAATGGTGATGCTACTAAATTTTTACACTCTCCACGATAAGGGCATTAAGCTTTTGGAAGAATTGCTGTATAACACTCGTTTTCAAGAAATTCCTGTAATTTTCATCTTAACCGCTGATGAAAAGAAAAACAGACTGCAAACTTATAATTTTAATATAATAGGCTATCTCAGCAAACCGATTACTTTCTCGGAAATAGCTAAAATAGTCAGGCTGAAAGTTCATAACTCGGTGGTCTCATAACTATTAAAGTTGACTGAATTTAGGATTGAGGTTACTGCTATCGTTTTTACTAGTTTATAATCGGCATTAATAGTCAATTTTTACAGGTTCATGTCTAATTCGTCTAATTCCCTGCAGTGGCGTGAGGAAATTACATCCCTGCCGCCCTGGTTACGTCGATCGATCGGTAAATCCAGCGAAATCTCCACCGTTCAACGGATCATCAAACAGAGGAATATTCACACCATCTGCGAGGAGGGGCGCTGTCCTAACAGGGGTGAATGTTACTCTCAAGGTACGGCGACTTTTTTACTGATGGGGCCTGTATGTACTAGAGCTTGTGCATTCTGTCAAGTGGATAAAGGTCACGCTCCCATCCCCCTAGATATAGATGAACCGCGTAAAGTAGCGGAATCGGTAGCTTTATTAGAATTGCGCTACGTGGTCTTAACTTCCGTGGCTAGGGATGACTTGGCAGACGGCGGCGCACAGTGGTTTGTCAAGACGATGACGGCGATCAGGGAAATCAATCCCGACACGAAAATAGAGGTACTAACTCCCGACTTCCGGGGCGATAAAAACTCGGTAGCGACGATCGTATCCGCTCAACCTGCCTGTTATAACCACAATATCGAGACGGTGCGACGGTTGCAGGGGCCCGTGAGAAGGGGGGCGAAATACGATCGATCTCTCGACGTGCTACGTTGGGTAAAACAGTTAGACCCGAATATCGCCACGAAATCGGGAATCATGGTGGGTCACGGGGAAACGGAAGCAGAAATCATCGAAACCTTACAGGATCTGCGCTCGGTGAACTGCGATCGTCTTACGATCGGTCAGTATATGCGCCCTTCTCTAGAACACCTGCCGGTACAGAAATATTGGACACCGGCAGAATTTGACCACCTAGGGGAAATCGCTCGCTCTTTGGGCTTCGCTCACGTTCGCTCGGGCCCGTTAGTACGCAGTTCCTACCACGCCGGGGAAGGGTGAGGGCGCAGACCATAATCGCGATAACGACGATAATCTGCCAGTATTCGCCCGTGGTCAAAACACAACACCGGGGGAAGTTCCCAGAGAGCGAATACGCCGACGCTTTTCGCGTCATCTTCTGCCTTGGGGATTCCCTCCGCGGTGGCGATAAAAACTATACTGAGGGTGTGCCCACGGGGATCTCTTCCGGGATGGGAGTATACTTGAAACTGTTCGATTAACTCTACCTGAAGGCTAACTTCTTCTAGTGCCTCTCTCATCGCCGCCTTTTCTACCGACTCGCCGTAATCCACGAAACCACCGGGGAGGGCCCAACCGAGGGGGGGGTTCTGACGTTCGATGAGAATGATGGGGCGATGGGGTCGATCGATCAGCTCAATGATAATATCAACAGTAGGGGTGGGGTTTCGATAAGCCACTGTCTGCCTTTAAATTAGTGATGGTGTTAAATATACCGTGAAAGAGAAGACAACGATCGCCATCATCGGCGCGGGAATGTGGGGGACGGCGCTAGGTTCTCTACTGATGAAAAATGGTCATCCCCTCTTCGTTTGGTCACGCCGGAGTCCCGAAAAACTGGAAGATATAGTCGGGCGAGGCGATGCGATCGTCTCCGCCGTGTCCATCAGCGGTGTCCGTCCCACGATCGCCGCTCTCAAAACCTTAGATATTCCCCCCGATAGAATCATCGTTACCACAACCAAGGGGCTGGACCCCATCAGTAATGGGACGCCCTTTCAGCTATGGCAAGCTGCTTTCCCCCATAATCCCCTGGTAGTTTTATCCGGCCCCAACCTATCGAAAGAGATCGCGCGGGGTTTACCCGCCGCTACGGTGGTAGCGAGTTTTGAGCGTTCATCGGCAGAAATAGTACAGCTTCTCTTCGCTTCTGATAGTTTCCGCGTGTACGTTAATAATGATCCCCTGGGGACGGAATTAGGCGGCACCTTAAAAAACGTTATGGCGATCGCCTCCGGGGTATGCGATGGGTTAGCGTTGGGCACTAACGCTAAATCCGCTTTACTAACCCGCGCCTTACCGGAGATGATCCGGGTAGGAACTACCCTAGGCGGTAAACGAGATACTTTTTTTGGCTTATCGGGATTGGGCGACCTATTAGCCACCTGTAATAGCGTTCTCTCCAGGAATTATCAGGTGGGTTATCAATTAAGTCAGGGTAAATCCCTAGAGAATATTCTACGAGATTTAGAGGGCACCGCCGAGGGAGTGAATACCACCGAAGTTCTGGTAAGTATAGCCAAGCTGCACAGCTTGTATATTCCCATAACCCACCAAGTTCACCGCTTGTTAACGGGAGAAATTTCTCCCGAAACGGCGGTGAAAGCTTTAATGCAGAGGGATCTGAAAGCGGAAAGCATCGACAGTGAGCGAGAGGCGCTACTTTCAGTGGAAATTAACGAACACTCACCTCCTGTTAAATCTTAAAATCCCCCACCCGTTACGGTAGGAGATCAAAGATTTCAAGCGGTCATAGCATTAATGAATGACCAGGTTTCTCGACGAAAAAAGCCTAATCATTCCTGTAAATACTTCCAACATAACCTCGCCTATTTATTTTTGCCATCAGCGAAAATTCTGAGATCACTCTTGATTCAAGAAATATCTATGCCTCTGTATTTCTTGGGTTTAGAAGAAGGTTGCGATTGAGGTTCCGCGTGCTGAATTGGCATGGAAACCCCTCTATATTTACCGAGCGTCGGTTTTGCCGTGGTTATCAGGGGAGCTTTTTTCGTCTCAGTGTAACTCACACCGCGATATTTTTGCGTCTGCCCCCCAGACCCTTCCGCGATCGTAGGGGGCTGTGGTGCGGGTGTGGTTAATAGTTGCGTGACTACCGCCACTACTGCAATTAATAATAAAAGTTGTATCTGCCAGGGCGCAATAACTAATCCGACTAAAAAGCATATTACCGTCACCACGCCGCTTAAATAAGCTATCTCGTCTTGAGATTTTTGCCAGATATAAGCCGCTAAGGTAGCGATCGCTAAGGGCAAGAAGAATAAATAACCCATAGAATTCCGTTGAGTTGTTTATTTAATTATCTCTCTCCTAGTGCTTCTCGATCGTTGTTCTCTCTTACATATGTTGATCTCAGTACATATCCAAGCTCAATTGGGTAATCAATAAGCTAGACTTATATTTAATATAATCTAAACTTTGTCAATTATTATTTACAAAACTTAAATTATTTGTTACATTTAATTACATAGACAAATATATTAAATAGCTAAACGAGATTTAATTTTTCTTTATAGATAAAGATAAGCCTCAGTCCTGATTGGATTAGCTGTAAGTGTAGATAGATTTTTTTCATTGAGTTCTCCTACTTAATCCCTAGACGAAAATTCTAGGGTTTTTTATTAGGGTCAATTTTATATAAATTTTGAATCCATTCCCATTCTTGAGCCAATCCCTCTATTAAAGATACTTTTGGCGAGTAGGCGAGAATGTTCTTAGCTTTACTTACATCAGCCGCAGTATGTCGGGCATCGCCCCGGGCCATCGGTTGGAAATCGCGTTGAATGGGCTTACCGATCAAAGTTTCCATAGTATCGAGAACATGAGTTAAAACAACTCTACTACCGCCGCCAATATTAAACACTTCTCCCACTGCCTCCGGCGCTTCTGCCGCCGATAAATTAGCGGCTACCGCATCGCTGACGAAAGTAAAATCGCGGGTTTGTTGCCCGTCTCCGTATATCCCTATAGATTGGTCGAAAATAGCAGCTTTGAAAAATTTATGAAAAGCCATATCGGGGCGTTGACGGGGGCCGTACACGGTAAAGTAGCGTAAGGCAGTGACGGGTACACCAAAATTATGATAATAAAGCCAGCACAGTGTCTCGGCGGCTAATTTGGTGATACCGTAGGGAGAAACCGGCTGGGGGCAGATAGTTTCTGGTGTGGGCATGGTTTCGGCGTTGCCATACACGGAAGATGTGGAGGCGAATACCATTCTTTTTAAAGATGGGGTTTCCTTCGCCGCTTCTAGTATGATCTGCGTGGCGTTGATATTTCTTTCGGTATAGAGACGGAATCCATCACCCCAACTCGCTCTTACTCCCGCTTGTGCCGCTTGGTGATATAGTACATCCGTGTGCTGTAAGAGGATTTTCCAGTCTATAGTCTGAATATCTGCTTCTATCAGGTCAAAATTTGGATATTGTTGGAGAATAGCGATATTATTTCGCTTCAGTTTAGAGTCGTAGTAATCGTTGAAATGATCGATACCGATTACGTGTTCCCCTTCTTTTAATAAGGTTTGCGCTAAATGTGAACCGATAAACCCTGCCGCACCCGTAACAATTTTAGTAGCCATTCGGTCTTCACAATACAGTAATTTCAATCATTATATTGAGTTTCACATTCCGGTAAACCCGAATTTACTTCGGCGACTGAACCGTTAATATACAGCAGTGGGCGTGATGGAGAACGTGGTTGCTGACACTACCTAATAATAACTCTCCCAGACCCGATCGCCCTCTTCTACCCAAGACGATTAAATCCGCGGGCCATTCTTTGGCGACCCGGCAGATCGTGCGGGCGGGATTACCGTATGATTGTTGATATTGGGCTTCAATTCCCTTTTCTTTCGCCATATTAACCCGTGACTGTAAAGTTTTCATCCCGGTTTTCTCGAACTCTACCCACTGTTGTCGCCAAGTTTCCACGGTTAGATCGTTTCCCCCGGCCGGATACAATTCCCATAAATCCGAGGGTATCGGTAAGGGGCTATAATCTTCCTCCGATGAAAGTACGTGCAGTAAAAGTAAGCTAGAACCGTTGCTAGTGGCTAGAGAAAGGGCAGAATTAAATACGGTTTCCGCTCTTTCTGACATATCCAACGCTACCAGAATTTTGCTATACATTTTTTCTTCTCCTATTCTGCTAAATTATGTCCTATCTCACCTCTGTTGATAGTATCAAAGCATCGATCGATCTTTACAGTCAAGGAAAAACTCTCTGGTTAGATACAGAAGTAGCCGAGCCTCAATCCAAAAAACCGCGACTTTCCCTGATCTCGATTCAGGACGATTCTACCGACTTATCAGGGCAATCAGTCACAATTATTGATGTTCTCGATCGAGCGCCCTTGATAGATTTATTCATCGAGAAAATCATGGTCAATCGGGGTATCAAAAAAATTTTCCACAATGCGGCCTACGATCGTAAATTTTTAGGTGGTAATAAAGCTGAAAATATCGTTTGTACCCTCAAGTTAGCCAGAGATATTCCCTATTATCTCGCTCCCTTGCCCAACTATAAACTCGCCACCCTAGCCGAACAATTATGCCACTTCCCCCCTATCGATAAATCCTTACAATCTAGCGATTGGGGTGTTCGCCCCCTCTCCGAAGAGCAATTAAATTATGCTAAACTCGACCCGGTTTATACGGCACAAGTTCACGGGCGGCTAATCCAATTATCTCAATTGGTGGAACCCGACCCTCAGCAGGAGAATCTCACCTTACTGACTCGCAGATACCAGGAAATTTTCTCTCCTTGGCGAGTGCTAGACACAGAAATAGAACATTTGCGAGAGAGAATTAAAGAAGCGATGAAAGCCAAAAAAATCGATAAAACTAACGGTTTCAGTCTCGGTCAAAAAAACAGTAACACTAGCCAAATAGATATTAATACCCTCGCCCGATCAATTATCTCGGATCAAGATCCCGTTAATTTTTCCCTCAAATTAACGAGTGAAATAAAGAAAGCTCTAGGCAATTTATTGTCTGATCTACCTGTGGAAAATATTCCTAAAACCGTTTTCACTCTCAGATTTCAGGGAGAAGAACAGGAAGACGAAGAAGATATACCCTTTTAATCTTTAATAAATAAAAATACCTCCCTGTCTATTGATATTCAAGGTAGTGTAACCTGGAATTTCGTTAGGGGCGGTAGTAATTGTCAGAGTCACCTCGTTATTATCGTTAACATCCACGGAGTAGATAAGACTTAAAGGATTTCTAACGGCAGAATTTTGAGAGTTATTAATCAAAATATAGGCTGGTAAATTAAAACCTTTCAAAACTGTAGAATCCCCAGCGACAATTTGTTGGGGGGAAGGCTTAATATTAGCTGTTAGATCGTAATCCAAAAGCAGATCGGTAGAGTTAACAATTTTAATCGTGACCGGGCGTTGGGGGTTAACTCTGGCGACGGGTTGCCAAGGGCCGGGCACGAAAGTGGTAGCGGGGGGAGTTTGAGCGATCGAATGGGGGGCTAAGAGCAAGCAGGTATTAGCAGTTAACAAGCCCACGGTAAGTAAATAAGCCAATTTCATAAATTTCCTCTCACGGGCATCATGTCCCTGACTATGGTAGCAATTTTAGCCGCCGCACCGGACTCTCCCCTAACTTTTCGTAAAGATTCTCGAATTTGACTTAATTTATGGCGATCATCCAAGAAAGAAATTACTAGACGACCTACCTCTTCCGGTTCTAATTCCCCCAATAACTCCGGGACGATCTCCTGTCCGGCCCAAATATTGGGCCACGCGTAAAGCCGTTTCTGTTTCAACATCGTTCGATTGATAATCTTAGCCATCGTCGAACCTATACCAGGTAGGTTAGCCAGTAATCCTGGTATGCCGTCCCAAGTACGCATCGCGTCGAGCTGTTGCGTGGGCAGTAGGACTATCATCGGCACTCCTAAACCCCCTAATTCGGCGGTGTTAGCACCCACCGTGGTCAAAGCCAGATCGCAGTTTGCCAACCATCGATGGGCGGGAAACTCCTTGATGAGTTCGATTTTGATTCCCGATGGAGTTTCTAGATAGGGAGCGTCTGTTTCTTGCCCCACTAAAACGCCGCCTCTCCAACCGGTTCGATCGATGATAGGGTTGATTCGTGGGTCAGCAAAACCCGCCAGAGCGGATAAATCGAGGGTGGGGGCCACGGGAATTATAAAGCGAGTGCGTGGATAACTGCGCGCGATAACTTCCGCGGTGGCCAAACTTAAAGGGAGACCTTGGCTCAATTTCCACGGCTTGGAACCAGGTAAAAAAGCGATCACGGGAGTGTTATCGTCTCTGGTAATCTGGTCACACCTCTCAACATCTAACATTAAATCTCCCACTACCTCCACCTTGTGTCGATAGGCTATGGGGATTTTTGACCGCACAGCAGGGCTAGTGACGGCAAAGCGATCGAGCCAACGATACCACCTAGCTTCCCACTCGCCATAAATCAAGGATTGATAGCCGAGACGTTTGGCGATAACGAGGGTAAAAAATTGATCGCCACCCAAGAAAACCACCAGTCCTTGGGGATACCAATCCCAGTTATCGGCGGTTTTTCCCGAAAAAAGAAAATTAAAAAAATGTTCTGGAGATTGAACTCGATTCACTTCAGGATAATTTTTCACTACCTCTGTTTCCGTACCCATAGCGTGAGTACAGGGGGAGAGGATGACGGAGATCCGCAATCTCTCCGACCTTAACGATTGGCGCAACGCTTTAACCACGGGACGAACCCAAGTAGATACCTCACCGGGGCCGTTAGAGAGAATGAGAACATCAAACATCTTCTGAATTTAATAGATCATTGATCGCCATACGCTTACTGAGTGTATCGTCCGTGGGTATTTGGCGCGCGTCGGTGATCAACCAATCTAAAGCGGCGGCTTGTACATCGATCGCCGCGCCGGTTTTATCAACGCAATAACGTCCGAAAACTAATTTATCCACTAGGCGCACCCCGGCTCCCAGACGAGAGTATTCAAAGATAACGCTATTATCGACGGTAGCACCGCTACAGATCCAGCAGTTGGGGCCGATCATGGTCGGGCCGATAATTTTCGCCCCGTCTTCAATACGGGTCATAGCGCCGATATAAACGGGGCCGGTGATGTCCACTTTATCCCAATCTACCGACACGTTCAAACCCGTGTAGATGCCAGGTTTAACTTCGATACCCGGTATGGCTACGTTTTTGATCTCCCTTGATAATACGCCCCGGATGGCGTGCCAGTAGTCGGGTACTTTACCGATGTCCACCCATTCAAATTCCATGTTCATCGCGTAGAAAGGAGCTTTTTTCGCCACTAATTCGGGAAACAATTCGCTGCCTATATCGTATTTTTGACCTGGGGGTATGAAGTCGATGACTTCCGGTTCAAAAATATAGATACCTGTGTTGATCTCCGTGCTGAGGGCTTCTTCCACGGCAGGTTTTTCTTGGAAACTGAGAATGCGATTTTCCCCGTCCGTCACCACTACACCGTAACTGGAAACTACTTCTCTGGGAACCGATTTGGTGATGACGGTGGCGATCGCTCCTTTTTCCCTATGCCACTTGATCGCCGCGGTCAAATCGAGGTCGATAAGCGCGTCACCGCACAGCACCACGAAGGTATCGTCAAAAAACGGGCTAAAATCTTGTATGCGTCTGATTCCCCCCGCCGATCCTAACGCGTCACCAATTAATTCTCCATCTTCGATACGCCCTTCAAAAGAATAGCCAATATGAACACCGAAACGCTGCCCATCGCGAAAATAATTTTCTATTTCTTCCGCTAGATGACTCACATTGACCATGATCTGATCGAAGCCGTGTTGGCGTAATAATTCTAAGAGAAATTCCATTACTGGCTTTTGTAAAATGGGGATCAGGGGTTTGGGTATGGTGTGGGTAATCGGGCGCACGCGAGTCCCTTTACCAGCGGCCAGAATCATGGCTTTCATGAATAGTTGCTTCCTTCTACGTTACCGGTGCAAATGGTTTAATTAATATTGCCTAGTTTACCATTATCAGCTAATTAACTCCGGTATCACATCGATCTTGAGGTCTTGATAAAACTGGTCTTGGGATAGTTCAACTTTCGATTGCGAACCTAAAAGTAATAAAGCCCAAAATACCCCGACTCTCTCGCTGTTAGGGTTGACGGCGGTTTCTCTTCCCCAAAGGTGGAGTAGCTCTTCAAAATCGATTTGTTGCGGTAATCGCCGTCTCAAAAAACCTTCTAGTTGTTGGGCGAGTTCCGTGAGGTTTTCTTGGTGGGCTAATTCGGTGATCAGGTTAATGGCTTCCCGCCGCGATTGAGGGCGCGGGCGTTTCTTGATCATTGGTGGCGGGGCGGGTGAGGTTTCTATTTCCGCAGCTATATCTCGTAATTGAGCGATTAGTTCTTCCAGAGTAACCCGCCTTTTGCGCGGTGGTGGTGCGGCGGTACGTCTCCGTAGACGTCGCTCTAATCCTTGGGGTAGTCTATGACCTTCGGCAGATAGTAGATTGTCTTCTCCCGATTCTAGTTCTTCTGGGTCTTCGTTTCTTTCTAGAGTGTCGGCTTTAAATAAAACTAACATCGCCGCCCACAAAAAAGCTTGCCCCGATTGGGGTAGATGGGCCTGACTCCAATCTAAATCGGGTTGGTCGGAAAATCCTAATTCGGATAAAAATCGATCGATCACGTCCACTACCTGCACGTCCCAAGGATCGATCTCCCCGTTTTGGGACATTGCCAATAAAGTTTCGATCGCATCACTGGCTGATGTTATGGTCATTTTTTCTTTTGCCTACAACCCTATATATAGCAGTTAGAAACGAGTGGTGAGTCTTCTCTTTTCTCATTACTATTAATGACTCTTCTCTGAGGAAAATGTTACCAGTTCAGGTCGCGCGGTCTAAAGCCTCCCCCTTTTAGGGGGACTTTGAGCTATAATGATTTATGTAGACAGTATTCACGCAAAAACTGTGTTCATCCTTGAGTACAAGGTAAAAGGCAAACCCCGACAATATCGTGCGATAGATGAATCTATCAGGACGGTACAGTTTGTCAGGAATAAATGTTTGCGCCTTTGGCAAGACGGCGAAAATATAGGTCAAAAAGACCTATATAGATACGTCACGGAATTAAGAAAAGAATTTCCTTTCGTGGAGGAGCTTAATTCTACCGCCTGTCAGCAAGCTTGTGAGAGAACCTGGACATCAATTTTGAGATTCTACGCTAACTGCAAGAATAAAACTCCGGGCAAAAAGGGATACCCGAAGTATACTAAAAACACCCGTTCTGCTGAATTTAAAAAATCGGGATGGAAATTAAATAGGGATACCAAGCGAATAACTTTCACCGACAAGAAAAATATCGGTGAGTTGAAGTTAATCGGTGGTAGGGACTTATTCTATTTTCAGGAATTCCAGATTAATAGGGTTAGGATTGTCAAAAGAGGGGACGGTTATTTCTGTCAGTTCATCCTCGCTCTAGATGTTAGAGATATTGTAGAGCCTTTAAAGCTCACGGGTAAAAACGTGGCTATAGATGTAGGTTTGAGATATTTCTACGCCGATAGCAACGGAGAAACTGTTGATTGTCCTAAATATTATCGATTATCAGAAAAGCGTTTGAATAAGCTTAATAGGAGGAAATCCAAAAAGTTTAAGAAGGGGCAAAAACAATCAAGTAATTATATTAAGGCTAAAAAAAAATACGCCAAGGGACACTTAAAAGTAAGTAGACAGCGAGAAGAGTTTGCGAAAGAAAAAGCGCTCCGCCTAATACAGTCAAACGACTTAGTAGCCTACGAAGATTTAAGGGTCAAGAATCTTGTCCGTAATCACAAATTAGCCAAGAGTATAAATGATACCGCTTGGTCGCTATTGCGTAAATGGATTGAATATTTTGGGGTTAAATACCGGCGGCTGACGATAGCCGTATCGCCAGAATATACGAGTCAAGAATGTTTTAAATGCGGCAACAGAATCAAGAAGTCTCTATCGGTTAGAACTCACGTATGTCCGTGTGGTTATATCGAAGATAGAGATAGAATGGCAGCTTTAAATATACTCAAAAAAGCTACGACGGGGCACGTCGGAAGTTGGTCGCAAGACCTAAACGCTTGGGGAGAGACGACCTCTACTTTGATTGGAGCGCTCCTGTCAGAGCAAGTTATCTCGCTGAACCAAGAATCCTCGCACTTATAGGGCGAGGATTGTCAAATTGGTTGACAGTGAAATGTTCTGTATTATGGATTTATCGATCGGCGATCTCAGAATTAATTATACCCAGGGTGGACTTATCGAAAGCGAAGCCCATAGTAACCCCTTCGTTCTATTCCAGCAGTGGTTTGCAACCGCCGTGAACGCGGATATATTAGAACCCAATGCTATGACACTCGCCACCGTTGGCCCCGATGGTAAACCGCACGCTAGGATTGTCTTACTCAAAGATTTTGATGAGCGGGGCTTCGTTTTATTCACTAACTATAACAGCCAGAAAGGTCAACAATTGCAGGTCAATCCTTGGGCTTCTCTAGTATTGTGGTGGCCCCCCCTAGAACGTCAAGTCAGGATTGAAGGTTCCGTGGAGAAAATAACGAGTGAAGAATCCGATCGCTATTTTAACAGCCGTCCTTGGTCATCCCGTCTGGGGGCTTGGGCTTCCGACCAAACCCAACCCATACCCGATCGGGCTATTTTAGAAGAGCGCTTAGAACGGTTAAAAATGGAATACGAGGGCAAAGAAGTGCCCCGCCCCCCTCATTGGGGTGGTTTCCGGGTTATTGCCAACTCGATCGAGTTCTGGCAGGGTCGTCCAAATCGTTTACACGATCGCCTGTGTTATCGTCTTCTCCCGTCTGGCTCGTGGTGTAGAGAACGCCTCTCCCCTTGAAAAAAACCTATAATGTGATTAATCTGTAGAATAGAATTGCCTGTTAATGGGGAAGCTGCGTAATCCTAACCTGCTATGACATTAAAAAAAATCCTAGTTATTGACGACGAGATCGACATCAGAGAGATCGCACGTATCAGTATGGAAATGAGTAAGGGTTGGGAAGTGATCACGGCTACTAACGGCAAAGAAGGTCTATTAGTGGCATCCGAGCAACAGCCAGACGCGATTTTACTCGACTTGACCATGCCGGAAATGGATGGATTGACCACCTTGCGCCAACTCAAAAAACATCATAGTACCAAATACATACCGGTGATTCTCTTGACGGCTCAAGTTCAGTCCACTATCGACCAGGACTATTTAAAATCGGGAGCCAAAGCCATTTTTATTAAACCTTTCGATCCAGTAATTTTAGGGGATCAAGTGGAATTATCTTTGGGTTGGCGTTGAATATTAAAATAAGCTTAAAGATTTATCTTTATCCAAAAGCTTGGAAAATTCTGCGATGATTGCCGAGGAATAATCGGTGAACCCTTCGATCCACTCTTGAGCTTGTTCCAGTTGACTCGTGCTGAGACTTTCTCTTAAATCGCCGTTAAATGTAAATTGTCCTTGAGAGTTAATTTGAAAGCGCTCTAACCAAGAAATAGCGGGGCGGGACTTTTGCCAGTGGCGGGAAGTGACGATATTACCGAGGTAACGGCAACTATTTTGACTGAGACAGTTAAAAGCGTTCATCAGGTCTTGGATGGTTTCGATCGTCAATTGTTTCATATCCCAAGCCGAAGGATTAAAATTAGGCTCGAAACAGGTTTTTTGATTGTAATAAGCGCCGGTGAAAACGGTGTTATGTAAGAAAGCCCCATTTAACCAAGCCCCCGCTAAATTAGTGGATGTCAGATCCGTGGATTTTAACGAGGCTTTAATCAAATAAGCGCCGTTGAGATTAGCTTTACTCAATCTAGCTTCATCTAAAATAGCGCTGTTAAGATGGGCTTTTACTAGAGAAGCGCCTTGAAGGTTAGTCCCTTGGAGTATTGTTTCCGATAAAAAAGCTCTATCTAAGTTAGCTTCCGTCAGATAAGCTTTACTCAAATTAGCACCGGATAAACAAGTTTTCTTCAAACTAGCTCCCTTGAGGAGAGCGCCTTGTAAATTAGCACCTGTTAAATCTGCACCGTCCAAACAAGCATTGGATAAATTAGCATTGGATAAATTAGCATTTTTGAGGTTAGTGAATCTTAAATCCGCTTCACTGAGATTGGCACATTGCAAGTTAGCGTTACTTAAATTAAGTTTAGCGAGTTGTGCTTTGGTAAATTTTCTTTCTCCCAAATTATAACGGGATAACAACTCATCCGGGGATTTGATGGAGTTAACGGGGGTGGTGGTTTTAGTAGCGACACCCACATCTAACTTAGGAAGTAAATTTGGAGAATTAGAATTAAATTTGTTCATAGTATATGTCAGCACAATTGAATTTGTTGACTAAATATAATCTAGCCAGCTTTTGTGAAAAACTTGTGACGAAAAAAAAGTAGCTTTTTTCACCCATATTTAATAAGTTCTGCGATCATCTAGCCCAGAAATTGGGCTTGGAAGTGATAGCCGAGGGTGTGGAGACTTGGGAACACCTACAATGTTTAAAAGCTATCGGTTGTCAGACGGCCCGAGGATATTATTTCTCGAAACCCATCAAAGCCTGGCAGATGGATGAACTATTAAATCAATTTGTACACGAAACAGGCCCTTAAGGATTATCATTACTATAAATCCTATGATACCCCCTTTAAATTTAAATGCTTCAACAATGAAGGAAATTATTCAGGAAACCGAAGATAAAAATTTTACCATTTTAATAATCGATGACGTTCCTGCTAATTTAAAACTTTTATCACAAATGCTGATAGAGCAAGGTTATACAGTTAAATGCGTTAAAAGCGGGGCCATGGCCCTAGTCACACTGAATATTAATCAACCGGATTTAATTTTATTAGATGTTAATCTACCGGATATGAACGGCTATGAAATTTGTGAAAATTTGAAAAAAAACGAAGTTTTACAAGATATACCCATAATTTTTCTCACGGTATCGGACGATTTAGAATATAAAATCAGAGGTTTTCAGGTGGGCGGGGCGGACTACATCACCAAACCCTTTCACATCCAAGAAGTGATTGCTAGAGTCAATAATCAGATAAAAATAACCAGGCAAAAAAGACAATTGCGGGAGAGAGTGGATAAATATCAACAAAATCAGGAAAAATTGCAAGAATTAGCCCTAATCGATCCAGTCACGGGAGTGCCAAACCGTCGCTGTTTCAACGAACATTTAGAAAAAGAATGGCGGCAACATCTACAGGAGAGAGCTTTTTTGACCCTGATCATGGCAGATATTGATCACTTCAAACTTTATAACGATACATACGGGCATATACAAGGGGATATGTGCTTGCAGACGATCGCTCGAACTCTTTACGATCTCGTCAACCGTCCAGGGGATTTAGTGGCCCGGTACGGGGGCGAAGAATTCGCCCTCGTTCTCGCCAATACTACCTTAGAACAGGGGGAGGCGGTAGCCAGGAGAATACTAGAGGGAATTAAAAACCTGGCGATTTCCCATCCCCGATCGCCGCTCAGCGATCGTGTCACTCTGAGTTTGGGCATCGCCGCCGTGGTTCCCGACGTTAACCACGAGCCTACTATATTAATACAGCGAGCGGATCAAGCACTGTACTGCGCCAAAATTAACGGTCGTAACGGCTACATTTCGTTCATTTAACCTATTCCCCGCGACGTTGGGCCGGGGGGGCCGGGGGGGCCACATCAGAGGCGGGAGTGACAGGTATAGTCACCGGAGCAGTCGCCGGTTGAACGGGAATTACCGCCTTTGGGACACTGGTTTGCGGGGCGGCTATACTATTTCTGAGAGCGTAGGTTCTGTTGGCAGTTTGAACGTTTACACCGGCTTGATTGAAACGGCGACGACGGCGGCGGCGAGGCCGTTCGGGTTGGGGGTCAACAGGAGTATTCACCGTCCCATTATTATTGGGCGTAACTTGCGGTTGGGGCATGGTGTAGTAACTGCGGCGTGGTTTGATCGGCTCGGCTTTAACAACCGGTTTGCGCCCTTCGAGCTGGGCGGGCAGAGGCGGGAAACCCTGATAGGAAATGTCGGCGATCGTCGGTAACATGAACTGTCGCCACATCATCGCCGCCGTGGCACTGGCCCCCCAAGTAGCCTGGTTATCATCGTTACCGAGCCACACACCCGTTACCAATTGGGGGATATAACCCACGAACCATAAATCCCTCGCCTTATCGGTGGTTCCCGTTTTTCCTGCCACGGGACGACCGATCTGGGCGGGAGTCCCCGTCCCGCTATTGACCACGTTGGTTAACATCCAAGTCGTTATGGCGGCAGTGTCCTTATCTAAGGCGGTTTCCGGTTTGAAGTTAGCTCCATAGAGAACTTTCCCGTCACGATCGAGAACCCTACTGATGCCGTAGGCTTTTTGATGTACCCCACCGTTGGCTAAAGTTCCATAAGCGCTGGTCAGTTCCAGTAAATTAACCTCCGATGCTCCGAGGGCGAGAGAATAGGTGGGATTGAGTTTAGATTCGATGCCCATTTTTCTGGCCAGGTTGATGATGGGATTCCAACCCACATCTACTAGCACCTTGACCGCGACGACGTTCAGAGAAGAAGTAAGAGCATCCCGCATCGATACATAATTACCGCTATATTTGTCGCCGTAGTTTTCCGGCTTATAACCATCGACGAAATATTCCGCGTCCATAAAACTCTGATTGGGGGATTTGCCCGCGGCGATGGCCGTGGCGTAGACGAAAGTTTTAAAAGTCGATCCAGGTTGACGTTTAGCTTGGGTGACGCGGTTGAATTGGTATTTATCGTGATCGTTACCCCCCACCATCGCCCGGATCTGACCGTTACGGGGGTCGATGGACACCATCGCTGCCTGTCGGAAATTCTGCCAACGTCCATAGGTGGAGATATTACGATCGACTGTATCTTCTGCGAACTTCTGCCATTTGGGGTTCAAAGTGGTTTCCACCACGATACCCCCGCTTTTGAGAACTTTCGCGGGCAGGATCTGGCTTAACTCCTGGCGTACATAATCGGTAAAGTAAGGGGCCAGACGCTGGAAACGTTTTAAAGATGCCGGCTTGGTGACTAGAGGGGACTCGATCGCTTTTTGGGCTTCCGCCGCCGTGATAAATCCTTCCTCCGCCATACTCTGTAACACCCGATTCCTCCTCTCGGTGGCCGCCTTGGGATTTTCCAGGGGTGAGTAAACACTCGGTGCGGGAACGATTCCCGCTAAAGTGGCCGCCTCCGCTAAAGTTAGCTTATCGGGCGGTTTGCTGAAATACAGCCACGCGCCATCGGCTAAACCGTAGGCCCCGGAACCTAGATAAACTAGATTGAGATACTTCTCTAAAATTTCCCCTTTAGTATATTTTTCCTCGATTTTTTGCGCTACCCGCATTTCCCGAATTTTGCGATCAAAACTCCTTTCTTGGGAGAGAAACACTATCCTTGCCAATTGTTGGGTGATGGTGCTTCCCCCTTCCACCAATCCCCCGGCTCGTAAGTTAGAGAACATCGCCCGCAGTATCCCCTGGGGATCGACTCCCCCGTGTTGCTCGAAGCGTCTATCTTCGATGGATACGAAAGCTTTTAGTACCTTGTCCGGCACCTGCCAAATTTTCACGCGCTCGTGGCTCACTGGGCCTACCTGTTGTAGTATCGTTCCGTCCGCGGCTTTGATGGTCAGGGTTTCGGGGCGAGCGAAGGTCATTAAATTATCTACTTTTTCCGGTAGACGACTTTCTAAGGTATACACCCCCCAGCCGAGGGCTGCCGCCGATGTACCCGCTCCCATTATCATTCCCGTCCATAACCAGAAACGCGGATTTTTATACCAGCTATAGAGAGTTTGTACGGTTCCCGTGGCGATCAATCGGTTTAATTTATCTTTAAAAGGTTTGAGATCCACGCCCCGGCGCGGAACGCGTTCGGGCTTGGGTGTTGATGTGTCTGAATCTTGCCCGGTAGGCTCAGGCTCTTCCTGCGATTGTGAGCGCTTGACCAGAGAGTTGAGCGCTCGATCGACTTGATTTTTAAATTTATTGAACATCAACACCTCTTCAGGGAATGACAAAGGGATAGAGAAATTCTGGGGAAATGGTTAACTCATTTTAACTAAATATTAAGAATCCACGGCGTTAAGGTTTTTCCACCATTGATGGAGGGGGTAATAAATAGCTGGAGTCCAAAGACTGGTCAATAAAGCCGAAGCCAAGGCTATACGTTGATAGTCCAGCCAGAAATCCTCGATCGATGTCTGTCTCCTGCCCCAATGTTGAACCGCCAAGAGCATCTCGGCTAATAAAGTCATCAAAAATACTATTAAAACTACCGCGATCAATTCCTCTTTTATATAGCGTTGTTTGTGGAAACGGGCTGTTAAAAAACCCACCACCACCAATACCGTGACGTGGGAAGGATAGGGAGAGGTTAAACCATCTTGGAGCAAACCGAGGATCAAACCGGCGCTGACTCCTTGAAATACGCTCCGCTTCACACTCCAGGTGACGAGCCAGATCAACAACCAATCGGGGCCGATGCCGAGAATTTCCATACCAGGCAAACGGGTCAAGGATAGAAAACAGCAGATCAAAACGCTACCAACGATGATCAAACTATTGAGAAGATAGCGAGAGCGGGAGGACAGGCGATCGACATTAATCACGATTTTAGGGATGTGGTAGGGGGTGGATCAGTACCCACTCTATATTATTAACTGGGGCGATAAATTCCACTTTCGCTTCGGGGGCCGGGCCTTTAGAGGGCGCTACCGACAGAACTCGACCTATGGGTATTCCCGAAGGAAATAAACGACTGACTGCGGAAGTTGTGACTATATCTCCGGGACGCACATCAGGGACTTTCTCGAAAAATCGCATGACGGCGATCTGATCTCCTTGTCCCTCGATCAAACCCATGGAGCGACTACGGCTGACGGTGGCCCCGATATTACTATCGGTATTGCTCACCAGTAGTACCTCGCTGGTATTGGGAGTCACGTTAGTAACTCTACCTACCAGTCCACCGATTCCCGTCACCACGGCATCTTTCTGAACTCCGTCTTTACTGCCCCGTCCTATAAAAATTTTCTGCCACCAGTTATCGGGACTGCGGCCGATGATCGGGGCCGTGATGACGGGGGTTTTTTGGCTCTCGTAATAGCCCAATAGTTGTTTGAGCTGCTGATTCTCCTTTTCTACTTCGGTCAATCTGCTCTCTAATTCTTGCGTTCGCTTATTGGTAAGGATCTGCCCCGAATTGATCTGGTTACTTTGAAAGGGACGAGTGATAAAGGCATACAATTCTAAGATCAAGGCCCCGTTCGTTTGACGGAGTACCCAAGCACCTAAAAGAGCTAATCCCACGAATAGTAACCGCAGTCCCCGCTGTGTCCATCGCCGTTTGGGTGTGTACATGGAGATCTCGATCGAGTTTTATTGAACCTTTAGGCGGTGCGAGAAGTTTCGCTGAGTATTCTTTCAAACAGTTTGGGGTTTTTCAGCACTTCTCCGGTACCTTTAACCACACAACGCAGGGGGTCGTCGGCTATGTGGGTGACTATACCGGTTTCATGGCTGATCAGGGTATCGAGACCTCTTAGTAAGGCTCCTCCACCGGCGAGCATGATTCCCCGATCGATTATATCGGCGGCCAATTCCGGTAGGGTTTTTTCGAGAGTTCTTTTCACCGCGTCCACGATCACCGCTAGAGGTTCTGCCATACTTTCGCGGATTTCATCCCCTTTGATGGTGACGGTACGGGGCAGGCCGGACATCAGATGTAATCCCCTCACTTCCATGATCGGTTCGTCTTCATCCGGGCTGGGATACGCCGAACCGAGGCGAATTTTGATCTCTTCGGCAGTGCGTTCGCCGATGATCAGATTGTGGACTTTTTTCATGTACTGGACGATCGATTCGGTCAGTTCATCGCCCGCTACCCTCACAGATTCACTTAACACGGTTCCTTGTAAGCTCAATACCGCCACTTCTGTAGTGCCGCCACCGATGTCGATGATCATGTTGCCCGTAGCTTCGGTCACGGGTAAACCCGCCCCTAGAGCCGCCGCTATCGGTTCATCGATCAAACCTACTTCTCTGGCTCCCGCCCTGATGGCCGCCTCGATCACCGCTCTTCTTTCTACTCCCGTGATGCCCGAAGGAATGCCGATCACCATCCGGGGATTACCCAGGGGATTGCCTTCGTGGGCCCGACGGATAAATTCCGCCAGCATTATCTCGGCGCTGTAAAAATCCGCAATCACCCCGTCCCGCAGGGGACGCAGAGCCGTGACGTTACCTGGGGTTCTCCCCAGCATTTTTTTGGCTTCTTCTCCCACCGCCAGAGGATTTTTGTCCTTGTCGATCGCTACCACGGACGGTTCTTCTAATACTATTCCTTTACCTGATACGTATACCAGGGTGTTAGCTGTCCCTAAATCTATTCCCATATCTCTAGATAGGGAAAAGCGACTGAAAAAACCCACTTTCTTTACTACTCCTATTTTTTAAAATTTACTATATATTCTCGTGAGCAAATCACACTGGATCTTATTACGTTTTGTATTATTAGTCTACAGAATTTTTTTAAAGTTCCAGCCCTCTCGCGATACAATAATCATACTAGTGTACTGTTTTATCAAAGCCATGAGTGTTAATAGTGTTCATTTAGTCGGTCGTGCCGGAAGAGACGCGGAGGTCAAGTTTTTTGAATCTGGTAGCGTTAAAGGTAATTTCACTATAGCGGTCAATCGTATCGGTAAGAATGATGAGCCGGATTGGTTCGAGTTGGAGCTTTGGGGTAAAACCGCCGAAATTGCCGGAAATTACGTAAAAAAAGGGCATTTAGTCGGAATAAAAGGCTCTTTGAAAATAGATAGTTGGACGGATAAGACCACTGGTGCAGCTCGCTCTAAACCGGTGATCCGAGTGGAGAAATTAGATTTATTGACCTCTAAAAAAGATAGCGAGAGTGGGGGCTACAACGGCGGCTACACGGGAGCCGAAATGTAAAAAAGTCAAAAAGGGTGTAAATTGAGAATCGGTAGTTAGGAGGTGACAGAAAAGACCCCCGACTCCCCCGATGAATAATGAAATATGCCCTGGTACACGAATGGCTGACCCCGCAAGCGACGGGAGGATCAGAATTGGTCGTTAAAGAAATATTGCGATGGGTGGACGCGGATTTATACGCCCTGATAGATTTCGAGTCGGGTAATGCCCACAGCTATCTTTACGGTCGTACTATCGGCACCACTTTCTTACAAAAATTTCCCTACGCACAAGAAAAGGTTCAGAGATACTTACCCCTATTCCCGATCGCGATCGAACAATTAAATTTGGCCGGATACGATGTGATCCTCTCATCCTCCCATGCCGTCGCCAAGGGTGTAATTACCCGCCCCGAACAACTACACATCTGTTACTGTCATACCCCGATGCGTTACGCGTGGGATCTTACGTTCGATTATCTCGCAGGTAGTAAATTGGGGAAAGGCATCCCTGGAACGTTTACGCGGGGACTATTACACTATTTGAGACAATGGGACGTGATCTCCGCCAACCGGGTTGATTATTTTATCGCTAACTCCCAGTACACGGCGCAGCGGATCTGGCGATGCTATCGGCGGAGGGCGAAAGTCATCTATCCGCCGGTAGAGATCGATCGTTTTCCCTACGTGGAGAAGAAAGAAGATTTTTACGTTACCGTCTCGCGATTGGTGGGTTACAAAAAAGTATCGTTGATCGTCGAAGCCTTCAACGAGTTAGGTCTACCCTTAATAGTCATCGGTGATGGCGAGGAAATGGAAAAAATTCGCTCCCTCGCCAAAGGCAATGTCCATATTCTGGGTGCGGTAGATAATCAAACCGTAGCCCAATATATGGCGGCCGCCAAAGCTTTCGTTTATGCGGCCCGGGAAGATTTCGGCATTGCCCCCGTGGAAGCGCAGGCCTGCGGTACGCCCGTGATCGCTTTCGGGGCCGGCGGGGCCTTAGAAACCGTGAAAGATTGGCGCGAGCATCCCGATGACGGGACGGGTTTATTGTTTCGGGGACAAACCGTTAAAGATTTAGTAGAAGCCGTTAAAACCTTTGCTGAAGAAGGTTCCAGCGTCAAACCGGAAAATTGTCGATTGCAGGCAATTAAATTTACGCCTAAAATTTTTAAAGAGTCTTATTTAGGTTTCCTAGAAGATTGTGATCAAGGCCGCCCAAGATAGAAATTTTTGCAAAAAAATTTGATTTTGTGCCACCTGTTGCCTAAAAAAACGTCTTCTAAGACTATGATGAGGACAATGTGGTGTGATGTGTGTGAAGGAGTAAGATGACCGCTAATAGCCAACTTATCTCCGTCAAAGCCGTACAAGCTCTGATGAAAAGAGGGTTTAATCCTTCGATCGCCCAAAAGAGGCCGTCAAGAACTTGGGAGTCTGCTTTAGATGGAGACAACGTCAAACGATTGTTCGATATTGCTTTTTCATTGTCGGTGCTAATAATATTCTCCCCGCTGTATCTATTGCTAACGTTATTGATCGCGGTTAGTTCCAAGGGCCCGATATTTTACGTTCAAGAAAGAGTGGGAAAAAACTTCAAACGTTTTAAATGTATCAAATTCCGCACGATGGTGACTAACGCCGATGAGGTACTCGAATCCTTGTTCATTAGTTCACCTCATTTGAGAGAAGAATTCGAGACCAACTGTAAACTCAAACAAGATCCGCGAGTTACTTGGGTGGGTAAATTCTTACGCCTTACTAGCTTAGACGAATTCCCCCAGTTTTGGAACGTTTTGGTCGGTGATATGAGTGTCGTCGGCCCCCGTCCCTTGGTTCCAGAAGAACTACATAAGTACGGCAACAGAATGGAGAAAATTTTAACTATCCGTCCAGGTCTTACCGGATTATGGCAAGTATCGGGACGTAATGACATTCCCTATCCCCTGAGGGTGCAGATGGATGTGTATTACGTCAACTCTCGCAATTTCTTAGTAGACATATGGATAGTGATCAAAACCTTGGGTGTCGTGCTTTTCCCCCGTAATAACGGGGCCTATTAAGCGTGCCCGTCAGTCAAAACCTTCTCTCTTGAAAATATCAAGGGAGTTTTTTTATGGAAAATATAAGTCACGGCAGTGACCATATCGTCAACTATGATGTAAGCTTTTTCATAAGCGTATACTTTAGGTCTCCAATGCTTGTTTTCAGACGGCGTAGCTAAAAATAATAAAAATATAGATTTAGGTGACATTACAGATGCCCGACAATAAAAGAGCTTTAATAACAGGTATAACAGGTCAAGACGGTTCTTATCTGAGCGAGTTGCTCTTGGAAAATGGCTATGAGGTTCATGGCGTTATCAGGAGAACATCGACTTTCAATACAGATCGCATCGATCATCTCTACATCGACCCTCACTCGCCGGAAGCCAGATTATTCCTTCACTACGGGGATTTAACCGACGGCACCACCCTACGGAGAATTTTGGAGCAAGTTCAACCGACGGAAGTATATAACTTGGGCGCTCAATCTCACGTTAGAGTTAGCTTTGACTCTCCAGAATACACGGTGGACACGGTGGGGATGGGCACTTTAAGGATTCTCGAAGCCGTCAGGGATTACCAGAAACGAACCGGCATCGAAGTCCGCTACTACCAAGCGGGTTCATCAGAAATGTACGGGAAAGTACAAGAAATCCCTCAATCGGAAACCACCCCTTTCTATCCCCGCAGCCCCTACGCCTGCGCCAAGGTATACGCCCACTGGCAGACGGTTAATTACCGTGAATCCTACGATTTATTCGCCTGTAACGGCATCTTGTTCAACCATGAATCCCCCCGTCGTGGTGAAACATTCGTGACTCGAAAAATCACTATGGCGCTGGCCCGGATCGTCGCGGGTACACAGAATAAAATCTATCTCGGTAATCTCGATTCCAAAAGAGATTGGGGCTATGCTAAAGATTACGTGCGCGCCATGTGGCTGATGTTACAGCAAGATAGTGCCGATGATTACGTGGTGGCTACCAACGAAACTTATTCGGTGAGAGAATTTTTAGATGTGGCCTTCAAACGCGTTAACCTCGACTGGAAAAATTATGTAGAATTCGATGAACGTTATCTCCGCCCCGCCGAAGTGGAATTACTGATCGGGAATCCGGCTAAAGCACGGGAAAAACTGGGTTGGACTCCATCAGTAACATTTGAAGAACTGGTACATTTAATGGTGGACGCGGACTTGGCCGCCCTAGGTATCATAGCTAGTAACGGTCAACCGAGCGACCAATTAGTTAAAGATACGGCTTACATTCGTAATCGTGTCGGTATATCGATCGATTAACATCACTTCTAACCCGGAACAGAAAACTATGCTGGATTTAAAAGAAAAAAAAATTGTAGTTACCGGCGGGGCGGGATTCTTAGGTCGTCAGGTGGTGAAGCGACTGGTACTCGCAGGGGCCAATCCCGATAAAATCACCACGCCCCGATCGCACGATTGTGATTTACGGGTGCTGGAAAACTGTCAACGCGTAGCCGCTCAACAGGATATAATCATTCACCTGGCGGCTCACGTGGGCGGGATCGGTCTCAATCAAGCTAAACCGGCCCAGTTGTTCTACGATAACTTGATCATGGGTACACAGCTTATTCACAGTGCTTATGAGGCCGGGGTGGAAAAGTTCGTCTGTGTGGGTACTATATGCGCCTATCCTAAATTCACACCGGTTCCTTTCCGGGAAGATGATCTGTGGTCGGGTTATCCAGAGGAGACCAACGCCCCCTACGGAATAGCGAAAAAAGCTCTCTTGGTTCAATTACAGGCTTATCGTCAGCAGTATGGATTTAACGGTATTTATCTTTTACCTGTGAATTTATACGGGCCGGAAGATAATTTCGACCCCTCTAGTTCCCACGTTATCCCGGCCCTAGTTCGCAAAGTACACGAGGCGCAACAGCGGGGAGATCAGGAGTTACCCGTCTGGGGCGATGGTAGCCCGACGCGAGAGTTCCTTTACTCCACGGACGCGGCCAGGGGTATAGTTATGGCGACTCAAGGTTATGATGAGCCGGAACCTGTTAACCTCGGTACTAATCACGAGATTTCTATTCGCGATCTCGTTAACTCGATCGCCGAATTGATGGAGTTTGACGGGAAAATACTCTGGGAGACCGACAAGCCTAACGGACAGCCCCGCCGTTGTCTCGATACGGCGCGGGCCCGGGAAAAGTTCGGCTTTACAGCGCAAATGAGCTTTCGAGATGGTTTGAAACAGACGATCGATTGGTATAGGCAGAACGCGAGGGGCTAGTTTATCATGGACAGATTGGTTGGGGTGATCATGGGTAGTGATTCGGATCTACCGACGATGGCGGCGGCGATCGCTATTCTGTCAGAATTCGCCATCCCTCACGAGGTAGAAATTGTCTCCGCCCACCGCACCCCGGAACGGATGTTCCGATACGGTCAAACCGCCCACGAGAGGGGGCTGAAAGTGATCATCGCCGGTGCTGGCGGGGCCGCCCACTTACCGGGGATGATCGCGGCTTTAACGCCTTTACCCGTTATCGGCGTGCCGGTGCCCACGAAGAATTTAGCCGGGTTGGATTCCCTTTATTCGATCGTACAGATGCCCGCGGGAATTCCAGTAGCTACCGTGGCTATCGGTAATGCTAAAAATGCTGGATTGTTGGCCGTATCCATACTGGCTACCTTTAATGGGGAATTATTGGAAAAAATCCAACAATATCGGCAAAAACAAACTCGAACGGTTGTTGACAAACAAGAAAAACTGGGGGAGTTGGGTTATGAAGCTTATCTGACGCAGGAATTATAATAAACGCAGGAAATTAAAAATATCAAGTTTAGCGATCATGCCTTTAATTATTGCCTTTCTCCTCTCCCTATGCCTGATTTTAGGAATTAATCCCCCTGCCTTCGCCGCCCTCGATACCGTACCGGGAGAAGCTCAGATACAAGCCGGTGAAGCGATAGCGAGAAAAGCCCTGGACGCAACCCATCGGGGGAATTTTGCCGAAGCGGAAAAATATTGGACTCAATTACTCGCCGATTTTCCTGGGAATCCCGCCGTCTGGAGTAATCGGGGCAACGCTAGGGTCAGTCAGAATAAATTGGTAGAAGCGATCGCCGATTTCAATCAAGCGATCGATTTGGCCCCTGATGCGGGTGACCCTTATCTGAACCGGGGCGCTGCTTTAGAAGGGCAGGGGAAATACGAAGAAGCGATCGCCGACTACAATCACGTTTTAGATTTAGATCCGAAAGACCCGATGGCATATAATAATCGCGGCAACGCCCAGGGCGGTTTGGGCAATTGGCAAGAAGCGGTGAAAGACTTTCAACAGGCCGCTCTTCTAGCCCCCGATTTCGCGTGGGCGCAGGCTAATTTAAGCTTGGCCCTGTACCAAATGGGTCAACAGGAAGAAGCCCTGAAAAAGATGAAAAACTTGGTCAGGAAATATCCCATGTTCCCCGACATGAGAGCTGCTTTAACGGCGGTATTGTGGGCGAAAGGACAACAGGGGGAAGCGGAAAGTAATTGGGTGGCCACAGTGGGGATGGATCATCGTTATCAAGATTTAGAATGGGTCAAGAACGTGCGCCGCTGGCCGCCGTCGATGGTGGGAGCGCTGGATAAATTTTTAAACCTCAAATAGAGGCTCTATGAGAGAATCCTGATTAGGATAGAATTAAGAGTAGAGGTTAAATTCACCGTCATTTCTGAACCCTATCAGAGTATATATCACAAGCAAAAAACCACCCAGAATGCCACATTTACAAGTGATTACATCGACTCAACAACCGACAAGTCATTCCTTAACACAGGTTTCTCCTCACCTCCGGCCCCTAGATTTAAACCAGATCAATCAACAGTTAGATTCAGCCACCGCTCAAGAATTAGTACGATGGGCTGCTGATACCTTTTCTGAAGGATTAGTGATGAGTACAAGTTTTGGCATCCAAGCCGCGGTGATGCTACATTTAGCCACCGAAATCATCCCCGATATTCCCGTTATTTGGGTGGACACGGGTTACTTGCCCGCAGAAACTTACCGTTTCGCTGATGAACTGGCGACAAGATTAAATCTCAACCTCAAAGTTTATCAATCCCCGATCAGTCCTGCGAGAATGGAAGCGGTGCAGGGTAAACTATGGGCGCAAAACGACGTGGAATCTCTCAACCTCTACGATAGTATTCGTAAAGTAGAACCGATGCAGAGAGCTTTAAAAGAGTTAAAGGCTACCGCCTGGCTGGCGGGCTTGCGTCGGGAACAAACCGACCATAGAAAAAACCTCAGAAGATTAGAAAGGCAGGGGAAACAGTACAAAGTTTTACCTATCCTCTACTGGAACTCGAAAACTATTTACGAGTATCTGACTAAATACGATCTTCCCTATCATCCCTATTTCGACCAGGGTTATGTTTCGGTGGGAGATTGGCATTCTAGCCGTCCCCTCACCTTGGAAGACGATAACGACAGAGATACTAGATTTAAAGGCTTGAAACAAGAGTGCGGTTTACATCTACCCCTAACCCAAGGTGAGGCTCAAAGTTTAGATTCTAGTACCCTTTAATTCCAGATGGGTTAACTCGATGTAACCCATAACTGCTTAAAAATTAAAGGGAAACCACTTTAAAAGGCACTTCTGCTGTTACTTCCGGGTGTAATTTCGCATGGGCCGTGTAAACACCCAGGTGTCCGATTTCGGGCACTGTTATGCCCCGTCGATCGATCTCTAAACCGGTTTTGGCAGTAATAGCATCAGCCACGTCCTGAGTCGTCACTGTACCGAATATAGCTTCGTTTTCCCCGACCTGTTTAGCGATACTTAGAACCCCTGCGCTTTCTAAGGTGGCTTTTTGACCCATAGCTACCTCTTTGAGAGCCAAGAGGCGCTGACGTTCTTTTTCTTTCTTGAGTGCTACTTGTTTGAGTACGCCACGGGTTGCCATAACGCCTTTACCTTGAGGGATCAAGTAATTTCTGGCGTAGCCTGGGGCCACATCCACCACGTCGCCATCTTGGCCCAATTTAGCAACGCTCTGAGTAAGCACTACCTGTAATTTCTTCGCCATTGTGATTAAAACCTAAAATATTTCCAAAACTATCATTATACCAGCAAAGGAAAGCTAGAATACATCTCTCTTACCCCGCAGTCGTCCCAGTACTTGTACAGCATCTGTACTGTTGACGGATTTTTGAATCGTGGGTTGATCAGAGCGCAGGAAAGGATTGATCTGTTTCTCCAAACCGATACTGGAAGGGATGGTGGGAAGGTCGAGGGAGCGATCGCTCTTCGCTCGCGTATAATATTGCTCTAAGGCTAGGTTATCGGGTTCAACGGTGAGGGCGAAGTGTAAGTTTTTCAAGGTGTATTCGTGAGCGCACCATACTCGTGTTTCATCCGGTAGAGCCTTAAGTTTCCCCAGTGAGTCTAACATCTGGGCGGGAGTGCCCTCGAATAGTCGCCCACAGCCACCAGAAAACAGTGTATCACCGCAGAATAACTCGCCCACGCCCGTATCGGTAGGGGGGAAATAATAGGCGATATGGGCGCGGGTGTGACCTGGAACGAAGATTACTTCGATCGTTCTGAGAGCGAAATTTAAACGCGAACCCTGTTCTAAAAACACCGATTGCCCCGGTATCCTCCCCTTGTCTTCTCTACCGCCGTAAACCGTTAAATCGGGGAATCTGGCCATTAAATCCAAGTTACCACCGACGTGATCCCCGTGATGATGAGTGTTAAAAATCGCTACTAGCTCGGCTTTAATAGCCTCTAAACATTTTATGACCGGCCCCGCTTGGGCCGGATCGACCACCGCGGCTCGAGAGTTTCCCGCGTCGTGTAGGAGAAAAATATAGTTGTCTGATAAGGCCGGTAATCTGATGACTTCCATAAATTTTTTCGAGATCGCGCAAGTTCTTACCGATCCATATTAAACTGTAAAAAACTTTAAAAAACTTAATGAACCTTGAGTACAGCCGCCATTGCCCACAAACTCAAGATTTCTCTAGTAGTCAGCGACCTATCCGGTCAAGGTGCCGGACGATGGGGAGGAGCGAGCAGACCTTTTCTCTTAGCCCAGGCCCTTCGCCGATTAGGTCATGAAGTAAAAATTTACGGTTTAGCTTTTGCCAGTCATAGGGAAGTCGAGTTTAATACGGAAATACCGATGACGGTCATTCCATGCCCCTATTACCCCGATTACAGGAAAACCTGGACGGTAGTTTCCGAGTTATTGCGTCTTCTCGACGGGGATATATTATACGCAGTGAAGTTAAAACCTAGTAGTTTCGGTATCGCTCTCTTGAAAAAAATGCTGGGTCAACGTCCTCTCATGGTGGATATTGATGATTGGGAAATGAGTTGGTACGGCGGTGATGATTGGTCTTATGGTCTCAAGCCCAAGGGACTGATACAGGATTTGTTCTCTCGAAAAGGTGCTTTAAAACATATAGACCATCCCCTCTATTTACGTTGGATGGAAAAGTTAGTTGATAAGGCAGATGTGGTGACCAGACATACGGATTTTATCGGCGAGCGCTTCGGCGGGGTTTATATTCCCAGCGGCAAGGATGTAGATTTATTCGACCCTGCTTGCTACGATTACGAAGCTAGTCGCTCTAAATACGGGTTAACCCCTTACAAGGTCTTGATGTTTCCAGGCGCGCCCCGTCCTTATAAAGGGGTCGAGGATGTATTACAAGCTTTGGATATACTAGATCAACCCCAGTATAAATTAGTGATCGTGGGAGGCAGTCCTTATGATGATTACGATCGCTCTTTAACGCAAAAATGGGGCAAATGGTTGATCAACCTACCGAAAACCCCCCCCCAACAGATGCCGGAAGTGGTCATGGCGGCTGATGCGATCGTCGTTCCCCAACAGCTTACCCCAGCTACTTTGGCTCAATTTCCCTTGAAATTAACCGATGCTATGGCTATGGCCAAACCGATTCTAGCTACTTCCGTGGGGGATATTCCTTTTATATTGGCCCATACCGGTTATCTAGTAGAACCTAATTCTCCGCCTCGAATTGCAGACGCGATCGATTATATTTTTAATAACTTCGACTTATTCGAGGCTAAGGGAAAGTTGGCAAGACAGCGCTGTGTCGAGTATTACAGTATAGATAGCATGGCTCATATTCTCGACCAAATACTTCAGCCTTTTTTAAAAAAACTGTAACTTTATGCAATCTCAAGAATTAATTAAATATTACTTGAATAAACGCAAAGTCTTAGCCCTGTTTTCGATTGTTGGGGGCTTTTCTAGCGCTATTTTTAATGGGGTGAGTATAGTTTTAATTATTCCTTTACTCGTAGCTTTTATCAGTGATGATAACTCCTTATTTAAAGGGGCACCTGCGGTTTTACAAAAAGTAATCGGTTTATTCGATGGCTTTACTGGTGATAGCAAAATTTTCGTCATGTTTGTCGTAGTTTTTTTAGCACTGATTTTAAAGCATTTAATGAATTTTGTCACAAATTTTATCAATGCTTATCTCACCATTTCTCTCAATAAAGATATGAAAATAGATGGAGCAAAATTACTACTAAAAGTAGATATTGATTACTATAACAAAAACAAAATGGGTGATATTTTTAATCGCTATATGTCGGAAACGAACCGAGTAGTTAGTACAATCACCAGTTATCTTAATTTAATTCAAACGTCTATAACTATATTATTATTCGTTGGTTTATTGTTATCAATTTCTTGGCCATTAACCATTTTTTCGGCTATTTTAGCGAGTATTCTCGCTTTCTTAAACCAATCTTTCGTGAAAAGAGCTAAAAAGTATGGTGAGATAGTGTCCCTAGTTGCAAAACAATTCACTAATAAACTCTTGGAAATATTAACAGGTATCAGACTAATTAAAGCATCGGGCAATGAAAATTATGAGCTGGAAGCGCTCATGAAAGATATTAGAGCGAGAGAAAAAGCGGGACTAGATTCTCAAATGAATTCGTCAATTATTTCACCAATGAATGAAATAGGCGGGGTGATAATAGTGGCACTGATCATTATACTGGGTCGTTATTTATTCGCCGACCAGTTAAAATCAGTTGCGGCTGTAGTTTTAACGTACCTATACATTCTTTTTCGCTTGCTACCGTTAATAAGTCAAATTAATGGCACCAGATCCCAGATCTCCAATAATTCATCGGCGGTGGATCTGGTGGCGGACTTTTTGAGCCATAAAAATAAACCTATCATGTCCGACGGTGATATTAATTTTACGGGAATTAAAGATAGGATCGAATTTAAAAACGTTAAGTTTAGCTATCCACAACACGAAGAACTAGTTCTCAAAGGCGTTAATTTTTCCATACCAAGAGGAAAAATGATAGCTTTAGTGGGGGCCTCCGGCGCCGGAAAATCGACGATCGCCGATCTTCTACCTCGCTTTTACGACCCCACGGCAGGAGAGATCGTCATCGATGGCAAAAACATCAAGGAATACACCTTGAGAAGTTTACGGCGGGGGATGGGCATAGTTAGTCAAGATACTTTCTTATTCAATAACTCCGTTCGTTATAACATCGCCTACGGCTTGACGGATGTAACCGAAGAACAAATCATCCTCGCCAGCAAAAGTGCTAACGCCTACGAATTCATTATCAATCTTCCCGAAGGATTCGATACGGAATTAGGAGATCGAGGTGTGAGATTATCGGGGGGGCAAAAACAGAGGATTTCGATCGCCCGGGCCCTGTTGCGAAACCCGGATATTCTCATTCTCGATGAAGCGACCTCCGCCCTCGATACCATCTCAGAAAAAATGGTGCAGGAAGCCCTCGACGAACTTACTAGAACAAGAACTACCATAGTTATAGCCCACCGACTTTCTACCATACAAAAAGCTGATAAGATCATCGTTCTAGATAAGGGTGTGGTAGTGGAAACGGGTACCCACGATCAATTATTAAATCGGGGCGGCCATTATTCCCGTTTACACGCTATACAATTTGGAGCCAGGGATAATGATTCTAGCGATGGTCAACTGAAGGAACAACAGGCTTATCTATCTTACAAGATGCGTAGTCAATTAAATGGTTTATTAGGCTCATTACGATTACTGGCCGATGGTTTGGTTGAAGATGAAGTAGAAGAAAATCAACTTTTAGACGAGTCTTTTGATTCAGCCATGGGTTTACTACAGGCGATAGAATTGCTAGAAGAAAGAAAGCCCATATCCGTCACAGAAAAGATTACTATTTTTTAGCTGAAGGATTAATGGATTTACCTCGCCATAAGCGCCACATCAATCCTAGAGAGATCAAGATGTATCCCGTGGTTAATAATCCATTAGCGTAAAGTAGTCGGAAACTGTAGGTATCATCTCCATAAATTGAACCCGCCCACAAGAGGACATAAAAAATGAGCCAACTCAGGGTCAAACTCAAGGAGATACGACTAACTTTTCTTTGTTCGCTACTGGATTCTTTTCCGTACAGGGTTAATGCAGCTAATATCCATCCACATAGGGGCATCAAGTATAAAATTAATTGTATTCGGTTTAATTTCTCGTCTCCGAACTGATCCCTGTGCGTCATGATGATTTATCCTAAAAACGAGATCACTGCTATCATCTTAGCAGGCGGTCGAAGCTCTCGAATGGGTCAAGATAAAGCTTTAATTTCTGTGGCGGCAGTCCCGTTACTACGACAGATATGCGATCTGGCTTCTTGTTGCGCCGTTAAAGTATACGTGGTCACTCCCTGGCACGATCGTTATCAGTCACTCATAACTCCTTCGTGTGTTTTGTTAGATGAAAATCCTCCCTTTACCGGGCCCTTAGTATCTTTCTCCAAGGTTTTACCCCTGGTGCGAACTTCATGGGTATTGCTTTTAGCTTGCGATTTGCCTTTTTTAACCCCCTCCGAAGTCCAAGAATGGGCGGCTAGATTACCGTCTCTTTCCCAGGAAACGATCGCTCTCGTCCCCCGTCTCGATGACCGGTGGCATCCCCTCTCAGCTTTTTATCGTTCTGACTGTCTCTCTTCCTTGGAAGATTTTATTCGTGCCGGTGGTAGTTCTTTTCAAGTATGGTTAGATCGATCGCCCGTCCAAATCCTCCCCGTTACCAATCCTCAAGTTTTATTTAATTGTAATACTCCCGAAGATCTAGAAATAGTAATAAATGCTCCAAATAACCGGGAAGATAATAGTTAAAATTACCGGTGTCATTAATAAGGCCATTGGTTTGGTGAAATTAGATATTTGTAGGTAGTTATTATAGGTTATTGTTGTTAAATGAAAAATAGCTATTAAAATTATTACCATTTTCAATTCATTGGCTATCTCTAATGAAGAAGTTATCAATAAAACGACGCTAACGGGCAACATTATTAAGCCTCCCATAAATATATCCCCTTCCAAGTAGCCGTAAAATTGCCAAGTGATTCTAACTAAATAACTGGATAAAATCAAGAGTATGCTTGGTACTAAACCAAGGCAAAAGAGGATTAATACTGGAAGTTTATTTCCCCAATTTAACCAAGTAAATACTAAAACTATACTGGTGAGAACCATAGACAAAATTCCTATAGATAAAGTCTGATTTTTAGCAATTTTTAAAAATTGTTCTCCCAGCCCGTCTTTAGGATTAATAACCATCACATAAACCGATGACAGCAAATTTTGCACTACTCCAGGCACGAGCGATAAAAAAGCAGTTAGGCTTTGTTTTCTGCCTTGGAGTTGCTTTTTTCTTAAATTCTTCAATTTCGGCCCGATGATACGATCGCGATTACCCCCTGGGGTTTTTGCGAATAACACCGCCGCCTTTTCTAAATCTTGGATGGCTCTTTGATAATTATGTAATTCTGACAACGCCAAGCCCCTGGCGTAATAGGCGGGTGCGTAATCAGGTTTTAAACTTATACCTCGGCCGTAAGCTTCTATAGCCGACTGCGTATAACCTAAGCGTTGTCGGGATAATCCCAAGTAATAATAAGCTTCAAAGCAGGTGGGGTTCAATTGTAAAACCTGTCTACAGTCTTCTAAAACATTCCCGTAGTTATAAATTCGGTAGTAAGCTTCTGCTCTTTTTAAATAGAGTTGCCATTGTCGGGGATCTATTTTCAACGCCCTGGTATAATGATCGATCGCCGCGGGATAATTTTTGTGCTGGGCGTGATTTAAACCTTGACTGTAAAGCGTGTTATAAGATTGGGGCCGATCTAGTTCGAGAATACGATCGTAATCCCGACGTTGTTGCGAGTCCGATAGTACCTCGTAAGCCAGACATATTTGCCGGAACTTATCCAGATTCTCTTGACTATTACCGTTAAAATCAGGGTGGTACTGACGCGCGAGACGGCGAAAAGCTGTTTTAATTTCCTTAGTGCTAGCGCTCCCGGGTATTCCTAGTATTTCGTAATAGTTCATCTGTAGCTCCACGGAAAGATGATTCTAGAATTTTGACCATAATAAGATCATGGCGTAATTAATTTCAGTCTCGGGTAAAGATATTTATGACGACAGAACTTATGGCAGCTGAGGCGGGGAATAGCCAACAAAAGCCAAATTTCCGAACCATAACCCTTTCCGGCTTTCTCTTCGGTTTGGGTTTAGGCGGTTTTTTTGATGGGGTGGTGCTACATCAAATTTTGCAATGGCATCATATGCTAACGAGTGTGGGTTATAGCGATGCTACGGTGGCGGGTTTGAAGTTAAATACTTTAGCTGACGGCCTTTTTCACGCGGGTACTTATATTTTCACCGTGAGCGGATTAGTAGTCTTATGGAGTGGTTTGAATCGTGGGCATTTATCCTGGTCTTCCAAGGTTTTTGGCGGCTCTTTACTGATGGGAGCAGGTATATTCAATCTCGTTGAAGGGATTATCAACCACCAAATTCTCGGTATTCATCACGTTAAGTCCGGGCCTCATGAACTGGCTTGGGATATGGGATTTTTAGCCGTTGGGGGTTTATTGGCCCTGATCGGTTGGTCTATACGTAGAAGCAAGTGATAATTTCGGGCTTCAGCTACCTGATTCTTGACTGGTTTCCGAAGGTGGTAGAACTTCAGGGACGGAGTTTAAAGCGACGCTGACGCTATTGAGTGACCAGCGAAACTCTATATCTACTCCCGTCTGCTTACACATATCCTCGAGATGTTTTTGCTGTGCGAAAGCCTTACGAAGACTGATAATTAATTGTCGAACTTGTTCTTTCAGAGCCGGTTGTTGTTCCGCTATGTCTAAAGATTTGCGTTCTAACAACTGCAATAACAATTCATAGTGAACGTGAGAGGGCAAAGGAATCGGCTTCATACGATTTGTAGCTGCCCCCTGTGGGCAGAAGTCAGGGGAGGCGAGGATGGTAACGCTAGGAAAAGAAAAGGAAGTAAATAATTCGGCTTCATAAGGTTTAAAGTTGAGGACAGGGAGCAAAAACTGTGCGATCGACTTAAGCCTCAGAGGCTAGAGTATTGATTATATACCGGAAAAGAGGGTTTTAATCCCTTGACCGGGGTCGGGCAGTTTTACTAGGGACTCACCGATGAGAACGGCGTTAGCACCTGAGCGTTTCACTAACTCTAAGTCTGAGAAAGTATGCAACCCTGATTCACTTACCATTTGAATACCCCTATCCCTTACTTGTTCCCGTCGCTTTTCCAATAGTTGACAACTCGTTTGTAAATCTACAGAAAAATCCATCAGGTTACGATTATTAATACCGATTAAATTAACACCATCGAGACGCAACACTCGATCAAATTCTTCCAAGGTATGTACTTCGATTAAAGCGGTCATTCCCAGAGATTGAACTATTTTCAGGAAATATTGCAAATCTTGATCGTTCAGTATAGCCGCTATTAATAAAACTGCATCCGCACCGTGAAGACGGGCGTAATAGATCTGATAGGGATAGACGATAAATTCCTTACATAATAAGGGCAGAGCGACGGCAGAGCGAATTAAAGAAAGATTGGCGAAACTACCTTGAAAAAATTTGCTATCGGTAAGAACTGACAGACAAGTAGCCCCGCCATCTTCATAGGAACGGGCGATAGTTACCGGGTCAAAATCTTCTCTAATTACTCCCTTGCTAGGGGAAGCTTTTTTCACTTCCGCAATGACCGCTGGGTTAGTTTTCCCGTTTTTGATCGCCGCCAAAAAATCTTGAGGAGGGGCGAGAGGTTGGATTTTTTTGCGTAATTCCAAGAGAGGAACTTTTTCCCTCATGGAATCCACTTCTCTTTCTTTGTGCCAGACGATCTCCTCTAGAATATGTTGAGGTTGGGAGGATGGCACTTTTACTGTGTAGCTTAGGTTCTCTAGGTTTACAGACGGGTTAGGGTGTCTTCTCCGAATTTCCATTTATCTTTGTATTGTCAAGGGGATACTTAGAGAGTATTGTACTCGATCGCCACCGCCCCCTCGCCGATCTTGCAGTACCATGAAAGCTAAGATCCATGAATACCCATAGCTGAACTTGTTTTTCCGAGAGAAAATTCTGCAAAAATACTATAGACGCGGCCCTTGTAGAATCTGTACATTTTTGTGTCAGAAGTTCCTAAATTGACCGCACTTCCATACTTTTGTACTATAATAGTTAAAGAAACTAGGTGAGTAATTATAGATGGCTACCATTACCAATAACCCGGAAAAAGAAAAAGCACTAGGATTAGTACTCAATCAAATTGAACGCAACTTCGGTAAAGGCGCGATCATGCGTTTAGGAGATGCCACGAGGATGAGATTGGAAACTGTCCCCAGTGGTGCGTTAACCCTAGATTTAGCGCTGGGTGGCGGCTTACCTAAAGGCAGAATCATCGAAATATACGGGCCGGAAAGTTCAGGGAAAACCACCTTGGCACTCCATGCGATCGCAGAAGTACAAAAAGCGGGGGGAGTGGCAGCTTTCGTGGATGCGGAACACGCGCTAGACCCCACCTATTCAGACGTTTTGGGAGTAGACATCCATAACCTATTGGTAGCACAACCGGACACGGGCGAAGCGGGATTAGAGATAGTCGATCAATTAGTGCGGTCTTCAGCAGTAGATATAGTAGTAATAGACTCCGTAGCCGCCCTAGTACCGCGGGCTGAAATCGAAGGGGAAATGGGAGACAATCAAGTCGGTTTACAGGCCCGGTTAATGAGTAAAGCTTTGAGGAAGATCGCCGGGAATATCGGGAAATCGGGTTGCGTGGTCATTTTCTTGAACCAGTTACGGCAAAAAATTGGTGTCACCTACGGTAATCCCGAAGTGACCACCGGCGGTAATGCCTTAAAGTTCTACGCTTCTGTACGTCTTGACATCCGTCGCATCCAAACCCTGAAAAAAGGTACCGAAGGCGAGTATGGCATCCGGGCGAAAGTGAAAGTGGCCAAAAATAAAATAGCACCTCCTTTCCGTATCGCTGAATTCGACATCATCTTCGGTAAAGGCATTTCCCAGATGGGGTGTATGTTAGATCTAGCCGAACAAACCAACGTCATCACCCGTAAAGGCGCATGGTACAGCTACAACGGCGAGAACATCTCTCAAGGGCGGGATAACGCGGTGAAATACTTGGAAGATAACCCCGAAATAGCCGTGATCGTAGAGCAACAATTACGGGAAAAATTAGAGATGGGTGCGGTCTCCTTCGCTACTTCTAGGCCGGATGAGGATGACAGCGCCGATGCTGACGAATAATTTTGTATTATCCATTGGGGAGTTCTGGTTTTAGAATAGACAATGGTTATCCCATTACCTAAAATCATGACTTCACCTTTTAGCCCCGAAGAAATCGCGTCAGAAGGCATTAAGCCCGATGAATACGAAGAAATAGTAAAACGACTTGGCAGACACCCGAACAAAGCCGAATTAGGAATGTTTGGAGTCATGTGGTCAGAACACTGCTGCTATAAAAACTCCCGCCCGCTGCTGAAACAATTTCCCACCACGGGCGAGAGAATTCTAGTAGGGCCGGGAGAAAACGCAGGGGTAGTAGACCTGGGAAATGGGTTACGACTCGCTTTTAAAATCGAATCCCACAATCACCCCTCCGCGGTCGAACCGTTTCAAGGCGCAGCCACCGGAGTCGGCGGTATATTGCGGGATATATTCACAATGGGGGCGAGACCGATCGCCATCCTCAACTCGCTGCGATTCGGTAATCTAGAAGATGCCCGCAACCGTCGCATTTTCGCTGGTGTGGTGGAAGGAATCAGCCACTACGGTAATTGTGTAGGTGTACCGACGGTAGGGGGTGAAGTGTATTTCGACCAGGCTTATTCCGGTAATCCCCTCGTCAACGCTATGGCTTTAGGCTTGATGGAAACCGAAGAAATCGTCAAATCAGGCGCACAGGGGATAGGTAATTGGGTCCTTTATGTGGGGTCTACCACCGGGCGCGATGGTATGGGTGGGGCCAGCTTCGCCAGTTCCGAATTAACCGATAAATCGATGGATGACCGCCCTGCGGTACAAGTAGGAGACCCTTTTTTAGAAAAATCTCTCATCGAAGCTTGTTTGGAAGCTTTTAAAACCGGTGCGGTAGTGGCAGCCCAAGATATGGGGGCCGCCGGGATTACTTGTTCTACTTCCGAGATGGCAGCGAAAGGGGGAGTGGGTATCGAGTTGGATTTAGATAAGATTCCCGCGCGAGAGACGGGGATGATTCCTTATGAATATCTGCTCTCGGAATCCCAAGAGAGGATGTTATTCGTGGCTCACAAGGGCCGGGAAGATGAATTGATTTCTATCTTCCATCGCTGGGGCTTACAGGCAACCGTCGCCGGGACTGTTATCGAAGAATCGATCGTGCGTATACTATTCCAAGGTGAAATCGCCGCCGAAATACCGGCAACAGCCCTCGCTGATAATACTCCCATCTATAACAGGGAATTGTTAAGTCATCCCCCGGAGTACGCTCGAAAAGCTTGGCAGTGGACGGAAGCCCTATTACCTCCCGCGACGCTGGACGGCATAGAAAATAAATCTTGGACGGAAGTTTTATTACAGTTACTAGATACACCCACGATCGCCTCGAAACAGTGGGTGTATCGTCAATACGATCATCAAGTCCAAAATAACACGGTGATTCTGCCAGGCGGCGCTGATGCGGCAGTAATCCGCGTCAGACCTATATCGGCCAACCCCGGAGATTGCACCATCGGGGTAGCCGCCACTACAGACTGTAACGGCCGTTATGTGTATCTCAATCCTTTGGTGGGTGCTAAACTGGCAGTGGCTGAAGCTGCCAGAAATTTGAGCTGTGTAGGCGCGGAACCTCTGGCCGTCACGGATAATTTAAACTTCGGTAGTCCAGAGAATCCCGTGGGTTACTGGCAATTAGCCCTAGCCTGTCAGGGCATAGCCGAGGCCTGTCAAGAACTTAATACGCCCGTGACAGGGGGTAATGTATCCCTATATAACGAAACCGTTGATAGTGAGGGAAAACCTCAACCGATTTACCCGACTCCAGTAATCGGTATGGTGGGTCTGGTGGCGGATATTACTAAAGTTCGCGGTCAGGGTTGGCAAACGGAAGGCGATAGTATTTATCTGTTGGGCTTGCCGAGTTTAACTTTAGGTGGGTCAGAATATTTGGCCTCGGTGATGGGTCAAGTGGCGGGTAATCCTCCTGATGTGGATTTTGAGTTAGAAAGGAAAGTGCAGTCTGTTTGTCGTCACGGTATCGCTCAAGGTTGGATAAAATCGGCTCACGATTGCGCTGAAGGTGGTTTGAGTGTGACTTTAGCGGAATCCTGTATGGGGGGCGATTTGGGGGCGGAAATATTATTGCCCCCCGATGATAGTCGCCTTGACGGGCAGTTATTCGGAGAATCCGCCAGCAGGATCATCGTGTCCGTATCCCCCGCCGACGAAAAGGTTTGGACTCAGTATCTAGACGGGCAATTACCGGGGCAATGGCGGCAAATCGGGCGGGTGACGGGGCAAAATTTACGGGTTTTCACGTCTGACGATCGAACCTTGATCGACGTTACTATCGAAGTAATGAATTTAACTTGGAGAAATGCGATCGAGCGACGTTTGAGTTAGTTAAAAAAAGTTTAAGATAAGTTAAGATTGAACCCTCAGCCATCCTTAGGAGCAACCCTAGCCACCATGACTCATCCCCGAGAAGACCAGCAGATTGAACAGTATCGCGCCGATAAACCAGAGGAAGCCTGTGGAGTATTCGGACTTTACGCACCGGAAACGGAAGTGTCCAAATTAACCTATTTCGGCCTTTACGCCCTACAACATCGCGGTCAAGAGTCGGCCGGTATCGCCTCTTTTGATGGGGATGTAGTGCATTGTTATAAGGAAATGGGCTTAGTGTCCCAAGTGTTTAATGAAACCCTCCTGAAAACCCTTCCAGGCACTCACGCCGTCGGTCACACCCGCTATTCTACCACCGGTTCCAGCCGTCGCGCTAACGCTCAACCGGCGGTAGTAGATACCCGTTTGGGTAAATTAGCTTTAGCACATAATGGTAATTTAGTCAATACGATCGACCTGAGAAAACTATTGGAAGACAGGGGCTGTGATTTCGTTACCACCACGGATTCGGAGATGATAGCGGTAGCGATCGCACAAGAAGTGAATAGCGGCAAAGACTGGTTACAGGGAAGTATAGACGCTTTCGCCCATTGCACCGGCGCTTACAGTTTAGTTATCGGCACTCCCTCGGGTATTATCGGCGCTAGAGACCCCAACGGAGTACGTCCCTTGGTAATAGGCACGATCGATGAAGGTACTACCCGTTACGTGTTAGCTTCGGAAACCTGCGGTTTAGACATTATCGGCGCTGAATATCTCAGGGATGTAGAACCAGGTGAACTAGTGTGGATCACCGAAGAAGGTATGTCATCTCTACATTGGGCACCAAAATCCGAGAGAAAACTGTGCGTTTTCGAGATGATCTATTTCGCCCGCCCCGATAGTATCGTTCATGAAGAATCTCTATACACCTATCGAACCAGATTGGGGGAAAGACTGGCGGTAGAATCGATCGTGGACGCGGATCTAGTCATGGGTGTCCCCGATTCGGGAATACCCGCCGCCATCGGCTTCTCTCGCGTATCAGGCATACCCTACGCCGAAGGATTGATCAAGAATCGCTACGTGGGCAGAACTTTCATCCAGCCCACCCAACACATGAGAGAATCGGGGATAAAAATGAAACTTAATCCCCTCAAAGATGTGTTACAGGGCAAAAGAATCGTCATCGTCGATGATTCTATAGTCAGAGGCACAACCAGCAGGAAGATCGTCAAAGCTTTAAGAGACGCGGGAGCGACAGAAGTACATATGCGGATTTCTTCGCCACCCGTCACCCATCCCTGTTTCTACGGCATCGATACCGATAGTCAAGACCAATTAATCGCCTCGACGAAATCGGTGCAGGAAATACAAGACTTGATCGGCGTGGATACTTTAGCTTATTTGAGTCCTGAAGGGATGTTAAAAGCGACGGGGGAAGATCCGAAAAACTTCTGTACAGCGTGTTTTAACGGCGACTATCCTATAGCTATTCCCGATGCTATCAAACGATCGAAACTGATGTTGGAAAAAGTCTAGATTTTCAAGTTTCCAGCCTTGGCACCGGCGTTATTACGCCAGTACAATTTTTGCCGGTGCCATGAAAATCGATCAGGTGAAATCTTTTAAAAGCTGTACGAATGCGTCTCGATTGTTATTCAGTGTGCCTCGATCGGTTAGATAAAATGCTAGAGCCGGATCTACTAGCTCTGGATTTAAAGTTAAAATTATATTGAAACTAGACCAATCTTCGATGGAAATTTCCCAGATGCCATAGCTAAATAGAGGATCGGATAAAAAGTTAGCCCCATTGAAATTATCGATGATGGTTACTCCTGAGCGTTTGTTAATATTGGCTAAATAAAACTGATTCGTTAGGCTGCCATTATGTTTGTCCGTGACGATATTTTCAGCGTAGGTCTCTGGATCGAAGTTTAAAGGAGTATCCCAACTTACTAATTTATAGTTGCCAGGGATGAATTTTTCACCCATTAAACTCACTATGTCACCGTTAACCACGTAGTGGGTCACTGCTCTTACGTTAGCGCTCCTGAAAGGTTGCACATCGATCGCAGCGATTCCTGGTGAGTTGAAAGTAACTAATTCCCCTAATAAGTAGTTTGTGGAGGTGAAGTAACTGGCCGCTTGCTGGGCGATTGCCCCACCTAAGCTATATCCGGTTAAATCTACTCTTTGAGCGAGTTGATTAACTGTTAGAAAAGAGTTAGCGTTGTCGATAAATTGTTTGATACTGGTCTGGTTATCGGTAAATTGTTGTTTACCGGGGCTGGATACGTTTAATCGATCGATCATTTCATCGGTTATGGTACTAACGTTGAGTCCACCTATGGCTAGTACCGGCGGTGCGCCTGATTCAGAAATTAAACCTCCTATTTGTAAATTCGTTCCCAAGTCATCTATATATTGAACCACCTTATAAATTTGTCCAGAAGGCGTTAAAATACCTTCGTTTCCCGGTGAGGCCGGATCTACATCGACGGTTTGATATTGGCTGATTAAATTCTTGGAAATAATTCTCGTGAGAAATTCGTAATCACCTTGATTGGCATTGACTTCTAAATAAGGTTTGATCGAGACGGTAGCCTGTTTATTAGTATTGAGATTGTAGTTGGTATTCGTTTGTAAAGTGGCGACGGCGGTTTCCGTATTCTCGAACCAATTGTCGTTTTTTGGTTTGACGGTAATGGTGGCGCTAGTTTGGCCCGCCGCGATGGTTACGCTCCCGGTTAAAGAGTCATAATCGGAACCGTTAGTAGCCGTTCCCGTCATGGTATAGATAACTGTCAAGGGCGCGCTCGTACTGCCGGTGCGAGTTATTTGGAATTGTCCCGTGTTGGGACTTTGTGAACCTGAAGTTTCGATCGCTCTAGAATCGGTCGCGGTTATACTTACCGTGGGTTTAGCCGATACGTCGTTATCTTGAATATTAACCGTGCCTTTAATATTACTTCCCAAGTTATAGTTAGTCTTAGCAGTCAGGGTAGCTATAACCGTCTCCGTTGACTCGCTGATGGAGTCATCTTTCGGGGTGACGGTAATGATGGCGTTAGTTTGACCGGCCGGGATGGTAACGCTACCGCTCAAGCTATTAAAATCGACGTTATTTAAAGCCGTGCCCGAGCGGCTATAAAATACGGTTAAAGACGTGTTCGTGCTACCGGAGCGAGTAACTTGAAACTTTCCTGTATTTAACGGTTTGCCCGTGAGGGTTTCCGCCGCTAAATTATCTAGAGTGGTAATATTAACCGTTGGTAGCGTTAGGTTTACTGCCGAGCCTGTTAGCGGTAGATTAGTAGTTTTGGGCGTGATCAAATCGGAAGTATAAAGATTAATAAAATTATCTTGACTAATGGCGGAAAAACTATAATCATTCGAGTCGTTAAACATAAGATTCGTGTAAATTAAAAAAATTTCTATTTTCAGAATATGGCAAATTTGTGTAATTAAAAATCCCGTAAGAAGAAAGTAACATTGCCGAAAACTGTAATGACAAATTAAAAGGGTTGATAACGGATAGAGAAATAAAAGCCATTTTCTTGAAAAGAATCACCCTGTCGTTTGAAGGGGAGTAAGGGTATACCATAATCGAGACGCACCTGTAAGCCTGCGGTGATGAGCCAGCGTAAACCAATCCCGGTTCCGGCGATCGTGCTAGGATCGGGATTGAAAGAACTATTATTCCATCCCGTACCCGCTTCTAAAAAAGGCGTTATCTGGAGAGTATCGGGGTTGGATGTGAGAGGAAAACGAGCTTCTAGGGAGACAATCACTCCGTTATCGGTGACGATTTGATTTTGAGGGTAGCCGCGCACCGTATCGATACCGCCGATGCTAAACTGTTCCATGGAGAGCAATCGATCGGGTGTTAGTTGAGTATCGAGTTTCATCAGTAATATGGCCCCCGGATACAATTGCTGTACCCATTGAAACTGCCCTATCCAACTGAAAAAGCGTCCATCCACACCTAAATCGGTAATAGTCGCCCCTAGGGAGCCGACACCGAAACTGAATTGAGAGCGTAAAGCGATAACGCTAGTAGGTTGGCGTTTCACCCAATCCTGACTGAAGCGAATAACCGTAATCCTCGCCGCCCCGTCGTCCGTTTCCCCGGAGAAAGAGAAAGGCTCACCATCAAGATAGGTTTGACTGTGACGTAAATCCAAGGTTAATCCCAGGGCGAATTCTTCGGTGGGTTTTCTGATAATCGGTTGTCGGAAAGCGAAAGATAATGTTTCCGATTCACTAGTAATATTAAATTCTCTAAACCTGGCTTGGGTAATCGCGGTAACACCGTTATCGTAGCTGATGCTAACAGTACCGTTGTTAGGGTTGATGGGGATGGAATAGCCCACATTGTAAGTATTCAGCCCACTGGCGATCGCGTATTGACCGTTGAATCTATCCCCGAAACCCAAGAGATTATCGTGATCGATGAAAATAGTACCTTCTTCGGAGCCTATACTGGGGGGGCGATAATTATCGAAACCGATTCCGGCGTGAAAGGCGGGCGCTTCTTTCACCGTCACTAATAAAACATTACGGCCTGGGGCAGTACCTGCCGTCAATTCAGCGTTAATATTTTCTACCAATGGATCTAGCTGGAGTAATTGTAATGCCGATTGAAGATTATTAACATTCAGGGGACGTTGAATGCCTAACTGTAAACGGCTGCGGATATATCCTTGATTGAGCCGTTGTAATCCCGTCAAATCGATTCTTTCTATATCACCTTCCACCACTTGTATTTTGATAATACCTTGGCTTAAATCCTGATTATTTACGATAAAAGCACCCGATGTCACGTAACCCTTATTAATATAAACTTGGGTGATAGAGGTGCGTAAATTAATTAAATCTTCAAAAGACAAATATTTGTTCACATAGGGCGAAACTAATAAGCCAATTTCGTTATTTAAAACAGTATTGCCCGATACTTCTATTTTTTTAACCAGAAAAGTTGTTTCATCAGATCGATCGCTAAATGGAGGGAGGAAAGAGGGATCAGAAAAATCATAATTTCTCCTTTCTTCAGCCCCGGTCACTGACGGGAAAAAATTGACGAATATTGCACTGATTACTAGGATGAGTCTTAATAATTTGATAACGGTCATTTAAGTTGAATGATTGAGATAAAGTATGCTGTTGACTTCAAAAAAGAAGTTATAGTTCTGTACCGTCAGAAGCGGAACATTCACGACTGAGGATTAATCGGCCATCCGGCAACTTATATAATCCCCCCGCTTCGAGAATTGGTTTACCCGACTGCGATGAACCGGTTTCTGAAGGAATGAAGTTAATATTCCCCGTACTAAAATGAGAGAGCGATAAATCCGTGGGACGACTCGGTAAGTTACCAGCCCCGGTAATAATAAATTTACCCTGATTTTGTCTAGAGCGAACCACACAACTATTAGCCAGTAAGCGACTTGTATCTATAACTTGATTAGGTAATTGGAGTAAACCATTTCTCAAAACACTAACATCTGGAATAGTGATGTTACCTGACGATAATTTTCCGCTAGCATCCACATCAACTTGCGCGTTATTATCGAGAGTGTTGGACAGGCTTTTAGGACTAGAGGTTCCATAATTCTGTCCAATGAAAACAGGCGTATCGATAGTTATATTCCCGCCGCTTCCTTCTGGCGAGAAAGAGAGAATATCACTATCGGTTAGAGCTAGGATTGAGTTAGCGGTAAGATTGATATTACCACCCGTACCCGTACCAGCCATAACGTTAGTAGTAATATCGCTGTTATTAAATAGGGTAATAACACCGGCACTTATATTAATATTACCTCCATCTGCTTGCGTGGAAGTAGTGGAAATTTTACTATTATCAACCCCGATATTGTTAGTAATATTTAGGCTAATATTGCCCGCATTACCACTAGCATCAGAGGTAGCTGTTAATCTGGAATTGTTTAAAGTTAAATTCTGGCTCTTAATAGTCAAATTACCACCGATTCCTACTGCTGAAGTAGAAACGCTGATTTCTCCCCCGGTGATGGTGAGATTATCCCCCGGTGAGGTGATGGTGATATTACCCCCTTCGCCGGTGCTATTGATATTGGTATTGGCGGCGATATTCGCCCTATCAGATAAGGTTAATTCCGGTGAGGTGATGGTTATATCTCCCGCTTTCCCGAAACCGGAAGTATTGGCGTTGATATTACCGTCGAGATAAATTTCCTCACCTCTCAATCCAATACTACCGGCGTTACCCGCCCCATCAGTAGAGGTGGTGATATTGACTCCGCCCTTCATATGAATGCGGGGATTATTTATCTCGATTTGCCCCCCCGCCCCCGCACCGCTCGTGGAGGCTGAAATCTTACCCCCGCCCGATATACTCACCGATGTGGGTGAGGTGATGGTGATATTACCCCCTTCGCCGGTGCTATTGATATTGGTATTGGCGGCGATATTCGCCCTATCGGATAAAGTTAATTCCGGTGAGGTGATGGTTATATCTCCCGCCTTACCTTGCCCGGAGGTGTTGGCGTTGATATTACCGTCGAGATAAATTTCCTCGCCTCTCAATCCAATACTACCGGCGTTACCCGCCCCCTCGGTAGAGGTGGTGATATTAACCCCGCCCTTCATATGAATGCGGGGATTATTTATCTCGATTTGCCCCCCCGCCCCCGCACCGCTCGTGGAGGCTGAAATCTTACCCCCGCCCTGTATACTCACCGATGTGGGCGAGGTGATGGTGATATTGCCGCCTTCGCCGCTGCTATTGATATTGGTATTGGCGGCGATATTCGCCCTATCAGATAAGGTTAATTCCGGTGAGGTGATGGTTATATCTCCCGCTTTCCCGAAACCGGAGGTGTTGGCGTTGATATTACCGTCGAGATAAATTTCCTCACCTCTCAATCCAATACTACCGGCGTTACCCGCACCCTCGGTGGAGGTGGTGATATTGACTCCGCCCTTCATCTGAATGCGGGGATTATTTATCTCGATTTGCCCCCCCGCCCCCGCACCGCTGGTGGAGGCTGAAATTTTACCGCCGCCCGATATACTCACCGATGTGGGCGAGGTGATGGTGATATTGCCCCCTTCGCCTGCAGCGTCAGTATTAGCGGTGATATTCGCCCCATCGGATAAATTTAAGTTCGGTGAGGTGATGGTTATATCTCCCGCTTTCCCGAAACCGGAGGTATTGGCGGTGATTCTCGTGTCATTGAGGTTGATTTCATCCTCTTCTAGGTTGATACTCCCGGCTTTACCTTCACTGGTAGTAGTGGTGCTGATTTCTCCTCCGGTGATGGTGAGATTGTTACCCGGTGAGGTGATAGTGATACTGCCGCCTTCGCCAGTGCTACTAGTATTGGCGGCGATATTCGCCCCCCCGGATAAGGTTAATTCCGGTGAGGTGATGTTTATATCCCCCGCCTTGCCGCTGCCCCTTGTATTGCCCGTTATTGTTCCACCATTGATAAGGTTTATGGTATCGGCATTAATATTCATCAACCCAGCTTTTCCTACGCCGACGGTATCTGTAGAGATAGCACCGCCATTTTGAATCAATAGATTGCCCGTGAAAATATTCACTGCCCCGCCATCTCCAGAAGCTTTTTTAGGATCGATCGTTCCCGATAACTCGAAATACTCTAAATAAGGCTGTATTATCTTCACTAAATCTTCATTCACCCCGGAGCCTGCTAATATACCCCCCAGACTGCGATTAGGAACTTTACCATCTATATTAATCCTGCCCCCATTCGTATTAATAATTAAATTATTCCCCTTACTCACACCGTAAGTGGCGGTGCTAACTAAACCACCATTTTTTATGGTTAATAAAGGGGTATTGATTATCAAATCTTCGCCCTTACCTGTTCCTGCTGTACCTGTTACTATCGATGTGGGTAAACTATCCCCCGCCGTACCTATTACACTTACAGATTCCGTGGCATTGATCGTTAATTTACCACCATTACCCGCCCCGATCGTCGCTGATGTTATTATGCCTCCATTCTCTAAGGTCAGCCGTTTAGTATTAATTTCTAAATTACCTGCGTCGCCGCCAATATTTTCGCTCACTGTAGCTGTTAATAAAGAACTCCAAAACTTGTTATTGGGTGAGGTTCCGCTTAAATAAATATCATCGGCGTTAACGGTTAAATTACCCCCCTTATTTTTACCTTCCGCGTATACCCCGCCGGATATAGTAGCGCCATTTTTTATTATCAAACTCGAAGTGCGTATTGTTATATCATTTCCTTGCCCTCTATCACTTACCTGTGAACCTATGATACTCGGTATGTTTTCACCTGGATTAACACCGATGATTTCTATACTATTCCAAGCGTCAACATTCAATTTACCCCCTTGTCCTTCTCCACTTGTAGAAGCGGCCACAGATCCACCTCCTTGAATGGATAATCTTGCCGTTTTGATGGTCATATCTCCCGCCGGGCCGCTCGATTCTGTTTGACTAAATAAACCAACAGGTAAATTGCGATTCAGTTCGGGTATGGGTGGAGCTTTAACAGTTGAATTTTCCTGTTTATTAATCACGTTAATCGATCGGGAGGCATCTATATTCATATTACCGCCCGCACCTTTACTTTTACCATCTATTGATACCGTGGTCGTAGCCACTACTGAGTCTTCTACAACTAAATTACCCGTGGATATATTAAAATCTCCTGCGTCTTTGTCTCCTGTGGTTAAAGTGGTGGCGATAACTCCATTCTTAAATATTACATTTCCCTCACGGACAGTATTAATAGTTAAATTACCCGCCGTACCACTCTTTAGAGAAGCGGCGAATAATCCGAAAGGAATGATTATGGGCTTAGCATTATTATTAAAAGATAAGGGTATATTTATCCCTTGACCTGGCTTATCGCCAGTCACTTCCACGTTATTACTATTAATCGTTAAATTACCCGCATCGCCACCACCAGAATTCACACCGTATTCTTTGCCGTCCACGGTAGCGGCAACTAAACTAGAATTGCGAATTATCAAGTCACCACTATTGACGTTCACATCCCCACCTTTCCCCGGTGCGATGGTCAAACTTCCGACAACTATGCCATTATTCAAACTCACCGCCGGATTATTATTGATATTAATATCACCGGCTTTTCCCTCGCTCAAACTCAGCGTCAGCACACCGATGGGTAGATCGATCGAGATCGCCTGACCAGCGATCGATAAACTAAGATTTACCTTATCCTTGGCTAATACCTTATCCAGATCGACTCTGCCGTTAACGTTAAAGTTAATGTCGCCGCTATTACCCTCGCTTTTCGCGGGCAAACCAGGCACGAAATTGTTAACATCTACTGTTGCCGTGGCTATAGCCGAGTCCCTCAGGATGAAAGTAGGGGTACCGATGTTGATGTTAGGACTATTTTTCGTGCCGAGGGTGAGGGAAGCGATAACCGAGCCATTCTCTACTATAATATCGCCGTTGACACCGGTTTTCAGGACGATCGAGCTATCATTAGCATTATTGGAAGTAGCGAATAATGGCGATATATATGCGAGAATCGAACTGTTATCAATAGTAATCCCCGCCGCACCATCGAGGATGACATCACCCGCCCTCGTTCTGCCAAGAGTATTGATCGCCGCGTTATCGATATAAATCCTCCCGGCGCGACTGGTGATGTTAATATTGCCCCCCTCGGGCCCCAAACTAGAAGTATCGATCGATCCGGTTTCGATATTACCGTCAGCCACTATCCGCACATTACCGCCGCTACCGATGCAATAAAGGCCGCAGGCACTGGTATTCATCGCACCGGTAACGTTAACCTGCCCCTTGGAGTCGATGAAGATAGAGCCACCTCTGCTTACCTTGAAAAAATCGACGAAAGTATCGATTTTCCCCACTTTAATATTACCCGGAACTCCTCCAGGGGAATATTGATTACTGAGAAAGACTAATCCCTCTTCAGTGGAGGGCAGTTTCACATCACCGATGGTAATATCCGCGCTCTTGGCCGAGTTATTGATTCCAGCGATACCGGCCCTGACATCGAGAGTGGCCTGTGAGGCCCCGTTGATCGATAAACTCGTACCATCGGATAAAATCACCGTTTCTTGTAAAGATTGAGAGGTGGTATCGCGCCCGGTGATGGTTACATTACCCAGAGTTACCGCCCCCCCGGCTAAAATATGCAAGGAAGCCCCTTGATAGTCCCCCATGCTAACATCGCCGTTCGATCGAATTACTGGGTCATGAGGACTTCTTAAACCGCCCGAACTACCGTCTAATTTCTGGATACGAAAATTGCCGCCGCTGATATAGCGAGCATCGCCGATAACTTGAGCGCCCGAAGCTATGGTCATATCAGAGCCGGAATACAACCCGCTAGAGGGATGATGCAAAGCGAATATATCTACTTTTTCCTCGGATACGATCTTCAACTCGCCACCGGTTTTAGCGATAAAAGGCTGGGTTGTGCTATCTCTAATTTCTATGGTGTGAGCGGCTTGTAAAGTTAGATTACCGGCCGCTTGGAGTTCTCCCTGTAGTTTTATATCACCAGAGGCCAGGGTTAAATCGCCGCCGCTTTTCAAGTTACCGTAATTATGAATATAACTCGATCGGGCCGGTATCTGGTTAAGGAACAGAGCGCTAGGATTGACGGCTAACAGATTACTGCTTTCCGGGTTAGTAGCGCTAAAAAATCCCTCCTCTCCCAATTTAATGCCATCGGCGGTAGTGGCGAAGAAAGAGCCTTTCACGTCCAAACTAGAATTAGGGCCGAATAGTATGCCGTTGGGGTTGACTAAAAATAGATTGGCATTGCCGGAGACTCCCAATTTACCCATAATTTGAGATGGATTACCGCCAGTGATGCGGCTCAAAATATTCATAATCCCTTGGGGGTTGGAAAAGTAAACGCTTTTCCCCTCGCCGACGTTAAAATCTTTGAAACTGTGGAAGAGATTGCTACCTTTGATAGCACCCCCGTCGATGCGAGTATGATCGGCGTTGATGTTGGTAACGGCTGAATTGTGATTGCCTAATGTAGCGTCGGGGACAATCTGAGCAACACATGGATAAATGGACAAACTGTAAATGGTTGTTATTTCTAAAAAAGTTATCAATTTATCGGGATATGTTTTCATGATCGGGTCTCACGGTTATTAATATATTTTATTTATGGAGGAAATTTTTAAATTATAACTTCACATCCTAAAAATATAGCAATTTGAAGAAAGTTTATCTAATTTTTAGTAAATATACATTAAAGTAACTATTTATTAATTTTATGATTTATTAAAAACATTTTCTGCTAAGAACCGTTCGGCCATTAGAAAGAAGATAAAATCCTTGGGCTTCGTTGATTTTCGGTGGTTGAGAAGCAGTGGGAAGGTTTTTGATCGTGCCGGTGGGATAGGGCGATGATAAATTCCTGCTAGGGCGAACTTGCAAACCATCGGGCCCCGTCATGATAAAAGTGCCCGCTTTTTGTCGATTAGGAACTACACAGCTATTAGCCAGTAAATTTTGAGTATCGATCACTGTTTCTGGCAATTCCAAAAGGCTATTCTGAATGAAGGTTAAATCGGGTAAATTAATCACTCCCGATATGGCTCCCTTAGCATTTACATCAACTCGATTATTATTATTCAAGTTTTCTGGATTTTGATTTTTATCGCCTGGTGAAAAACCGTTGCCGAAGAATATGGGCGTATTGAGGTTAATGTTACCGCCCGCCCCGTCTTGAGCGAAAGCGAGGATGTTGCTATCGTTAAAAGCGAGGATGGAATCGGCGGTCAGGGTAATCTGACCGCCGCCGCCAGTACCGATCGCTACATTAGTACGGATGTTGCTATTATTTTCTAAAAGAACGTTTCCGGCGGCAATATTAATACCTCCCCCCGATGTGCGCACCGCGGCGGTGGAAATATTACCGTTGTTTGCCCGTAATGTATTCTCAATCTGGAGATTGATATTACCTGCATTTCCGGTTCCTTGAGAACTAGCGGTGATGTTAGAGTCGTTCAAACGAAGTTCCCCAGTTTGAAGGGTAATGTTACTGGGCTGATTCGCTGTTCCCCCCGCCCCGATTTCGGTAGAAATCTTACTGTTATCGAGGGTGATACTGGTGGCGTCCGGCACGGTGATACTTCCCGCGTTGCCCATTCCCGAAGTGCTAGAAGTAATATTGGAGTTTTCCAAGCTTAATTCGGGGGTATGGAGAGTGATTTCTCTAGCGTTGCCCACTCCTTTCTCGTCCACGGCGTTGCTAATTTCGCTATTATTAACCAGTTGGATTTTCCGAGTTCCTCTCAGGTTGATGATTCCCGTATTGCCCTGCCCTGAAGTGGAGGCGGTGATTTTAC
>JADQBB010000028.1 GCA_016903695.1 Chlorogloea purpurea SAG 13.99
ACCAGTACCACCACATGAGCAAGGGTTAACCCCCTAATATATCGGAAGCTGAGTGCGATGAAAGTCGCACGCTCAGATTTAATCGAGAGGTGCGGAGTATAATAACTCCCACCGACTCTACCCCACCCAATTTTTTGATGAGGCGATGTCGGGGTGATTGTTTAAATGCTAGGCGTACCGTCTAGTAGCTTTATTACACCCGCAAATCCCCCCTGCGATATTATCGGAAAAGGCCCAATCTCCCCACTGGTGGAAAAGGTGGGCCGCCGCTCAAGAAAACTTATAACCGATTAACTTGTAAATAAGCTTAGCCGTGGTGAATTCCGACACTACAGAATCTTGAATCGGCGCTAACTCCATCACGTCGCAACCGATAACTTCGTGAGTCTGGAAAACCCGTCTTAGGAAACGTATAGTATCGTTCCATGTTAAGCCACCAGGTTCGGGAGTACCTACGCCTGGGATCAAACTCGGATCGATACCGTCTACATCGATGGTAATGAAAACTTTATCGGTGGTGATAGCAGCGATCGCTTTTTCGATCCAATCGGGATTCCCGTATATACCCCTGTCCCACTGTACCGGAATGCCTTTTTCCTTGATCAAAGCCGCTTCCTCGGCGCAGATAGCCCGAATACCCACGGGTAAAGTGGGCAAGCCCATTTCTAAAACGCGGCGCATAACGCAGGCGTGATTGTGTAAAGACCCTTCGTATTCGTATCTCATATCCCCGTGCGCGTCGATTTGCACCACGGTAAAAGGTTCTTGATAGTAATCTTTATAAGCCTGCACCACTCCAGTAGTAATAGCGTGTTCACCACCTATAGCCACCACGAATTTATTATCAGCGATAAATTTAGATACGGTGGCCGATGTTACCGCTAACATTTCTTCTGCCGTTAAAGAGGGTTGACGGCGGGTGTCTGCTATTTCTTCGTGAGTGTAGATACCCACTTCTATACAAGTTTCCCTCTCCAATTCCTCGTCGTAGGCTTCTAGCTGTTGAGAGGCGTTTAAAACCGCACTGGGGCCATTCTCGCAACCTTTACGAAAAGTGGTGGTAGCCTCGTAGGGTATGGGCAAAATCACCGCTTTCGCCGTCTCGTAACCCGATAGGGATTCAGAGCCTAAAAACTGTTCTACAATGGGAGGGGTTGATAAGAGCATCGTGCGATCGTCGTTAATATTGAAGTCCGATCTCTTAGTATAACAACTGAGCCATCACCTCATCTTGGTTTCCCGCCAAGTAATTAGCGAAATGACGGGCTAGACTCGGCGTAACGATCAGGGTACTGGTAAAACCATTAAACAGATGTATTCCCTTCAAACCCGGTATCGGGCCGATTAAAGAATCATTCGGGTCACTGAAAGCTACTAAACAATTACAGACTTTTCCTTCTAAATGGGCTAAAGGGGGCAGAATATTTCTAATCCCGTTTCTTAGTTGGTTTTCATAATACCCCAGCTCGATCGCACCCAGTGGATCTGTCATTATTTCACTACTCTGCCCCACATAAATACTGCCGTCTGAAAATTGTATCGCCCCCGATTCCGTAACAGTATTAACTATCTCTCCACTAGGGGTATTCCAGATACTTTGGTCTTCCCCGCTATATATTTCTCGTTCTACCTGTAATCTTTTGATAACCGCTGGCATCACCATCGATCGCATTTTAATTTCTGTAGGAGGAATCGCTAAAATTTGCGAGTGGGTGAAATATAATTTCGTTTCGATACCCGCTTCTTGTAATAACTTCCTGCTCAATCCCCCCGCACAAACTATTACCCCCCCACCATAATAGCTATTATGATTGGTTTTAACTCCTTTAATCTCGTCTTTATCCCTGATTAAATCGATAACTCTTTCTATTTTTATCTCCCCCCCTGATCTCGTGAAAGCACTTTGATAAGCTTCATTAGTTTTACGGGGGTGAATATGACCGTGTTCCTGCTTGAAAGCACCTGCGATCGCATAACGATTTAGTAACGGCTCCATTTCACAAGCCGTATCAACGTCGATTAATTCTGGCTGTATTTCATATTTTTGGTTAATACTTTGAATGGCTTTAATATCATCATCCGGGTCAATCGTCAATAATAAATCTAGGATTCTAAACTCAATATCAAAATTTAATTCATGGGTCAATGACTCGTAAATATAAAGACTATCTTTATACAAAAACTTAATTAAATCCGTACTCCCAGACCAATAAGCCAAACCACCATAACTATAAACGGTAGCGTTATCTAAAATCCAGTCTTTTTCTAAAAGTAAAACTTTTAAATCATGGCGGGCAAGTTCATAAGCCAACGCTGAACCTGTAATCCCGCCGCCGATAATTATGTAATCGTAATTAGCCATAAAAATTTTGCTCTTTTCAAAAAGACGTGAACTGACAATCTCGTAACCACAAACGTACCGCCTGCCCGATAATCCCGTTACTGGTTTCTTGGGGCGGTAGGGGAGTGCCGTCTTTTCCCTCTTTCGCCAGTTGAGTATACAAACTTACTAGTTTCCATCCCTCGGAAGTTCGGGTTAGTAATAGCCAGTAGAAATTTTGTAACTGAATCCGTCGAGTTTTACCATATTGATGTTCTAGAGTGGTAAAAAATACCTGTTGCACCGAGTCATCGGTTTTTTTGCCGTCGTAACTCAAGGGTAGGGGGCGAAAATCCGGGCGACTGGCGATGATTACATACAGGGGAATGGCAGACCGACTGAAACTGCTACTCTGGCTTTGAACGATCCGATTGGCGTAAGCGGGGATGTCAGTTAACATTTGCTCTACCATCAGTTCTAAATCTCGCGGACAACTACGGGGAGAAGCGTGGGCGCACGGTGTCCCGTAAATCAGGAAAGGCACTAGATAGAGGCTAATTCTTCGCCAATTTTTGACCATGCTTGTTGGGGATTGGGGGCGGTGGTGATGGGGCGGCCGATGACCAAGTAATCAGCGCCAGCTTGAAAGGCTTGTGCGGGGGTCATAATTCGACTTTGATCGCCTTGGGCTGACCAACTCGGACGAACACCGGGGCATACTAACAGAAAATTATCGCCGCAAACGGCTCTTAACTGTTTAACTTCCCGGGGAGAGCATACCGCCCCGTCCAATCCCGATTCTTGCCCCATGAGAGCCATCTGTAGGGCGTAATCGGTTAACTCCAGGGGGATTTTCAAGTCAAGGTTCAATTGCCGGTTACTGAGGCTAGTTAGTACCGTGATTCCCAGTAATTTCGGGGGGTTGGGGGAATTAGCGATCGCATTTTTCGCCCCCGTGAGTGCCTCTCTACCCGCGCTGATGTGCAGGGTGAGTAAGTCCACCTCGTATTGACTAGCACTTCTACAGGCCCCGGCCACGGTGTTGGGTATGTCGTGAAATTTCAGGTCGAGGAAGATCTTTTTGCCCCTCTCCCGCAAAATTTTCACTATATCCGCCCCCGTGGCCACGAATAACTCTAACCCCACTTTCCAGAAACTCACGCCCGGTAGGAGATCCAAGAGAGCGATCGCCTGTTCTGCCGTGGGTACATCTAAAGGTACGATAATCCTCTGTAAATAATTCATAAATTTTTGTAGCTCCCTTAATCCCATATCACATTTATAAAAAAATGTCTAGCCTATTCATGCAATGAATTTTAAAAAAATGTCCGTAAAATAAATTTAAAATACTGTATTTAATATGTGTAACAACATAAGACGCTTAAAACATACCATGCTATTAGGTGAAATTTTGCTTCATAGGGGTTTAATTACTTCTAAACAGTTAGAAGAAGCGCTGAGACTTCAGTCCCATGATAAACGCCCCTTGGGTGAGGTATTACTCCAAAGCAATTTGATCGACGGCTCTCAACTAGAAACAGCTCTAAAAGAACAATATTGGCGGGTTAACGGCTATTGGGTGATCCACCCCCGTTTTTCCGCTTCCGCCTGAAGTTCTTACTGGTTTGTCAGTTCATTTCGTCAATAAGGTTTTGACATAGGCGTTAAAACCGGCGCTTTGTAGGGAGTTAGCCGTGGAATCGGCGTCCTGCACCCAGTATTTTTGTCCGAGGCGCACGAATTGACGGCTATTGTCTCCATGAATAACGGCGATAACAGGCACTAACGACTGAACTTTCTCTCCCGAATGTTCCTGTAAGATACCCCTGAGATTATTCTGTTTAACAGGATCTACGGCGAACTCGAGGGGCAGATCGATCATGATTAATTTCAGGTCGTCAACTAATTCGGCGTCTTCGATAATTAACTGTGCCTTGTCCCTATCTTTCCGTTTATCCACCTTCCCCCAAACCATCAACTGGGCTTCTTCCACCAATAAAGATTGAATCTTTTGATAGGCATCGGTAAACACCACCGCTTCCGATTGACCAGAGGCATCTTCTAAAGTCAAAAAGGCCATCGGCGTGCCTTTTTGGGTAACGATTTTTTTGACGGCGATGATAACCACGATCGCACTGACGGGTTTTCGCTCTTTATACTCGTCCAATTGCCCGATATTAATGGGAGATAATAATCTGGCGGCTTGATGGATGGCTGTTAAGGGATGTTCGGACACGTAAAAGCCTAAATGTTCTTTTTCTAGTTTAAGTTTTTCCTGTATGGAATAATCGGGAACCGGGGGCGATTTCGGTTCTTGCTCGAACTCCGATTCTTTGCCGTCGCCACCGAGATGATTACCGACGAAATCAAAAAGATTCATCTGGCCGCTTTCTTTCTCCTTGGTACGTTTTTGCGCCCAGGAAATAATCAATTCCGAATCGTTCATTAATTGACGGCGATTGGGTTGAAGTCGATCAAAAGCCCCAGAGAGGATTAAAGTTTCTAAAGCTCTTTTATTAACGGTACGCAAATCCACCCTGGAACAAAAATCCCCCAGGGATTTAAAAGAGCCTCCCGCCGCTTCTCGGGCATTAATAATAATTTCAATGGCATTCTCTCCCAAATTTCTCACCGCCGACAAACCGAAGAGAATTGTCTTCTCTCCTGGAGTGAAATGTTTCTGAGAACGATTGATGTCGGGGGGTAAAACTTGGATACCCATTTTCTGACAGTTTTCTCGATACTTCTCGACTTTATCCTGGTTGTCACTACTGGCTGTAAGTAGTGCTGTCATGTACTCTACAGGATAATTAGCTTTTAAATAAGCCGTTTGATAAGTAACGTAAGCGTAGGCGGTGGAGTGAGATTTATTAAAACAATTGGAAGCCACTAAACCGTTAGCCAAAAGAAAGTTATGATCCCCGGCGACACCGAGATCATAAACTGGCTGCACTCCTAAAGATTTTCGGGAAACAATTTTCACCATATAGTTAGAAATGAGTAGTGAGTAGTAGTTAGAAAACGATTTCTTGACCTGTAATCCAATTAACGAGAGTTCTGACGGGGAAACCGGTAGCACCCACGTTATTCGTGCCTCCCTCTTTTTCCGTCCACACGGGGCCCGCTATATCCAAGTGCGCCCAGGGAGTATCTTTAATGAATTGCTTCAGGAATAGAGCGGCGGTGATAGAACCACCGGCACGGGGGCCGGTATTTTTCATATCGGCGATCGAGGATTTCAGCCCGTCAAAGTATTTATCTTCCATCGGCATCGCCCAGAATTTCTCACCGGCTAACTCGGCGGCGTTCTGTATCTGATGGGTCAGGGTTTCGTGATTGCTCCATAAACCGGCTATATCGTCCCCTAAAGCCACGATACAGGCTCCGGTGAGGGTAGCCAAGTCAACGATAGCCTCTACCCCCAATTTCTCGGCGAATACTAAAGCATCTGCGAGGGTCAGTCGCCCTTCTGCGTCCGTGTTATTGATCTCGATCGTTTTCCCGTTAGAAGCGATTAATATATCGCCGGGGTGCATGGCGCGGCCGCTGATCATATTCTCCGTGGCAGCGCAGATAAAATGTACTTCCACGTTGGGTTTAAGCTGTCCGATAACTTTAGCCGCGCCGAGAGTAGCCGCGCCACCCCCCATATCCATCTTCATCGTCTCGATACCGCCCCCGACTTTCAAATTCAATCCTCCCGAATCGAAAGTGAGGCTTTTCCCAACGATCGCCACTTTACGTACTGGCGTGCCTTGAGGTTTATAGGTAAGATGAATGAACTGGGGGGGTAATTCCGAGGCTTTGGCCACCCCTAGAAACGCGCCCATATTCAGGGCTTCGCACTCTTGTTGTCCGAGAATTTCTATTTCCAGCCCGTAGGTGGAGGCGATTTCCTTAGCGGTCTCCGCCATGGTCAAGGGAGTCACCGTATTAGCCGGGCCGTTGACTAACTCACGAGCGAGAATTACCCCGGAACATATTTTGCTCGCTACTTCTATGGCCTTTTCCTGATCTCCTAGCCCCAATAATTCCACCGTTTGCAACTTGATTCCGTTGCTATCGGGTTCGGATTTGAAGCGAGTATCTTGATGGAGGGTAAGGATGACGGCTTCGGTGATCACTCCCGCAGTTGAGGCCGCACTATCGACTACGGGTAGACTGATAGCAAGGGTTTGGCTTTTTTGTCCCTTGGCAGCGCGGGCGATACTAGATGCCGCAGTCCGAATCGTGTGGGGTTTCGCGTCTTCCTCTTTGCCCAAACCCACTAAAATTAGTTTTTTCACGGGGGTATTGACTCCCACTCTGGTGACGGCGGTAGTGCCGATTTTACCCGTGAAGTCTGATTCCGTGACTAATTCTTCTACAAGGCCTGAAAGTAGGTCATTCAGTTGCCCCAATTGGTCTGTCATTTCCACTTGGTCTTCGTAGAGACCGAGGGCTAAGGTGTCACCTGTCCAGGTGAGAAACGATGTGTCGATCGAGCGAATATCCATGGGGTGCGTGTCAAATAATCAAAGCCTAGTTTTAGCATAGCCTAAGAACTAGACCGCAAGCATCAAATCTGCGATCGGCTGATTGGTTAAAGTCCCCCAGTAGCAGGCGTATAAATCCGGTTTTTGCACTCCCAGAGAAGCGATAGCGGGAGTGGCGGGGAAGGGCCAGAGACGATCGAAAATAATCTCTTTACCAGCCAAGCCGAATTGCAGTAGATAAACCGAAGGGGTGGCTTTTAAATTGTCTAGTAATTTGTAACTCAGATGATAGAGATGTGCTTTGATTTCTGCGTCTATTTCGGCGGGTTGAGTGTACGAATTGGGAATCATTCCCTCACCGATCACCTCGCCATAAAGAGGGCCTTTTTTCGTTAATACGATAGGTAGCCATAAATCTCCTAACCAAGACTCACCGAGAGTCGTTTGGTAATGCAAATTTTGTTGTACCCAGAGTCTTCTTTCTTCGATATTCCTGCACTTTTGATAGATGTCTCTGGCGGGAAAATCCAGCCAGTGGGGTAATTGGATAGTGAGAGGACACCAGATGATATTGTGTTTGCCCGGTTTTAAATTTTCTGCCTTCGACCACAGACAAGCGGCGGACATCACCTCGACGGATACCGATGCAGGAATAGCCTGTTTAAGCCCATTAACCATTCTCTCGGTAACGGGGAGTAATTTCGAGATTTTCCCACCGCTACGTACATCGGCATTAACAATAATTAAAACTTTATCCATTTCTTCTGAATTTGGGGGCTGATTGACAAGGCGAGTGGTTAATTTTACCATCAGGGCTTGAGGCAATTTTAGGCAATGGTGAAACTTTTGGCAACTATCTTTTTCGCCACGAGAAAACACTCTAAACTAAAGATAATCCCAATAGGCGAAAACCGGTATGAATGAGATTTGGGGTGCGTTGGTAGTATTCCTGATCTGTCCCCTCATCGGCGGACTGCCCCTGATCGAATGGATAACCTACGCGCTTACAGGGCGTAGACTGTCCCAATTGGGTACAGGCAATGTGGGTGTTTCTGCCGCCTTTTACCACGGCGGTAAAATCGCAGGCATAGGGGCGGTAATCTCCGAGGCGGGTAAGGGTATCATCGCCGTCCTACTCACGCGCCTTTTTTTCCCGGCGGGTTCTGTATGGGAAATACTGAGTCTTATAGCCCTGATCATGGGGCGCTATTGGATGGGAAAAGGCGCGGGTACGACCAACTTAGTTTGGGGTTTAATGGTACATGACCCCCTCACCATGATCCTCGCCGGTATCATCGGTATGTCCAGCTTTACGGTTTTCCGGGATAGAACATCGGGGCGTTTAGTGGGTTTATTCCTCCTGGCTTTAATCCTGACGGTGCGCCATCCTAATGAACCGGAGTATATTCTGGCTTCGATCGCTCTCGTCTCTCTCATGGCCGGTATCTACCAAAGGGTTCCAGATGATCTAGACTTACCAACAGAAGGACTCAACCAGGAATCACAACAGATGTTCGTATTTTTTCGGGGCGATCAATCGCTATTATCTCTCAATAAGTCCCTCGACCCCCAGAAAGTGGGTCAGAAAGCCGCCACACTCTCACAACTAAAGCGCTGGGGCTACGCTGTTCCCGATGGCTGGGTTTTACCCGCGGGTGATGACTTCGCCCCCCTGTTACAAGTCATCAAACCTTCACAGGAAAATCCCTATGTGGTCAGATCATCGGCTATCGGCGAAGATAGCGAAACCGCTTCCGCGGCCGGACAATATACCACCCTATTAAATATTACCACCCCCGAAGATTTGGAGACGGCTATATTAGCTTGTCAAACCTCCTACAATAACCCTAACGCTGCCTTCTACCGGGCCGATAAAGGACAGCCAGAAGCTTCAATCGCTGTCATCGTCCAAAAACAAATTCGGGGAGTCTTTTCCGGCGTAGTCTTCAGTCGTGACCCGGTTAATGGATTGAATAACGATATAGTCATCGAGTCATTACCAGGCGACGCACTGCAAATCGTATCGGGGAGAGTCACGCCCGAACAATATCGGGTTAATGAAGGAGAAATAATCGGCGAAGGTAATATACCGCCTAGAGTGATTCAAGAAGTAGCTAAACTAGCGCGTGAACTAGAGGACTTATATCACGGCATCCCCCAAGATATAGAATGGACTCACGACGGGGAAAAACTCTGGTTGTTACAGAGTCGCCCCATCACCAACCTGCAACCCGTATGGACGCGGAAAATCGCCGCCGAAGTGATTCCAGGGGTGATTCGCCCCCTCACATGGTCGATCAATCAACCTTTAACCTGTGGAGTCTGGGGAGACATCTTCACTTTAGTTTTAGGGAAGGAAGCGAGGGATTTAGACTTTAACGAAACCGCCGCTTTACACTACGGGCGGGCCTATTTTAATGCTACCCTTTTAGGAAAAATCTTCAGGCGGATGGGACTACCGGCCCAGAGTTTAGAATTTCTCACTAGAGGTGCGAAATTGGGTAAACCCCCTATACTATCAACGGTCAAAAATATACCTGGTTTACTACGATTACTCGGTAGGGAATGGCAATTAGAAACTGACTTCCAACGGGATATGGAAAAACATTTCCTTCCCTGTCTCGCCGCAGCGACTGCGCAACCTTCGGAAACCTTAACCGAAGAAACATTGCTCCAACAAATTGAAACCCTTCTAAAAACTCTGAAGATAGCCACTTACTATAGTATCCTCGCCCCCTTGAGTTTTGCTATCAGACAGAATATTGGGAAAGTGGATAATAACGCGTTAGATAACTCTCAATCTCCTGAAGTCGCTTCTTTAGAGAGTTTGAAAAGTATCGCCTGCGAGATTCGTCCTCTTATTTCCCCTGATATAAAATCCGTTGAGGATATGAGGCAAGAGATGAAAAATTCGCCGCCAATAATGGACAAATTCCAGGGATGGTTGCAGAATTACGGCTATTTAGGCGCTGTGGGAACTGATATATCTGTTCCTCGTTGGGCGGACGATCCCGAACCGATGGAAAAATTATTGAGTCAATATATATTAGGGAGAATTAAAGAGCCAGAAAAAGCGAAAAATAAATCCAGTAAATTGCAAAGCAGATTAAATATCAAAAATAAGACTACAGAAATTTATTCTCGACTTTTGTGCCAAGTAAGATGGCATTTTGTAAACTTAGAAAGCTTACTTTTAAGTCAAAATATATTGAATCAATCTGGAGATATATTTTACCTAACTTATGAAGAAATTAAAGATTTAACACGGCAGAAAAAAATCAAGGAAAAGATAGAAATAAGGAGAGAAAAATATGAAAAAGATACAAATTTAAGTCCTATTCCCTACGTGATTTATGGGAAGCCATCGAGCGGTGAATTTCTTCCCTCGAAATTGACCGTGAAACAGAAGATAGAAGGAATAGGAGCGAGTCCGGGGCAGATAGAAGGCAAGATAAAAGTTTTAAAAACCTTAGAGATAGAGGATATAGAACCTGGTACGATCCTAGTCGTTCCCTATACAGATTCAGGATGGTCGCCCCTACTGTCAAAAGTAGCCGGGATTATAGCCGAAGTGGGGGGGCAACTATCCCACGGGGCGATTATAGCCAGAGAATACGGTATACCCGCAGTGATGGACGTTAATCACGCTACCGACATTTTCAAAAATGGGCAGATAGTGAGGATCGATGGTCAAAAAGGTAGCGTGGAGATCCTAAAATCTTAATAGCAATAGGATCACCTCATTTATGATTTTGGAAACCAAACCAGGCAAAACACACCCTATCGGTGCGACAGTATACCCGGAAGGTGTTAACTTTTGCGTCTTCTCCAAACACGCCGAAGCGATCGAATTATTACTGTTTGACGGGGAGAACACGGTTAAACCCGCTCACATTATTCCTTTAGATAACAAGAGAAATCGCACTTTTCATTACTGGCACATCTTCGTTAGAGATTTGCAACCGGGACAAGTATATGCCTATCGAGTGTACGGCCCCTATGCCCCCGAACTCGGACACCGCTTCGATGCCCAAAAAGTGCTTTTAGACCCCTACGCTAAAGCTATCGTGGGGGATGAAATCTATAATCGAGAGGCGGCTATTTTACCGGGGGATAACTGCGCTAAAGCTTTAAGGGGAGTAGTAGTGGATACGGGTACTTATGACTGGGAAGGAGATATGCCCCTACGCTTGCCCTTTTCCTCCAGCATCATCTACGAACTGCACGTGGGAGGATTCACCCGCAATCCCAATTCCGAGTTAGAAGGCGATAAAAGGGGAACTTTCGCCGGGTTGATCCAAAAAATTCCTTATCTGAAAAATTTGGGCATCACCGCTGTGGAACTTTTACCCGTCCATTACTTCGATCCCGAAGACGTGAGACCTGGATTAGAAAACTATTGGGGTTATAGCACGATCGGATTTTTCGCTCCTTACAGGAAATATAGCAGCGATCGATCGCCTCTGGGCCCTTTAAACGAATTCCGGGATATGGTGAAAGCCCTCCATAAAGCGGGAATCGAAGTGATTTTGGACGTAGTGTTCAATCACACCGCCGAAGGTAACGAGAAAGGGGCTACCCTATCTTTCCGGGGTTTCGACAACACCACCTATTACATTCTAGATGAGAACAAACGTTATTACAGCAACTACAGCGGTTGTGGTAACACCTTCAATACCAACCATCCCATCGTCGGCAGCCTGATCATCGACTGCCTTAATTACTGGGTGTCGGAAATGCACGTGGACGGATTCCGGTTCGACCTGGCGGCCATCTTGTCACGGAATATCGACGGCACTCCTATAGAGAAAGGATATAACATCATTTGGGCGATCGAATCCGACCCCATTCTCGCAGGTACTAAACTGATAGCGGAAGCCTGGGACGCGGCGGGACTTTATAGCGTCGGCCAATTCGTAGAATTTGCTGATTGGTTCGCGGAGTGGAATGGCCCCTTCCGGGATGATGTGCGCCGTTTCGTTAAAAGTGACCCCGGATGTGTAATCACCCTCGCCGCCAGAATTTTAGGCAGCCCCGACATCTATCCAGATTCTAACGATGTTAATCGTAGCGTCAATTTCATCACCTGTCACGACGGTTTCACCCTCAATGACCTCGTTGCCTATAACGAGAAACACAATGAAGCTAACGGCGAAGAAAACACCGATGGGGCCAACGATAACCACAGTTGGAATTGTGGGGTGGAAGGAGATACGGAAAATGCCAAAATTTCCGCCCTGCGACTACAACAGATGAAAAATCTCTTAACGATTCTGTTCATGTCCCAAGGAACTCCGATGTTACTGATGGGAGATGAAGTGAGGCGTACTCAAAAAGGCAATAATAACGCCTACTGTCAAGATAACGGGTTAAGTTGGTTTGATTGGAGTCAGGTAGATAAACAGTTTGACCTGTGGTGTTTTGTCAGGAGATTAATTCATCTACACCAGTCTTTAGCCCTCTTCCACGAAGAAAAAGGGTTAGAAGTAACTTACGCCAGTCTCAACCCTCATATCACTTGGCATGGAGTGCGGTTAGGCAAACCCGACTGGTCGCAACACTCCCACAGTCTCGCCTTTTCCCTGCGTCATCCTAAAGAAGACGAGTATTTACACGTGATGCTGAACGCGTATTGGCAGCCCCTGGAATTTGAATTACCCCTGACGGGTAAGGGGGAGAATTGGTATCGTCTCGTCGATACTTCTTTACCCCTTGATGATTCAGTGTGTGATCTGTGGTCTGCTACTTTAATAGAAAGTCAAACTTATACAGTGGCGGCTAGATCGTCAGTGGTTTTGATGGTCAAGGATGAACAATGATTCCACCTCAACCGTCATCAAATTATGAGATCATCAATCGTTTAGGAGCAATCAAGCCCATGGCCGGGTTATCATCTTGGAAGTCTATATGTTACTTATCCCTAGCGGGATTATGCCTGAGCCTATCACTGGCGGTGCCTGGAGTTCGAGCGCAGAATACCCCGTCTCCCGCCACTAGCGAATCCGAATCAACCACCGCAGGGCAAGATCTGGAGAAAAAAGCTGAGCAACTGGTGCAATGGCTCGGGTTAGGAGAATACGCTAAAGTTCTCGACGCTATGACCCCCGAAATGAGAAGTTTTTGGACGGAAGAAAAAATTAGACAGGTTTGGAACGAGCGAGTCACCAGTACTGCCGGTTCCTATAAGAGAATATTAAGCTCTAATGTAGTGGACGCGGTTAACGCTAAGCTAGTTATCGTCAACACCGAGTTTCAAAATTTGAAAGATAATGTGGTAATTACTTTTAATGACCAAGGTCAAATCGCGGGCGTGGATTTTCCAGACCGGAGGGATGTTCAGCAAATAAGTAGATCTTTCATTAAATATTTATCGCAAAAAAATTACGCTCTTGCTAGAAATCTCTTAAGCCCCCTGCTCAAAACGGAAATATTCCCCCAAAGAATTAAATCCGGTTGGGAGCGGGTAGAAAAACAGATGGGGCCTTTACAAAAGATCCTCAGTGTTGACGTTAAGCCTGGGGCGGAAGGTGACAATACTACCTTGGTCATCGCCAAACTCAAATTCGCAAAAGCTACTACAGATGTGTTTCTGATCTTTGACGATCAAAAGCGTATTACCAATGTAGACTACGCTACCGATTAATCCCTATATCCTCTCAAAGTGGAGACAGTTATGTTAGATAAACAAGAAGTGGCCATCGCCGACGTTATCGCCAGAGAAATCCTCGATTCTAGAGGTCGTCCCACCATTGAAGCGGAGGTACTTCTCGAAACCGGGGCCGCGGGTATAGCGCAAATACCCAGCGGTGCTTCCACCGGTAGTTTTGAAGCCCACGAGTTACGCGATAATGACCCTTCTCGCTACGGTGGTAAGGGTGTACTAAACGCGGTGCGTAACGTTAGGGAAAAAATATTACCCGCTATCGTGGGAATGAATGCCTTCGACCAAGCCAGTATCGACGGCAAGATGATTGATAGAGACGGCACGAGCAACAAAAAGGAACTCGGAGCTAATGCTATCCTAGCCGTTTCCCTCGCTACGGCTAAAGCCGCCGCGGCCGATCTAGCCCTACCTCTCTACCGTTATCTCGGCGGCCCGATGGCCAGGGTTTTACCCGTGCCGATGATGAACCTGATCAACGGCGGCGAACACGCGGATAATAACGTGGATTTTCAAGAATTCATGATCATGCCCGTGGGCGCGGATTCTTTTAAAGAAGCCCTGCGCTGGGGCGCTGAAGTGTTCGCGACTCTGGGTAAAGTTCTCCACGAACGTAATCTACTCACCGGCGGCGTGGGCGATGAAGGTGGTTACGCCCCCAATCTCGGTTCTAATAAAGAGGCTCTCGATCTACTGATGGAATCGATCGAGAGAGCGGGCTACAAACCAGGTGAACAGATCGTCCTGGCGATGGATGTGGCAGCGAGCGAGTTCTATAAAGATGGTCAGTACGTGTACGATGGCTCTCCTCACTCCCCGGCCGAAATGGTGGACTTTTTAGAAGAGTTAGTAAATCAGTATCCGATCGTCTCGATCGAAGACGCTTTAGACGAAGATGATTGGAACGCGTGGAAACTACTGACCGATCGTTTAGGTTCTCGTATCCAGTTAGTGGGCGATGATTTAATGGTGACGAATCCGGTGCGCCTACAGAAATCGATCGATCTCGGTGTGGGTAATTCTATCCTGATCAAACTCAATCAAATCGGCACGCTCACGGAAACCCTCGAAACGATCGAACTGGCGACCCGTAGCGGTTATCGTTCGGTTATCAGTCATCGCTCGGGAGAGACGGAAGATACCACCATCGCCGATCTCGCCGTGGCCACTAACGCAGGACAGATCAAAACCGGCTCTCTCTGTCGTAGCGAGAGGGTGGCTAAATATAATCGTCTCCTGCGTATCGAAGACGAATTAGGAGATTTGGCTCGCTACGCCGCAAAAATCGGTTTAGGGCCTAAATATAAGTAAATCCATTATCTCGTGGGTGGGATTCTCTCCCGCTCCACGAGTGACAGTAACGCTAGAATCAAAGTGATTCTAGAGACGCTGTTATGAAATTAGACGCACAATTAAACACCTTGACGGAAAAAGCACCGGGCTACGGCGTACCTTCCCCGGTCATGTCCAAGGGAGTCAATCCCGTACTGAAAGCATATGGGGGCAAACTGTCCCATAGCCAATACTATATACTGGAAACTGTTGGGGGGGATTGGCTCCTGACCACCCTCACCCATCGCCTGCAAAAACAAGAAAAAACCGTCTTATACGCCTTCGCCACCCCAGAAGACGCGGAGAAGTTTCAAAATTTGCACGAATCTTCTTTAACTATCACCTCTATCCCCGTCACCCATCTCCTCTTTGAATTGTTCGCTCTCCCCATGATCCATAGCATCATCTTTATGGATAAGCCAGGAAATTTAGAAACGGGAGTGGAAATCTATGGAGATGAATTGCGAGCAGCCATTAAACAAAAACTGCAACGTCTTCAACCTGAACCCCCAACCATCGCTTAATTTTTCCAGAGGCTACAGCAGTGAACCATAATCAATTTTTGGACTATAATAGCGCCTATCCCTGTCCTGTGTGTCGTCACGGGGAAATCTCTTCCCTTGCGCTGATGGAGGCTTACGCCTGTAATTTCTGCCAGCATATCTTCACGGCTAATTTGGAAAAACAAGTTTTGAAAATGGCTGATAGTCAAATCGCCCTAACTTGGTTTTGGAACGGTCAAAATTGGAAGGGGGTAAATAGGGAAGGTGTGGATATGGGCTGGCGCTACGGAATCGCTGCCGGTTTGTTCGTGATCTTACCCACGTCTATCGTCAGTACCGCGGCTTATCTATTTCCGGCTATGCCTGGCAGTAATCTGTCTTGGTTGCCCATATTCTGGTCTTTTTTTACTTTTTTCGCCCATTTAAGTTTTTTATTCTGGTTGGTTATCGAATATTATCAATTTCCAGTTAATCTTTACCTCAACTCTTTGGCAAGAAGGTTATTACGTCTTTTTCAAAGGGGAGGGAGCGGGATTTAAAGCGACTTAAGTGCAGGGTAATGAGCGCAAATACTCGTTAAGATGAGGTCGAATGGCGACCGCGTGAAATAAAGGCCCTCTCACCCCCAACTCCACGATACTGAGAGCGGCGACGGGCATAGAGAAACGATCGCGATAACGTCCCACGTCTATCCCCATCAAGCTACACAACATGATACGAATGGTGGCTTTGTGAGACACTAATAATACATTGCCGTTCGGGTAAGTATGTTCGATCTCCTGTAATACTTCGGAACTGCGGCGGGCTATATCGATGCCTCTTTCGCCCCCTGGGGGAGCCGTCCAGGCCGGGTCGGTGAGCCAGTTAACGTAGAGATCGTGAAAAGTGCGATCAATTTCATCGGGGTGCATACCTTCCCACTCGCCGTAACCGATTTCACAAAGGCCTTGACGGATCTTCATCTCTATGGATAAAGATTCACAGAGGGGTTTAGCGGTTTGAATCGCCCGCAGGAGAGGGCTACAATAAACGGCAGCCCAAGGTAAATATTTATAGCACTCCGCAAAGGCTGACGCCATTTCCACTCCTTCGGGAGTCAGACCTGGATCATTTTCCGGCGTGCCGCAATAACCACCGGTTTTGCTGTAGGCGGTCTGTCCGTGACGGAGGAAATATAACATTAGGCTCATGTTAATCAGGTTCCATGACGAGTACGGAGACTGCTGCGGATGTGAGATCGATCGCCCATCACCTTAACTAAGGGGCCGTGTTCCGCTAACTCCACGATATTGAGAGAAGCCACGGGCATTCCGATACGATCTCGATACCGTCCCACATCGATCCCCAATAGAGAACATAGCATAATTCGTATTGTAGCTTTATGGGATACTACCAAAACGTGACCATCATGGTAAGTATTATCGATTTCTTCTAATACTTCCGAGCTGCGTCGGGCTATATCGATACCTTTTTCGCCACCCCCGGAGGGAGAATTCCAACCGGGGTCAGCTAACCAGCGCACGTAATCATCGTGAAACTCGACGTTGACCTCTTGAGTGGTTTTACCTTCCCACTCCCCGTAAGCAATCTCTTTTAAACCTTCCCTCTTGTTAAGTTCCAAACCGATTAACTCTGACAACGCGGTGGCTGTGGCCACGGTTCGTTTGAGAGGACTACAATAAATGGCAGTCCAAGGTAGGTCTTGATAAGCGGTAGCGAAATCCTGGGCCATTTCGTAGCCTTCGGGTGTCAGATCCAGATCGAGCCTACCGCAAAAACTGCCTATACGACTGGCGGTAGTTTCCCCATGTCTCAAGAAGTAAAGATTTAAACTCATGACGATCTTTGAATAATCCTATTTACTCTGTGAATTTACCCACTATAAGCTTTAAAGTAAAGTAAGGTTAAGTTAAGTTATGAGAATATGGGCTTATTTGATGATGTCAGCCGGTTTTTAGAAACCCAGTTAGAGGAATTCCTGAAAAGTCATCCTCATTTAGAACTACAGGCGTTACTGGAACAGTTAGAAGAACAAGAACGCGATACGCTCAAGCTTATTAATAGCCTGGAGAGCGATCGAAAACGTCTAGAAACCCAAATACTGGATTTGGCCCAAGACATTCAAACTTGGCATAGTAGAATAGGGAAAGCAGAAGCCGCTAACCGCCCCGATCTAGCCAAGGCGGCCCAAGAAAGAGAAGCTAGTCTCTTTCGTCAGGGCAATCAGGTATGGGGGAAAATGGAAGGGGTGAAAAAACGTATCGCCCAAGCCCAAGAATTATTGAATCAGATTCAGCCCCGCAAGAAAGAGTTAGGAATTAAAGTGGAAGAAGCGAAAAAACAAAAAAATGTAGATTGGGAAACAACCTATTGGGATCAACCTCAAGAATACAGGCAAACTAAAAGAGCGAGCGATTCCCTCGATGTAGAATTTAAAGAGTGGGAAACGGAACAGGAATTAAATCAACTAAAACAAAATTTAGGTAAATAGTTCATCTTAATAATTATCAACAAATCAGCCATGTCATCGTCAAAACCTCAACCGGAAAACTCTTCATCCACCCTCGAAGAAATTCGTCTAGCCAGATTAGAAAAAGCCGACAAAATCCGAAACAACGGCTTGAATCCCTACGCCTACAAATGGGATGTCACCGCCCACGCCCATGAACTTCAAGAAAAGTATTCAGAGTTGGCAAATGGGGAGGAAATAGAAGCAGAAGTATCGGTGGCTGGTCGGATTATCGCCCGCAGAATAATAGGTAAACTAGCTTTCTTCAACCTGCAAGATGAAACGGGAACGATTCAATTGTATCTGGAGAAAAAAAGAATCAGCGAAGTTATGTCCGATAATCCAGAAGCTTTTAACACAATAACGAAACTGACCGATACGGGAGATATTTTAGGAGCTAAAGGAACGATTAAACGCACCGATAAAGGCGAACTATCGGTGTACGTGCAAGAGTACGCCATTCTCACTAAATCTCTTTTGCCCCTGCCCGATAAGTGGCACGGGTTAACGGATGTGGAAAAACGCTATCGTCAGCGATACGTGGACTTGATCGTTAATCCCGAAGTGCGGCAAACTTTCCGCCGCCGGGCGCTTATTACCGCTTCTATCAGACGTTATTTAGAAGAGCTGGGATTTATAGAAATAGAAACCCCGGTTTTACAAAGTGAAGCCGGGGGAGCCGAAGCCCGCCCATTCATCACCCATCACAACGCTCTCGATATGCCTCTATATCTGAGAATTGCCACGGAATTACATCTAAAAAGATTGATCGTGGGCGGTTTCGAGAAAGTATTCGAGCTGGGGAGGATTTTCCGTAACGAGGGAGTATCTACCAAACACAACCCGGAATTTACATCGATCGAAATTTATCAAGCATACGCCGATTATTACGACATGATGGAGTTAACCCAAGCCATCATCACTAAAACCGCCGCAGAAGTTCTGGGAGATTTAAAAATCGATTATCAGGGTACGGAAATCGATTTAACTCCCCCTTGGCGGCGGGTGACTATGAATGATGCGGTGAAAGAGGTGACGGGATTGGATTTAACTCACTATACGGATTTCGCCGCGGCTAAAACCGCCGCCGAAGCCGCGAGTATTAGCGTACCGGACGGATGTCAAACCCTCGGTAAATTATTAAACGAAGCTTTCGAGCAGAAAGTGGAAAACACGCTGATCCAACCCACGTTTATCATCGATTTCCCCAAAGAAATCTCGCCCCTGGCAAAACCCCATCGCTCTAAAGAAGGATTGGTGGAACGGTTCGAGTTATATATAGTGGGTAGGGAATTGGCTAATAGTTTTTCTGAGTTAACCGACCCGATCGACCAGAGAGAGAGATTGGAAGCCCAAGCGGCTAAAAAAGCGGCGGGGGATTTAGAAGCCGCAGATGTAGATGAAGACTTCCTCACGGCTCTAGAATACGGTATGCCACCCACCGGGGGTTTGGGGATAGGTATAGACAGGCTGATCATGTTATTGACCAATTGCGCCAGTATTCGGGATGTGATCGCTTTTCCGCTTCTGAAGAGTCAGAGTATGGCGATTAAATCTTTCGATTACGACGGGGGAAAAAAAACCCTGAGGGTTGAATTTTCCCACGGGGGCATCTATCTGTATCACGATGTACCCGAAGAAATTTATAAGGATTTCCAATCAGCACCCTCGAAAGGTCAGTATTTTGGTAGTCACATACGCGATAAATTCGGGTTCGATCGAGAAATCTAACTTTCTTTCACTACCCCTTCGATAATTATGCGGAAAATTATCCTGCTGAGTCTCAGTTTATGGGCGATGGTCTCTCCGTGGGGGAGTAGGAAGAAGTGAGAAAAGTTTTTATCCTCACTCCTCTTTTCTTGAACCTTTTTTCTACTGATAACCGCGCCAAACGCCGATTAAAATGCCCTGTACCTGTACTTGCTCGGCACCTATTTTAATCGGTTGATATTTTTGATTAGCGGGTTTGAGAGTGATTTCCTCGCCTTCTTGATAGAAACGCTTTAGGGTGGTGCCGTGGCCTTCCACTCTGGCGGCGACTATCTCCCCATTATTGAGGGATTCACTGCTTTCTATAGTACGCATGATCACAAGATCCCCTTCGGTGATTAAATCTTCGATCATGCTATCACCCACTACCCGGAGGGCGTAACAATTTTTCGGTTGTTGCACGATGGCGGATAAATCCAGTTTTTCTTCCACATCCGTGAATGGCTCTACCAATCCCCCGGCAGCGATTTCACCGAGGACGGGTATACCTTGGGCGGGAGGGTGAAGAATGCGGATAGTGCGAGCCTTGCCCTCGATCCAATCGATATAACCTTTAGAACGAAGACGCTCTAAACGGCTTTGAATCGGGGCAGGAGAGCGTAAATTCATCGCTCGCATCATCTGGCGAATAGATGGAGCGTGTTGCGTTGTTCTGATGTAGTCTATCAACCAATCGTACAGTTCCTGCTGGGCGGTGGTAAGACTTTCTAGGTTGCTCATAAGTTAAGATCATTTTTACTTAAGATCATCTGTGTTTAGTCTAGGTGATATTTCGTCTTAGATCAAGAGAACTATAAAAACTTAAGCACCGATAGTTTAGTTCGGTGCTTCTTCGCTTTGCTATCGCGCGGTGGTATTTATTCTATTTTAATTTCTTGGCAAAGTTGAGGGAAGATGATTTTAATCCATTTGCTGGTGGTTTGCATCCGTCTTATCTTCACGGGTTTATCTGTTCTTATGGTTGCTCCGACTCAAGTCGTTTTCAGGGTAGAGTGGCCGTGGTGGATATTTGGTATTACTTTGACTATTTTCTGTTTCGCTTTCGAGTGCCTCACTAATCCTGATGGTGCTATCAATAGTTTCAGATGGACATTTGGTTAATCGGTTTTCTCTTTGGCTGTTTCTTTTTGGGGCTGGTGATCTGTCCGGCTGTGATTTTAATTTATTTGGTAGGGGGCTGCTTAATGATAATTTCGCTTATCATTTTACTGGGGATTTTTGTTAGAATAATTCTATTGTTAGTATGCGCGGGTGTAGTTCAGTGGTAGAACGTCACCTTCCCAAGGTGAATGTCGTGGGTTCGAGTCCCATCTCCCGCTTTGCCTTTTAAGGTTTTTGTACAGTGTGTTAGCCGGATAATCCTGAGCCAGTGCCAATACAGGAAGCTGGTTAATTCCTATTCAGGCGGTTATTTATGCCATAAATGAAATAGTCCTAATCCTAGCTTCCAACAAGTGCAAAAACTGTAAGTGTATTTCTTAAATAAAAGAACTGTGCCTCCTAGAAAAAATCAACCGCTTATTAAACAGCTAGTTCTTGAACATAACTGCTCTTCTTAATTATTACCAAAAGTGGGTCATAAATTATACAATGATCGAGAATGATCGAGAAAGGATAACTTATGGAAAATTTTGCTAATCCCTTATCAATTATAGAGTCGGGTCGAACCACAACGGTAATAGCCTTAGAATTATTTGATCGTCTCGAATCGGTAGATATAGACTTTATGCAAGGTCGCTGGCGAGGCTCGGAATTTCCCACGGAACACCCGGTGGATGGATTATTAGAAATATTAAATTGGTACGGCAAGGAATTTGTTAACTCTGAGATAGTTCACCCGTTGTTATTTTTAGATGAGCGAAATCAAATTTTTAAAGTTGTACCCTATCCTTTTTTAATTAACTTTGTTGCCGAATTACCGATGTTTAAAGATGGTTCTTTAAAGGGTTGGCTACCTTATTTTAGACCTTTACTCCTATCATTGAATTCTTCCTTGATGAGGACAGAACAAAGTCAGGCACAGTTGAAAATGGTAGAATATCGGGGTCGAGTTACTACAGGTATGATTTATGACTATTTACCGATCGTAGATTATTTTAAAAAAATCAATGAAACCACTGTTTTAGGTCTTATGGATTGGAAAAAGTTACCGCAACCGTTTTTTTTCATTCTTAAAAAATGCGGTACGACGACTTAAATCATACTGAGCGTCGACTCGTTACCTCCCCTATTTCTATTTAACCTGAGTTATGGTGAAATAAAGGGGGTTAATATATTTAGTGCGAATATCCTGCTCGGTGAGGTCTTTCTTATTCAAATCGACAATAGTTATATACAATTGAGGCTAGTATGTTTAGTAAACCTATCCCACCGCCGCCAGTTCTCGCTCAATATAACGATGTAGCCCCTGATGCCGCCGAGAGAATTATCGCTATGGCAGAGAGGGAACAGAGCCACAGACACCTCATGCGATCAAAACTCATCGATGCTCAAATTCGAGATATGTCCCAACATAGGCTGGAAAGAAGATTGAGTCAGATATTCGCTTTAGTTATCGTTTCCCTGTCCATAGTCGCCGGTGCGACAACGGCGATTTGGGGTGAGCCTGTAGCCGGGGGATTGATCGGAACCGCCGGGGTTGTTGCATTAGTCTGTCTGTTTATATTAGATAGACATAATCGTGATAATGTCAAAAACTTTTTACCGCCTGATGATGAAAAATTTCTAGAGGATGTTAACGAAAATTTTCATTGAATGCCTAGATAGAAGCTGCCCCCCTTATAGCGGGGAGTGACTGACATCGGTCTTTATATTTCTCTTGGTAATTTTACCCCTAGATCTGGGTAGTATAACTTTAGAGGAGCGTCGGTCTGAGCCGATTTTCTCCCCTCACTCTCAATCTCTACTCCAACATCCTTTCTCTCAGTCCAGAGGTGACTATGGAATTATCGTCCGATATTTTTAACGAGGTGGTACAGTCTCTAGAGACTCACGAAGAGTCATTGAGGATCAAAAAACTGATTTTCTGCACCTGCCGTAAATACTGGGAGAATGATGCGACTATCCTTAATAGCTTGCCATTAAAAGACTTAATTAACGAATTGATCCAGATCAAAACAACTAACGAGCAGTTAACGTTCTCTATATACAAACTCGTTAAAACTCTCAATCGCCCCAAAATTTACGCTAATGTAGCCACGATCGTGATCGAGCAAGTTAGTAAATTATATAGTTTTTCTTCTGCCTACGATACCCAATTGATCTCCGTAGCCGGTGAGCCGCAGCCCCGAAAAAGCCAAGAGATGGAAATGGCAGATTCTCAAAGCCTCATCGCTCAAATAGCCAGCAATATAGAAAATCATCCCGATGCGGCTAGAGCTAAAAAGTTATTATACGCCGCTTGTAAAAATGAATGGCAGAATGAAATATGCGCCATTGATAATTACGGTATGAAACGAATGATTTCTGAAATAAATCAAAATCATTCAACTTTGGGTAGCGTGAAAAAAACTTTTTATAAAATTGTCGATAATATTAACAAAAAAAATATTTACGTGGGTGTGGCTGATTTTATCATCTCTCAATTCGAGTGTTTGTACGAGATAGCTCTAGACTACGAAGCCCAAGAAGAAGATGATAATATCGGCGGCACCGAGTTAAAATTGATCAAAACTCAAATAGTGCATCTAGAAAATAGTTACCAGAATGGTAGCAAAAATCATAAATCTAGTGTGACCACGTCGATTATAGACCTGGCCGAGCCTCAATTAGTAACCGAATTGCACTACGCAGAACCCGCACCCGTTAAGCCAGTAGCCTCACTAAAAAACTACGATCCATTCGATTTAAGGTTAGAGATAATTCAGTTCAGCAATCCCTTACGGGCGAAAATTTTACTCTTCTCGATTGTTTTCCATCCTTGGGGAAACGGTCAAGACTGGTCAATGTTGCGTAGTGTCACCTTAGAAGATCTCTTGGAACAAGTTATTCACAGCGGCAAAAGTATCAAGGAAATAGAACATCGACTTCAAGAAATGGCCAAAATGAAAACAGATCCAGATGTGGAGGCTAACGTGCAAGCTGCCTGCAGCCTCGTTCAAGTATTACAAAAAGTCATGTAAATTTTACCGGATAATAAACCTATGAAATCCTCAGAATTGATCGATCGTTATTCCGCGGGAGAAACTATTTTCAGCGGTATCAAATTACCCAGTGTTAATTTAATCGGTGCCGACTTGATCGGTATTACCTTAAACGAAGCGGATTTACACGGCGCTAATTTACTTTTCTCCTATCTCAATCGCGCCAACCTCGCCCAAGCCAATCTCGTCGGGGCCAATTTAAGCGGCGCTAGTCTCAATCAAGCCGACTTGACGGGAGCGGATTTACGCAGTGCCAATTTACACGGTGTCATCTTGCAAGGGGCGGTTTTACGCGATTGCGATATTACTCTCGCCATACTGGTAGACTCTAATCTCCTCGGCGCGGATTTACGAGGTGCGGACTTGAGTGGGGCCAATCTCACCGGGGCTTGCTTACGCGGTACTAATATGCGACAGGAGAAAAAGAGTTTTAATACTAACCTGCAAACCGCTAATCTTAGCCGGGCTGATTTACAGGGGGCGAATATGAAAGGCGTGGATTTAATCCGGGCCAATCTGACGGGGGCCAATCTCAAGGAAGCTAACCTCAGAGATGCCGACTTAAAAGGGGCCGATTTGAGTAATGCCAATCTCAAGGGGGCTTTCTTAACGGAAGCTAATTTAATGGGGGCGAAATTAGTGGGGGCTAATTTAACGGGCGCTAACTTGGTGCGGGCGAAGATGAGTAATTGTGATGCGATGGGGGCTAATTTTCAAAATTGTCTCATGACCCAGGTGAAGTTCGATCGGGCTAATCTCAGTCACGCTAATTTCCACTCAGTGCGGATGAGTTCGGCAGATTTACGCCGGGCGAACCTTACCGGCGCTATTCTAACCGAAGCGGAGTTAGTAGAAGCTTTCTTCGCCCGATCCAATCTTTCTAACGCTGATCTCGGCAATGCTAATCTTCTGAGGGCGGATTTGATGATCGCCAATCTCACCGGGGTTAATTTCCGCGGGGCGACTATGCCCGACGGCAGGATCAATAATTAGCGATTTTGCAGTCTGCCCCGTAACCGATTCAGCACCTTGGTGAATATGGCGGGTGGGGGCGCGCTGATGTCGAGGATTTCCCCCGTAGCGGGATGTTCGAGAATTAGTCTCTCGGCGTGGAGTAATTGCCCCGGTAGATTAAAGTTGGACGACCCGCCCGAACTGTATAGAGGGTCTCCTAAGATTGGATGACCCTCATAACTCGTATGCACTCTAATTTGATGGGTTCTCCCCGTTTCCAGACGGAATTCCATATAGGTCAAGTTGTCCAGTCTCTCTTTGATCTCCCAGTGGGTGCGGGCCGGCCGGCCTCCCTTTTCCTCCGGCACTACCGCCATTTTCTTCCTGTCTACGGGGTGTCTCCCTACCGGTAGGTCAATCACTCCCGTTTCTGTTTTCGGGACTCCGTATACTATGGCTACATAGTGTCTGCGCGCTGTTTTGCTCTTCAGTTGCGCCTGTAAATGCTGGTGCGATCGATCGGTCTTGGCCACCACTAACAGCCCCGTGGTGTCTTTATCGAGACGATGTACTATCCCCGGTCTCTGGACTCCCCCTATTCCTTCTAAATCCGGGCAGTGGTGTAATAATGCGTTGACCAAGGTTCCCGATTGGTGGCCTGGGGCGGGATGTACCACTAACCCGGCGGGCTTGTCGATGATGATTAATTCCGCGTCTTCGTAGAGGATCGAGAGATCGATCGCTTCTCCTGCTAACTCTAACGGTCGTGCGTCGGGAATGGTGACGGTTAGTTTATCCCCGGGATTGATCTTCTGTTTCTTCTCCCTACATACCGCGTCGTTGATTTTAATATTCCCGGCCGAGATCAGTTTTTGTAATCGTGACCTGGATAGGTCGGGTAAGTTCTGGGATAACCAAGCGTCTAAACGCTCTATCGTTCCCTCTACCTCTAGGTATAGGGTATCTGCCATAGTGAGTTTATCTCTTTAATTTTGTAGTTTAACTCATCTGTCCGCCGATCCTGGCAGTCTGCTTTTACATCCGCGATTGAGAAAGCCGTCCAGACCCCAAGCGGCACATTCGAGAGTTCTGGTGACGTTGGGCTGTTGGGTGGTGGTGAAGTCACAGGAGACGTAACCGTTACCATCACTGTCGGTGGGTTGACAGCTAACACCGTTAACATCCTGTTTGAGAACTCTGCTTACATATTCTCGCAGTTGCGTTTCAGCGAAATTTCTACCGAAGAATAACTGCCCGAATGATTTACCCACCGTTATTAAAGCTCCTGATAACGCTATAGCTAGAATACCCCCCAAGCCCAGCATGATCAACAATTTAACTTTACCGAAGTTTTTCATATCTTTGCTTTCAGTAGATTTACAGTTGTGTTCGTCTATCCTCGCTAGTATATAGCCCCCGGCCCGGATTATACTAGAAACAAGCAGGAAAATTAAGGATCGGTTATGGATATTTTGGGTGTAAGTAGTTTGATACTAGGCATTTTCCTAGGGGTGATGACTTTATTATTTATATTTCGTATCATTTTGACCTGGTATCCAGGAGTGGACTTGAATCGTTTCCCCTTCAGTATTATCGGCTGGCCCACTGAACCTCTACTAGTGCCGGTGCGCCGGTTAATCCCGCCTATAGGGGGTGTGGATATTGCGCCCATCGTTTGGGTGGGTATCTGTACGTTATTGCGGGAAGTCTTATTAGGGCAACAGGGGCTGTTAACTATGGCTATCCATTAACCCAACTCGTGAACGATAGGTAAAACCACTACAAAAGTCGTCCCCTTACCAGGTTCGCTGACGACGGATATGTCCCCGCCAAGAGCGTCAACGCACCTCTGCACGATCGCTAAGCCCAATCCCGTACCGCTGATATTCTCTACATTAGTAGCCCGGTAGAAGGGGTGAAATAGTTGGGATTGTTCCGAGATGGGGATACCGATACCTTCATCCCTGACTTGGAAGATAATCCGATCGTCTTTCTCGGTAATGGTAAATCCGATCGTGCCGCCTGCGGGAGAGTATTTAAGGGCGTTACCGAGAAGATTATTAAAGATATGTTTCAGTAAATTTTCATCCCAGAGACCCTGATGTAAATTGCCTTGTCTTTTTAAAACAAACTTATGATTTTCATCCTCTTGTAATTGAAAAGAGCGCCAGATATTCTTACAGAAATATTCTAAGTCTATGGGTTGAAAATCTCTTTTCAATCGCCCAGAATCCGCCTTACCTATCAAGAGAATTTCCGTCAGTAACTGATCCATATCCTTGATGGCGGTGCGGATCATTTGAAAATAAGAAATTTGCTGTTCCTTCGTCAGACGATCCCGGCTGTTTTCTAATAGTTTAGTGGATAGGGATATGGTACAGAGTGGATTGCGGAAATCGTGGGAGATCATCGAGACAAAAGTATTTTTCATCTCGTTAATTTCTTGGGCCCTGACCAACTCATTACTGAGGCTCATCTTCGCTTCCCTTAACTCCTCCTCCGTCTGTTTTCGCTCGATTGCGTAACAGATCGATCGGGCTAAATTTTCTTGATTAACGTGACGTTTGACCAGATAATCTTGAGCGCCGCGCCTAAGAGACTCCAAAGCCAGATGATCGTCATTGGTATTAGTTAAAACTACGATCGGCAGATGAGGAGCGATATTGATCAGAGGAGTTAAAGAATCTAATCCGTGACTATCGGGTAAAGACAGATCGAGCAGAATAACATCGAATCTCTGTTCGGCGAGAAGCCCGATACCCTCAGCCAGATATTGAGCGTGGTCTAGGGTAAAATGTTTGAAGGTGGAACCATCGAGACTTTCTCGTAACAGTCTTGCTTGGGCGAGATTATCTTCTATAAGCAATATTTTGACTGTATCCATCGTTAGTAATTAAGTAATTAGTTTACTCATTGGGTAGGGTAACGGTTTCTAACCAGAACACTTCAATTCCCTTGACTATTCGGAATAGGTCGTTGAGATTGCGTGACTTCCTGATGTAGCAATTCACATGGAGTTCGTAACTATGGTAAATATCTTCTTCATTGTGAGAAGTAGTTAAAACTACCACGGGAATCCTTTTCAGGTTAGGGTCAGATTTAATTTCCGCTAATACTTCGCGCCCATCTTTGCGGGGTAGGTTCAGATCCAGCAAGATTAAATTGGGACGGAGGGCGCTGGTAAATTCGCCCTCTTGACGGAGATAATCCATAGCGTCCATCCCATTTCTAACGATAATCAATTCATGCGGTACGGCACTGGTTTTAAGCACTTCTTGAACCAGTCGAATATCAGCCTTACTGTCTTCGACTAGCAAGATAATTTTGTGCTGTAAGTCCGCTTCTGAAACCACGACTGCGACCTCCCACGGGAATCGTAAAATAAAATGTCGCCCCCTGTTCTAATTCTGACTCTACCCAGAGTCTCCCCCGGTGACATTCAATAATTTTTTTACAAATGGCCAACCCCATACCAGTACCTTGATATTCATCGCGGGTATGGAGTCTCTGGAAGATGATAAAAATACGATCGCTATATCGGGGGTCGATACCGATACCATTATCTTTAACGGAGAATAGCCACTCCTCTTCCAATCTCTCTACACCGATATGTATTTGGGGTGGGTTGTTACTGCGGAACTTGATGGCGTTACCGATAAGATTCTGGAATAACTGCATCAACTGAGTTTTTTCCGCCATGATGGTAGGTAAAGCATCGTGGGTGATAACCGCGCCCGTTTCTAGGATTCTGCCCCGCAGATTGGCGAGGGCTTTGTCGAGGGCAGAGCCGGTTTCGGTGAGGATTAACTCATTACCCTGCATATCCACTTTCGAGTAAGCTAACACGTCATCGATGAGGTTTTGCATGAGACTCACCCCCTCGACGGCGAAATTGATAAATTCGCTCGCGTCTTCGTCTAAGGCTTCCCGGTAGCGCATCTCTAATAATTGTACGTAGTTAGCCACTTGATTGAGGGGTTCTTGTAAGTCGTGAGAGGCGACATAGGCGAATTTTTTTAACTCGGCGTTCGATCGCTCCAAATCTTGGGCCAGTTGGGCTAATTCATCGGCTTGGCGGAGGACGATATTAATCATCGCTTTTCGTAATTCTAGGGCGGCGTTGATCTCTACGGTTTTCCACGGTAGAGATTTTAATTTAACGGTTTCCTTCCACAGTTGAAAGGACTTGCGGGGACACATCTGATAATCCCCGTCGTGATGTTTTAGATCATACGCTTTATTGGGATCACCTCCCCAGTTGACGGTTTGGATAACTTCGGGGCGGAACCAGAGAACGTAATTGCGCTTCGATATGGGGATGACTAATAAACCGCTGGCAACGTCTTTGTATTGTTGTGCGTCGGCGTAAATATGGGCGAGGGAATTGGTGGAGAATACCTCCTCTCTAACGTTGTTCTGTAACCAGTGAACCAGATGATTCAACTCGTCTTCGTTAGGGGTTTTACCGAGGGTGGTGTAGTTGCCGCCGAAGCAGATGGCTGCGCCCCCCGCGTTCGCAAGATATAGGATATTCAAGTCGGGTTTGATCAAGCCATCTACGAAATTTTCTTCCACCGCCATACGATCGATCAGCGCAGAGTTAATATAGGCTAATCTCATGCGATAGTCATAATCCTCGGTTTCTTCTCTGGAAGAAATTTCCGAGAATACTACCCGCCCCAAGAATTCGCACGCTTTCCGCAATTCGTAAGGTACATATTTGGGGGTTTGATGGTGACAGGCGATGATGCCCCAAAGTTGATTGTCTTTCAGGAGAGATATGGTCAGGGACGCGCCGACTCCCATGTTATGGAGGTATTCCAGATGACAGGGTGAGGGACTACGCAGGGTGGAGAAAGTTAGGTCTAGAGAGGTTTCTTTTTGGGGTATCATGTCTACCGGCCCAGATCTGGCATCGGCTATGATACGAATCCAATTAGAACTGAGTAACCGTCTGGCGGGGGCGGGTATGTCCGATTCGGGGTAGTGTAAGCCCAAGTATGGTTCTAATTCGGGGATTTTGTCTTCGGCGATAACGTGACCGTGATTCTGTTCGTCGAAGCGGTATAACATGACTCGATCGAACCCGGTTAGTTTTCTCACTTCTTGGACGATGATCTGACAGTAATCCGTGAGACTGGCACTTCGTCCTAATTTGGAGATCGATGTTTTCGCCAGATGGTAGAAACTTAAGAAGGGTATACTCTCGTAAGATAGGGCCGGTTCTAGTTCTAGGATTAATAAGCCTTCGAGATTGCGATGGAAGGTGGCATCAAATACTAAATAGTCGTCTCCTTTAACTCTCGCCCATAGTTTCGTCGGGTTTACACCGTCGAAGTTATCGTTTTCCAATCCTTCTTTGATTTTTTCTATTTGGAAACTGTCGAATATTTCGTCTAAATTATTTTCTATCAGGTCATCTATGGACATCCCTAACATCGAGGGAGCATTATTACTTATCTGAATTACTTTTAAACTCGGTTCCTCTAATACTAAAACTATTCCGTAGGGTTGAATTCTGTTATAAAGATGAATCGGTTCTTGGGCTAAACGGCTGAGGTTACTATCTTTTTGACCCTGCATGAATTTTCCTCCTATCACTAGGACAAGTGCGGCGCTAATTTTAAATTTTCCTGAATAAATCTTAGCTTTTCAGGGGGGCTAATAATGATTCAACATTACACTTTGCAAGTGTTGTTAACAAAAATATTTAATTGGTTAAAAAAGTTTAATTAATTTCCCGATAGTGTATTTTACATAGAAAAATTAGAACAATTGCCAGTTTAAACCATCAACCAAACCCTTTCTTACCATTTTTCTGTTTCTGTATAATCTGTTTTTGATGCGTGGGAACTTCGGCTAATGCTGGCTCTAGCAATACATAACAACTAGCTATCAATTGTTCATCCCAATCGATTATTTCGGGAAAACGAATTCCTTGTAATACTTGTACGGCAAAGATTTCTTGTACTGCATCTTCAAACTTCAAAAACGCTAATGTTTCTCCAGTTTCGATATTTACCACCTAAATCCCGCAAGTTCTCTCGGTCAGTCTTTCAATTAGGGGAATACCGCTGAATACTGCTGTTTCTCGTACTTGGGATAAACCGATAAAAGCCAACCGCCCACAAAAATCGATGCCCCGTGTGAATCCAGCTAAAATTGCAACTGTTTCTAATTTTCCCGTATCCGCGCTGATTTCAATCACACCTGGCATGAGTTGACCTTGCCTCACGCGATCATAGGTATAACGAGTTATCGTTGCCACGTCATGAGTCAGCAAAATACGACATTCTTGGGGATCCCTTTTAAAAGCCATAGATTAGACGGACTATAATAAGTAGTACATAAAAAATCTACTCCAATGACCCTTAAGGATATACAGACAGAACTACTGGCACTGAGTCGGGCGGAGAAAGTGGCGGCGATACAGTTACTCGCTCAAAGTCTCGGTGAAACTTGGCCCGGTATCGATAAAACAGATGGGATATGCGGCGGCGAAGCACGCATCATTAATACTCGTATTCCCGTTTGGGTTCTTATCGAGGCCGGTCGTCTAGGATATAGCGAAGCAGATATTTTGAGTAGCTATCCCGGTATTACAATCGCAGATTTAAGCAATGTCCGGTTTTACGCACAAGCTCATTGTGAAGAAATCGAATTGGCGATCAAACGCAATCAGGCAGCTTGAGTAATGGCAAGGTTTTACGCCGATGAGCAATTCCCCTTTCCCGTGGTGCAGTTATTGAGGGATTTGGGACACGATATTTTAACCGTTCGTGAAGCGGGAAACGCCGACCAAAGTATCTCCGATGAAGATGTGCTAACTTTCGCCGTTAGCTAGGAACGATCGTTATTAACCATAAACAGAGATGATTTTATTCGCCTGCACCGTCGTAATGGTCAACACTTCGGAATCGTCGTCTGTACTAACAATCGTGATTGGGAACAGTTTGCCGCTCGTATAGATGAACTGGTGAAATCCGAGCAACCCCTGAAAGGAAAACTAATTCGCGTCGTGCGTCCTTCAAACTAAAAACCGCTTGCGCCTATTTAGCTCAAGATAACATATGCTCCTGAATGAAATTAGTATAGACTTCCCCGGCTTTAAAAGCCGCGTTATCTAAGATTTTCTGATGGAAACCGATCGTGGTGGGTACACCGGTAATGGCACATTCCCTTAAAGCCCTTTTCATCCGCCGAATAGCCGTGTCTCTATCAGGGCCCCAGACGATCAATTTACCGATGAGAGAATCGTAATAGGGGGGGATTTCATAGTCTGTATAAACGTGGGAATCCATCCTGACTCCGGGGCCGCCGGGAGGGAGATAACCGCTGATTTTACCGGGGTGGGGGCGGAAATTGTGGTCGGGGTCTTCTGCGTTAACCCGACACTCGATCGCATGACCGTTAAAGACGATTTGATTCTGATGGAAACGGAGTTTTTCACCTTGGGCCACCCGGATTTGCTCGCTTACTAGATCGATACCCGTGATCATTTCCGTCACCGGATGTTCTACCTGGATACGAGTGTTCATCTCCATGAAATAAAAATGACCGTGTTTATCCACCAGAAATTCCACCGTACCAACACCCACGTAATCGATCGATTTAGCTGCCTTGATCGCTGCGTCACCCATTTTTTTGCGCAGGTGAGGGTTTAAAAAGATACTGGGGGCCTCTTCTAATAACTTCTGGTGTCGGCGTTGGATAGAACAATCCCTCTCGCCTAAATGAACTACATTACCGTGAGTATCGGCGAGGATTTGAAACTCGATATGGCGGGGACATTCTATATATTTTTCCAGATATACGCCGCCGTTACCGAAAGCAGCTTCCGCTTCTCCCTGGGCTGCCTGTAATAAACCTGGTAAATCCTCTTCAGTGCGTACCAGGCGCATTCCCCGGCCGCCGCCGCCCGCGGTAGCTTTGATAATCACGGGATAGCCGATTTCCGCCGCAACTTTCCGGGCTTCCGCTTCCGAATCGATCAAGCCGCCGCTACCTGGAATCGTGGGCACACCGGCTTTTTGCATGGTTTTTTTCGCCGTGGATTTATCTCCCATCGCCATGATCGCCGCCGGAGATGGGCCGATGAAGGTGATACCGTGATCGGCGCAGATTTCGGCAAATCTGGCGTTTTCCGCTAAAAAGCCGTAACCGGGATGGATGGCGGTAGCGTTGCGGGTGAGGGCGGCGGAGATGATATTGGGAATGTTGAGGTAGCTTTTACTACTAGCCGGGGGGCCGATACACACGCTTTCGTCAGCGAGTTGAACGTGGAGGGCATGACGATCGATCGTGGAGTGGACGGCGACTGTACCGATTCCTAGTTCTTCACAACTGTGTAAAATTCTGAGGGCAATTTCTCCGCGATTAGCGATGAGAATTTTGGAAAACTGCATTCGATTTTAATAACGCCTAGAGTTATCGTGGGGCTATTTAGTAGAATATCCGTTTTTGTGTTCTATTTATCATTCCTCTATTTTTCTTAGATTCGTGGGAGGTCGATCGTCACTCCAGGCCCACCAGGCTTTATCGCATTCACAGAGATAAAATTCCTGCCATTTTCGCCGCCCGTCGTTTCCCGTCACCGGTGCGCGTCGATTGAGCCAGGCCGCCTTGGCTTTAGCCGGGTTCAAGCCGCAGTGGGGGCAATGAAACCCGGTACTATGAACGGAATTTTCCGTCCATTGGGGAGGGGAGAGGCTGAAAGCATCCATAAATTTCCTTAAAAAGTGGCTTAAGAAATATAATAATAACTAATCTGAGAATTAACTAGCCATTGCAGCGATGTAAAACGTGACGATCGCTAGTAAGATCTTTTCTGGCTCATTTTACAGTAACTATGTCCCGTATTAATTTTCCCCGTCGCACCAAAATCGTCGCCACGATCGGCCCTGCCAGTCAAAGTAGAGAAGTCCTCCGTCAATTAATCCTCGCCGGGGCGAATACTTTCCGCCTCAATTTCTCTCACGGTAGCCACGATGACCACCGCCAGAGTATTAATTTGATCCGTCAGGTAGCCTTTGAATTGAATCAGCCCATAGGCATCCTTCAAGACTTACAGGGGCCAAAGATCAGACTGGGAAAATTCGTCGATAAATCCATCAATTTAAAAGTCGGTGATCCTTTTATTCTCACTTCAAGAGAGGTGGAATGTAATCACGAGATCAGTTCTATTTCTTACCCCACTCTAGCCGAAGAAGTGCCGGAAGGTTCCCGTATCCTACTCGATGACGGGAAGGTGGAGATGTACGTGGAAAAAGTTAAACCGGACACGGGAGATTTATACTGTAAAGTCGTGGTCGGCGGGGTTTTATCGAGTAATAAAGGGGTCAACTTTCCAGGGGTTTACCTATCGGTCAAAGCGCTCACGGCTAAAGATAAAATAGATTTAATGTTCGGCTTAGAACAGAGAGTGGATTGGATAGCTTTAAGCTTCGTCAGGAACCCTCAAGACATATTAGAAATTAAAGATATAATCGCCAGCGCGGGTAAGAATACACCTGTGGTGGCCAAGATAGAAAAGCACGAAGCGATCGAAGAAATGGAAGCGATTCTCTCTCTCTGTAACGGGGTGATGGTAGCCAGAGGAGATTTAGGGGTAGAAATTCCCGCCGAAGATGTGCCCATCCAGCAGAAACGTTTGATCAATACCGCCAATCAATTAGGCATCCCCGTTATCACCGCCACCCAGATGCTAGATAGTATGGTCAATAATCCCCGCCCCACCCGCGCCGAGGTGTCGGACGTGGCTAACGCTATTTTAGACGGCACTGACGCGGTGATGTTATCCAACGAGACAGCCGTAGGACAATATCCCGTGGAAGCCGTGGCTACGATGGCCCGCATTGCCGAGAGGATGGAACGGGAACCTTTTAATATTCAGCGCCGGACTACTAACAGACAATCGATTCCCAACGCCATTTCTTCAGCGGTGAGTCAGATCGCGGAACAGTTAAACGCGGCGGCTATTATTACTTTAACTAAAACTGGTTCCACCGCCCGCAACGTGTCGAAATTCCGCCCGGGAACACCGATTCTTGCTGTAACACCCCATCGAGAGGTGGCCCAACAATTACAACTGGTTTGGGGCGTGAAACCGATGTTGATGATGGATTTACCCAATAATTCCCAAACTCTCCAAGCGGCGATGAATCTGGCCCAAGAGAATCAGTTATTGAACGATGGAGATTTAGTGGTGATTACCGCGGGTACTTTACAGGGTGTGGCCGGGTCTACGGATTTGATTAAAGTCGAAGTAGTTAAATCGATTCTCGGTAAGGGTGTGGGTATCGGTCAGGGTGCGGCTTCTGGATGCGCCAGAGTCGCCCGTAACCCCAGAGAATTGGCACAGTTTCACCGGGGCGAAATATTAGTCGTGACTTCCACTAACGCCGATTACGTGGAGATGATGCGTCAGGCCGGGGGAATCATCACCGAAGAGGAGACGGTTAATAGTCACGCGGCAACGATCGGTCTCCGTCTCGGCATTCCGGTTATCGTGGGAGTGAAAAATGCCACCACTTTGATCCGCGACGGGGTGATCATCAGTTTGGATGCCCAGAGGGGTTTGGTGTTTACCGGTCTGACATCGGGGGGTTTCCCTAATTCCAACACCAGGACTATTAAAAAATAACCCGGCCCAGATCAGCAATAGAGTAGTGGCTAGGGGTCACTACTCTATTCCCTACTCAACAATTGTGTCTTTTGATTCTTTTACCTTTCTATCGAAAGATGTACAGAAAGATACTGCTGTAGTTGTTATTTTTATAACAGAAGATCTTAGTTGTTGGCATAAGTATGACTACAGTTTTAGAGAATATATCTCTCTTTACAGATTCGGGGGAATCATTACCCTCTTTTGTTAGCACTGGTGGCTATCAAGGAGCGGAACAAAAATTTATCGAGCTTTTAAACATCGATAACTTAGACCGTGAAATAGAATCGAATCGGGGTATAACCCACGGATTCGATGCTTACATCGATAAAGCATTAAGAGAAGCCTACGAAGAAAATAGCAATTTTGCTAACCTATTTTTACAAAGAGTTTTATATAGAATCAACCGTTTAAATCTGTTCTGGTATGATGATTTAAGCAACTATAAAAACGAAAGATCTTTTTATTTACAATCCGTTAGAAATAAAATAGAAAATCGTTGGCAAGCATGGGAATTAAAAAACTTTGACTTAGCCGCCCTACAAAATAGCGATGTAAAAGAAGAACTATTAAAGCGGGGCGCAGCCGACTTACACCCGCCCGTCACCCCCAGTAAAGCTTATCTGACAGATACTATGTCGGTGGAGGGGTATAGATATTTATTAGCCGTGGCTTCTTTAGATGGATTGGTCGAAGCGAGTCGGATGTCGAGAATTCTCGGTGGTGCTAGTAATGAAGTGCAAGCCACGTTAATCCGGGTGCTACTGGAAGAATACGGCAACGGCCGATTACACAAAAAACACTCCACATTCTTCGCCCAAATGATGGCGGAGTTGGGATTAAATACCGAGCCGGAGTATTATTTCCATCTCGCACCTTGGGAGTTATTAGCCTCGATCAATCATAATTTCCTCTTGACCGAATGTAAGCAACATTTTCTTCGCTATAACGGCGGTCTGACCTATTTTGAAATCGTCGGCCCCTCTATTTACGAAGATTATAAAGCGGCGGCCCGAAGATTGAATCTATCGGAGACGGCGATGGGCTATTGGACTCTCCACATCAAAGAAGATGAGAGACACGGACAGTGGATGTTAGAAGATGTGGCTTTAGCTTTAACTCATAAATACCCTCACGCGGCTTGGGAAATATTACTAGGATACGACCAAGAGAAATGGATGGGCGATCGAGCCGGTAACGCCGTTATTCGTTTAATTAAACAATTTGAAACTTAACTATTCTCACCATGCAAGACATAACTTTAACCTCCCGACAACATTTAAAAGCTTATTCCCCCAATGAAGTATTTTTCTGCCCTGAAGAATCTTTATTTTACTCCCAATGTTTGGACAAAATGGTACTGGGTGATTGTACCTCTCTCGATACGGTAGTAGAATTCGGTTCGGGAGATGGAAGCCCGGTTATTAACTCCTTACTTAATAATTCTTTTAACGGATTTATCCAAGGCTATGAATTAAACGAGACTGCGTGTGAATTAGGACGATCGAGAATCGAAAAATATGAACTGGGGGATAAATACGCCATCACCAATCGATGCTTCTTCCAAAACTGCCCCGCCGATACTACCTATTTAGTGGCTAATCCCCCCTATTTACCTGCGCCCGATGACCAGTTATATATGCCGTCTCTACACGGGGGGAAAGATGGGTCGATTATTACCCGCCGGTTATTAGGTGTGGGATGCGAGAAAGTAATGCTGATGATTTCCGCTTATTCTAACCCCATAGATACGATCGATCACGCTAACTTACTGGGTTATAAGGTCATAGATTTCATGGTCGCCCCTCTGAAGTTCGGCTACTATAGCTGTGAACCCAAAGTCAGGGAGACCATAGAAAAATTAAAGGCGGCTAATAAAGCTTTCTATTCCGGTGACGTGTACTTGTTAGCGGGAGTGCTATTTAAGAAAGACTGCCCCCCCGATTTAGATATTTCCGCCGAATTTCTCAAGGTGATGACGGCTTTGTAGAAATTAAGGATGGACGGATGATGATGTAACTCGCAGGGCCGAGGACGGGGATAAGAGAAACTATCCACAAAAGGAGAGGATTTTTCAATCCTCTTTTTTCCATATCGTCTTTTATAAGAATAGGAACCAGTAGGGTTAAAGCGCAAAAATCCAGACTCATCACGTTGATAAATCTGCTGGTTTGCCATTGAGTTAGGAAATCGGCCCAATCACCCCGGAAAATTCCGTAGAGTATGAGGGCTAATCCGCCTAAAAAGGTAATCAACCCGACGAAACGAGAATCCCATAATTTAAGTACCCAATTCTTTTCCCCGGTGAAACTTGCACCAGGTTCACGGAAAATCAGATAGGGCAGGATAGCGAAGGCCCCGACGGCAAAAGAAAGACTAGCGAAAGGCCAAGCTGGTATTTTTTGCCCTCTCCCGTCTATTAACATCAAGGAGGTGTAGATTATGGGCCAAACTCCCATGAGATTGAATAGGGAGATGATCACGGGATTGATGCCATCCCATTGACCGCCCGATAGCTTGGTAATTAATTCTAAAGTATCGGGTTGGTCTGGCGGGGCGAAGACGAAAGCGTAAAGGGCCAATCCCACCCAGAGTATTCCTAAAATGAGCGAATTCCGCATAAATCTTTCTTGGATATTGTTGGTGAGTTTCTACTCATCGTAGAATACTCACCGAAGTGAAATTTATCGCACAGGTTTAGGGTGAGCCGGTAGGGGAAGGACTCGGAGAACCAGAAGGAGTAGTGCCGGTGCCGCCGCCGCCACCGCCGCTATTACAGGCGGCTAAAGGAGCGATAAAGCATAGTGCTAACAGAAGGGGCAAAATTTTCTTAGACATATTTTCTTTAAAGGAAACTACAGCAGTTAATTTTATACGATCGGGCACTTCAATTATGTATCTTTTTCGGTTTCCACTTTAACTTCTTTAGATAGATGTTTGAACCAAGTGAAGTATAAACCTATCGAAAGTAATAAAAAAGCTAGAGTCAGTATTTTGACGCTTTCCCACTGTTTCATGATGACAACTATGCCGATGAGGAATAGGACTAGTTGCCAGGGGACGGCGATAAAAGTAGCTAATATATCTCGATTATTTTCGGCTCTAATTTTAGCTTGGGTGCTGGGTTTGAGATTCCGGCTCATCTCTCCCCAAAAACCGAAAGGGCGAGTGACATTATAAAAATTTTCCATGACGCTCTTTTGGGTGGGTGGTGTCAGTAATGTAACGACGATACAGCCAACCAACGAGCAGATAGAAGGCACGAGAAAGAGTATGTATTCTTGATATTGAGTGTGTTGAAAGAAAGGGAAGATGATTCCTTGGGCGGCTATAGCCGATAGCATTCCCGCTACTGTGCCGGCCGCGAATCCGTAGCCGTTGAATCGCCACCAATACCACCGCAGTAATAAAGGCACAGCTAACCCCACGCCCAATCCTGTTGTTAACCATCCCCAGATGTCATTGACATTGGTGATATTGAAACTTAATAGTAAACCGATAACCACTACCAAGACCGAAGTTAAACGACTTTGAAAGATTAATTCCCTGTCACTGGCTTCTGGTTTTATGTATGCTTGGTATATATCTCTCACCCAATAGGCTGCACTAGCATTAATAATGGCGTTGAAAGTGGACATGGCCGCCGCTAGGAAAGCAGCGATTAATAGCCCCTTCATCCCCACAGGTATATATTCGGCTATCACGGTAGCGAGGATTCTTTCCGGGTCAGTGATAGTGCCTCTGGTGAGTCCGTAGTTAATCGCCAATACTGCAAAAGAAGTCACCAGGGGCCAGCGAAAGGAAAGTAAGAGAATCCAGAATAGGGATAATAGCCCCGCGTCTCGATCGCTTTTAGCCGCCAGATACCTCTGTAACATATAGCCGCCGCTACCACTACAGCCTTCAATAAAGGTTTTTAAAAGATAGAAAAACACCACGCCACCGAAAAGATTGAAGATGGCATAATCACCTGGTAGATCGATCGTCGGTGAGGGTACTATACTACTCCACTCGCTCAAAGTCCAAGTTTTCGGAGTAGTAGAGCCTGGTATGGCGACGGTGAAAGTTTCGGGAAGATCCACCGTGAATAAAGCCACACAGGAAACGTAAATCACGGCGACGAAAATCAATCCACCTTGGAACAGGTCAGCGACGACACCACCGTAAAAACCACTGGCCACGGTATAGATAAGCGTTAAGAAAATGAGGATGATAGAAGCTAAACGATCGTCCATACCGAGAAACTGCCCGATGAATTTCCCCCCCGCCACGGAGAAATAACTCATGGTGCCGATCGAGAATAAAATCGTGGCCACGGCGCTGATGATACGGGCCGCTTTTCCCTGTTTCCCAGACCCGAAACGGAATTTCATCCATTCCGCCATCGTCATCACTTGCGCCCGGCGATTCCACTTGCCCATAAAGGTCATGAGAAAAGCCATAATCAACACCACACCGCCCCTGATCTCGATATATAATCCTTTAGTTCCCAGGGCATAAATCAACGCCGAAATCACCATCGTCCCGGCTAAGTCGGTATTGGCGGCCATGCCGGAGACTCCCAACATCCACCAGGGTAAACTCCGATCGCCGAGGAAGAAGGATTCTAATCCTTTAGAGGCTTTCTTCTCGTAAATGGCACCGATGGCGAGAGTGCCCGCTAGATAGAGCAGGATGATGACATAATCGATTAATTGCATCTGTTTAGGTGATAGTGAGTTTTTCGATGAGACGATCGATGGCGAAATGTTCGGTCATCATCTGTTGAATACACTCTACCTTAATTTGTTCCTGGAATCGTACCGTACCGAAAGCCCTGTCAACTATTTCCACCGTGGTTAAGGTGTCGAGATTAACCGATAACATCGGTACTTCCAAGTCTTCGGCCCGACTCAGTATTCTGGGATCTGGGGGTATATTTCCCGTGAGGATCAAACAACTGGTGGAAGTTTCTAAAGCGGCCAGTTGTAAATCACTCCTATCGCCGCCTGTGACTACGGCCATATTTTCCCCCTTGCGGAAATATTCTAGGGCTGCGTTCACGTTCATGGCCCCGATAGCCAGACTCTCTACTAACCAATCTAATCGATCGGGGCGACATAATACGGTAGCCCCCAATTGATGCACTATTTCTCTGACGCTGACGCTTCTCAGTAATTTACTACTCGGTAGCATTCCTAATACTTCTATTCCCTGTCGTGCTAGATAAGGTGTCATCAAAGCTTGTACGTCTTCTAACTCCCCGACGGGCACATCGTTAATAACTACGCCGATTAAATTGTTTCCTAAATCCTGTTTGGCTTTAATTAAACTATCGACGATCAGGGGCGAAGTATAACGAGTTACTAATAATACGGGTATATGGAACTGATTGCTAATTTGTGTGACGGATAAATCGAAGCTGTTGCCCTCCCAGAGAGTGCCCGCACCTTCTAACAGTAATAACTTTTCTCCCCGACCTTGCAGATATTGAGGTAGTTGCCCGGTATAGTCGCCCGTATCGATGCCCCGTAATCTTTTCTCGATCGTATCCGGTTCTAGATACACTAGAGGTAGTTGTATTGCTGATTCCGGTAGGCCCAAGACCTGGCTCATAAATTTAATATCTTCTTCTTCGCTTCTACCTTGTTCGTCGTTGATGGAAGTGCCGATCGGTTTGCCATAATTAAAGACGATGTTTCTCTGCTTTAATAGATGAGCTAACCCTACGATAGTACCGGATTTGCCGCTATAAGGTTCTATCGACGCTATTAATAAAGCTGGACTGGATTTAGTAGTCATTGATTTTAAATTCACTCCTGAACATTTTTATTACTCTTCAAATCGTAGTAGTTTGCGATAGAAACTTTGGGAAAAATCCGCCGAACCTAATTGCTTGTGAGTCTTGATAGAACCGATTAAAAAATCAATAAACTCGGCGTTCAGTATAGTCATCTCGTAGCTGAGTTCTGCCTGTCCTTCAAATTGTAAGCGACAACGAGTTAATTCTGCTGGTAAATTGGATACATACCAACTAGCTACGAAGGGTATACTTTCGCTGCCTTCTATCTGCCGCTTACCTTCTAGATAACCTTGTTTATAAAGCGTTAAAGCGTAGGGAAGTAAGCTATGTTTATCCTTGGGATAGTAGGGCATATATACTACTACTTCTGCTTTATTAGCTGCTTCTAGTTTGTCTATAGCTGTCATATTTTTGAACTGTACACTTACAAAAATTTTCGCCTAAAATAACGGAGATGAACCATGAGATTACTACCATATCATTTGTCACTGGGTGGATGGCAGTAAATGGGAGCCGGGGGGGAGATAAGATTTTTTTGAATAGCGACCACAGCGGCTTGAGTACGATCGCGCACGTCCAATTTATGGAGGATGGTGTGGACGTGAACTCTGACGGTGCCAGGGGCGATATAAAGTTTCTCGGCGATTTCTTGATTGGTTTTACCCTCGACGATCAAACCCAATATTTCCTCTTCCCGCTTGGTTAGAATCGGGTTTAATCTATTCTCCACCTCATTGGTTGCCGCTATATTGCCGAAAGCGGAACGAATTTCGTTAGTAGCGGCGGAATCCCACCAAGAAGCCCCGGCGACCAGCGATCGTATCGCCAGGATCAAACTCTGTGAGGGAGCGCCCTTCACACAATATCCGCCGGCCCCCGCTTCGATAATGCGATCGATCAAGGTTTTCTGTGTGTGGGATGTCAATACTAATAAGGGTAGGTGCGGCGATATTTGCTTGATCTGGCGACAAGCTTCCACGCCTCCGAGACCTGGTAAACCTATATCGATCACCACTATATCGAGGGAATGCAGTTTAACCATATCCAGTGCGGTTTCCCCATCTTCCGCTTCGGCGACGATTTCTAAATCGGCTTCTTGTTGCAAGCGTACTCTCAAACCGAGGCGGAAAAGTTCATCATCTTCGACGAGAAGGATTTTCATGGGTTTTGACGTTATCTTTGACTCACAAATTCTTGAAAATGAAAAACTGATTCGGGATTAATAATCAAGATAAATCTATTAATAATAATTTAACCCGAACTCACACCCTATTCCCTATTAATAATTTTTGCCAAGAGTGGCAGATGGGAGACGGAAAGCGAAAACCGCGCCCGTGGGCCGGCGATTCTCCGCCCAAATCGTGCCGCCGTGGGCTTCCACTATCTGCCGCGATAGATAAAGCCCCAACCCCGAACCTTTGGCTAAACGGGCGCATAGCGTGCCTTCGGCATCGCTCTCTCCCTGATAAAATCTTTCAAATAACTTGGATACTTCTTCTCCATTCACGCCGCCGCCTCTATCCATCACCTTCACCGTTTGATAAGATGAACCTGATTCTAAGACTAATTCTACCCTCGAACCGCGGGGAGAATGATTGATGGCATTAGCCAGTAGATTAGTGAAGACCCTGTGTAGTTGTAATCTATCCCCATTCACTCCCAAAAACTGGCGAAAATCTGATGCCCCGCAGGTGATGGATATATGAACGCGGCGACTCGCGGCTAAAGATGTCATCGTCGCCGCTACATCTTCAGCCACATCTGATAAATCCACCGGGGCTAAATTCAAGCGCAAGCCCTCGTTATCGTTACGGTACACGTCCAGTAAAGTTTCTACCATCTCTAAAGTAGTTTGGTGACTGCGTACCATCGTGGCGAGAACGCGATCCTGTACCGGGTCGACCCTGCCGAAACTTCCTCCCCTGAAAGCTTTTAAAGTTTCGATCGCTCCTAACAGGGGTGTTTTTAAATCATGGGTCAGGGTAGAGGTAAAATCTTCTCTGACTCTGGCGAGATTTTCTTGGGCTTCTAATTTGCCTCTCTGTTGGAGTAGAGTTTGTTGATCAAGACGGATACGATCGCTCAATATCCCCGTTACTATTAAAGCTAAGATGGCGATGATACGGCTGGCGAAGGTGGGCGGCTTCACGGACTCAAAACCCGGAAACCAAATATTGATCAATGTGAGTCCACAGGCGAGCGCGGTAGTATAAAAAGTTGTCTTACGACTTAAATAAGAGCTTGCCAATAAAATCGGCCCGATATACAGATAACCGAAAACGTAGTCCGGGGGTGTTAACAACTCTAAAGCGAACACGAAGGTAAACAAGCCGATGATTAAACCTACCGTCTTTGAGCCTGTATATTGGTTCATCACATTTCAATAATTTATTAGTAATTGAAACATAGCAATTAAAGCTTTTCAAGCTAACTAAATCTCTAACTTTAAATATAAACATCATCTAAACACTATCTAAACGCTTCTAAACGAAGCCTATATCAGCACTCTATAAAAACTCATAAACTCCTGTCTATACCTTGTAATTTTCTCAAAATAGTTTCACTCTGATTAATAGAGAAGTAAGAAACTGCCACGAGAAATAGAGGTTTAATATTCATGGGGCAAGGATGGCTACAAATAGGAATTACGGTTTTAATAGTGGTAATTATCACCCCTTTCCTGGGGAATTATATGGCGAGGGTTTATCTCGGTCAGCGCACCATACTAGACCCGATTTGTAATCCTATAGAAAATCTAATTTATCGTATCTCCGGCTGTAGTGCCAGAGAAGAGATGACTGGATGGCAATACGCCAGGGCGGTACTGTACAGTAATCTCGCCATGTCGATCATACTCGCGTTTATCCTTTTCAATCAGGGGGCATTACCCTTCAATCCCACCGGGTTATCTTCCCCCACTTGGGATACTAACTTACACACGATCGTTTCCTTCATCACCAACACCAACCAACAACATTATTCGGGAGAAACAACCTATGGATACTTCGCCCAATTCGCGGGTTTAGGTTATATGTTTTTCGTCTCGGCGGCGACGGGGATGGCGGTAGGTATCGCCTTTATCCGGGGTTTGACAGGTAGACCTCTCGGTAACTTTTATGTAGACTTAGTCCGCACCATTACGAGGATTCATCTACCTATAGCCGTCGTGGCGACTATTATCTGTATCGCCGCGGGAATGCCGGAAACTTTAGGGGGGCCGGTAGTAGTACCCACTTTAGAAAATCCAGGAATCAGCCAAGCCATAGCCAGAGGCCCGGTAGCTCATTTTGAAACCATGAAACAACTGGGGGAAAACGGGGGCGGCTTCTTTGCTATCAACTCCGCCCATCCTTTTGAAAATCCCAATCCTTTCACTAATCTTTTACAGATAGTGGGCATGGTAGCCATTCCGGCTTCGTTCATTTATACCTACGGAATCATCGCTAATAATAAAAAGCAAGCTTGGCTCGTATACGGGTTAGTGATGGGAATTTTTCTAATTTTTCTAGTTGTCAACACCATCGGTGAATATAACGGCAATCCTTTAGTCAACGCAATTTCAGGTAGTGAAGGGGTTAACTTAGAAGGTAAAGAAGTTCGTTTCGGTGTTTTTCAATCGAGTTTATTCTCTACTTTGACCACCGGCACTATGACGGGTGCGGTTAATAGCCTCCACGATTCTTTCATGCCCACTGGAGGCTTCGTCACCCTAGGTAATCTGTTTTTGCAGATAGTGTGGGGAGGGCAAGGTACAGGGGCCGCTTATCTATTCACCTATTTAATATTGGCGGTATTCGTCACCGGTTTGATGGTGGGACGTACACCGGAATTCTTAGGGCGTAAGATCGAAAAACGAGAGGTGGTATTGGCGAGTTTCCTCCTCTTATTAGTCCATCCCATCGCCGTTTTAATCCCCGGTGCGATCGCTCTTTCCCTGCCCGCCGCGGGTATCGCTAACCCCGGCTTTCACGGGTTAACTCAAGTTATCTACGAGTATGCCTCGGCTGCCGCCAATAATGGATCGGGTTTTGAAGGCTTACTCGATAGTCAACCCGCCCCCTCTGCCCTGTGGTGGAATTTAAGCACTTGTTTCAGTTTATTGGTGGGGCGTTACGTGCCGATTATCTGTCTTTTATTACTGGCGGATAGTATGTCCCGCAAGCAAGCCGTACCGATGACGGCAGGCACATTGAGAACCGATACCGGCTTATTCACGGGAGTGACGGCGGGTGTGATTCTCATTCTCGGCGCGCTTACTTTTTTCCCGATTTTAGCCCTGGGCCCGATCGCCGAAGCATTTCAAATCGCCCGCGGCGGTTAATCAATCATTCATTAATAATCCATGCAAACTCAATCTAATTCTACTAGTGTACCGCGCGGCGATCGCAGGCACACCCCGAAAGCTAATCTCAAGGGCTTATATCAACGAGCGATCAAAGATGCTTTTTCTAAACTGAATCCTCGTATCGCTGTTAGAAACCCCGTCATGTTCGTGGTGTGGCTGGGTACGATCGTCACTCTTCTCGTTACCATCAATCCCTATTTATTCGGCGCGGTCGGTAGCGATATAAACCGGCAGAGAATACTCAACGGAATTATCACTTTAATTTTATTTTTCACGGTAGTATTCGCCAATTTTGCCGAAGCGGTAGCCGAAGGCAGAGGGAAAGCCCAAGCGGATACATTAAAGGCGACTCGCTCCGATACTAACGCGTGCCGCGTGCTTCCTGATGGGAAAATCGAAGAAGTTAGTTCGACGGCCTTGCGACGGGGTGACGTGGTGCGGGTGGTCGCCGGGGATATTATTCCCGCAGATGGTGAAGTGATAGAAGGTATCGCCTCGGTAGATGAATCGGCTATCACGGGAGAATCGGCACCGGTATTGAAGCAACCAGGTACTGACATTATGAGTTCGGTAACGGGGGGTACGCGCATTATTTCCGACCTATTAGTTCTCAAGATAACTCAAGATCCGGGACAGGGTTTCATCGATCGCATGATTTCCCTGGTAGAGGGGGCATCCCGCACCAAAACCCCCAACGAGATCGCTTTAACCGTTTTACTCGCGGTGTTAACTCAAGTATTTTTAATCGTCGTGGCGACTCTGCCGCCCATCGCCAATTACATCGCCAATTTCTTACAAATCACTTTAGGAGAAACGGCGGCGGTTAATTTCCGGGGCGGGGCTAGCGTGGCGATTTTAATATCCCTGCTGGTGGCTTTAATTCCTACTACTATCGGCGGCTTACTCAGTGCCATCGGTATCGCCGGGATGGATAGGGTGGCCCAGTTTAATGTTATCGCCACTTCCGGTAGGGCGGTGGAAGCTTGCGGGGACGTTAATACTCTAGTCCTAGATAAAACCGGTACTATTACTCTCGGCAATCGTCTCGCCGATGAGTTCATACCCGTGGAAGGTCACACGTTAGAAGAAATGTGCCGGGTATGCGTGGCCGCAAGTATATTCGATGAGACTCCCGAAGGTCGATCGATCATCACTCTCGCAGAGAAATTAGGTGCAGGGGCCGATTTTGATCGATCTAAAGCCGAAGGCGTGGAATTTTCCGCCCGCACCCGTATGAGTGGCACTAATATCGGGGATATAGAGTATCGTAAGGGGGCCGTAGAAGCGATTAAAGGCTTCGTGCGCTCACGCGGTGGTCAAGTGCCCGCCTCTCTAGACGAGGCTTACGAGCGGGTTTCCCGCCTCGGCGGCACACCCCTGGCCTTATGCGAGGGCGGTGATATTTACGGGGTGATTTACCTTAAAGACATCGTTAAAGCCGGGTTACGGGAGAGATTCGACCAACTGAGGCGCATGGGCGTAAAAACGATCATGCTCACGGGCGATAATCGTATCACCGCTGAAGTGATCGCTCTTGAAGCGGGCGTGGATGATTTTATAGCCGAAGCCACACCGGAAGATAAAATCGAGGTGATTCGTTCTCAACAGTCTCAAGGTAAATTGGTGGCGATGACGGGAGACGGTACGAATGACGCGCCAGCACTTGCTCAAGCTAACGTGGGGGTGGCGATGAATTCGGGTACTCAGGCGGCGAAAGAGGCGGCTAATATGGTGGATCTCGATTCTGACCCCACGAAGCTGATCGATCTAGTGACGATCGGTAAGCAATTATTAATTACTAGAGGCGCTCTCACCACTTTTTCTATAGCCAATGACATTGCTAAATATTTCGCCATCATCCCCACTATTTTCGCCGCCGCCGGTATCGGCGCGCTCAATATCATGGGACTCAAAAGCGCGGAATCAGCGATCGTTTCTGCCTTAATCTATAACGCTCTGATCATTCCCGCTTTAATTCCCCTCGCTCTTAAAGGGGTGCAATTCCGTCCTCTAACCGCCGATCAATTATTAAGGCGCAATATTCTCATCTACGGTCTCGGCGGTATCATCGCCCCTTTTATCGCTATTAAAGCGATCGATCTACTCCTCCCCCTCTCTTAAATTACCGAGGTTTAAATTATGAAATTATCGGAAGATGTAAAAACGCTAACCCGTCATATCTGGTACGAGTGGCGCAGACAGAAAATACCCCTATATCTATTTATCCTACTGAGTTTTAATCTCTTGGTCGCCCCCGTGGTTTACGGGGCCACCGGTAACGAATTATCCCGCTCTCAAGCGTGGACTTTGGGCCTATTAGGTTTAGCTACCGTAGCCCTTTCTATCTATCTATTTTTTGTCATGTTCGCACCGGAGAAGTTCTAATGAGTTTAGCGCGTGAAGTTAATAGATCCGTCCGTTCTAGTTTGGTTCTCTGGGTTATTACCGCCCTGATTTATCCTTTGAGCATGGTGGCTATAGGACAGACTCTTTTTCCCTTTCAAGCCAATGGCAGTATTATTTCTAATTCCGCAGGTCAACCGGTTGGCTCGGCTTTAATCGGTCAACCTTTCACGAGCGATCGATATTTTAACGCTCGTCCCAGTACCATTAATTACAGCACCGTCGACCCTCGTAAAGATGACGCTAATATTTTAAAAACCGGTGTTTCCGGTGCTAGTAATCTCGCCCCTTCCAATCCCGATTTAATCAAGAGAATCAAAGAAACTAACGCTCAATTGAAAGCGGCAGGAGTTGGTGTCACCCCCGATTTACTTTATACTTCAGGCTCAGGGCTTGACCCTCATATCAGCCCGGAGGCCGCTAAAGCACAGATTCCTCGCATTGCCAAAGTCCGTAAGCTCCAAGCGAATGAAGTGGAGGAGTTAGTAAAGAAAAATACAGACGGAAGATTTCTGGGTATTTTCGGTGAGCCTGGGGTGAATGTTTTAAAATTGAATTTAGATTTGGATCGTTTAAAAACCGCCCCGTAGTTTATAACAGATAACCCCGCATTATTGCCCCTGGCACCGCTAACCAGAACCGATTCACCCGGAGTTCTCCTGTCACGGGTCTCGGAAAATATTGCTAGAATTGCCGATAGAAGCACACAACAAGATGTAGCCGTTTACACGGAAATCTTAGCCGGTCTGAAGTTTGAAAAAGATTTCATACGTCAATTTCTAAGGGAGGAAACGATGCAAGAGTCAGTGATTTATCAGGACATTTTACAGAAAGGTCTGGAACGGGGTGAAGCGATCGGTCAGAAAATAGAAGGAGAACGTTTGGTCATCCGTCTCATCACCCGTAAATTCGGCGATTTAGAGCCAGCTTTGTTAGAGAGAATCAAACTTTTGTCCACGGAAGAGTTAGAGAATTTAGGGGAAGCATTATTAGATTTTTCTGAAGTGACTGATTTAATCATTTGGTTAGAGCGAAAAAATAAGTGATCGTTTATTTATTAGCTGACTAGCAGGCTCTCTCTATATCTATCCGTACCAAAATTTTCTCACCCCGAAAATTTTATTCCTAGAGAGCGAGAGCATTTTCTAACGTCTGGAAGATAACAAAAACACCCATTTTTAGTTACAAAGAATAAATAGCAAACTTTTTATAACTGTCGGGATCGAATACTTATCAGATGAATAAATTAATAACAGCAACCTTAGCTTTATCTTTTTTCCCCGTTATTATCAGCGCACCCCATAATAGCGCGGCTAGAGCGCAAATAATAAGTCAATACTCCGCCCCTTATATCAATAATTTTACCGTTCAACCCGTTGATAGACTAACCCCCGGTAATGAATTAATTTTTGCGGTAGAAGGAACTCCCAAAGCTAACGTAAGGGTGAATTTAGGCAATGGCAATCAAAGTATACGCCTACGGGAAGTTCAGTCTGGCTATTACGAAGGAAGTTACACGATTCGCACTCAAGACCGCTTCAATGAAAAAACCCCCGTCCGAGTTAATCTTCAAGTAGGAAACCAATCTATTACCGCTCTCTTAAGCGAACCTTTAGTAGTGGGCAATAATAATAACCCCAATAATCGATACAGCGATTTAAAGATCGATCGCTTCACGGTAAACTCGTCTAGTAATTTACAACCTGGCACCGAATTAGTCTTCACCCTCACCGGCACCCCGGACGCGAATGCCACTTATTCGATCGATGGTATCGCTTACGATCAGCCGATGCGGCAAATTTCCCCCGGTCGTTATGAAGGTCGTTACGTGGTTCGCCGTCAAGATGTTTTCTCATCTCCGGGGCCGACGGTGACGGCGAGTTTAAAAGAGGGCGATCGAGTTATCCGCGCTCGTTTAGAAGATAATTTGAATGTCAGTAACTCCTATAACAGCGCCAATATCCCCGTTAACGAAGCATTCCCGCTAGAAATTTTAAGTCCCGCTAATAATAGCCAAGTCAATAGCAATGTAGAGCTAAAAGGGATAACCGCTCCTAATGCTACGGTTACGGTTAATGTTACCGCTAAAAATAACCTGATCGGTTCTTTCGGTTTCGAGCGTAATCTAATTAATCGTACCGTCCAAGCCGATGCACGCGGAAATTTTAATATTAGTTTTCAGCCTTCAGGAATCTTACCGGGCACCCGTTATGAAGTTAACCTCAACGCTAGTAACGGACAACAAAGCAAGCAGGAAACTCTGGTTTTAGTTCAGCAATAATAGGTTCAGGGTGTGGAACTTATATTTGTCCATACCCTATAACTCGCTTTCTAGAAGACGAAGCAACCGGCTTCATTATTTTTCAGGGTAGGGACGAACAATAAAGCTATCATAAAAAAAGAGCAAGATCGTCATTTTGTCTAACTTGCTCGTGTAAGTAATATGTTCAAACGCGGACGGCACAAAATATTTATCGGTATGGCCCCAGGTGTCGGTAAAACTTACAAGATGTTAGAGGAAGCTAAGAACTTAAAAAGAGATGGGGTTGATGTAGTCATCGGACTTTTAGAAACTCATAATCGTAAAGAAACCGCCCGACAAGCCCAAGGGCTGGAAATAGTGTTGCGAAAAGAGATAGTTAAAAATAACTTGACCCTCTCGGAAATGGATACTGATGCCGTCATCGATCGCAATCCTCAATTAGTTCTCGTAGATGAATTAGCCCATACTAATATACCGGGTTCACCGAGGGAAAAACGCTATCAGGATGTGGAGATAATTCTCGATCGGGGTATCGATGTGTATTCTACTGTTAATATTCAGCATTTAGAAAGCTTGAATGACTTAGTAGCTAGGATTACCGGGGTAGTGGTGAGGGAGAGGATACCCGATCGTATTCTCGAAGCCGCGGACGAAATAGTAGTGGTGGACGTGACCCCGGAAACCTTAGAAGAAAGGCTCAGAGATGGAAAAATCTACGCCCCCAACAAGATCCAACAATCTTTAGAAAACTTTTTCCAGAGGAAAAATCTGATCGCCTTGAGGGAATTAGCCCTCAGGGAAGTAGCCGATACGGTAGAAGAATATCAAAAAGATAAGGTTTTGATCGGGCAGGCCTGTTACGTCCACGAACGGGTCTTGGTCTGTATGTCCACGTACCCCAACTCTTTACAACTATTAAGGAGGGGCGCACGTCTTTCCAGTTATATGAACGCTCCTCTTTATGCGATCTTCGTCGATAATCCCGAACGCTTCCTGACCAAAGACGAAGTTTACCACGTAGAAACCTGTGAGAAATTGTGTGAGGAATTCGGCGGCGAATTCATCCGAGTTAAAAGTTACAACGTGCCGCAAGCCATTACAGAAGTAGCGGACAGGGAGCGAATAACCCAGATAATTATCGGCGAGAGTCGTCAATCTCGCTTAAGGCATCTGATTAAAGGTTCCTTCACTCAAAAATTAATGCGGTTGATCTGGAAGAAACACATAGACCTGCATATTATCGCGACGGAAAGGTAATCTTTAACCCCACATATCGTATGCTTCCCAATCATCTCGACTCGATCGCTCCTTCGGCTTGATGAACTATAGCTCTTAACTTCTCCAAGGTTTCCGGCTTCGCTTCCCCCCATAAACCCCTCTGATGGGCTTCTAACAATCTCTCCCCCATATCCCGCATCGCCCACGGATTTTTAGCCTCGATAAATTCCTGTACTTCCGGCTCGAACAGATAAGCCTCCGCCACTCCCTGATACATGAAATCTTCCACGCATCGAGCTGTAGCATCGTAGGCGAACAAGTAATCCACCGTGGCCGCCATCTCGAACGCCCCTTTATATCCGTGCCGCATCACTCCTTTTATCCATTTCGGATTCACCACCCGTGAACGGTACACTCTACTAATTTCCTCCGCCAGACTCCTAACCTTGGGATATTCCATATTCGAGTTATCGCCGTGATAGGTCTGAGGGTTTTTCCCCGTCAATGCTCTCACGCTGGCGGTTAAGCCGCCCTGGAACTGATAGTAATCGTCAGAATCTAAAATATCGTGTTCACGATTGTCTTGGTTTTGAAGAATTACTTGTAGTTTTTCTAACCTTTGTTGGAATACTTCTTTAACAGAATTACCTCTACCTTTTTCATCATACGCGTAACAACTCCAGTTAATGTATGCCCTGGCTAAATCTTCATCTTTTTCCCAATTTTGTGACTCGATCAACCCCTGTAATCCCGCCCCGTAAGCACCAGGTTTGGAACCGAATATTCTATAGGTTGCTCTCTGCTTCGCTTCTTCTCCCGTACATCCTTGATCTAACCAGAACTGGTTCTCTACCTTCACTTGCGCCGCCAAGGGATTAATTTCTTCTCCTTCTTCTTGACTCGCTACCGCATTTATGGCAAAATTAAGCATATGTAGTAGATTGGGAAATCCGTCGCGAAAAAAGCCCGACACCCTGACGGTCACATCCACCCTCGGTCTTCCTAACGCAGACGGCGTAAGGATTTCAAGGTCTACGACCCGGCGAGAAAAAGCGTCCCAAACCGGGCGAATTCCCAGTAAATTCAGCACCTGGGCGACATCATCTCCACCGGTTCTCATCGTGGAAGTACCCCAGATAGAAATCGCCAAAGTGCGGGGATATTCACCGTTTTCTTGGGTATAACGTTCAATAAAAGCATCAGCGGCCTTACTACCTATCTCCCACGCCGTAGGAGTCGGGATTCCGGCGATGTCTACAGAATAAAAATTTCTGCCCGTAGGTAGCACTTCAGGACGGCCCCGCGTGGGAGCGCCAGAAGGGCCAGCGGGAACGTAACCACCGGCTAACCCTTTAAGAAGAAAATCGATCTCGTTACGGGTCGCTTTCAAAGCGGGTATCAGTACCGAGTTAATCCAATCCCATTCCAGGCGTGTATGCTGACCGCAAGGGAGTTGAACCCCATCGATAATCTTTAAAGCATAGTCCTCGATATAAGTAACCAAGTCGCCGCCGGTATGAAAAGACGGGAAAGAATCGGGGAGGGCCGGGAGAGGGGCATCGGGGGAGAGGGGGTCAAAATCGATCGCTAGGTCACGAGCGATCGCTCTAGTCAATCCGAGACGCTTTAAACCCGGAGAGCGAGCGATCGATAAAATCAAATCCCTCAATTGCTCACCCGCGGGACATAAGCCGAATATATGTAAGCCGTCGCGAATCTGGGCCTCTTTCAGTTCACAGAGATAGCCATCGGCGAGGGTGAGAAATTTATTCAAGTCACTCGCATCTACACCCAAGTCTCGATCGATCCCTGTGGTAGAAACTAACTCTTGGATCGAGCGACTAATAATCTTCAGACGGGAGGGGTCAAGACTCTGCGCCTCATAATACTCATCGATCAAGGCTTCTAACGCTGATAAATCCCCATACAGACCCGCCCTCGTTAAAGGGGGAGTAAGATGATCTAAAATCACGGCGTGAGCGCGTCGCTTCGCCTGCGAACCCTCACCGGGGTCATTAACTATGAAGGGATAGAAATTAGGCAGAGTTTGTAAGGCTATCTCTGGATAACACTGGGTCGATAAAGCGAGACTTTTACCAGGTAGCCATTCTAAATTACCGTGTTTGCCCACATGAATCACCGCATCTGCTTCAAACACAGAACGTAACCAGTAATAGTGAGCCAGATAAGCGTGTGTCGGCTCTAAATCCGGGGCGTGATAGTTAAGACTCGGATCGATATCGTAGCCTCTAGAGGGTTGAATACTGATGAAGATATTCCCCAACCTTATACCGGAAATGGGGATGTTTTCTGACGGTACGCCCCAGCGATCGATCATCGCCTCCTGTACATGGGAGGGCAGAGATTGAAAATAAGATTGATAGTCTTCTAGAGAAAGGCTTTGATAGACGGCGCGCAACTCATTATTATCCACATCGTTAGTCACACCCGCGGTTAAAAGTTTGATCAATTCATCACCATCGGCGGGAATATCCGTCACCGCGTATCCATCTTCTTTTAACGCTCTGAGAATCTCGATACAACTAGCGGGAGTATCTAAACCAACACCATTAGCTAACCTGCCGTCTTTATTGGGATAATTAGCCAAAACCATAACGATCTTTTTATCCTGGTTAGCTTTGTGACGCAACTTGATCCAATTAACTCCTAACTGAACGACGAATTTCACCCTATCTTCTCTGGGTTGGTAGACCACTATAGAGGTTTCTAATCTAGGCTCCCAAACCTGCACCGATTTAAAAGAGACTGCGCGAGTGATAATTCTCCCGTCTACTTCCGGTAAGGCAATATTCATGGCCACGTCACGGGGTGATAAACCTTGATAGCCTTCTTCCCATTGACTTTCCGTGCCACTACTGAGGATGATTTGAAATACTGGTAAGTTCAGAGTCTGCCAAAAATTAGTTTTATTATCTCCGTGTAAGGAAGCGATAGCGAAGCTCGTGGTATTGAGTATCAGGTCTACGGAGTCATCAAGGAAATCTTGCACTAAGGATTCTTGTATGTCCGGCTCTTTGAGAGAGGAGACGAAAATCGGTAGCGGTTCGATGTTATAAGTTTCTAGAATTTGACAGAGAGATTGAATCGCTCTCGTATTACCGGCGAGATAGTGGGAGCGATAAAATAATATAGCCGCCCTGCCTAGAAATTTTTGGCGTTTACTATTGCGATCGAGGAGACCTATTTTAGAAACGATCGAGGCTTGCTTTAATTCGTGAGCGTAACCAAGAGAAGTATTGGCGATGAATTTTAAAGCATTGACCCAGTTATCCACACCCCCTTCGGTGAAGTAGCGCCACAGTTGATGTATGTGAGAAACGGAAACGGTAGAGTGATCTATCAATAAGGGGTCAAGTTTTTCATCTCCGGGTAATACCCATAGGTCAGCACCGGTTGAGAGAGCGATTTCTTTGACCACTTCCAAACCGTAAGACCAATAAGAGCGTCCGCCTAATAGACGCAGGACGATAGTTTTAGCCACCGATAAAACTTTATCCCCGTAGTCATCGATACTGAATTGTTGTTGCAGTTGCAGTAAATTGAGAGCGCGAATCGAAGGGAAATCATCGGGTAGATAATCCAAGGCCGAGGCTAAGGTTTGAATATCCGTATCGGCGGCGGTGAGAATAATTATCTCCCCCGGAGTTTGTTCGACGACGATCACCCCTTCGATGTCGGGTGTCCATCCTGTGGCGGTTGCTGAAATACGGTGCATTGGTTCACGGGGAGTAGGGAGTCGAGAATCGGAAACGCCGATACTCTCAGACTTTAATTATCGCTAACTACAGTACGATTGATAATTATCAACGTTATTCCTTGATCTTGATATGTCACTCAGCGAACTGCTACCCACCGTCAGCCAATTATCTCATGAAGATAAGCTTCGACTTATACATTTTCTGCTTTTGGCAGTTGCCGAGGAAGAAGGGTGTAGTCTACAACCCGATGAAGGTAGTCTTGGAGAAGATGTGCTACTCCAGAAACTTGCGTCCACGGTCGCGGTGGTTTGGTCTCCTCAAGCGGATGATGTGGCAGTTCAAGCATTATCGGATCTGTTGGTTGCGGCAAAGGAAGCATCCAATGCTTGACGGACAGCGCTATTCATTCAGTGAACGAACTGATAATTTTGGACGCTCGATCATCATGCCCTATTTGCCCTTGATTCTCACGCTAGGAAACAGTTGTCTAGAAGTGCAAGGATTGTTGGATACGGGTGCGAGCGTTAATGTTCTACCCTACGAGGTTGGCATACAGTTAGGGGCTGTTTGGGAAAATCAAAATGTGTCTATTCCATTGAGCGGCAACTTGGGTCAAGAAGATTCACGCGGCTTGGTTGTGTCTGCCACAGTTAGGCAATTTCCTCCTGTCCTGCTTGCATTTGCTTGGACTCAATTGAGGAATACCCCTGTAATTCTTGGGCACATGAACTTTTTTGCAGAATTTGATGTGTGTTTTTATCGACGTGAATTAGCTTTTGAACTTTGCCCTAGAAGTAAATAAATTTCGATTATAGTTTGCAGAACTAATGTTATAACATTCGAGCGAATACAAATTCTATTTATCTATATCATCGTATTAACATTATTTTTCTATAAAATTTTTATCAGATGATCACACTAAACAGTAATTTTTAAAAGATGAATATAGCCAGATGTATAAAGTTTATATTACTTATTTCCGTGATGTTTTCCGGGATCACGATCGCACCCGGTGGCTATACCTTCCCGACAATATTATCCATCCTCGAAAAACCGGAAACAACCCGTATCGCCCCCCATATTAACGGGGAGAATGTCGCCATTTTGAAAGTTAAGGATGTTATTCCCCGATTAGAACAACTTACAGACGATCTGATGAGAAAAACTGGCGTACCTGGACTCGCTATCGCCATCGTCCATAAAGACGAAGTTGTTTACCTCAAAGGATTCGGTGTTCGGGAAGCCGGTAAACCCGAACTCGTTGACCCCGATACTATTTTTCAACTGGCATCCTTATCGAAACCGATAGCCTCGACGATCGTCGCCGGAGTAGTGGGGGATAAAAAGGTGACTTGGGATGACCCTATCATCAAATACTTACCCGATTTTCGCATGGGAAACCCCTACGTGACAAGTCAGGTGACTATTAGAGATATGTTTTCCCATCGTAGCGGCTTACCCGACCACGCCGGGGATGATCTCGAAGACTTGGGGTTTGATCGCATCACCATCCTGCAACGTTTACGCTATCTACCCATCGAAGGGCGATTCCGATCGGTTTATAATTACACTAACTTCGGTTTAACAGCAGGCGCGGAAGCGGTTGCGTCATCGACCGGAAAACCTTGGGAAACATTAGCCCAGGAAAGGCTTTATCGACCCTTGGGCATGACGCGTACTAGTTCACGTTATATCGACTTTGATCGGGCGGATAATCATGCCCGGGGTCATGTTCTCATCGATGGTGAATGGGTTGCCAAGTACCGGCGGCAACCGGACGCGGAATCACCGGCGGGCGGGGTGAGTTCAACGGTACGCGACCTGGCGGGGTGGATGCGATTGCAATTGGGGGGCGGCTTCTTCGCAGGACAACAGATTATCGCCCCCGCAGCATTGGGGGAAACCCATCTTCCCCACATGGTTAGTAAATCGCCTCAAAACCCCACAACCGAGCGCGCTAGTTTTTATGGATTGGGGTGGGGGGTTAATTATACCGATAACGGGCAGGTTGAATTAAGTCATTCAGGGGCTTTCAATCTCGGTGTTGCCACTGCGGTTTATCTGTTACCGGCCCAAGGGCTGGGCATCGTCGTCCTCACCAATGCCCATCCAATAGGTTTACCGGAGTCGATCGCACTCAGTTTTCTGGATCTGGCCCGATTTGGTGAGGTACGGCGGGATTATTTTGAATTGGTGAATAATGTCTTCGTGACGGAGATAGATAAGCCTAATTATGGCAGGTCGGATAATTATTCCAAAGCACCGGCTAATCCTTCCCCTGCTTTACCCGTCTCTGCCTATGTGGGAACTTACAGTAATGATTATTTCGGTGACGTTGAAATTGTCGCCCGTAACGGTAAACTGGTTTTGCTCTCCGGGCAGAAACAACAATCTTTCAAACTACAACACTACGATCGTGATCTGTTCACATATCAACCGGCCGGGGAGAATGCTTTCGGTAAAAGTGCCGTGACTTTCATTATAGGAACGGATGGCAAAAGCGCGAAGGTGACGATCGAGAACTTGAATATCGACGGGCAAGGAACCTTCAAGCGTCGCCGCAAATAAATCCTAGTCATTTTTTCTCTCTTATCAGAAAAATGGGTTGAAAACCCGGTCGTTCTACGACGGCTTCCGTTGATTTTGGATATAAGCTTTAAGAATCTCTAAGGGTGCGCCACCGACAGAAGAAACAAAATAACTAGGCGACCATAGAGCATCTTTGCCGTAGGGTTTAGAGTATCCTGCCTGTCCGTATCGACGGCTAGAAACCCCTTTAAGAGAGTTAACCATGACCGATATGGATAGTTTAGGTGGATACTCGATTAAAACGTGAATGTGATCTGTCTCGCCATTAAATTCTTGAATGTGAAAATCCAT
>JADQBB010000033.1 GCA_016903695.1 Chlorogloea purpurea SAG 13.99
TTATTTCCACTGCCAGTTCTCTCGGCTTTAATCATCAAGATCAGACGGCTCAGGGGCTTAGCCCGTCAAAACGGTTTGGAGCTAGTAATTCAGGGATGGCAGTACGGCTAATTGAGAATGGTGCAAGATCTCAGTTTAAACCGACTTGAGCTATTAGGCAGAGAATTTATTCTCTGCCGGTCATCGCATCAATGGCATAGCCCCATTCCTAGCGGGTTAGTTGGGAACATTCCAATAATGAGTCGAGCGTTGACCCGATATAATGCGAGCGTTGACCCCACATAATGCGAGCGCCAGTTGATCCGATATAATGCGAGCGTTGACCCGACCGTGATTAAAATCACGGTCTCAAAGCAGAAGTCGGTTTAAACCGACTTGAGCTATTAGGCAGAGAATTTATTCTCTGCCGGGCTACGGTTATTCTCTGCCGGGCTACGGTTATTCTCTGCCGGGCTACGGTTATTCTCTTGCCGGGCTGGGGTTATTCTCTGCCGGCGCTCGCTGCCGGTCATCGCATCAATAGGATGCTCCGATTCCCTGGCGGGTTAGTTAACTTTTGAGATTGGGTATTAGCACCCTGGAATTAGCACGATCGGGGTGACTACGAACTTTATTAATTACGTTTAACAAATCCGTGACAAGAGTATCGAGTATACTGGGGTTTTTACTGATAAGTGAATCCTTCAATACGGCGCTTTAACACCCGTATGGAGTTCTGGAGGACGATCGAGAGAGGATTTCACGAGAATTAGATAATTCAGATTTATGTAATATATTTCCCGCCACTGAATTTTTTTTTGGACTAATCCCCTTGATTTCTTGAGATACATAAAAAAACTCTGAATATAAGAGGCTATTAGTTGCTTTTTTGAGAAATTCCAGTTAATCTTATTATTGTTTAAGCTGCCCAACTTTTAGGTAAGCTTGTATAAACGAATACAAAACAACCTCCCTTAGTTAACCAAATCTTGACAAACGATGAAAAATTTACAATTTCTTTACGCTGGGGCTATATCTTTAGCGGCTCTTCCCTTAGTAGGGGGTAACGCTCTAGCGGCTACTCTAGCGATCGACAATTTCGATAGTGGTAGCGTTGATGTCGCTATCACATTAGCCGCTCCCCCCACCAAAACAACTTCCGGTAGCGTAAGTGCCGATCCCGGTGATATTATTAACAATGTTAACCGTAACTACACTCTTAGTAAAATTAAAGGTGGTACCGGATTTGCTAGAGCTTCCGCTTTAACTATCGATGGTCCTTCCGGTACAACTTTAACGATAGGTAACGGTACTGGAGCCAATAGCAACACGACTTTAGAATACAAAAACATCAATGCGGATGTATCGGCTTATAATCTATTTGAGTTTAAAATTGTCGCTTATGACCTACCGTCGGGAGGTGCTGTTACCATAGCCATAACGGCGGAAGACACCTTGGGTAATCTTAAAACCGTTGCTTTACCTGTTCTCGCAGCCGCTCCGCCAACATACTTCCTACCCTTCAATTTCACCAGTTTTACCGGAGTAGATTTCAGCACCCTAAAAAATATTAAAGCCGTAATTTCAGGGCCTGATGAATATGATATAGAACTAGATAGCTTCGGCTTCTTCACAACCCGCAGCGGCGTTCCCGAACCCGCTACGATGTTAGGTGCGGCGATCGCAATGGGCGTAGGCTTCTTAACTACCAAAAAAGGCAACAAGAAAACTCGTAAATAATGCCCTGCTTTTTTCAGTAAAATTAAAAACAAAGCACTAAAAAATCCTTAAAGAACCCTTAGTGCTCTTTAATTTTATTTCCCCGAAGGAATAGAAACAAGATTACAAGTGACCATCCTCTGCGCCAAAGTGCTGTACTCGAAGCGGTTGCCAGAGATTTGATATTGGGAACGCAAGGAAGGTAAATGACCGGTAGGAGAGTCTAAAGAATAACCTAGATTCTCCTTAAAAATAATCCAGTCATTTTTATTGCGCCAGCCCACCTGATCGCCGAATTCCTGGTAATTTTCAATAGCCACCAAGCGCCCCGGTTTATTACCCGTGGCGATAAAAATGGGAAACTGGGCGCTGAAACCGAAACGCCCTTTAGAATATTCCTTCCAAAGCCGATCGATCGTTCCTAAATCCCAACAGGACATCTTCTTCAAATCTTCCACCGACATCCAACCCACCACATCCCTACCTACGGACTTGAGGACAAGCTCGGTAGTCGCATCATTAGCCTTGCGCCAGTCGCCCGCAGCTAATAAATCTTTCAACTTAGTATAATCCACCCCAGTATCGGGGGAAATCAAGCCGGAATTAGTAGAATTGGCGGGACTCTGGGAAAAACCCGCAAGGGGGAATAATTGCACCAGTGTGAGAGACACCACGAAGCACACTTTATAAAATAAACCTTTTTTGATCATGGGATTCTTAAATCAACTGCCTACAAAAATTCTAAAATAGCAAAGGCGCAATTGGTTTTTTACCGCCCTCTGCGATTATGGCATTTACTTGGACAAGACATCACATTTTAGGGTTAGAAGATTGGCAGAGGGAAGAATACGAAACCCTCCTACAAACCGCCTCCAGTTTTCGCGAGGTACTATCGCGACGCACTAAAAAAGTTCCAGCTTTACAGGGCCAGGTAGTGACGAATCTATTTTTTGAACCTTCCACCCGCACCCGTAGCAGTTTTGAACTGGCGGCCAAAAGACTTTCGGCGGATGTCTTGAATTTTGCCCCGGGTAGTTCCAGCTTAACCAAAGGCGAAACCATTCTCGACACGGCTTTAACTTACGTGGCTATGGGTACGGATATATTCGTCATCCGTCATCAACAGGCGGGAGTGCCCCAAACGATCGCACGAGAGATGGATCGTTTACAATCGGGAGTAAGCATTCTCAACGCCGGTGACGGTCAACACGAACATCCATCCCAAGCCCTCCTCGACCTTTTTACCCTCTGTTGCTTGCTCGATGACGAGCGGCCGCGTCTAGAATTATTACAGGAGAAAAAAATCGTCATCGTCGGGGATATAGTCCATTCACGGGTGGCCCGATCTAACATTTCTAGTCTTACCGCCGCCGGGGCCGAAGTGCATCTAGTCGCGCCTCCCACCCTTCTACCGGCGTTTTTCACCGGTTTAGTCCCCGCCCACAACGAGGGGAAATTATTTCTCCATCATGATATGGACACCGCCCTCATCAATGCGGATTTTGTCATGACTCTGCGCTTACAGAAAGAGAGGATGACGGCTTATTTACTTCCCAGTCTCCGGGAATACCATCAACGCTTTGGCATTACGAGAGACCGTTTAAAACCCTGTCGCAAGGGCGTGAAGGTGTTACATCCGGGCCCGGTGAATCGGGGTGTAGAAATTAGTTCCGATCTCATGGATGACCCGGATTTTAGCCTTATCTCCCAACAAGTAACTAGCGGTGTCGCCGTCCGTATGGCCCTACTGTATCTCATCGGCAACCTGAAAGGGGAGGGAGTGCCGTTGTAACTCGATCGTCATAGGAATAACATCTGTCTGTCATGAAGTTGGAGTATTTTGAAAGTAATACCAGATCTCAAAAGTTTGACCACAAATTGATAAATCAACTAGGTTAATTAACCCGGCAGTTAATTAACCCGGCAGAGAATAAATTCTCTGCCTAATAGCTCAAGTCGGTTTAAACTGAGATCTTGCACCATTGTCAATAAGTCAACTTGGACGGGGTCGGAATTGGTCAAAAAAGGCATTTAAAGAAGATGATTAGATCTAAACAAACAAAAATGATTAGCTCTATATGTCACATCTTCTTACTTGTGCCCAAAGTTTGATTAATACAATCTTATTACTAATGCCCAGTTCCTATCAACAAAAAAGTTTACAGACAGTCATTGTCTTATTTTTAGAGGCAACGGGGCGGAATGTACCTCAACACGCGACCACGGTTTCAGCAAGTGCTCTCTCTCGTTTTCTCAATCATTATAATTGGTCGTGCCGGGCCGTAATTCGAGCCATGAGGAAAGAGATTAAACAGCAATTGAAAGCCCGGAAAATTCGAGGGCGTAGGCCGACGTTAAAAGTGATTTTGGACATGACTAGCATTGAAAAGACGGGTAAATTCAAGGGTCTTGGAACCTTGATGAGAGTCCACAACGGTACTCGCGGACTGCACTTGGTGGTGCTGTATATAGCTTTGGGCAACTGGCGGCTACCTTGGGCTTTTCGGGTCTACCGGGGTAAACCGAATCTGAGCCACATACAGCTAGGCTTACGACTGTTAAAGACTTTACCGGCAACATTGACCACATCCTACCAGGTCTTGGTTTTAGTTGATACTGCTTTTGGTAGCATTCAATTTCTGGAGTCGGTGCGGCGCCTGAAATTTCATGCGGTTGCCGGAATTCGTTGTGATCGACGATTAGCTAATGGAGGGGGGGTCAATCAGATAAAAACCAGGGGACAACTCGTACATTTACACGGTTTGTCCGAGCCGGTTACGCTTTCTTGGTACTGGGTCAAAAGAGACAACGGCACTCGTCAAAAACGGTATGTAGTTTCTACAAAACCCTATTCTTGGAGTTACATATCGCGTTTGGGCAAACAACGATGGGCCATAGAAGCTTTTTTTAAAACTGTCAAACATCGTTTTTCCTTACATTGTTTCGGTCAAAAGACACTTTTAGGAGTCTATCGTTTTCTTGTTCTTTCTATGATTGCTTATATCTTGGCTCATTGGGCTGCTTTATGGTCGAATCGCTCCTCGAAACCCGATTGGGGTCAAGCCGCCTTACTCGCCGCAGAAAATTATTTCCACTGCCAGTTCTCTCGGCTTTAATCATCAAGATCAGCCGGCTCAGGGGCTTACCCCGACAAAACCGTTAGGCGCAAGTAAATCAGGGATGGCCGTACGGCTAAATGAGAATGGTGAAAGATCTCAGTTTAAACCGCCTTGGGCTTTGAGGCGGGGATTTGATTCCCCGCCGGTTATCGCACAAATGGGATGCTCCCGTCTTGTATATAAGCTTAATCAATTCTTACGGGCTAGATTCCTGAAATTTTTATAAAATTGTTTTCACCTTCAGTGTCGAAAGCGATCGCACGACTCCCGATAACGATCAAATTTAATGAGCGGGCGCGCCCTTAGCTGCGGCATTACCTTTACTCAGGAAAAATAGCAAAGGTAGAGAACAGATAAAAATAACCCCGACGATGCGGAAAATATCAGCGAAAGATAAAACCGCCGCTTGAGTGTAAATAGTTTGCTGTATCGCCGCTAAAGCTTGTTGATGGGCTGTAGTCGGATCGGAACCCTTACTGATGAATAATTGAGTTAGACCATAAATTCTCTCCTGCGTTACCGAATCGTAATTTGTGATCTTCGCCGCTAAAATCGCTAGGTGAAAAGCTTCTCGCTGTTGTAACACCGTAGTCAGAAACGCAATCCCGAAACTGCCCCCCAATTGACGGGTCAAATTATAAAACCCCGATCCGTTAGAAATTTCCGACTTGGGTAAGCCCCCCAGAGTTGCCAAACTCAAAGGCAAAAACATCATCACCGTCACACCACCCCGCCACAATAGAGGCCAGAATAAATCCTCAGTGCCCGATTGGGGAGTCAGATTAGATAATTGCCACATCACCGCCACCGTACCCGCTACCCCCAAGGAGATGATAAAACGCACATCGAAACGTCCCGCTATTTTCCCCAAGATGATCATCACCACCGCCGAAGATAAAGCGCCGGGGGCCAATAATAAACCCGTTTGGGTGGCGCTGAAACCAAGGATTGTCTGGGCGAAAATCGGCACGACAAATAAAGTGCCATACAAACCCATACCGAGAATACCGGAATAGATACTACCCGCCCACAGAGATTGATAACGGAGTGTTCTTAATTCTACCGCCGGATGTTTCACCCTTAATTCCCACCACACGAAGAGGATCAAACCTACGACGCTGATAATAGATAAAGAGACTATAAATCCAGAACTGAACCAGTCGTCTTTTTCCCCTTCCTCTAACACCGTCTGTAAGCTGCCCACGCTAAGGGTTAGTAGGATGATACCCCACCAATCAACCGCGTTTTTCAGTCCCTGTTTTTTATCTTTCGGCAGGAAAAACCACGCCATCGCCACCGCCAAAATTCCGAAAGGAAGATTGATGAAAAATATCCACCGCCATCCTAAGCCGTCGGTGAGATAACCGCCTAAAGTAGGCCCGATCGCCGGCCCCGCTATTACACCCACACCGAACACAGCTTGAGCCACCCCCTGTTCTGAAGGGGGAAATGTTTCAAATAAGATAGATTGGGCTTTAGCCAATAATCCGCCGCCGCACAATCCCTGTATGATCCGCGAGATCACTAACATAGGTAAATTAACGGCGAAACCGCACAGGATGGAAGCGATCGTAAAACCCACCAAGGAAAAGATGAAATAAGCTTTCCGTCCGAAATAATCCCCCAGCCAAGCACTGAGGGGAATTAAAACCACGTTGGCTATGGCGTAGCCGGTAACTACCCAGCCCACTTCAGAAATCGTCGCGCCCAAACTAGCTTGAATATCCGTGAGGGCGACGTTAACGATACTGGTGTCTATAACTTCCAGTATCGCCCCCAAAGCAGCCGTGATGGCGATGCCCCATTTCAGGGGCCCTGTCACGTACTCCGGTACGGTAGATGTACTGGTCATAACTTTACCTTCCCGTCTCTACAGTGACACCGACACTCAAACCGCTGCGTAGTTTATGGCCCGGGTCAGCCCCTGGATTCAAGGTCAGACGGATAGGAACCCACTGCACCACTTTATTAAAATTACCTGTAGCGTTATCGGGAGGAATTAAGGCGTATTCAGAACCTGTAGCCGGGCTGATACCCGCCACCTTCGCAGGAAATTTTTCCCCCGGATAGGCATCGGCGGTAATCGTGGCATTTTGCCCGACACGAATATTCCTTAAAGCCGTCTCTTTAAAGTTAGCCTCTACATAAATCTGAGCGTTATCTAAAGGCACTATCGATAACATGGGTTGCTGGGGTTGTACCAGTTGACCGGGCTGGGCCGTCAACTGTCCCACGTATCCCGATACCGGGGCTTTAATCAAGGTATAGTTTAGCTGTTGTTGGGCTTGGGCTAATTGGGCTTGGGCTTGGGCTACCTGGGCGGTTTGATTTTCCACCTGACTTTTCTGTATATTCACCTGTTGCCCCCCTGCACTCAGTTCCGCTATCCTACCTTGAGCCGATTGGGCTTCGGCTTGGGCTTGTTTAAGAGCGGCTTGGGAATTAGCAACCCCCACAAGAGCCTGTTGTAGGGCGGCTTGATTGCTGACAACTTCAGCCCTTGCTTGATTGACCTGTTGTTGGGCCGCGTTTAATTGGGCTAGTTGGTCTTGATAAGTTACCTCGGCCCCTTCCCTCTGCTGTGCAGTGACTGCGCCTTGTTGATATAAACTTTCGTACCTTTGATAATCGGCTTTGGCTTTGACTAATTGCGCCTGCACTCGCGCCACCCCTGCCCTCGCCGTCTCTACCCCCGACCGCGCTTGATTTAAATCCGCCGCCGCCGCAGATACTCCCGCGCGCGCCTGCTCGATTTTACTTTGGGCAGCCGTTACCGCCGCCTGCTTCGCTAGTAGGTTGGCCTCGGCTTCTTGTATTTGCGTGGTGTTGGTATTTTGCGTCAGGTTAACTCCTTGACCCGCCCCTTTTAATTGGGCTTGGGCAGCGGCCAGATTCGCTCGCGCCTGCTGTAGGGAGATATTAAAATCGGTCTTGTCGAGAATTACTAAAGGTTGTCCGGCTTTTACGTAATCTCCTTCTTTAACATAAATTTTCTCTACAGTACCGATGATCTTGGGAGAGATGGGCGAGATATGCCCTCTCACTTGGGCGTTATTGGTGGAAGCGTGAGTCTGATTGAATTGCCACCAGTTCCAGCCTACGGCTGCCGATCCTAGTAGCGCCGCACCCCCAACCGTCCCGAAAATAAATTTTTTCAGATTTTTATGGGGGTTTTTTACTTTAGGTTGTATGGGTTGGCTATCGGGTTTAAAGGTTACGGTTTCTTGTTGTTTGATTATTTTGGAAGTGGTCATTGTCTCTCCTAGGTGGTTTTGGGTTGGATTCCTTGAATGAATAACTGTACCGAAGCTTTTAGATAGGTGTCTCTGCTGTAGCTGAACAAACTGGGCATTGCGGTGCGCCTCAGCATTCCGGCGATTAACATTCCCGTGAATAAGTCCACTAGTAAGCGCAGGTCTAACCCCTCTTCTATACGCCCTCTTTCGATCGCACTCCTCAAATACTGGATTAACAGATCTCTCAATGGCTGCGATGCTTCATACAGCAAGTTCCTCGCCGCCTCTGGATACCTGCGGGCCTCACCGATAAAGGTGCGGATCATCGCCTCGTTTTCCTCTAGCATCTCGCTATACACTTCGGCGTAATGATTTAAATCTTTTTCTATGTCTTCTGTCCACTGTTCCGCCTTGGGTAAGGCTTCTATCTGTCTGGCCGCCGCTTCTCTAACTACCGCCGCCAATAACTGTTCTTTGTTCTGAAAGTGCCTGAATAGCGTTACTTCCGTCAGTCCCGCCACTTTGGCTATTTGTCTCGTAGTCGCTCCTACTGACCCCTCGCGGGATACTACTTCGGATGCTGCTTTGATTAAACGCTCACGGGTTTGGGCTTTCATAGTCTTATGTTAGTGCTTACTTACATTTTAACAGGGGCGCTCTTCTTTGTGCCTCTCCTCCAGAAATATTTTTCGGGAATCTAGGGAAAGAGACGGGGGGCAGGGCAGGGGCAACCTGAAACAGGAAAAGAGGGAAATGTTACTGAAAAATATTAGGGATCAAGGAAAAAAATATTTCCGTCTCTCACAACTTTTTTAAAAAAAGTATTAGATAATACAGTAAAAAAATAAAGTATATTTCTTAGTCGGTTATCCGTACCGAAAAAATTAATACAGGTAGTATTTTATACCCCTAAAGAACAATATTTGCGGAGGTAAGGAAAGATATTATTTGCTACTCTAGATATAGATAAACCTAAATTTATTTCTACTTGGGTGCCTATCGTTAGAGAGATTTAACTCATCAGTTACTTCGGTTACTATGAAAGCAATTGAAGGGAATGAACCGGTAAATTCCTTTAGGTAAAACCACTAATAAATTGAGTGCTGTCAATCTCAATTTATGGTGATTAAAATCACTCTGAAGTCTCGAAAAAATGGAGGGGATGAAGAGAAATAAAGAGCTTAAAGCCCTTCAGAGCAACAGGAAGCCTTATGTATTTACCCCCGACCTCACCGAAAAATCCAAGTGTGAATTTATGTAAACACTCACGTAAAAAAACGGTAGAACGAGGGAAAAAATACACAGATAGGGCTGTAATGAGCCGAAATGAGTGGGAAGTTTTCGGAAAAATTACGGATCGATCGATACTCCATCAGTGGGAAATATAGAAATAGCATTAGGAACAAAAAAAATGAGCATCATGAACGTATCGGACTATACAATAAAACCGTTGATCATCTTAGGATGGGTTCACCCGGAAACAGACAGTAAAACCGTAGTGCGACGAGCTAAAAGCAAAAAAATTGATGTATTGGCGCCCCTACGGAAATGGATTAATAATATAAATGTAAAAACCCCGAAAATGGCCCATCGTATTTGCCAATTAATCCCCGCCCAATGTCCATTCGCGCGAACCATTAAATTATTCGGTAGAACAATCTTAACGATTCCGCCCCTATGTAAAATAAACCCGGTGTACGAAGAGTTAATGATGTTAAGGTTTACAGCCCTATCCTACCTGGCCGAAGAATGTGGAGAAGATATTAGCGCCTACTGCTAAAATTAATACATAAGCATTAGTACGCGCTCGTTCAACTCCAATGGCATTAATCATTCTTAAAGCTTGGTACGTAGAAAAGTATCAACCCTTACGAGAAATCCTCAAAAGCCCCCACGATTTGCGACTGAATCGCAATAGCCTGTTAAAGTCGGGATTGAGAGCGGATTTTTTAGACGACAGTTTAGAAGTAGAAGCATCTCAATGGTTTCAGAGATTTTTAGAAGGGGAAGGGGTGGAATTTTACATCGAAGGCAGTGGTATCTATTCCATAGCCAATATAGATTTACTATCCCACGAGATTTATTTTCTTAAAAAAGAACTCGTGCCGTGGTCGGAGGGAATCATTTACTTTAGCGGTCAATCCCTGTATAAAGAATCGAGTCAGAGTCTGAGAAAAGTTTTAGAAACGATCGTGACCGACTTGAATAAACGCTCCCGCATCCCCATACTCCTAGAAGAAACGCCGCGAACAGAAGGAGAAGCGTGGAGACTGAGCGACAGTCAACTGAAGAAAATACAAAAAAGTCTCATATTCATAGCCGACGGCACAGCGATCGAGCAAACCGGGTCCCAACTAATCTTAAACCCTAGCACTTGTGTAGAATTAGGATACGCTATAGGATCTAAAAAAGCAGTTCAAATACTTCTGGCTTATCAAAAGCGTCCTGAAATGAGGGGGGAAATGCCCTTCGACCTAGGAAAATATCAAGAGTTAGGATTTTCTAACTCTCAAGAATTAGAGAAGACGCTACCGGGGGTAGTTGAAAGCTTATTACAGAAATATAACCTAACCACTTCTGCGATCGAGACAAGAACATGAGTAGAAAACCCGACGAATACGCAGTACATTTATTTCTCAAAAGCGGACATCGGGAGGAAGTACGCTTTACCGGTATCCAAGAATTTCAGAAGTGGTACAGCGGGGAATTAGTACCGAAAAACGACTCGGACGAGTTCATCAACATACCGATCAAAAATATACAAGGGGAATATATGGTAGTGCGCCCCTCCAGTATCGTCGCCATTCGTGTCGAGCCGGTTTTCTTCGGCAGCGTCGAGAGAATGTAGTCATCAATGGTTTGAAAAACCCGCTTTCTAGGAGGAAAAACTATAAATTTCTTACCTGCTAACTTCGATCCCGTACTATTAGAAGAAGCAAAAGCCATACAACAGCAATTAAGTCAGAAAGTGATCACCGTAGATGACTTCCAAGAAGTAAGGTTAGTAGCGGGTATTGACGCGGGATTCATGGAAAATTTCACCATTACGAAAGCGGCTATAGTGGTTTTATCCTTTCCCGATTTAACCGTGGTAGAAAGTGTTACCGCTACTATTCCCACTTCCTTTCCTTATATACCCGGTTTTTTATCGTTTCGAGAAATTCCCGCTATTGAAGAAGCCTTAAAAAAATTAACTACTAACCCGGATTTATTATTCTGCGACGGGCAGGGTATCGCCCACCCTCGAAGATTGGGAATCGCCAGTCATTTGGGAGTATTGATAGACAAACCCACCATAGGAGTCGCCAAGTCGATTCTAGTCGGCAAACACGAACCTTTAGATATAGAGAAGGGATCTTGTCAACCCTTAATATACAGGGGAGAAATTATCGGGATGGTATTAAGATCCCGAGAAGGAGTGAAACCGTTATATATATCCGTGGGGCATAAAATCAGTTTGCCAACCGCTCTTGAGTATGTGAAGCGATGCGGCGGTAAGTATCGCCTACCCGAACCTACACGCCTAGCCGATAAACTGGCATCATCTCGTTACCAAACACGCCCTTCTTGATAACCGTAAACAATATAATGCCATATAGCATACCTGCGTGTCATCGCGTGTGAAGATTATATATTTCGTTATAACCGGAGCGAATATAATGCTCAGTGGCGGCCCTTAAGTCGTTACCGTAGGCGGCTTGTAAGTCGGTATATTTATTCAGGTAAGCTGCAGGGTCGAAAATTTGTCTGGCACGGTGTTCTATTGGGAATCCGCGATTGATAAAATGGTCGGTGGCTGCTTGGAGATTATAGCCTAGGTTTTCAATTAAATCTGGGTAGGAAGCAATATAAATATCCTCCTGGAATTTATCCCTGACCCTATGTTCGTCGGCCCAAGTATTGAGAAAATGGTCTTGGGCTAAACTCGTATTACTACCGAACGTGTTGAGTAAATCGTCGTGAGAAGCTAAATATTGAGCCGGGTCGAAAAGTTTGGGATCGCGGTTTTCCGGTGGTATGGCGCCGTATTGCACATAGTGAAGTGTAGCCGCCCCCGGGTCATTGCCGTATTTGTTTAACAGATCGTCGTAGGAAGCTAGATAACGCTTGGCATCGAAAGAATCGATCGATCTACCATTTGTTTTCGCGAAATTAAGATAATGTTGGGCGTAAGCCTCCGGGTTGTAGCCATAAACGGGAATTATATCTGGATTCGAGGCCGCGTACTCGATCGGGTCTACCACAGTCACGTTAAAAGTATAATCTATACTCTGCCCTAAGAGAGTGGTAGCGCTCACGGTCACTTGCGCCCTACCGTATTGACCTGGAGCGTAATTAAGGGTTAAGTTGGAACCATCGGTGTTGACTTCAATCAAGCTTGGATTAGAGTTTTGCACCGGCGTGAATGACAACTCCTCAGCGTCGTAAATACTAACATCGTTGAAAACAACCAGATCGTCTGGACTATTAGGAGGATTTTGTAATAAGGGTAGCTGACTGAATACACCGCCGCTATTGTAAACGGGAACGGATGCGATCGCATCTATAGTATTGAGATCGTCTTGGGATAGCACCTGTCCGAAAACCGTGAAACCGCCGCTGTTAGACGGGCTATTCAAACTCTGAGAATTATCCGCGAGGTTAAAAAACCATTGACTGGTGGCGCTGTTAGGATCGCTAGTTTTCGCCATTGCCAGCGTCCCTCTAACATTAGAGCGAATGGGGTTGAACTCATTGACTACCGGCGGGTCAGTAGGGATAGCAGTCGGGTTGAGATCTTGGTCTATAGTGAACCCACCGCCTTGAACCACGAAACCAGGCACCGATCGATGGATGAAACTATTGGTATATGCACCTTTATAGACGTAATTGGCGAAATTCTGAACCGTTAACGGCGCACCGAAGCCAGGCTGATCGAATAGAAGGGCGTTGATTTGCCCCACCCCGATCGTTTCATCCTGTAGCGTGAAACTTGCTATGAGGCCGGTGGTACTGGGGTCGTCAAAATAATTAGATAAATTAATGCTTATACCCGTTGTATTCGTCCCTGTAATAATGTCTTGGTCGGGGATGGGATTAATGAGAATCGGGTTTATAGCCATATATTTTTAGTCTTTTAACCTATCGTTGCCCTAGCTAGTTTAACATCTGCAATTTTTAACCGCTAGAGTATTAAAAATTTTCGATTTACGGTGTTACGTACTTTCCGCGCCAGGTTTCCTTGACATTTTCTCATTTATTTAGTACAATAGTATTAAATACAGTTCAAAAATTCTCAAAAACCATCATGACTGCAGCACTGCTCAAACCGGTAGTGACGGGGTTTCCTGTCTCTTTTGCCCCCACAAAATCCCCTAGTAAGCAGATTTGTACTTATACAGTAGTGTTAGAGAGTAAAATTCCCCTCGGCCCCGACTTCCTTCGAGAAGGCTTTGCCGAACCAGTAGAAACCTTCCGGGTCAGTTTCGACCATGTGATCGATCGTACTGAAATCGAGAACTGGCTTGAACCTTGGTTCGAGCTAGACTATGAACTGATAGAAGTCAGCCCCTGCGAGTGGCAAGTCCAGAACCCCATCACGGGAATTTACGAGAGTATTTGGGTGAAAAATTAGCACCTGAATATAAAATAGTAGCGATCGGAGCGATTAGTAATACAATGAATGATCCGATCCTAAAACACAAAACCCATGGTGAATTTCGATACCGCAGCCGATACCGACGAGCTTATAGCCGCGTTGGAAATCCCCGCGGACTTTAACTTTGAACTACCAGACCCGGAAGACGAAACGATCCAAGAGAACGAATTCCAACAAAAACTAGATACCTTCTGGCAGGTTTGCGATCGCTTCGACCTCCAAACCGACATCTGGCGGGGCCGTATCCTCAGGGCCATCCGGGATAGGGAAAAAAAAGGCGGCGACAGTCGCGGCAGTGGCTTTCTCAACTGGTTAAAAGTCAGAGAGATCACCAAAAGTCAAGCTTACAACTTGATCCAACTGGCTAACAGCGCCGACACCCTCCTCTCGTCAGGGCAGTTAGACCCGGAAAGTATCAATAACTTCAGTAAACGGGCCTTCGTGGAAACCGCTAAATCAGCGCCGGAGATACAGAAACTGATCACCGAAGCCGCCCAGAAAGGCGATCGCATCACCCGGCGGGAAGTGAAACAATTATCCGAGGAGTGGACGGCGATGAGTTCGGATTTACTACCGGACGAAGTGAAAGAGAAAGCGGCTAACGGCAGTTTACCCGCCCGTCATCTCGCCCCCCTCGTCAAAGAACTGGAGAAACTACCGGAAACCCATATAGAAACCCTGCAGAAAGAAATTGCCGAGAGTCCCGACGTGGATACAGTAAAAGCGGTGACATCGGGTGCCCGCAGTTTAGCCAAGTATCTCGACTCGGCGGCGCAAGTACAAACCTTGAGAAAAGCGGGTCTCGATCTAGAAATGGCCCTAGATGAAGCCTTACGGCTCGACTGCCTCAACACGGCGGCGGACTTGGTAAAACAAGCGGGGCAATTAGAGCAAACCGTGGCGAAACTGTATACTACCTGGAAACGATTGGGCAACTTAGCCGATCGTTTGTACGTGGATACGGGGGCCAGTAACCCGCACCTGCGATCGATGTTAAGCCGCCTGGAACTACTAACGGGAGAGATAATCGAAGTAGAACTAGACGAAGGGGGAGAACATCTAGTAAGACTGAAAATCATCTCCGATCAAAATCAATGATTTTATTCTTCGAGTGATTTTTTAACATTGCGGACGATGCGAGACAGTTCGCTTTTTTCATCTATAGCTATTCTCGAAGGTGAACCGCTGATAATGCGCTCGTAATTACGGAAAGAATCCTTAATATCGGGCCCATCCTGACTGATCGTATATTCTCTAATCCCCTTATCGTGCCAAGATCCGCGCATTTTGAACACGTTGATCGCCCGTGACATCTCCCCTTTGATCTCCACGTATTGCAGCATTAAAATCGTGTCCGTGATCGTCGAGATATGGGATTCCGTGATCGAATGGGCCCCCATGAACTGATCTGTCGTGTTGGTAAAAAATCCCGTGATTTCTTCCTGTTTGGCGTACCCTGTCACCCCGATGACGAACTGACGGAAAGCGTTGTTAGTCACCCCCCGCGCCAGGGCGGAGAGGGAATCGATGGCGATACGATTGGGTTTGAACTCGGAAATTTTCGATTTGATGATCTGTAGATGGTCTTCTAGTCCCGCCGATTCAGGGTAAGAACACAATAGCTTTAACAGACCCTTCTTTTCCATCTCCTCGAAATCGATGCCCCAAGAAGAAGCGTTGCGAGATAGCTGGGCGCGAGATTCCTCGTAAGCGAATAATATCGCTCTCTCTCCTTTCCTACAGCCTTCCTCCAGGAATTTACTCACCAGTAGGGTTTTGCCTGTACCCGTGGCCCCGGTGGCGAGAATGATCGAGTCTTTGAAGAAGCCGCCGCCGCACATTTGGTCGAGGGTTTTCACGCCAGAAGAGATACGGGCATTAGATGAACGTTGAGTCAGTCGCATAGCACCGAGGGGGAAGATGTTAATACCGTCGTTGGTGATGGTGAAAGGGTATTCCCCTTTCATGTGGGTTGTGCCTCGTAATTTGAGAATTTCGGCCGTGCGTCTCCGTCTTTCTCCTTCGAGAACATTACGCAGTACCGCCACGTTATCGGAAACGAATTCTTCCACGCCGAAGCGGGCTATCGGCCCGTATTCTTCCACTCTTTCGGTGGTCATGATCGATGTCACATCTAAGGACTTGAGACGGGCTACCAAGCGGAATATTTCCCGTCTCACCACCGAGGCGGCTTCGTATTGTTGGAATACCGCCGTTACCGAATCCACGGAAACGATTTTGGCTTTATATTTGGTGATGGCGTATTGGATACGCTCGATCAAGGCGGAAAGGTCGAAACTACCCACTACTTCTTGCCCTTCTGGATCTGGCGACGCATCGAGGATGAATAGTTTTCCCTGGTCGATCAATTCTTGTAAGTCCCAGCCGAAGCTATGGGCGTTTTGAATGATGTCTATGGGCGATTCTTCAAAAGTTACGAATAAACCGGAGTAGTCGAAGTATTTGATGCCGTGATAGAGAAATTGCACCGCTAGTAAGGTTTTTCCCGTGCCCGATGTGCCACTGACGATCGTGGTTCTCCCCATCGGTAATCCCCCGTGTGTGATCTCGTCGAATCCCTCGATCATCGTCCTGATCTTCCTCACTCCTTTCGGGTTCACGGGGTTGTTCTGTCCATTGTTGTTGGGTTGGTTCATGATTTCTCGATCGCTTTTATACTTTTTTAAGAGACTTTTTAAAATTTTTATTTATCTAGGATAGATTTTTAATCTATATTTATCTTTCCGTCAAGATAAACCCTCTGATTCTCTCTCGCGGATTTCTTCGTAAAGCAAGTCTAAGCCGATCAGCACTTTCTCTCGATCGGATAAATCGCCGATAATTTTTCTCACAGGGGGCGGTAGCACTTTCGCTAAAGTGGGAGTCGCCAGAATTTTGTCTTCTTCTGCCAATTGGGGATTTTTTAAGACATCGATAACTTTTAACGCGTAAACGCCCTGGAATTCCTCTTCTAAAATATTTTTTAACGTTTTGAGCGCCCGCACCGAATTGGGAGTGTTTCCGGCTACATATAGCTTTAATACATAGGTTTTTTTGAACATATTCATATTTTTTACTGTTAGATATTCAGGTTGATAGAGATATGGGGTCTAAGATGAGATACGAAATTTTTTTCAAACATCTAATCAGTCGAGTTTAAATAATAACTCATAAGGAATGTCTTCTCTCGGTATTGAGCGTCTGTACATTTCTCCTAAATGGGCTAGAACATCGATCAAGGCTAAACGATAATCTAGTAAAATTTCTTCGCTCCTCCCTTCTAGTTTTAACTGCTGAGAAAAGTCGTCCATGAGTTCCATGTGGATTTCTAAAATTTGCGAAATGGAAATATCAGTAAAAAATACTCGATTAACGAACTGATCTATTAATTCGTTAAGAGGATAATCTTGGGTGAAATAATTTAAGACTATCTCTCGATAATTTATTTCTAACTCTTGGCGAATTTCTTGTTTGTCTGCGGAGGAAAGATTACGATAAAAATATTGATGATTTCGCTTGTAATAAACTCCTAAATAACCGAGCCTCTCCTTTAATTTTTCCGCTAGCCTCCTCTGTTGTAGTAATAGAAAACTTTGTTTCTGCACCACTTTATCTTGTTTGCTCAATTGAGGCGGTTGGTCACTGAGGGAGCAATTAGGCGCTAGATGGAGGAAATGGGCGATCGCTCGCTCGATTACCGTCGCTATATTATTTATTCCCCCCGTGGATAGATGCACTTCGCCACTATGATATAAATAGGCGGGAAAGTCATTAATTTGAGAATAATTCTGTTCTGGTGGGGACGTGGTATCGATAATTACGACCGGTAAAAGAATACCGGCTTCGTAAAGTTGATTGAACAGGGGTAAGAGAGTAAGTTGATCCACTACCACCAAGCAATCTATTTTTTCTTTGTTTTCTTCCACAGACTGTATTAAGGCGGGGGCAGAATCGATAAAATTGACTTGGTAGCGCTCATCTTGCAAGATATTACTCACTGACTCCTTGAGAGAAGCCACGGGGATAAATAGGTAGATCGTCAGTCGAAAATGCAAGGTAACTTCACCGGAAAGGTTCAATAATTGGTCATAGAGGGAATGATCGGGGTGATCTGTTCAATTGTAATTAATTGTATTAAATAGAGCAATCATCCACCGGTTTTGCCGTCATAATATAAAGTAAGACAGGTATCGTAGAATAGCCTTCTCCCCCGTTAACCCCCTTCGTTACCTATCGAGATAAAACATCGAGGAGTTAAGAACAGTGATGACCTTATTACTGTAGTTTTCAGGATTCAAGCCCCCGACCTTCAGGTTCATCATGCCTATACATACCCGTAGCCTTATCGATTTCAGTGAGCCGATCTCTCTTTATAAGCTAAGCCATCCCGTAAAATCTCTACTCGATCTCGCTCAACACCACCCGTCAGAAACTATTGTAGTTATGGATGACTTGGGAAGACCGATGGGAGCGATCGCTCCTGAAGCTCTGGAGATTTACCGGCAGGAGCAAACTAGAGAACAGAAAACCGCACTATACGGAAATATACATTCACTGCTCCTACCGATCGTAACTATACGAGTCACAACACCGATACTGGAATGGGAGGCTTATTTAACGGCGGAACTGGGACAACAAAATAGAGAGCCTATTATCATCTTAGTAGATAAAGAGGGGCAATGTCTGGGAAAACTCAATATTTGGGGATTGATGCGATTTGTGCTAGGTGAACTGCGGAAAACCGCACCACGTCCCTACAGTGCCCCCTTAAAACCCCTACTGGTGAATCTTTTAGATCAAATTCCCTTACCTGTGTTACTCTACACGGAAGATAAACAGATCCTCCATAAAAATCCTCGCTGGCAAGAGTTGATCGGGGAAGGGATTCCTCAACAAGAATACTTACACCGGAGTAGATCGGGCAATAAAGCGATCGCTAAAAACGAATCATTAGAAACGGCGAGTACGATCGCACTCTCGAACCTCCTAATCTATCCAGGTTTGCTTCAAGACGAGGAGGAAGAGGAAACGATCTGGCAAATGATCACCGTCCCTTTAAAAGTATCACCGGAAAGGTTCGACCCCCCTTACTGGCTGATGTTAGCCACCGACGTGACCCAACATCAACAGTGTTGTATGGAATTAGCGGTCAAGAAAGCGGACTTGATCCATCTCAACCGACTTAAGGACGAATTTCTCGCTTGTATCAGTCACGAACTTAAATCACCCCTGACGGCTATAGTCGGCTTATCCAATTTATTAAAGGAAAAACAAATAGGCGAACTCAACCCCCGTCAACATCGCTACGCCGATTTAATTCATCGCAGCGGCAGGCAATTAATGAATCTGGTTAACGATTTACTGGATTTAACGAGATTAGAAACGGGACAATTAAAACTCAATAGTACTAGAGTTTCCTTAAAAGAAGCCGGTCAAAGGGCTTATCGAACGCTCAAAGATAAATATCCCGATCGTTTACCAGGAGAAATCCAATTTAGCGTCAAGATCGATCCTCATTTAGAATACGTGATCGCGGACGAACTAAGACTACAGCAAATGTTAGTTCATCTCCTCGATAACGCTATAAAATTCACCCCGTCAGGGGGTCAGATCGGTATTAAAATTAGTTCTTGGGAAAATTGGTTAGGTATCAGCGTCTGGGATACGGGCATAGGCATTCCCGAAGAATCCCAAGGATTGATCTTTCAAAAATTCCAACAGCTAGAAAGTCCCCTGACCCGCCAATTTGAAGGTACTGGCTTGGGACTAGTATTAACCCAGCGTCTGGCGAAGGCTCACGGGGGGGATATTTCTTTTATTTCTAAGCCAGGTAGCGGCAGCGAATTCACCTTGCTGTTACCGCCCTACCCCATACTGGAATCGACGGGGCTGAACTCCCTGTTACCTTCCGGGGGCAAAAGAAAATTAGTCTTGATAGTGGATTCGAGTCCGAGGGGAATCGAGTTGTTAGAAGATTATTTGGAGCGACTGGATTATAAAAGTATCATCGCCCGTAGCGGTACGGAAGCGATCGAAAAAGCCCGCGGTATCAAACCCGAATATATCTTCGTCAATCCCGACCTGCCTCTTTTATCGGGGTGGGATGTTCTCACCTTGATCAAATCTGACCCGGCCACTCAAAACCTGAAAGTGATCGTTATAGCCCCCCCGGAAGCTCGTGAGCGCAGTGAAAACAATAAAGCTGATGGATTCTTATCCGTGCCCCTGACCCTGCTACCTCTACAATCTTTGTTGACGGGACAAGCAGCTCTGCCCGCGGCTAAACCCCTCAAACCCCCGACTATTCTGCGACTTTACGATACGGAACAACCGGACAGTTTAGCTTGTAGTTGGGTGTGGTGGACGCAATTATCCCAGATGAATTATCGCCTCTTAGAAGCCGACAGTTTAGAGCAGGCTGAACTTTTAGCCAGTGTCTGGGCGGTAGATTTAATCTTGATCGATCGGACGATCGCCGTCGATCTAGAACAATTCTTCCAAGGTTTAAGTAACTCTCCCTATCTATCGCCCATTCCCCTGATCACCCTCGACGCGCAAATAACTCAAGCGGCGAATCAATGGCATCAACTGACGGTTTTTCCCTGTTTGATCCCCCCGGGAGAATATCAAGTGGAACAGCTACTACAAGTTATTCACATAGCTTTAGAAACCCAAGCTCTCAACGGCGATAATAGCCAAGTTAGCCCATAATTTTTTAGAATATAATACTGCCTAGCCATCCAAAATCGAGGAGGGGTATCGTGATTCTCAATTTTTCCGTCAGAATTGTCCTCGCCAAGGGCAAATTATTCTGTAAATTCTCGTTTTTCAAAACCTATCGGGTCATCAGTACCGCGCCCGCGGATATTCTTTGGCAGAAATTAATCAATCTGGCGGATGTATCTTGGAATCCCTTACTATCCCATACCAACGTGCCTTTAGGTTTAATCGCTAAACCAGGTTTGATCTATCAGGCGGTGACGCGTTTAACTCCCTTTCCCATCCGCTTCTTCGTGGAGAATGTGCGACCAGGAGAGTTACTGAGTTTGAGGGTTCTCGCTATCCCCGGTATGGAACAGAAAATGACCTATCAAGTAGAGTCTAGCGTGTGCGGCACTTATCTGTCCTATTCCGTCACCCTTCGAGGTTGGCTATCGCCCTTTATTTGGTGGGTGACTCGTCCTTATATCGATCGAGTAGCTGCGGCTCTAGTTCGCTCGGCGGAAAGAATGGCCTGAATAAAGATAAAATCAAGGAAATATTTATTTCCATTTCAGGCATTTCTCGCACCATGAAGCTCGATACCCAATCTGTACTCGATGTTCTGCGCCCTGTTCAAGACCCCGAACTGCGGAAGAGTTTAGTAGAACTGAACATGATCCGCAACGTGGCGATCGAAGGTGATAAAGTGAGCTTTACTCTGGTCTTAACCACCCCCGCCTGTCCCTTAAGGGGTTTGATCGTGGACGATTGCGAGAGGGCGGTAAAAAAATTACCCGGAGTGGGTAGCGTCTCCGTAGAAGTAACCGCCGAAACTCCCCAACAGAAATCTTTACCCGATAAACAATCCGTGACGGGGATTAAAAATATCATCGCTATTTCCAGCGGTAAAGGCGGCGTGGGCAAAAGCACCGTGGCCGTGAACGTGGCGGTAGCCCTAGCTAAAACCGGGGCGAGAGTGGGCTTACTGGACGCGGATATTTACGGGCCTAACGCCCCCACCATGTTAGGTTTAGCCAGTTCGGATATAAAAGTAAAAGCCGGTAGCGGCGGCGAAATCCTCGAACCGGCTTTTAATCACGGCGTTAAAATGGTGTCGATGGGATTCCTGATCGACCCGGATCAACCGGTGATCTGGCGCGGCCCCATGCTTAACGGCATCATCCGTCAATTTCTCTATCAGGTCAATTGGGGAGAGTTAGATTATTTGATCGTGGATATGCCCCCCGGTACTGGGGATGCCCAATTAACCTTGATTCAATCGGTGAGTTTAGCGGGTGCGGTCATCGTCACCACTCCCCAGAATGTCTCTCTAATCGATGCCCGACGCGGCTTGAAAATGTTCCAGCAGATGGGGACGAATGTTTTAGGCATCGTCGAAAATATGAGTTATTTCATCCCGCCCGATATGCCGGAGAAAAGTTACGATCTGTTCGGTTCAGGCGGGGGAGAAAAAGCGTCACGGGAATTAAATGTCCCTTTACTCGGTTGTGTGCCCTTGGAAATCTCTTTAAGAGAGGGGGGAGATAATGGTATACCGATCGTTATCGCTAATCCAGAATCAGCCTCCGCCAAGTCCCTGACCGCCATCGCCGGACAAATCGCGGCTAAAGTGTCCGTTATCGCCCTCAGTTAGTAGCCATGTTGCACAAATCCCTAGCGCGTGTTAATTGGAAAGTTTGGTTAGCCGATTTACCTCAAGTAGATTGGTTTCTTTTTTATCTAGTGGTGGCGTTAACCGCTTTCGGCGGTTTGATGATTCACAGTACGGAAATGCACAAACCGACTATCAATTGGTGGCAACACTGGTTATTCGGTGTCGCCGGTACGATCATCTCCCTCTTTTTAGCCCGTTGGCGTTACGAAAATCTCCTACAGTGGCATTGGCTGACCTACCTTATCACCAATCTATCTCTGATCGCGGTAATTATTATGGGTGTCACCGCTAACGGGGCGGAAAGTTGGATCAATATCGGCGGCTTCAACGTTCAACCCTCCGAGTTCGCTAAAGTGGGGGTGATCATCTCACTCGCGGCTATACTCCACCAGCACCCCGCCGAGAATTTGATGTCCATCATCCGGGTGTTTGCGGTGACTTCCGTCCCTTGGGTACTGATACTTCTACAGCCGGATTTAGGTACGGCTTTGGTTTTCGGGGCGATTACTATCGGGATGTTGTATTGGGCTAACGCTAAACTGGGCTGGATCGTTCTCTTGCTTTCTCCCCTGGTCTCGGCTTTCCTTTATAATCTCCTCTTCCCTGGTTGGGTGGTGTGGATGGTGATAGTGGCCCTCATCGCTTGGTTTACCCTACCTATACGTTTCTTCTCCGTGGCGGTAGCTATAGCGATCAACACCGTGAGTGGTAAGTTGGGTCAACTCCTCTGGGGATTATTAAAACAGTATCAGAAAGAGCGTATCACCCTGTTCCTTCACCCGGAACAGAATCCTCTCGGCGGTGGTTATCAGTTGATTCAATCCCGCATCGCTATCGGCTCTGGACAGTTATGGGGTAAAGGGCTATTTCAAGGCAGCCAAACCCAGTTAAATTTTATCCCCGAACAACACACGGATTTCATTTTCTCCGTGGTAGGGGAAGAATGGGGCTTTGTCGGTGCTTTGGGTATTTTATTGGTGTATTGGCTCATCTGTCTGCGTCTCGTGATCATCGCCTGTACCGCCAAGGAAAATTTTGGATCTCTCATCGCTATCGGTGTACTGTCGATGATTGTTTTCCAGACTATCATCAATATCTGTATGACCGTGGGACTAGCACCGATCACGGGGATTCCCCTACCTTGGCTTAGTTATGGTCGATCGTCTTTACTGACTAATTTTATCGCCCTCGGATTGGTGGAATCGATCGCTAATTATCGCCCTCGCAAAAGTTTGTATTAATGGGTTTAATGATGGTTTTCCAGGGTGATATTTGGTCTACGGGGTTAGATGTTTCTCCGGGGGAAGTGGAAGCCCTGGGTCAAATTCTTTCGACCGATGAATGGGAAAGGGCCGATCGTTTTAAGTTCCCGCGGCATAAGCGCAGGTTTATCGTTGCTAGGGGAAGACTGCGACAGATCTTGGCTCGTTATCTTCATCTGGCTCCTCAGGATATAGTTTTTACCTATAGCCAGGAGGGTAAACCTGCACTTGAATGGTCTGATTTATGCTTTAACTTGTCTCACACCGGGGATTTGGCAATTTATGGCATCTCTTGGCATGGTGCTATAGGTATCGATTTGGAGTTTATCCGTCCCGTAGGTTCTCTTTTATCCTTGACAAAAAAATACTTTTGTGAATCTGAGCAAAAAATTATCGAACGCTCGGAAAATCAAACGCAAACTTTTTTCAGGATCTGGACGGCAAAAGAAGCTTATCTGAAAGCCACGGGGGAGGGTATCGCCGGGGGATTACAACAAATAGAGATAAGTTTAGAGCCATCGCTACAAGGAAGCGTTAAAGGTTGGATCTTACGGGAATTGCCTTTAGAACCCGATTACGTCTGCACTCTTTGTTATCGATCCCAAGACTAGGGTATTCTAGATAATACCCCTCGTGGACTTTGAACGATTAACCGATGAGCTTAGAGACCGCTACCGATGAAGTTATCAAACAAAATTTAGAACAGTTCTTAATTGTCCTTTCCGTATCTTTAAGTGTCGCTACAGTTTCTCGTATATTTAGCTGGTTTCGCCAAATTCCCTACACCTTACTTCTAGTGATCGTGGGCTTGGGTTTAGCCTTCGTGGATATTCGTTTAATCAACCTTTCCCCCGAACTAATCCTGGAGATTTTCTTACCACCCCTATTATTCGAGGCATCTTGGAATACGCGCTGGCGGGATCTGAAAGCCAATTGGTTGCCGGTGAGCCTGTTCGCCGTGGTGGGGGTGATCATTTCTATTTTCGGGGTGGGGGTGGCCCTGCGGGAGTTAACCACTTTACCCCTCGTCACCGCCCTGTTAGTGGGGGCTAGTGTATCCTCTACCGATCCGGTAGCGGTAGTGGCCCTGTTTCGGGATATAGGCGCGCCGAAGCGGTTAACGGTACTGATGGAAGGGGAAAGTCTTTTTAACGATGGGGTGGCGGTAGTGGCCTTCGTCCTTTTGGTGGAAGTGCCTTTAGGAGCCCACGGTTTATCTATCCGGGATACGATTATCGCCGTCTGTAGCGTGGTGGGTATCGGTGTGGGTATCGGTTGCCTGATCGGTTTCGGTATTTCCTATCTGACCCAACGTCTCGATTTACCCCTGGTGGAACAGTCTTTAACTTTAATAGCCGCTTATGGCGCTTATATTCTCACGGAAAATTTGGGCGGTTCGGGGGTTATCGGCGTTGTCACCGCCGGACTGATTTTAGGGAATTTCGGATCTAGAATCGGTATGACTCCGAGAACTCGTTTATTGGTGACGGAGTTCTGGGAGTTTTTAGCGTTTTTCGTCAATTCGATCGTGTTTCTCCTCATCGGCGATCAGATTAGATTGTCCACTTTAACCGATAATTTAGGATTGATCTTCATAGCCATTTTTGCTGTGGTGGCGGTACGTTTAGTGGCCATTTTCGCTCTCGCCAGTTTCAGTAATCTATTTGCAGAGAAACCCATAGATATAAAGGAGAAGATTATTCTCTGGTGGGGCGGGTTGCGGGGTTCCGTATCGATCGCTCTAGCTCTCAGTGTACCGACTATTTTCCCAGGCAGACAGGAGTTAATCGAAATCGTTTTCGGGGTAGTTTTATTCACCCTACTTTTTCAAGGTTTAACGATTCGCTGGTTATTATCGAAATTGGATTTAATCGGTGATCAACCTTTGCGTCAATCTTATTCGGAGTTAGTAGCCCGTCAGCTAGCTTTGAAAAGAGTGTTAACTTATTTGGAAAATCTGAAGAAGGACGCAGATGGTAATTCTGACTTACACAGGCTCGAGAGAGAATTGATAACAGAACAGCTAATCAGTGTACAAGAGGAGATTAAAAAACTTAATTCAGAATATCCCCAATTACAGTTATTAACTACCGAGTATTTAAAGGAAACTTTATTAGATATTGAAGCTGATACCTACGCCGAGTTGATCAGGGCCGGGCGATTAACCACTAATGTATCGCCGGTGTTACAAGAGATCCTGTCCAAGAATCATAAATTATGAGAGTGGCTAGTGGGTAGTGGCCAGTGGCTAGTGATTAGAGATCACCGCTAAATCTTTAAACCATCGTGCAAAGTTTTGAGAACCGCCGCCATATCCCCCGCCAACATTGCCGGCCCGTTCAGCCACAAACCGGTAAATTGACGACTGCGGAAGATGCCATCAGTATCGGGCTGCATTAAAACGTATCTCCCCTCTTCGAGTACGAACCAATCGATCTGAGCGTCCAATGTACGCCAGACGATGTACTCCTTTATCCCGTTACGCCAGTAAGCCCGTTTCTTATCGTGCAGGTCGTAGGAGGCGGTAGAGGCGGAAATCTCTACTACTAACTCCGGTGTGCCGACTATATACCCATCTTCGTCGATGCGGGCATTACCGTCGATTCGGAATAAAACCCCATCCGGTTGCGGTTCATTCTCGTTATCGAGTCTCAGGGTTGGCTCGATGCCCAGATCAAGATCGCCCATAGCGGTTTTGTAAGTCCATAGCCAACCGATCAAATTGCTATGAGGTTCGGCGTGGACGGTAAAACGTACTGGAGAAGCCACGTATACAATTCCTTCGATTAATTCAGCTTTTCTAATGTGGGGGCTGGCCTCGTAACGGCGTTCAAATTCGACCCGGTGCAGGCGATCGCCATTTTCCAGTAAAGGTATACCCGACGCAATTTTAGCAATAGTCATCGCATTCTTTAAATATCTGGACTCGTTACTCGATCATATCTTTACAGAAGCATCATTACAAAAGGTTTTCGATAATCCGTGATAGACTTTGTGATTGACAGGCGATCTGCCCTATCCCTTACTGATAACTAAAATAAATCGATGAGTTTAGAGAGTGCCTCAGAACCATTTATCAAACAAAGCTTGGAACAATTCCTGATTGTTCTGGCCGTATCTTTAAGCGTGGCTACTGCTTCCCGTATTTTTAGCTGGTTGAGACAGATCCCCTACACATTACTGTTAGTAATTGTCGGTTTGGGGTTGGCATTTTTAAATATTCCCCTGGTTAAACTTTCCCCCGAACTGATTCTAGAGATTTTTCTACCGCCTTTATTATTTGAAGCGGCTTGGAATTGTCCTTGGAAAGGTTTAAAAGCGGATTTCCTGCCCATATTTCTCTTCGCTGTCGTGGGCGTGGTCATAGCGGTTTTCGGTGTGGCCCTACCCCTGCACCAATTTACCTCTCTGTCTTTGATCACCTGTTTATTAATAGGTGCTAGTTTATCCGCTACCGATCCGGTTTCCGTGATCGCGGTGTTTAAAGAATTGGGTGTACCGAAACGTTTATTGGTCTTGACGGAAGGGGAGAGTTTATTTAACGATGGTGTGGCCGTCGTGGCTTTCGTCATCTTGGTCTCTATACCGCTTGGTAATAAAGAGTTATCGGCCGTCAGTGTGATCATCGACGTATTAAAATTCGCTGGCCTTGGTATCGCCGCAGGTTGTCTTGTAGGTTTCGGTATCTCTTATCTGACGCAAAGGGTGGATATTCCCCTAGTAGAACAGTCTTTGACTTTAATGGCCGCCTACGGTAGTTATATTATCGCCGAAAATGTCGGCGGCTCCGGCGTTATCGCCTCTGTTGTCGTGGGACTGGTTCTCGGTAATTTCGGCTCTAAAATTGGTATGAGTCCCCGTACCCGTTTGACGGTGACTGAGTTCTGGGAATTTTTAGCTTTTTTCGTCAACTCGATCGTCTTTCTCTTGATCGGGACGCAAATTAATATCACGGAATTGATCGGTGATCTAGATTTAATCGTCATCACTATCGCCGCGGTGGTATTGGGACGTTTGCTCATCATTTTGGGTCTGGCGAACCTCAGTAATTTATTTGCGTCCAATCCCATAAATATCAAAGAGCAAACTATTCTCTGGTGGGGAGGTTTGCGGGGGTCTATATCGATCGCCCTAGCTTTGAGCATACCTGTAATTTTGCCCGATCGACAACATTTAATCAATGTGGTTTTCGGAGTAGTTTTATTCACCCTTTTAGTTCAAGGTTTAAGTATCAATTGGTTATTGAATAAGTTGGGCTTGATCGGTGATCAACCTTTACGTCAATCTTTCATGGAATTAGTGGCGCGCCAGTCGGCTCTCAAGAAGATGTTAGATTTTCTCGACAAAACAAAAATAGCTCCCGATAGCGATAAAAGTTTGATCTCTCAAGAGCAACAATTGATCGCCGGTAAGTTGAAAACTGTTGAAGAGGAGATGCAGAAACTTAATATCGATAATCCCGAATTAAGGCCGTTTTTAACGCGAGAATTGCGAAAAACTTTATTAGATATAGAAGCTGAGACTTACGCTCAGTTCATCAGTGCCGGTAAGTTGACTAAAAATCCTTCCACCATCATGCAAGAAATTATGTTAGAAAATGATTAAACGGATTTGGGATAAAACACTACATCAGAATATTAACTAAACTTCCTAGTTGCGCCCTCGCGGGCCAAAGCGCAGCTAGGAACCCATTTTATTAAACTCTTTTTGCATTGGTGGGGTAATGTCGATTTTCCAAAGCCTTTGCTGATTGCGATCGATCAATAAATTCATTTCCAAAGCAGGTAAATTTTCGTTAATTTTTTTAAACTCATCTGCTTTCCCCGGTACAGTTTCGTACAAAAAGAAACTATTAAATCGCTTCGTATCCAGCACTTTATCTAATTTTCCATCCCCATTTAATTGAAGAGTGACCTTCGGCGTCAATAAATGACCCAAGGTAAAAGCATTTGTCAAGTTGACGTATGACAAAACTAAAGGTTTATCGGCTCGATTAATTTCTTGAGAAATAGAAATCGAGGTGGGGTATTTGCTGGGCCAATAAGTAAAATAACCAGGCGCAGGAGAAACTGCTAAACAAGAAATCAATCCAGCAGTCAGTAAGATTACTAGGATTACTTGCCATAATTTCTTCTGCCAAATTTTTGCAGGAAAAATAGAAATATGATTGGCAAGGGTGTAGGCTACCGCTATCTCAACTCCGAAATACGCTGGAATTAGATAACGCTCGATCAATCCTCTTATACCACCGGAGAGAAAGTCGGGAATTGATAAAAATAAAACATTGACGGCGATTAAAGAGAGCAGAAAAGTAGAAGATTGGCGGGGTGCGTAACGTATCAATATATAAAAAGAATAAATAATTAGTAAAATTATCGACGGTATTAAAAATCTAGCCCAAGGTAAGTTGCTTAGTAGTATATTGGGAGAGTATCGGGCAGAATACCAAAAATTGACAAAAGTGGACACCACGTTGTAGATAAAAATTGATAACCATTCTTGCAAATTTACCCGGTTAGCTATCCAGCTAGATTGACTTACGAACTCATCTTTATGAATAAGCATGGCTATCGCCCAAGGAAGGAAAAATATCATGCTGAATACAACTGATAATAAATAATAAATTAAAGATTTATTTAAACTAAATTTTTCATTTATTATCATAAATATACCATTTTGTAAAATAATCAATCCATGAAAAATTTGCGTGTACAAACCTAAAATCAAGGTGAAACTGTAAATAATCCAATCCCATTTTCTCTCGGTTCTTATCGCCCGTAGCAACGCTAATCCAGAAGCCAAGATAAATACTGCCCAAAAGGTATAATAACGGGCTTGTTGAGCGAAGGAAAACTGTATAGGCGATATTGAGTAAAGACCAAGGGCTATCCACCCCGTTAAAGAGGAGTTAAAAAGTTCAACACAAATCCAATAAAGTAGAGGTAGTATAAGTAAGCTCACTACAACTGACCAACTTCTAGTAACGGTAATAGAATCACCGAAAGATTGAACCCAGGCTCTTAAAGTTAGAAAGTACAAAGGAGGATGAACATCACTGCTGGCTAAAGATTTAATAGTATCTAAAAAAGTTTTTTCAGCATTAGGATATTGATATTTCTGCAGCTCCGCCACAGTGATAAGAGATCCGTTAAAAATTTGCTCTACAGCTTCTTTGTTTGTGTAACCAGCAATTCTCAAGGAAGTAGCCACTTCATCCGTCCAATAAACCTTCGTATCTAAATTGATGAAGCGAATAAATATTCCTATGACAATTATCAATGTCAATAATATTTTTAGCCAATTGATAGAACTGTATTGATGTTGTTTCATACACTTTAGTTACACTTGAAAATAAATTTTAAACCAATTGACAGCATCCTGTAAGGCAATTTTAAGAGGTGATTGGGGTAAATCTAAATATTTAACGGCTTTGGCGGCACTATAATACATGGCTTGTTTGGACATTCTCACTCCATCGAGAGGGATACTGGGGGTTTTACCCAGATTGCTTAAAAGCTGTTCATCTATCCAAGCCACCGATAAGGGTATCCAAAGGGGTAATGTTACCGTAGGTGCGGCCAATCCCGTTATCGCCGCTAATTCTTCTAATAAATCTTTCAACGACATATTCTGATTACCGAGAATATACCTCTCTCCCGTTTTACCCTGTTTTAAAGCCAGTAAATGTCCCCGAGCTACATCCCTCACGTCGATCAGATTTAGCCCCGTGTCTACATACGCGGGCATCTGACGGCGCAGGAAACGAAGGATAATATCGCCAGTGGGGGTGGGTTTGAGATCGTAGGGGCCGATCGGTGTGCTAGGATTCACGATAACCACATCCTGCCCTAACTTAACCGCGTTGTGGGCTTCCTGTTCTGCCCAATATTTGGATTTTTTATAATCACCCACTAATTCTCGTACCGCACTTTGATGGGTTTCATCCACTACCTCGCCGGGTTTACCGACACCGATCGCCGCCACGGAACTAGTATAGACGGTTCGGTCAATCCCCGCTTTTCTCGCCGCTTCCAAAACGTTACGAGTACCCAGTACGTTGTACCGGTACAGTAATTCTTTATCTTTCTGCCAGAGGGAATAATGGGCGGCCAAGTGAAACAGTACCTCGCAACCCCCCATTAATTTATATAAATCGGGATCATTAAGATTACCCGTGACTATTTCTAAATTTAATCCATCAAGGTTAGTAAGATTGCTATCCGGTCTTACTAAAACCTTTACCCGATAACCTTCTTTTATTAATAGTCTGACTAAGTTCGCCCCGATAAATCCCGTCGAACCCGTAACGAACACTTTCATAATATCTTCTTTTAAGTTCTAATAGTTGTCAAAATCCGAGCCAGATCCATAGAACCAAGATTCTAGGAGACGGTGATAGTAATAACGCTGTTTCGGCGGTAATTTTTCCAGTAGGGGCGCGCAAGACTTACCGAGAGGATAGAGGCCGCTATAAAGTCCCAAATTAGCGTAATGCCCTAACCAATCGATAAAAGGATTCACTCCCAACTGAGGAATCAGGGGCAAGACGAGGCGGGGATTAACTAAAGGTAAAGTTTTCGATAGGGAAGAAAACTGCACCACATCTTGTAAGAAGGGTTTTAATACTTCGTCTCCCAATTTGTCCATCGTTTGAAATACACCGCTCATTAAATCGTTAATCTGGTTAGGATTGGGTTTGGCATCCAGTTTCACGCTCATAGTGCGTTGGAATAGCCACGTTACCGAGATATTAGGTTGATAGGGTTGTAATAGGGCTAAATCTTGTTTCCTTAATGCGTCGATTTCTAAGGCTTCGCCGATACCGGCGGTCAATCGTCTTAGATGCCGCACCATCGCCCCGAAACCGCCAAAACTTACCGGGGATTGACTGCCGCTACTATCGCCCACGGCTAAAACACGATCCCAAGGTAATTGTAGAGGACTATTACGGTAAGCGGGGAAAAAGCCGAATAGGAAACGTTTAAAATCGATGTTATCTAATTCCACCCCTTGATACTGAGGTAAAAGACGGAAATATTCCGACATTAAAAACTCTAGACTGAAACGATCGCTCTCTGCATCCACATAGGTAAATAAATAAGTAGTGCGCCCGCCTCTTGCCGGGAAAGCTTCCCAGAAATACTGGCACTTGTGCATGATGTTCGTGAAGGAATAAATTAAATCTCCCGTCTCGTTATGGGGAAAACCACCCGCGCAACTGCCCACCACCAAACAGACTCCTTGCGGTTTTTCCCCATTTCTCGCCTGTCGGGCAATAGGGGAGAAATGGCCCATAGCGTCGATCAAAAGGCGACATTTTATCTGTAATTCTCCTGCCGAAACCGTCACGCCATCGGCAGAGATTTCAGCCCCATTAAAAGCGATATTTTCGATTAATTTTCCTCCCAACCCCAAAAACTTCTGTTTCAGGGTTTCCAAAAGATAGACGGGATCGACACCGATATTAAGCACATCCCGCACCCACAATTCGTAACCGCCGTGAAAGCCGACTCTGGCGGGGTTATACTGGGTAACGATCGCCCTTTCCAATTCCTCCTCCGTGAGTAAACCCATTGCCACAAAAGTCATCAACTCGCAGCGAGAAATATTCCATTCCTGCTCTCGCCCTCTCAAGACTCCCCTTTCCAGTAAACACACGCTTCGGCCCCTCGACTGTAGGGCGGAAGCGAGAAGAATCCCCAGAGTGCCACCGCAGATAAGCACGTCGAAATCCGTATCGGCGGCGCTCAGGTCGCTATTTTTAATTGTCGCAGGGATAACGGGAACATCCAAGCGTAAAGATCGCCAATACCGATCAGCAGTGTTTAACCCTTGCCAATAATTAGCGGACACACGGGTTAAAATCTTTTCTACGGATGTCATAGCACACTACCCAGTTTTTATTATTACCCTAACCTATACTAAAAAATACGAGCTACTAAAATCCACTCACCGTAATCCTATTCATGCGCCACCCCGGATTGATCGCCAAGCCCAAAAACCAGAAAAAGAAACACCGTCGCCCTGCCGTTAACAATCTCATCCAAGAGAAGAAAAAGCAAAACGAGCGTACAGTGGGCAAAAGTTTTCAGCCCTGGTTGATCATGGGTTTGATCACCATTATCTTACTGTTCGGAGTCGGTTCGCGCCTAGCTTATCTACAACTATATCAGGGTAAATTCAACCAAGAAAAAGCCGATAATAACCGTATCCGTATTATTCCCAAACAACCCGTCAGGGGGAACTTATTCGATCGTAAAGGTCGAGTTTTAGCCACGGCGCGCCTCACCCACGCCGCTTATCTGTGGCCCAAAGCCCAGAGGCGGCCCGATTGGAATGTCAACCTCGACAAATTAGCAGAAATCCTCAATATACCCAAAGCCGAACTGCAGCAGCGGGTGGAACAATCGGACGAGACCCCCTCTACCTTGATCCGTATCGCCCGCAGTCTCACCCCCGCTCAAATCACCGCCATAGAAGAATACAAAGACGAACTCAAAGGTATCGAAGTAGACATCGAAACAGTGCGCCATTACCCCAACGGTCAAAACGGTGCGCACATCCTCGGTTATACCGGAGAATTAAACGCCGAAGAATTAAAAGCCAGGCGTAAAGATGGTTATCGACTGGGGGACATCGCCGGGAAAATGGGTATAGAAGCGGCCTACGAGAAACAACTGCGGGGAGAATGGGGAGGAATGCAGTTAGAAGTGGACGGAGCGGGTAAAGTCTTAAAAATCCTCGGACAGAAACAAGCCAAACCGGGTAAAGATGTCACCCTCACCCTCGATCTCAAATTGCAAAAAGCCGCCGAAACCGCCCTAGGGGAAAGGAAAGGAGCCATAGTCGCCCTAGACCCCAGAGACGGCTCGATCCTCGCCATGGTAAGCTATCCCAGCTATGACCCCAATGTTTTCTCTTCTCCTATCACCAATGATATTTGGAAGAAACTACAAGCCGAGGGCAACCCTTTTATCAACCGGGCCTTACAAGGTTTTCCCCCCGCTTCTACTTTTAAAGTGGTCACTCAAACCGCCGGTTTAGAATCGGGCAAATTTCCCCCTAACACTATTCTCAATACAGGCCCCTATCTCTATGTGGGTGGTACGGCCTTTGGCGAATGGAATCACGCCGGGTTCGGCCCCATAGGTTTCATTCGGGCCCTAGCCATGAGTAGTAACACTTTCCACGGTCAGATCGGTCGGGGTGTCACGGGCCCGGTTTTAATCCAATGGGCCCGTCGTTACGGATTCGGTAGGAGGACAGGGGTAGAGTTAGGAGAAGAAAGTTCGGGCTTGATCGCTGATAATGCTTGGAAAAAGAAAAACTATAAGTTGGATTGGACAGAAGGCGATACAGTCAATATGTCCATCGGTCAAGGCTTTACCCTCGCCACTCCCCTACAAGTGGCCGTGATGTTCTGCGTGCCCGCCAACGGTGGTTATTTAGTTAAACCCCACTTACTCAAGGACGATAAAAACTCGAAAAAATGGCGCGAGTCTCTCCATCTCAAACCTGCTACCCTGACCACCCTCCGTGCCGGTTTAAGGGCGGTAGTAGCGGAAGGCACAGGCAGGGCCCTCAATCAGCCGTATCTACCGGAAGTAGCCGGGAAAAGCGGCACGGCAGAAGCGCGCCCCGGTAAATCTCATACTTGGTTCGGTGGCTTCGCACCTTTTGATAAGCCCCAAATCGTTGTAGTGGCTTTCGCGGAACACTCCGGGGGCGGCGGTGGTTCGGTAGCCGGGCCAATGGTGCGGCAAGTTATGGAAGCCTATTTCGATGTGAAACCCCCGGAAGCGGATCAGCCTAAAGCCCCGATAGTTACAGCACCAACAACCCGCCGCAGAAATTAAACTAGAAGGGTGTTGTTTTGAGTTTTCTGCTTCATGGCCTATTCTCGTGTCAAAAAACTTGGTTCCTATTTGCGTCCTCATTGGCGGGCGGTAAGTTGGGGTGTGGTGTCTCTATTCGTGGCCAATGTTATTGGCGTTTATATTCCTTTCCTGATTCGCGATAGTATCGATGATTTGAGCAAGTCTTTTGGGTTCGATCAGGTGGTTCATTTTGTCTGGTTGATGCTGATTCTGGCGACGATCATGTGGTTTATCCGTATGGCATCACGGGTTTTATTGTTCGGTGTGGGGCGACAGGTGGAATTTGAACTCAAACAGCGCATATTTCAACATCTCCTGCGTCTCGAACCGGCGTACTTTTCTAATAATACTTCCGGTGATCTGATCAATCGCGCCACGAGCGATGTGGATAGTATTCGCCGTCTCGTCGGTTTCGCTCTCTTGAGTTTGGCGAATACTTTTTTCGCCTACGGGTTAACCTTACCGGCTATGTTGAAGATTCACGTACCTTTATCTATCGCCGCCGTCGCTGTTTATCCTTTCATGTTAATGGCGGTACAACTTTTTAGCGGGCGTCTTCAAAGTCAACAGCAAAACGTACAAAGTAAGCTTTCTGACCTCAGCGATTTGATTCAAGAGGATATGAGCGGTATTTCTTTGATCAAAATTTACGCCCAAGAAGAAAACGAGCGTCGGGCATTCTCTTTAAAAAATCGCCAATTATTACAGGCTAATCTCGATCTTGTGCAAACTCGTAATTTGCTTTTTCCTATTATTGAAGCTTTAGCTTATGTGAGTTTAATACTTTTACTCGGTTTAGGTAGTAATTATATTAGTAGGAATAATATAACGATCGGTGATTTTATCGCTCTGTTAATCCTTGCGGAAAGGTTGGTTTTCCCCACGGCTTTATTAGGTTTTACCATCACGGCTTATCAGCGGGGTGAAGTGAGTATCGATCGAGTGGAAGCGATCCTGGAAGTGGAACCCGGTGTGAAAAACGCCCCCGGTGCCCTCTCATTGCCCTTGGAATCGGTCAAGGGGGAGCTTGTGGCCCGTAACCTGAGCTTTAGCTACCCAGGCTCTAATCGCCCCGCTTTAGACGGCATCTCTTTTACTATTGCCCCTGGGGAAACAGTAGCGATCGTGGGCCCCGTGGGCTGCGGTAAATCCACTCTCGCTAACGCTATCCCCCGTTTGCTCAATATCGCTCCCGATCAATTATTCCTCGATGGGCGGGATATTACCGAGATCGATATTAAAGACTTGAGACGGGCGATCGCTTACGTACCCCAAGAGAGTTTTCTCTTCAGCAGCAACATTCGCGATAATATCCGCTACGGCGACCCCCTCAAAGAGCAGTTAGAAGTGGAATCAGCGGCGAAAACCGCCCAGATCCACGATGAGATCCTGAATTTCCCCCAGCTTTACGAAACCATCGTCGGTGAGCGGGGCATCACTCTCTCCGGCGGTCAGAGACAACGCTCATCCCTGGCTAGGGCTTTGCTCGTCTCGGCACCGATCCTCATCCTCGATGATGCCCTCTCTAGCGTGGATAATCAAACAGCTAATCAAATCCTCGAAAATCTCTCGAAGAAAGGCGATAGAACCGTTATCTTCATCTCTCATCAATTGTCGGCGGCGGCGACGGCTGATCGCATTTTCGTTATGGATAGGGGCAGATTAATTCAAACCGGAACCCACTCACAATTGCTCGAGCGTGCCGGTCTCTATCAAACCCTCTGGAACCAACAGCAATTAGAGTCGGCTTTATTATCCTAAACTTCCACCCAGATTTGATAATCTTCAACTTTGGTGGGGAATACGGGTAAACATTGCTGTTTGGAAATCATCCCCATGGCCTTGCTCATGAGAGGGGGCCAGGTGATCCATTCCGTGGGTTCGCCGGTTTTCAAGTCAAAAGCACTGCGGTGGAACGGGCAAACTATAGACCCGTCTTCCGTGATTTTCCCCTTTTTTATCGGTAGTTTCAAGTGAGGGCAAGAATTGGCCACGGCGTAATAATTACCCTCGTGATTGATGAGCAGAATATTTTTATCGCTAACTTTGACTACTTTTCTCGTGCCTGGTGTTAACTCATTTACAGGTAATACTTGTGTCCAACTCATGGAATCTGTTCTCCGAATACATTGACCGATTTTACCTCTATTTCTGATGTTTGTGACCAGAGCTGATAATCTTTTAGTAGTTGTATCATTAATTTTTGTTTGATTCTCGCCAGAACGCCTTTAAGTAAGCTATTGCCCGCTACTTGTAATAAACCGGCGGGGGTAAAGAGTAATGGCGGGGGTAAATCCACATTTACTTCTAAATTCGCCCTCCCCACTAAATAGATTTTCTCTTCTTTGCGAACGGGTTCTAATTTACCTTTTACCAGTAGGGAAAATCTATCGTTTATATAATCTACGCCCTTGATCTCGCACTCTTCGGAATTGAGATAAACTGTTCCTCCAGAGGTGGCCCAAACGTTGAGAACTACCGTGGGCTGAAAATAATAAATTTCCATGAAGTTTAACGGTCGCATCTTTAACCGGAACCGATTTTCCGTTAACTGTTCCATCAGACTTTCATCAGCGATCGCTTTTACCAACCGCCCCGGTTGTCTCAAATAATGCTGTATGGGAATGACTTCTTCATTGACTTCTATTTCCACCGATTCTGAAGCGGTAAATTGCACTTTCATGGATGGCTCTGGGAGTGATTCGGGATTCTTCTTTAATTTTATAATTCTTAAAATTAGTTGGAGAATCTTAAGGTTAATCTTATGATTTTCTGACACGAAAAGCAATTATGATCGAGGTATTTGAAAAAAAGTTAAGTTTTATTGCTTGGCGAAGCTGCAAAAGATTCAGGTAATAGCGTTTTACTCTTGCCGATAAATACCGTGGAACCGGCAAGGATTCCGGTTCCACATACTGAATATGTCAGCCTATATTAGACGAGGACAATATCGGTAGCCGGGGTGAAAGTGCTAACCCCCACGAGAGTGGCGAACTGTCCCCCGTTGAAAGATAGGGCATTACCCACACTATTGAAACTAAATTGAGCCGTGGAAGTAGCACCGAAGCTAGAGCGTCGGATTTGAATCTTATCACCCTCGGCAGTGTTGAAATCCTGGATGAGATCGATCCCTTCGGATACGGTATTGAAGATAAATCGATCGGCACCCAATCCGCCGTTCAAGGTATCGACATCGGTACCGCCGATGAGGGAGTCATCGCCATTCTCGCCGAACAGTTGATCGTTGCCCGCACCGCCTGCGAGAATATCATCGCCGTCGTTTTCGTACCAGGTAGCGGGGGCGGTGCCGTTAACGCCGCCGTAGAGGCGAGCGTTACTGTTAAAACCGCCGAATAAGGTATCATTACCGCTCCAGCCCTGGATTATGTCATTGCCGAACTCACCGAATACCTGATCGTTACCGCCCCCGGTTTCCGTGCGATCGGCGAAGATGCTATCGCTGGCGAAACTACCTCGGAAAATTTCGGTGGCGTTGGTGTTGTTATTACCGTAAACGGGGGTATTGGCGAAAGTTTGAATCACCGTACCCGTTAACAGGTCTTGCAGTAATCCCACGAATTCTTGATCGGTCACACCCACGCTCTGGAAATTATTCTTGATAAAGGCGATACTCTGGAGGGGATCGGTTCCCGTATTACGGCGGATGGAAATCATCGCGCCCCCCTGACCCTGCCAAGTGTTGAGATCGATTTGATAGGTATAGTTAGTAGCAGAAAGATTGGGCAGTACCAGATTATCCACACCGATCTGAAAATCTTGTACTACTACTAAATCCCTGGAACCGGACTCGAAGATTTCCCCCCATACGGTTTTATCGTATTCGTTCACGGCTTTTTCGGCGGCAATTTTTTGGCTCTCCATCCGTTGATTTTCCAAGCCGTAATCGATCAGGGCGTTAATCCCCGTCGTCGTCGCCGACGTCAACCATCCGAAGGCGAATTTAGTGACGGGAGTGCCGAGGAATGACCCCGCTGCGCTCATACCGCCGAGGATCAAGCTGGAGGCTAATCGTTGAGCCTTGAGGGAAGGACTGGGTAGGGTGATGGCGTTGACGAAATCACCGAGTTTTTGGGTGTTGAAATCCAGCCCCAGACTGATATTACCCTGAACGCCCAAGACGAACGCATCCGAACCGCTATCGCCGTAAAGTTGTTTGGTGGCGTTAGTGAGAGCGGCTGTAGCACCCACCGCGTCATCGCCATCGCCGCCGTAGTGAATATCCGAACCGGGCGAATTCACCAGTTGATCTCGACCGGCGTTTCCCTGTAGGGTATCGTTGCCCAAGCCGCCGATGAGCGTATCGTCACCATCGTTGCCCCTGAGTAGATCGTTACCATCATCTCCCGATAATCGATCGTTGCCGTTTTCCCCTTCCAAGACATCGTTTCCGCGACCCCCGAAGAGAGCATCATTCCCTTCACCACCCTTAAGATCATCGGCTCCTAAGTTGCCATATAGGGTGTCATTACCCCCTTCGCCTCTCATCAGGTACTGGCCGTCAATAAACCTTCCCCCATTGGATGTAATAAAAAGATCGTCGCCGTTGCCACCATACATCGAATCAGCACCAAAGACACCCTGTAGAGTATCGTTGCCTTCATCTCCGTAGAGTATATCGAAGCCCGGGGATAGATCATCGGGGGTGGGAAAACCTGCGCTTACATAATCGTTACCATCTCCACCGGAAAGAATATCGCTGTAAGCCCCGCCGTCTAGGGAATCATTACCTGCGCCACCTAAGATAACATCATTGCCTGTACCGCCATTGAGGGTATCGTTACCAATATCGCCATCGAGGGAATCATTATCACCCTCGCCGTTGAGGATGTCATTGCCATCTCTGCCGTAAAGAGAATCGAGTCCGGCACCGGCGAATATTCGATCGTCCCCAGAAGCGCCATCGAGAAAATCGTTACCCCCAGCGCCGTTGAGGGTATCGTTTCCGGTTCCCCCCGTCACGGTATCGTTACCATCGAGGGCGAAAAACATCGTCCTCGTCGCTCTAGCATTTAGGTTATCAACACCCGCCGTGCCGATGACCAGCCCGATAATTCCGTTGGCGGTACTTTCAAAGGAAATTTCTTCTACGCCTCTGAGAATATCCGTACCCAAATTTACACCCGCGCCGTATCTATTAATGTTCAGATCGCTAATCTGTAGATCGTTGTTAGCCAGGAGGGTAAGATTAAATTCCGTCTCGCCGCCTTCAATCCTGACTCGATCGTATCCGTTGCCCCCTATTAAGAGGTCATTGCCCAATCCTCCCCTCAAGCTGTCGTTATCATCGCCCCCATCAAGGGTATCGTTGCCCGCGTCCCCACTGAGGTTATCGTTAAGGCTACCTGAAGCTAGATAGTCATTCCCGCCACCCCCGTTTAAAGTATCTATAGAAGAAACGTTTAGCGACAAGTTATCTGCGACATTATCCCCCCCTCCAAATATAACAACTTCTACATTGGCGATCGTCGGAAAACTGTATCCCGTAAAAGAACTATAGTTGGCTCTTAGCGTGTCCCTACCGGCACCACCGTCGATCACATCGGCCCCGCCGCCGGCCCAGATAAAATCATCTCCATCACCGCCATTAAAGGTATCGTTGCCTGCGTCCCCATAAAGTGCATCGTTACCCGCACCGCCAGAGAGACTATTATTACCACCCTGCCCCCAGACGGTATCGTTACCCGCACCACCGTTTAGGGTATCGTTACCCGCACCGCCGTTTAGGGTATCGTTACCCGCAGTACCGGTCAGGGAATCATTGCCATCGCCGCCGAACATTAAAGACCAAAAGGGGCTTCCGGTTAAAGTATCACCGTTCGCCGTACCCGTGACCACGCCGTAAGTACCACCGCCGGTAAAGTTGATCACTTCCACGCCGCCGGTGATAATATCGGTTCCTTCGTCGCCGTTAGTAAGTACTGCGTCCTGAACCGTGATCCTGCCATCGTCGAGAATGATAGCCCGGAAATCGGTATAAGGCCCGGCGAAAGTCAGGCTATCGGAACCATCCCCGCCGTTAATGGTATCGTTACCCCCATTGCCGGCCATCACGTCATTGCCAGCCCCGCCGAGGATAACATCATTGCCCGCGCCGCCATTGAGGGTATCGAATCCGTTGCCCCCGCCTAAAGTATCATTCCACGGCGTACCCGTTATTGCGTCGTTACCATCACCCCCGGCGAGTATTGACCAGTAGGAAGCGCTACCCGTGAGAACATCGTTCCCGGCCGTGCCGTTGATAACCCCGTAGATACCACCGTTCAAGAAGTTTATCTGTTCTACACTCGAGAGAATATCCGTCCCGTCATTCCCGTTCGCCGGTACTAGATCCTGTATTTGAATACTACCGTTATCGAGGAGGGTGGTATTAAAGTCGGTGTAAGTTCCGTAGAAATTAACCGTATCGTTACCAACACCGCCGATGATGGTATCGTTGCCACCCATACCGATCAGAACGTCGTTACCGGCGCCGCCGTCGATAAGATTATTACCCGTACTTCCCGTGATCGTATCGCCCGCCGCCGCACCGATGATATTCTCTATACCGATGAGGGTATCGGTGGGAATAGTATTTAAAAAACTTACCACGCCAGTCCCTAAGTTAGCGTTGATGGAACCGCCGAAAAAGGAGTAAGAAACTGTATCATTGCCGTCGCCCCCATTGATGAGATCGAAACCGAAACCGCCATCGAGAAAATCATCGCCACTACCGCCATTGAGGTTATCGTTACCATCCCCTCCCCTGAGAACATCATTACCTGTACCACCGGCTAAAGTGTCATTTCCACCTGTTCCCGTCAGGGTATCGTTACCATCCCCGCCGAACATTAAAAACCAGTATAGGCTTCCCGTTAGACTATCGTTACCAGCCGTACCGATCGAGACTCCATAAATTCCCCCGCCAGAAAAGTTAATCCGTTCAATGCCTGAGAGAATATCTGTCCCTTCATTACCGTTCGCCGGTACTAGATCCTGTATTTGAATGCTACCGTTATCGAGGATGGTCGCCCCGAACTCGGTATACACACCCGTGTAATTGGCCGAATCGTAACCCGCACCACCGTCCTGGGTATCGTTACCACCGTTACCGACGAGGGTATCATCTCCCCCCAATCCAGAAATTAAATCAGGGTCGATAGTCCCCGTCAGTAAATTATTGAGATCGTTGCCTATAATATTAGCCATTTGATTCACCTTTAAATTCACCTTTAAATTTGCGTCACTACAATATCTAACCGCCGAATAACAGGAGTTATTCGACCGGATCTCATTTAAAGCGAATAGGCATAGCAATAAGAAATTTATAGATCATAAATGTCGCGCTCGACTGTGATCTTTAAATATCTTCTTGAGGATATAACGGTAAGCCAGGATAAACAATCTATAAAACTCATATATTCGGATCTCCTGACTCTCATGAGAAATATCAGGTGGGCAGTGCGGGTGAAGGGGGCGGGAAAAGCCATAAAATTGAGTAATTTAGTGGGAGAAAGCTATTAACTATGGCAAGAACGATCGCCCATCTAGGCCCGACCGGAACCAACGCGGAAACCGCCGCTTTAATATACAAACAAATCCTGGGGGAATCAGCTCAACTGCGCCCCTATAACAGTATTAATCAATCGGTGCGATCGGTAGCCGGTGGAGAAACAGACTTGGCGGTAATACCGGTGGAAAATTCTACAGAGGGTAGCGTGGTGATGACCCTGGATAGTCTGTGGCAATACGATCGCCTGCAAATACAATTAGAATTAGTCTTACCCATCACCCACAGTCTCTTGAGTCGCGGGCGGGGTTTAGAAGAAGTTAAGAGCGTCTATTCTCATCCCCAAGCCCTGGCTCAATGCCAACAGTGGTTAGAGAATAACTTACCCGACGCGGCAATTATCCCCACCAATTCCACCACGGAAGCGATCGTTTTAGTGAAGGACAATCCGGGGGCGGCAGCGATCGCCGCACCGAGAGCGGCGAAATTATATAACTTTCCGATCTTGGTAGAATTAATTAATGACTATGCCGATAACTGCACTCGCTTCTGGGTAGTAGGCTTAAAACCGATTACAGAGGGGAGGAGAGTATCCTTGGCTTTTAGCGTACCCGCCAATGTTCCGGGGGCATTGGTGAAACCTTTAGAAGTGTTCGCTAGAAGGGGTTTGAACCTGTCGAGGATCGAATCGAGACCGACGAAGCGTTCTTTAGGCGAATACGTTTTCTTTATGGATATAGAGAGCCTGGAGAATCAACCTCATTTAACGCGATCCGCTTTAGAGGAGTTATCGGCGTACACGGAGGTAGTGAAAGTATTGGGTCATTATGAGGTGAGAGAAGTCGATCGAGCTACCGTCAAAAGAATTAGTTAAGAGCATCCTTGAGGGCGGTACGGGCGGCGAGATGATTACGAGTAGAGGTGAGTATTTCCGATTCCCTCCGTAAACGTCCCGCGGTATCCTGCATCTCTAAGAGTGCTTGTTGTTCGGCAGCCACTCCGTAAAGATTACCGGCTACCCAATAGGAAAGTTCTAGGGGAAGATTGGGTAAGTCGTCGGGTAGTTCGATTTTCTGGTCGGTTAATTTAGCGGACAGGTGGACTACATCTTTGAGTAAGGTATCCACTTCGTTAGCGAGGGGGCGTAAATCTTCGTTCGATGGATGGTCTTCGATCCATTCCACTAAGCCGACGCGGTAAGGCTTTTCTCTAACGTATTCGAGAACGCGAAAACGCTGTTGACCCATCGTGAGGATCTTCATGCGATCGTCTGGCAGGCGTTGAAAGCGAACTAATTCAGCGCAACAGCCTACTTTTGCTACATCCCCCCTAACGGGGTCTACCATGAGTACCCCAAAACGACGGTCTTCCTCTAGGATAGTATTCATCATGATCCGGTAACGGAATTCAAAGATATGTAGAGGTAGGGGACGGCCCGGGAACAAAACAACTTCGGGAAGAGGAAACAGAGGAAGCTCTCTGACTGCGATCGAAGAAGAGGCCATAGGTCAAGTCAAAAAAAACCAATCTCTTAATACTGTAACGGATTTTTTACCTTTAGTCTTGAGTATCGGGGTTTGGGGTGAGACCCGTTTACTTGACAGTATAGCCGCGGGAAGACATACAAGCCGACCAAGCCCGGAAATATTCCTGTTGTAATTGTTGACTCTGACTATTCTTATTACTGCGATTCCTTTCTTGTCGGATCAGCCCCGTCGTTGCGCCGACTCCCGCCCCTATCGCGGCACCGGTTCCCGTATTGCCGCCGATAGCGCCGCCAACAGTTCCTAATAAGGCTCCCCCGGCCGCGCCTCTCAATATTCCCCCTCCCCGCTGATTGGAGTTACTGACAGGTTGAGAAGGATTAAAACCGCTTTGTTGAGAAGCCCAATTAAAACACTCGAAATGGTCTTTATTCTGTTGCTCTTGGCTTTGTCCCCGACCGGGATAGGCGAAAGGCTGAGATTGAGCTAGGGCGGGGTAGCTACATAGGACTAAACTACCGATCGCCAATCCTAAAACTTTAACTTTTTTATTCATACATCCATCCTAGGTCATATTTTAAATACAAAGATTATCATAGTCTCAAGGCGGACTAACAATGCAGTTATCTAGACCCGGAAATTGAGCTGATGTTCCTTTTGTCGTCACCTGTAGGACGGCTATAAATGTTTATTTATCCGCTTCTGCATATAAATCAACTATGCCCCTAGCCAAATCCTTAACTGTTACGGCTAACTCCACAGGCTTAATTATTTTGATCTGGCCGCCGAAACCCACCAGCCAGCCGCGAAAATCTATACTGTCCGATGCCCACTTCGGTAATGTAATTTGTAATCGATTACTATAATTTTCATCTCCGGTGGGCGGTAAAGTGAAAGGCGCTTTCTTTTCTCCATGACCCCCTTTAGGCGGCGACATTTTCATCTGATGTTTGCCAAAACGTCTCTTTTCTTCGCTAATAAATTTAAAAATACAATCTTGACACCAAATTTCCACGGTAATTTCTACATTTTTTCTATCATTACTCAAGTAAGTTTGTTGCTCTAAAGGATCTTTACCTAAATATATCCCGGCGCTGTATTCATATAATTTTTGCAATTGTTTTAGTTTTGCCCTTTGCTCGGTTTTCGTTAATGACTCACCTGCTTTCGACACTGAATATAATCGGTCTAGTCGTTCAAATTCATAAAGACCTTTTTGTTCTTCCCTGACTATTTGATAACCTAGATACCAACCGATGTTATGAAAAACTATCTGTAAGGGTATAGCTTGAAAAAACTTATCTGGCTTTTGCGCAAAACTACCCACACCTTGGAATCTACCTAATTTTAAAACATTACCGCATTCGATCGCTCCTTCTAGATCTTCTATTTTCTTCGCTAGTGAGCTTGGTTTTAAATCGTCAGAATCGAAAACGTTGCGGTTATAAATAGCCCGAACTTGATAAGCTTCACTAGTAGTTAACTTAGCATCTTCCATTCTCTGTTTGAACCGTTGGTATACATCTATAGCCGAAGGGTCTTCTAAACTTTGCGCCTGGGTTTCCAATAATTGGAATACAGTGGTCAAATCGTTTTGGGAAAGAATCCCAGTACCGATGAAGTAGCCTTTTCTCATAGGGAAGCTTGGAAAAATTTTGAAAGGTTTGAGGACTTTTTCTATATCTTTACGTATACTGTCGCGCAAATTTTGATCGATCGCTTTTTGGGCCTTCATCTTTATCAACAGAGCATCTAGCACTCCCCGATCTTCATCGTATATCAAGGGATGGTGTAGAATAAAGCGAATGGTGGTCATCAAACGTTGGAACGTATCAAGATCAGCGTAGGCATGACTGATGATGGTGGGGTCATTTACAGTTTCTATCTCTATTTTTCCCCAATCGTAACAATTGCCGATAAAACCGTTGTTCTCTAACCAGGATAAATCCTTGGCGATTTCCTGTTTACCCGCGTAGAAAGGATCGGCGTGCCTACTCAATAAAGCCGAGATTTCGTCTATATCCGTAGAGAAATTCACGTCCGGGCCTAAAAGGTTTTTTAAATATTCGGGGTCGCTCGTTTGTAAGTTACCGGCCCCTGGATAGTGAATTAAAGTGCTGATGAGATGGAGAAGTCGATCGAAATCTTCTAGACGAGAGTATGAGTGGAAAGTAAATTTACTAGAATTATTCTGCTTATTGACGATACTCTGGCGTACATCGTTTAAAGTCACTACCGGAAATTTATCTTTACTCGAATCCACTTCTTTAAGGCAGGTGAAACCCTCGGCTAATGCAGGCGGGAATCTTTTCAGCCAATAAGTCATCGTGTCGATGACAAAATCGGGGACTTGAAAAGATCTTTGTTTATTCCACTGTTTACAAGTTTCCAAAGGCGTTTTCAAGTTCCAGCCCACCCAATATACATCCTCGTACCGTGGCAATTTTCGCAGTAAATCCATTCGCCAAGGTCTGCGGGCATTAGTTGCGTCGTAGATGATAGGACGACCGCCGTTGATATGTTCGTCGATCTGTCTCAACACTTCCGTCTCTATCAACGACCAATCTCCCTGTATACAGGCCTCACCGAATAGTTTCTCTCTGATACTATCGGTGGACACGATACGATAATCGTCGTGAGACGATACGAATTTATGAGCGAGGGTGGATTTGCCGCTACCTGGGCAACCGATGAGGACGTAACAAATGAGTGACATGGTTTTTTACATAGAAGCCGCTAAGATGAAGGTCTTCAAGCTATTTCCCCATATTACGTCAAATAAAATCCCTTGCCTATAACTTGATGCGATTATCGAAATAGGAGATGCCGACTAGAGCGCGGCGATACAATCAATCTCTACGAGAACGTCTTTAGGCAAGCGTGACACCTCTACGCAAGCTCTCGCCGGTGCGGTTTCCGAGGGAAAATACTTAGCGTAAACTTCATTCATGGCGGCGAAGTTAGCCAAGTCCGAAAGGAAAACGCCCGTCTTGACCACATTAGCCCAGCCAGCGCCCGCCTGAATTAAAATAGCTTCGAGATTGGTCATAACCTGTTGGGTTTGGGCGGTAATATCGTTTCCTCCCACGATCTCCCCCGTATCGGGATCGAGGGGAATCTGTCCGGCGACGAAAAGAAATTGACCGCCTGCGAGAATCGCTTGATTGTATGGGCCTACAGGGGCGGGTGCTTTATCGGTGCGGATAACTTTAGAGTGGGTCATGGGTTAAAGTCTAAATAAAGTAAGGTTTCAAGACTGGAATTATTCCAGTCTTGGGATAGTTGACAAAAGCAAAAATTATCTACCTGGAAAACCTACATACCAGAAGTAGGTGGCCATAGGAATGATCGTCGCTAAAGCGAGAAGGACGATGACCCAGATGGTGGCATTTTGATCGTCGGTTTCTTCCGCAGTGGTGAAAGTGCTGGCAATGTCGATTTTTTGCGCTGCGGGGGGGCCGGGGTCAGGCTGTCCTAATAGTACGGCATTCAGACGCGCGCTCGCGTCTAATAGAGCCTGATTGTATTTAGCCCCATCTTTCAGGGGTGCGGCCATAGTTTCTGTCAATACGCTTTCGGCGATTTCGTCTGTGAGAGGGGGGCTTACCGCCTCACCGTAACGGATAGCGGTTTTATTAGTGAGAGTGTCGAGGACTAACAAGGTTTGATGGGCTTGACTTTCCGGGGTGGGATACCAGCCGGTGAAAATTTCTTCGGCTAAACCGTCGATCGTGTTACCGAAATCGAGACGGCGCACCACTACCATCCGTAATTCATTACCGGTTTTTTTGGCTAGTGACTTCAGCTCTTTATTAAGTTTACCTTCGTTAACCGCGCTGATCGCCTCCGCTTGGTCTACTATCCAAGTGGATGAACCCGCTTTTAAAGAAGGTAGGTCATAAAAACCCGTGGCGTTAGCGGGAGATACTACCAAGGCTAGACAGGCGATGACGAGAATAACTAACTTATGGATTAAAGGGTGAGAAGGAAAAATCCTCATAGACGTAGTTCTCATAAATAATTGCTACCAATTATGATAAGGGACACTGGCGGTGTGAGGATCGATCGAGTCTTTCGTGAATTTTTTTAACGCTAGAGGCCTTTTCGGGGGATATATTACCCCTATTGCTTAAAATAGTTTCTTAAAGTTTTCTTTTAATAAAGTCATTCAGAACTAGGAGAACTCAAGTACAATGCCCGAATCTGGATACACACAGGTAGTTAAACCTTTCAACGACGACCCTTTCATGGGTCATTTAGCTACCCCCATTTCAGCTTCCGATTTCACCAAAGCTTTCATCGGCAATTTACCCGCTTACCGTCCCGGTTTGGCTCCTATTCTACGGGGTTTAGAAATCGGTATGGCTCACGGTTATTTTCTCGTCGGCCCCTGGGTGATTCTCGGCCCTCTAAGAGATTCTGAGTTCGCCAATTTAGGCGGCTTGATTTCTGCCCTGGCTGTAGTCCTCATCGGTACGGCTTGCCTTGCCAGCTACGGTTTAGTTACTTTCACAGGTCACGTTACGGGTCAAACCGACACCATGAAAACATCGGATGGTTGGAGTCAATTCGCCGCCGGTTTCTTCCTCGGTGGCATGGGTGGGGCTTTCGTCGCCTACTTCCTGTTAGAAAATCTCAACGTGGTTGACGGTATCATGCGCGGGGTTTTTAACCAATAAATATCCCCTTTTCCCATCCTATCTTTTAATTATGGAGTTTTTGACATGAGCGGTGCTTACGCGGCTTCTTATCTACCTTGGATTTTGATTCCTATCATCGGCTGGCTTCTCCCCGCCGTAGTTATGGGCCTTCTGTTTATCTATATCGAAAGTGATGCTTGATTAGTTCACTGATTTAGTTAAACTTCTTTTTATCCCATAACCCTGCTTCACGGCAGGGTTATTTTTTTAGTGTATTAAGCGTAGTATAATTAACCGTACGCGGTTTAAACAAGTAAATAATCGTTTGAAGTAATGGGGAAAGTTTGGTGGAAATCCAACGCTGTCCCGCAACTGTGATGAGAGTTAGCCGTAATCTCTATAGTCAGAACACCCGCCGCTGCCACATTTAATTATTTATCTTCACTTGCGAGGTACAAGGTGAAAACTTTCTCTCCGTATTTAGTTCAGCAAAAAGCTTCTGATTTAATCCTATCTAAACCTATACAAGCTTCTCTTTATATCTCCTTAGTAGTAATAATACTCTGGACTTTATACTTTACAACTTATCCGGCAATTCACGATCGAGTGCATTCGCTACGTCATCACACTTTATTAGTGGGTTGTCATTAAAAATTATGCTGAAAATCAAATCATGGCTTTTGTTCGGTACTTTATGTGTACTGACCTTGATTGTACTGACAACAGTTAGTTTTTCTCGCTCTCCATTAACAACTGTAGATTTAACGACTTATCCGACAGTCGCTCGAATACAACCTTTTGAAGCTGAAGCCACATCTAAACAATCTCCTGTAGTCATTAACTTAGAGCCAAAGAGCCAAGATGGTAAACCTTTAGAAAATGCCAAAATTGATTTAACGATTTTGACACCATCGAAAACTCCCTGGTTTACAACTGACTTTCCTATAGTTGAAGGGACGAAACTGTTGGAGATTAGTAGCTTAGCCCCCTCTGGAAAACTAAAGCTAGAGCAAACTTTGCCCATTCGTGGCACATATCAACTATTAGTTAAAGTCACTCCTGATTCCTCTAATTCCTTTACTCCTTTCCAGCAAAAGCTAAAATTATCAGTTCCAGAAAATGGAATAAAATATCGTAATTTTGCTATCCTAGCCACGATTTTATTAATAATCGGTTTAATCGGAGGTTCAGTGATTGGTAGAGGGCAAAAAATTCAAGCTGGAGAAATCGCTCCAAGAAATGTACGCTTATTATTAAGTGGTTTAATAGTCACGGCGATCGCAATGCTTTTATTCGTCAATATTAGTGCAGAAATCGCTCAATCTAATATGTCCATGCCCATGTCACATCCGGTTCAACATATAGCTGAAGCCGATAAATTGGGTCTGGCTACTTCCCAAGGATTACAAGCACGAATATCCGGGGATAATATGGCAACGGTGGGAACTCCCGTCACGCTTAAACTACAAGTTACTAATGCCCTAACACAACAACCTGGTAGCGATGTGATGTTCGATGTTAAGGTTACTCAAATTGAGCATGGATGGGTAGCTTTTGCTTATCAAGGCGTGGGTGATGGGCAGGGAAAATTACAGTGGCAACACCAGTTTTTTGATGGTGCCCCCCATAAAATAGAGGTAGAAATCCTACCGCTTCCAGGTGGAATAGAAAAGTTCCAACCATTTAAAGTCCAGAAGCAGATAGAGGTAGAAGGGGTAGCCCCACCTTTATTAACTCGCTTAATTAGTTTAAGCTATTTGGCCGGCATAGTTCTGATCGGGTTTTTAATAGGCATAAAACTTCAACACAAAAAAATTTCTCCTACTCCATCAATTTGAGTACGATCTTTTGGTTTCTTCCTGTTGCAGTTAAGGATATTTTAGGGAGCATCCCAATTATGCAAGGTATACCTGACCCGACCGTGATTAAAATCACGGTCTCATAGCAGAAGTCCTCTTAAGAGGACTTGGACTATGAGGCGGGGAATTGATTCCCCGCCGGTCGTTGCAAAAATGGG
>JADQBB010000014.1 GCA_016903695.1 Chlorogloea purpurea SAG 13.99
AAGATTAAGCATTTCGACCCCATGCCAATATTGATACCTTTATTATGCTACAGATTTTACAAAATGGCGACGCTAATTGTAAAAATTAAATCCGCTTACATCCCATCATGGGACATGAGGGTCTTACGCTCCAAAGATAAATCTGCGGATCTTGTGGCAAAAATAGTGGCCGGTGACTAGCCAAAGCGTCACTAATTCCTACATTTTGCTGATAATCCGCTGTACAATCTCCATACCCGTAACTGCCTGCCAAACGAATAAACCCAACAAAGTCACATTTAAACCGATGTGACTAATTCTGGCTAACTCGTTACCTTTCTGCATGAAAGGTACTAAAGCGGCGGCGGAGGCGATTAAACCCGTCATGCCCAAACCGGCGATGAGATGGGGCCCCACGAAAAGCTTACCGTTATTAATATAAGTCACCGCCATACCGCCGATCGTACCCAATACCATAAAAGCTAATAATACCGAACCTACCACATGATGCTTATTGGTAAAGCCCTTCTTGACCAATTCCTTTCTTTCCTCTTTATCGACGCTACGAATCCGCCGAATCTGTAAACCAGAATATAAAGCGTAGCCAGTAGCCGCTAATAACACCCACATCAACACCGGATGACCAAACTGTGACCAGACCTTCACGCCCTCTGGAATCTCGAAATTCATTCGCCTAACCCTATCGATAACAATTCTTAGTAAATCTTAAAATAACACAAGGGAGAAAAAATTAAACGGGGCGCGGTAGAAGTTGAGGGTCAAGCGCGCTCCAATACGGCAAACCGTATTTGGATAAAGTTTTCGGGTCATTTAGAATGACAATATGACCCTTTAAAAGCGATCGAGTGAGTGATTCAACTATGGGATTTTTTGATTCGGACGTGGTACAGCAGGAAGCCAAACAACTTTTTGAAGATTATCAATCCTTGACCCAACTGGGGGGCGATTATGGTAAGTTTGATCGCGAAGGTAAAAAAATCTTCATCGCTCGTATGGAAGAATTGATGGATCGCTATAAAATCTTTATGAAAAGATTCGAGCTTTCCGAGGACTTCATGGCTAAAATGACCGTGGAGCAACTGAAAACCCAATTAGGTCAGTTCGGGCTAACCCCACAGCAAATGTTCGACCAGATGGAATCAACCTTAGAGCGTATGAAAGCTGAAATCAAATAATGGCCCATGAGCGGAAAATTTTTCAACAACTCAACGACTCCCTAGGCGCGCTCGTCGTCGGCCAAGAAGAAATTATCGGGCAACTCCTAGTCGCTTTACTGAGTGGAGGTCACGTTATCCTCGAAGGCGTACCCGGTACGGGAAAAACCCTTTTAGTAAAAGTTCTCGCCCAATTAATACAAGCCCAATTTAAACGCGTCCAATTAACCCCCGATGTATTGCCCTCGGACATTATCGGCACTAATATTTTTGACCTCAACAGCCGCACCTTCACCCTGGTGAGAGGGCCTATCTTTACCGACATTCTCCTCGCCGATGAGATCAATCGCACACCGCCGAAAACTCAATCAGCCCTGTTAGAGGCGATGGAAGAACAGCAGGTGACTCTCGAAGGTAACACCCTGGCTCTTTCGCCCCTATTTTGGGTGGTGGCGACTCAAAACCCTTTAGAGTTCGAGGGCACTTACCCGTTACCGGAAGCCCAATTAGACCGATTCTTGTTTAAATTGGTGGTGGATTACCCTGCGCCCACCGCGGAAAAGAGGATGCTATTGAACTTTCAAGAGGGGTTTGCCGGTAAGCGGCCCGATCTAGACAAAATCACCACCGTTACCTGTGTGGAGTCGCTCCTAGAAGCCCGCCAACAGGCACAGCGGGTGAAAGTGGACGATAAGATCATCGATTATTTACTGGGTTTGGTACAAAAAACCAGAAAGCACCCCGATTTAGCGCTGGGGGCTTCACCTCGCGCGGCGGTAGCCTGGTTGAAAACGGCGAAAAGTTCCGCTTGGTTGTGCGATCGAGATTACGTTATCCCCGACGATCTAAAAACGATCGCCATTGCCTTACTGCGACACCGTTTGCTCTTGCGCCCCGAAGCGCAATTAGACGGGGTGAAAATAGAAAATGTTATTACCTCTATACTCAAACAGGCCCCAGTACCCCGATAATTGCCATCCGGCTCATTTCTTGGTCAGAGTTTTCGCCACAGCACTCAAAGGCAGGTAACTGGGATATTGTCCCCCCGATTTAATCCTGTCTATTTCACCCTCTTGTAAAACGATATCGTATTTGGCGGCGATCGTCTTGACAATATCCGCCTTATCTATAACACCGGCCACAGCACCTGCGGGAGATAAAACCGTCAATTTCTTATCGGTAATAGTGTCTAAAACTCCTATCACCTGAAATAGGGGGGCATTTTCCGGTACAGAAACGATCGTATCCAGGGGATGAACTATATCCAATAAAGTTTTCCCCGCCCATTGACCGCGTTCTATGGATTGTAAATCACTTGGTCTGACAAGGCCCCGATAACGTCCCCCGGAAACGGCATAATAAGCGCCCTTGTGGGGATTGATAATATATTCCCGTGTAAATTCCTCTAGGGATCGATCGGCTTTGAGGATTTTAAAATCCTTGGTCATGACCGAGGCGGCGGTTAAACTCAATAATCCTTCTTGTAAACGACTCAAGCGGTTATAAGCCGAGGCATTCTTGAAAATAAACCAACCGATGAAACTCAACCAAGCCCCACCGAGATCACCCGTGAGTAAAACGAGGAAAAGACCGAGAGAAATACCTATGCAGCCCATGATCTGACCGCTGCGGGAAGCCCAGCGCAAACCCTTCAAACGATCGCCCGTTACGTGCCACACTACCGACTTGAGAATCTGCCCGCCGTCGAGGGGCATCCCCGGAATCACGTTAAAGAGGGCGAGGATGAAATTAATCTGCGCCACATCCATCAACACGTAATGCCATAAAGGTAAATTCTCCACCGCCAGACCTAAAAGAGAAAGAGAAGCGAATAAAACTAAACTGACCGCGGGGCCGGCTACCGCTATCTTTAAAGATTCGAGGGGAGTGTCCGACTCCCTTTCTATAGAAGCCATGCCCCCGAACAAAAACAAGGTAATAGAATTAACTTTGATACCTTGAGAAAGAGCGACCAAACTGTGCCCTAATTCGTGGAGTAAAACCGAAGCGAATAATAATAAAGCCATGAGGAAGCCCATAAAAGAACTTAACCAGGGTGGGTTATTATCGCCCACCAATTGAGCTTGTACTTCACCCGCGTTGAGGGCGGTAATAAAAAATAGGATAGCTAGCCAAGAGGGATCGATATAAAGGGGAATTTCCCTAATGGAGCCAATACGCCAACTCGATCGCATAACGATTCTTTCTCTCACCTTAAACGTCTCCTAATAATAGGATAGGCAAGAGAAAGAGTAGAATGACACTCTTAACTCGTTTGAAAAATAAAAGTTAACTTATCGCCTTTACCGAGGGAAACACGATCGCCCGCCCGCAGACGATGGCGATTTCCAGGCAGTAGCGGCGTGTGATTAACGTAAGTGCCGTTAGAACTACCCGTATCTTCGAGATAATAAATTCCCGCTTCCACGAGAATATCGGCGTGAACGCGAGAAACAATATCGGAATCGGGAAAGCCCGACACATCAATGTCTGGAGGAACTCGATCGTTAGGTTTGCCGATGTGAATCACCGATAGATGACTCGGTAATTCTCTGGTCTCATTGGTTTGAACGTGTAATAAAGTGGCTGTTTGTAACTGTAAAACCGTACCCTGGTAGGCGGGGGCTGGTTCGGGAGTCGGGGCGCTCGTCGGGGCGGGAGAAACGAGCGTCGGTGTGGGGGGCGGGGCGACGGGAGGAACTTCTGGAATCGGCGGCGAAACAGCGGCGGGCAGCTGTTGACTTAAACTTTCACCACAGTTACCGCAAAAAGTGGCATCGGACTGTACCGGGGCGTGACAGTGAGGACAAAGGGTCATTTGCGGCAGGGCAGTAAAACAGTTCTCGCACTGCGACGCGCTATCAGGATTGATATGTTCACAATTGGGGCAAATAATCATAAAGTGCTAAAAAATGGTTTATTAAAGTTTCAGATGATCGCCAGCAGCTTTATCTAGTAACCAGATTAAATCACCGCTTGGTTGGATCAGCCTGGAAGGATATTGCTTTTCGTCCCCGAGGGAAGCAAAAATCTGTTCTAGAGCGGGACGTTTACTCTCGCCACTGACCAGGAATACTACAGAACGGGCCGCGTTGATCAGGGGTACGGTGAAAGTAATCCGCGGTTGACCGTCTTTATCACCGAGGGTGATATAACGATCGTTCACCGTCAAAGCTGGAGTATGGGGAAATAGGGAAGCGGTATGACCATCGTCTCCCATACCTAGAAGAATCACATCGAAGACCGGAAATTGAGGCAGTTGTACGCCGAAAAATTGCGCCAGTGTAGCGTCGTACGATCGAGCATCGTTTTCTGGGTCACTATCGGTGGGCATCGGATAGATATTGAGCGCGGGGATGGGGATTCGATCGAGCCACGCGGTGCGAGCGAGTAGTTGATTGCTATCAGGATGATTGGAAGGTACATAACGCTCGTCGCCCCAGAAAACATAGACCTTATCCCAGGGGATAGCTTGATCCGATAGGGCCGAATAGAGGGGTTTCGGGGTACTACCACCCGATAGAGCGATCGTACAGCGTCCCCTTCGGGCGATGGCGGTTTGCATCAAATCGGTGACTAAATCCGATGCCTTGTTAATGAGAGCCGTTTTATCTTCTAAAACTTGAACCTGTTTGGTCATAGATCGTCCGCTTATTCAAAGAGGGTGTTTCCAATATAGATACATTTGCCCCGAAAACCGGTTTAAATAGGAAAAACTTTATTCTTGATACGAGCGTCTTTGCGTATATCATAATCTAGGTTATCTTTCTTATGGTTGGCATTAAGGCCGATCGTATCCTATACTGTCCATAAATCAAGCACGGAAGGAACAAGAAAGGTAATGCTATAAGTGTTCCCTATCGTATAATTCAATCTCCATACTTAAAAAGCCATAGACGACAACCCAAAATGAACAATTCTACATTTACCTCTTTATGTCTTAAACTGACGGGACTAATATTTATCCTTTCTTTCCTCCTGGACACGATTACTTTCGCCATTCCTTTTAATTGGCAGAATTCTCAGTGGCAGATTAATTTCGTTACCACGGTAGTCGATCGGGGTATAGTGCCGATGGTGGGTATCGGTTTGATCTTAGTGGCCACTTGGATCGATAGCACCGTTAAAGATGTAACCGCTAAAGGTGGCTTTAACATAAAACTACCGGTTTTTATCCTCGCCACGCTCTTAGGATTAGGATTTTTATTAATGATCCCCGTCCACGTTAACAATATCAACCAAGTAAAAAATAACACCCAAGGGCAGATTCAACAAGGTGTAGCCCAAGGTGAAGCTCAAATACAAACATTTTTATCTCAATTAAACACCCTCTCTCAAAATCCTCAATTACTGAATCAGGAAATCGTGCAACGAACCCAAGTAATTCAATCGGGACAATTCCAAGGTAGACAATTAAGCGCTGACCAATTAGCTACCTTAACTCAACAGAGAGACCAACTTTCCAATCTTCGCGATCTATCCAAGAAACCTCAAGAGTTCAAGCAAAGACTAGAGGAGATCAAAAATCAATTACAAACCCAATTACAAGACCGACGTAGACAAGCTGAAAACCAAGCCAATCTAGAAGCTCTCAAACAGGGTTTGAGAATCGGATTAAGTAGTTTGATGTTAGCGATCGGCTACAGCTTCATCGGCTGGCTAGGATTGAGAGGCATCGGGCTGATGAATAAAAAAAGCCCCGTCTAGTAGGCCGTGGAAGTGAGGCAAGAGAACCCGGAAGAGGGTGGCACAAACCTCACTCCTCACTACTATTGACTCACTCCTTGATGAAGGGAAAAAAACTTATTTGACCATTTTATCTAAAACTTCCACGAGTACCTCATCGCCCGAATCGATCCTTATAAGCCCGAGTCGAGGGTTTTCTAAATCGAGAATAATATACGTTATTCCAGATATAGTCACACAAAACGTGACCATATACAATAAAGGTCTCGTTTTATTAACTGCCATATCTTGTCCGACCAAGAAAGCTGAAATAATGGCAAGACCGAATAATAAAATATAAACAATTGCGGGTGGGTGGATACGGCTTGCTTGCAATCGCTCATTAGCCACATCGATCATCTCATTGGTCGAGCTTAGAACCAAAGTAATGATTCCGGGGTTTTTATTTTCTAGAACAGCAGCATTGGCAATTTTCCAAATTTGATCTTGTAATTTTAGACCCTCAAGATATTTAGTATTAGATAGCTGACGATCTTTATAATTTTCAAATACACCGACGCGTGATTGAACATATTCTTTGTAAAGTGGTCGCAACTTCTGTTGAGCGTCACCCGGAAGCAAGTCAAGCCTGTAGTAGGCTGTACCAATTGCATTTGCTTCTTTTAGAACTAGCTTGACTCGATTCTCATACCGAGATAATGTCCCCGTGAAAGTGAAGGCTAAAATTAAACCCAAAATTGCGAATATAGAACTCTCAACTGCAGAAGAACCTTCTGTTTTATCTTCAGGATATTTTTGGAGTTTGCGCTTGCCTAACCTATAACCGGTTTCAATACTTCCAGCCATACCCAAACAGAGTAATATTGACGAGAGAAATGTTAGAGAGAGGAAATCCATAATTTATCTTCTTCCTAAAAACCACATATAGTGCATCCTACCATTGGGACTATCAAAAAACCCCTTATAGGGGTTTTTTCTACAATAAATCTTGAGGAATTTAATTTTTCTTCTGTCTTTATCACCTCAATCCGTAACTAAAACTTAACAACTGTAGCCACAGACGTGGATATTGTTTCTCTAACCAAGGTTGAGAATTTTGTAGCCATTTTTTAAACCATTTGCCTAACAATAAATTCTTGACACTATCGCTCGTAAAATCCCCGTAAGAGCCGAGCCAACGCAGCAAATCTTTAGGTCCTGCCATCTGTGCGATCCAAATTAATAGGGCGGGATTCTTAGTAGCGGCTTTAATCGCTAATCTGCTAAATGTTAACCAATCGGTTTTGTCCTTGATAAAAGTTTCCGCTACTTCCGGTGGTTCATCTGCCAGTAAACCGAAGAAAGTATTCAACATGGAATTTATTCGTTGGGGTGGAAGAGTTTTTCCTGTTTCTACCATCATGCCCCTGGAAAATAGCCACGTCACCGCCACGTTACTCTGATAGGCGCGAATATTCTGCAAATCATCCGCCCTCAGTAAATCGTGTTTCAAGGCGGTATCTAAAAGATGGGTGAGACGGCTTAAATTTCTCACCAGCGAGCCGAAGCCGGTAAAAATAAGCGGGGATTGTAAAGAAGCCGCGTCACCGATCGCCAGCAGTCGCTCGAACGATACCCGTCGATCGAGTTTACCCGTACTGAAATGACCGGGTATATAGCCAAAAGTCGGCTTTTTCCAAGTCAGGGATTCAAGATCACAACGGCGGTACTCCGGTAGGATTGTAAAGAAATCTTCATACATTTCTAATAAAGAGCCAGGGTTATCGGGATGAACTTGATGGTAATGAAATAGATAAATAGTTAACTCTTTACCCTCCCCTGGAAACAATTCCCAGATCAACTGACGACCTTTAGAAATATCGCCGTGAGAATTCAACACGTCCCCATATTGAGAATCCCAAACAGCGGGGTCGATTCCCTCCACTACCGCCCCGACGGTGGGGCAGACGCTATCGAAAGCCCTAACGCCGTTTAATTGCCACGCTATGGGGGAAGCCGTACCCATGGCATCGATCAATAATCTACCGCGCACCGATCGACTTTCACCATCTTGCAAATTCATTAAATGTACCGTCACCCCATCCGTATCCACTTCGGCTTTAATAAATTCGGTTTCGTCCCATATATCACCCCCAGCCTCCCGCAATTTTTCCCCGCAAGATTTCAGTAACTTTTCCGAGTTCATAGCGATATTAAGTACCGTGGGCGTGTGCAATACCGCCGCTTTGAGATGGGGGGGATTATTGCCGTCAAAAAACTTACTGAAACCGTCTTTGTATTCCCTGGCGATTAAATTTTCAAACTCACCGGGAGTGAACAAACCTAAATCGATTAAACTTTGGAATTCGGAGCGAGAAATATTCCATTCTCGATTCATACGCCCGAAGGGTATACGCTCTACCACTAATACTTTATAGCCCAGTTTAGCCATGACGGCGCTGTGAATCGCACCTAAAGCGCCGCCGATATAGATCAAGTCATAATCGAGTTTTTCACCCCGATTTTCGCCACGGTATATTACCTGTTTCGGTTGCTGCGGATTTTTGGCACTATCGCGCCAGCGTTTTTCCCACCAGTAGAGTCGTCTTAAATCCGCTTCCCCTTGGGGCATTTTTTGAAAATAATGCACCGTCTGGGGATAGTAAGAGTTTAAAGCCGAAAAAATGGATTCATTGCTATTAATATCCGGTAAGGAGGGATAGGTAGGGGGAAATGTTTTATCTATGGCGAGATGTAATTCTTGAGATAGATGTTTTTCGGCGGTATGTTCTTGAGATCCCCAGCGAAACACCTTTAAATAAGTGGTACGTTGTAAACTCCAAACGAAAATCGATAATTCTTGATCTTCCCCCAACTGTAAACGGATGCCGTCTCTCGTTAATACTTTATTTCCCTGCGAGGGTTGCCACTGGGTTTGTAACCACCTGCATACGCTTTCTCGATCGCTAGTGGGTATTTCTCGATAAATAATCTCTTGCATTTTCATAATTTTTTAATATTTAAAGTTCCCCAAGAATACATAACATGATCGGTGCAAAATACGCTAAACTACCCAATACTATAAATTATTAGAAAAGTTTTAAAAACTTTACATTCTCCTAACCTCACTCATCAATACTCATTTTATGAATTATCCTATTCCCACCACGCCCGAAGAAATCATCGCTCTACGAGAAAAACCCGTCGATGAAGAACTCGTGGCCGCAGTTATAGCCGGAATCATCAAGATCGCTCGTTCTCAAGGGCAATCGATCGATGACCTGACAGCAGAGGTAATGGCTGAAGATCCTATTTTAGACCAAGTACAGCGACGCTGGTTAAGCGAACTACTCATTCAAGCTTGGTGTACTTTCCCTTAAGACTGGAATTTCCGCTAGGGCGATCGTAGCGGCAACGGAAAAAATCTTCTTTTTGGGCTAAAATTTAGCTGTAAAGCTTTTATGCGGCAGTATCAGTATAAGCGAAAGCTGACAACTGTTCTTAATTAACTAACACTCCATTTACAGCCATCTTAAGAGGATTGAACGCTCTATGTCTTACGAACTTCCCCCCTTACCCTACGATTACACGGCTTTAGAGCCGGTAATCTCGAAAAGTACCCTCGAATTCCATCACGATAAACACCACGCGGCTTACGTGAAAAACTTTAACGATGCCGTGAAAGATACCGAATTAGATTCTTTACCCATCGAACAAGTTATCGTCAAAATTGCCAACGATGCCACCAAAGCGGGCGTTTTCAACAACGCTGCCCAAGCGTGGAATCATACCTTTTATTGGAACTCCATGAAACCGGGCGGCGGCGGCACACCTAGCGGTGAATTAGCGGAGAAAATTAACGCCGATTTCGGTGGTTTCGATAAGTTCGTCGAAGCTTTCAAAACCGCCGGGGCTACTCAATTCGGTAGCGGCTGGGCTTGGTTGGTTTATGACCACGGCAGCCTCAAAGTTACGAAAACCAGTAACGCCGATAATCCCCTCACCACAGGTCAAGTACCCTTGTTAACGATGGATGTGTGGGAACACGCTTACTATTTAGATTTTCAAAACCGTCGCCCGGACTATATTAATGAGTTCCTCACCAAGTTAGTCAATTGGGATTTCGTGGCAACTAATTTAGCTTCTGCCGCTTAAGGTTATCCAGGATGAGAGGATATTTAACCCACTTCTCATCCCTGAATTTTTATCAGGTTAAACCCTCACCCCTATGAGAAAAGTAGTTACTATCTTTCTCCTAACTTTAACTACGGTTCTCGCTATCCCACCTCACCTCGCCGCCGGGGATACAGACTCTCCATTACAACCAATACCCGTCACGGATGTTAATGATGAGACGATAGGGAAAAATTGGGAGGAAAGAAAATCTTTAATAGCAGCGATCGATCATAGTATTAACTATTTGCGAACTTCTAGAGCAGCTAAAGCTTACGAGAATTATCGAGTTAAAAGTATATCCAGAGAAAGGGTATTAAAAAGTTTAATTAGATTCCGTTATTTATTACGCTCATCTCAAAGTAACGCTCAATTTCAACAAGCTGTAACTAGGGAGTTCGTTTTTTATCGATCGTCGGGAGATGATGGACAGGGTAATGTGAAATTCACTGGCTATTTTGAACCCATATATAAAGCCAGTCGCAAACCTACCGCGGAGTATAAATATCCCCTATATCGTAAACCGGCCAATTTCTCCGCTTGGTCTCAACCCCATCCCACACGCGCCGATTTAGAGGGAAATGATGGCTTATTGGGTAAGCAAAGTATTCTTAAAGGCAATGAGTTAGTTTGGTTAAAAGACCGATTAGAAGCTTATCTAGTTCATGTACAGGGTTCGGCTAAATTATTATTACCCGAAGGCAAATTTATGAGCGTGGGTTTCGATGGTAATACTAATTATCCTTATCGCAGTATCGGTAAGGAGATGGTTAAAGATGGTTTATTTGGGCCGGAACAATTGACACTGCCGATGGTTCTGGATTACTTACGCACTCACCCCGAAGAGTTGCAAAATTATCTACCGAGGAACGATCGATTTATTTTCTTCCGGGAAACTCACGGCGCGCCGCCTACAGGTAGTATAGGCGTACCGGTGACGGCAGAGCGATCGATCGCCACGGATAAATCGATTATGCCACCAGGTGCGTTAGCCCTCATCCGTACAGAAATCCCCGATAAAAATCTTAAGCCGCAGTTAGTGAGTCGTTTCGTTTTAGACCAAGATACGGGCAGCGCTATTATCGGCCCGGGAAGAGTGGATATATTCATGGGTACAGGAGAATTGGCGAAAGCGAGATCTGGATTGATCAACACTCCGGGGGAATTATATTATTTACTTTTAAAATAAAGTTAAGAAGCGTCGTTACGCTCGTAAGCTTCCACGATCCTCTGTACCACCGGATGACGTACCACATCCCCGGCGTTGAGATAACAAAAGGCGATTCCTTCCACCGATTTAAGAATTCTTTGAGCGACGGTCAACCCCGACTGCTGATTACTGGGTAAATCCGTCTGTGTCACATCCCCCGTCACCACCATGCGCGAACCGAAGCCGAGACGGGTTAACACCATTTTTAACTGGGCGGGCGTGGTATTTTGAGCCTCATCCACGATCACGAAAGCGTTACTAAGAGTTCTACCCCGCATATAAGCCAGAGGGGCCACTTCGATCTTACCCCGTTCCATCATATCGGGAATTTTCGCCGGGTCGATGAACTCGTAAAGAGCATCATAAAGGGGGCGCAGGAAAGGATCGACTTTCTGCTGTAAATCCCCTGGTAAAAAACCTAACTTTTCTCCAGCCTCTACGGCGGGGCGGGTTAAGATTATTTTTTCTACTTTATCTTCTAAAAGAGCCTGTACCGCCAATACCGCGGCCAGAAAGGTTTTTCCCGTACCGGCGGGGCCGATACAGAAAGTAATATCGTGACGTTGGATAGCTTGAATGTATTGCCGCTGGCGGAAAGTTTTCGCCCGTATCAGTTCACCCCGCCTGGTTTTGGCGAGGACGTTCTGCTGTAAAGCTTGATAATCTTCGTGTCTCCCCGTATCAACCGCCACGATCGCCGTGGATACATCCGCTTCGGCAATAGGTTTTCCCTCTTGCCAGAAAGGTTTCAGGGAACGCACGATCTTAACTGTACGTTCCACCGCGGCGGCTTGCCCGGAGATAAAGAGATCTTGCCCCCGTAACACGAGAGTTGCCCCGGTGTGACGGGAGAGATATTTCAGATTAGCTTCCCGATGACCGGCGAGAGCGATCGCACTTTCTCCGGTGGGAAAGGAAACTGTTTCCGAGGCGGTAGTCATGCCTCTAACCTCTTATTTGACCGCTGTTGCCGCTTCCACAACCTTGGCGAAGGCGTTAGGATCGAGTACAGCTAAGTGGGCTAACATTTTCCGATTGATGAGAATATTGGCTTTTTTGAGCTGTCCCGTTAATTGGCTGTAGCTGATACCTTGTTGACGCGCTGCCGCATTAATACGAGTGATCCACAGGCGACGGAAATCGCGTTTACGTTTGCGACGGTCTCTGTAGGAATTACGCAGGGCTTTCATTACCTGCTGGTTAGCGGTGCGGAAAAGGCGTGAGTGAGAACCTCTAAAGCCTTTAGCCAGTTTGAGAATTTTCTTCCGACGTTTGCGGGCTACATTGCCGCGTTTTACCCTTGTCATAGCGATCCTTTATGTTTACAAATAAGGCAACATTAAACGTACTTCTTTCTCGTCCCGTTCGTCCACTAGAGCTAGGTTAGACAGACGACGACGTTTCTGTTCAGAAGTTTTGTGATTTAGCAAGTGATTTTTAAAGGCTTTCCTGCGTAAGATTTTTTTGCCGCTACCCGTGGCGCGAAATCTTTTAGCGGCTGCCTTCCGAGTTTTTAGTTTCGGCATAACCCTAATTTTTATTAAATCGACACAATCGCTTATACTATCACAAAATGATGCTAGTTAGCAACGTTGGTTTTGAGTTCGGGAATATCACCGGGTCTAAAACGATTAACGATTATAGATTTTTACTAAATGTTCTGTGGCAGAGCGATCGAGCCAATAAATAGGTAAAGAGTCAGTACTAACATATTGCCAGAATTGAGGTTGGAGATAAATTTTATATTGGTCTTCTCTGGCTATGTAAACTTGTAAAAAAGCTGTGGCTTGAGTGTTTCCATAGGTCATAAAAATATCTGTATGATTTTGAGGTAAATTTTCCAAGCTATTCAGTAATCTAGAGAATTGAGAGTTAGATTCAGAAAGACGCAACTTAGTTCTAATCTACCTTGAAATTTTTCTTGGTTCCATTTTTCTAGCTCATCCAACAGGTAGCTGACATCTAAAGGACGATCGATAAACTCTTCCACGTTATATAATTTTCTAGAGTAACCGCCTAGCATATCTTCCATTTGTTGATAATCACTACCAGGATGTTGAGGTATGGCGACTAAATAACCATAGGATGCTAATTGTTCACCAAGGCTGCTAAAATCTTCTGGACGGGAACCTAAACCGTGAGAAACAATTACTACTGGAGTTTTCCCCTCTTTCCATTTTTGAGGCAGATAGACAAGAACATAGAAAGAACGATCTTGTTTTCCGTCATAAAGTTGAAGTCGTTGAACAGACTTTACCCCATAGTCTCCCGGTTGCCTAATATCTTTGATCTTGGCATAATCATTGGCGACATTTTGCCCTGCTTTTTCCCTAGAGATTGTTTTGCCATCGCTGATAATTGTCCGAGTCGCTAAATCGAGACGATTTTGATAATCTAGAAAACTGAAAATCTCTTTAATATTGAGTTGAACGTCAGTAGCTAGAAGATTTAAAACATTTAAGATACTCAACCCGTTTTCTTGATCCAAAGCAGCTTGTACTAAAGCCCCACGTAATAAATATTTGCCATTTTTGCCACCGGGTAAAGAAACCATAACTCCAAGTCTTTCTAGAAATTGCTCCCCTGTAGGAGTATTGAGAAACCGAGATAGAGCGATGGGGTCAATATCATATTTAGTCACTATAGTTTTTCGTAGGTCTATTTTTTGCTGATTGGTTAAGCCCGTGATCTGCAAGTAAAAATCTAAGTCTTTATTAATAATATTATCTCTGGCAAAAGCTTCTAAGGATTCAACTTTTAGAGACATTTTTAAGGGAGAGTAAACGAAAAATATCTTTTCAGCGCCGCTAGCTGGCAATGAGGAAAATATCAAAGCGAGTAAACCCAAAAATGAAGAGGTAAAATTTTTCATGAATATTTTATCAATAACCGTGATCTAGATTTTATAATATTAATAGCAGTTTTCAAATGGTCGAAATATATCAGATGAATCTCAAATCCCATTTAATAAAGTTAACCCGCTGATTCACCCGTCCTGATTCCCGCTTTAAATATCCATGCCTTGGCAACAAATACTGATAGAGATTCTGAGTAAAGATATTTTTAAACTAGGAAGTTTATCGATTAACCTAGGATGGTTAATTAGTATATTCTGTTTGTTAATAATTACCACCCTTCTCAGTAACTTTTTGAAAAGACTTCTTAAAAATAGAATTTTGAAAGGTTTAGGATTACCAGAAGGCAGTCGAGAAGCAATATCTACCTTAAGTAGTTTGATCGCAGGAGCGATCGCTTATATTGTCATCTTGCAAATTATGGGTTTAAATCTTACCTCTATAGCAGTGCTACTGGGGGGTTTGAGTGTCGGTATCGGTTTAGCTTTACAGGAGTTATCGAAGAACCTGATCAGTGGACTAACACTTCTGGTGGAACAAAAATTAAAAGTTGGGGACTTTATCGAGTTTCAAAAAACGAAAGGGCATATTAAAGAAATTTCTTTTCGCTTCACCACCATTCGTACTTTGAACGGTTCAGAATTAATCGTACCTAATACGATTCTCACGAGTAATTTGGTGGAGAATTGGCATTACACGCAGGCTAAAAATCGTCTTACTTTAGCGGTGAATGTATCTGCTGGAAGCGATCCTCTTTTAGTGACAGAAATTTTATTGCGATCGGCTTACATGGAACCGGCTGTGCTTCACGAGCCGCCACCCAAAGTAATTTTCACAAGTTTTGGCGAGGATTCCCTGAATTTTGAATTATGGGCTTGGTGTAGTGAAATAGAGCAAGCTATTTCCGTCAAAAGCTCTATTTATTTTCTTATCGAATATAACTTACGAAGCGAAGGGTTGAATATTTCTCGCCCTGAACGGGAGATATGGGTAAAATCCATCGATGACAGAAGTAAAGGAGACGAGCGACCCCAGATAGGCTATCAATCCTCTCCCGTCTTCAAAATGTTACGAGAGGTTAGTTATTTTCAGGATTTTAATGAGTTGCAACTACGTTTTTTGATTGAAAAGGGTTTTCGTAAACATCTTAATGATGGAGAAATTTTATTTCATAAAGGGGAGTCAGCGCATTTTTTTTGTATAGTTTTGCAGGGGCGTGTTGACGCTATTTATGAGATAGAAAAAATTAGTAGACAGATTTTCACTTTCAATCAAGGTCAATATTTTGGGGAGTTACCTTTAATGTTAGAAGTCCCGTATCCCACAACTATGATAGCAAGGGGAGAAACTATTTTATTCATGTTAAATACCCAAGGCTTTCGCTTACTTTTGACAACCTATCCAGAAATAGCTCAGAATATTGCTGTCGAATTAGCCAACCGTCAAGAAGAAATCAGTAGCTATGAGCAACAACTGAAAGAGATGGGTCTCTGGGATGAAGAAAGATTTAAAAATCCTGTACTTTGGATTAAAGATTGCTGGAAAAAATTATTCCATCTAGGCTAATGAGCGGATGCGCCCTCAGCCCCGGCGTTGCCTTTACCGGCGAAAAATACCATCACGAAACCATGCTAACTAGCAAGCTTGATTTTGAGTTCGGGAATATCCGCGGGTCTAAAACGCTAATTGTTCACCAAGGCTACTAAAATCTTGTGGACGAGAAGCTAAACCGTGAGAAACAATTACTACCGGTGTTTTCCCATCTTTCCATTTTTGAGGCGCGTGGACAAGAACATTTGAAGTTCACCGTACTCCTCACTACTGGTTTCTCATTTCTCCCGGTGTGGCACAATGGGAAAAACTATTAGTGAACCCATGAGTCAATTGGAAAATCAGTTAGCGGCAGAATTAGCCGCAGTGGCATGGCGGGATTTGGTTTCCCACGCTCGCCGAGACGCTTTAATCGTGGTGAGCGAGTCCCTAGATCTTTTAGAAGTGGGTTCTGCGATCGCCGGTGATCAAGTACCTTTAGTCCAAGATTGGATCTCTTCAAAGTTAATTTTTAAACCCACTACCGAGGATCTCGGTAACTGGAATTTAACCCCCGATAAGCTTTTTAATACTTTAATCGTGCAACCCTTCGTTCTCGTGCAATTGCGGGATCAAATATAGTACATCATTCCCTGTTGCAAATAGGCGGCTCTCTTCTGGCATAAGTCGGCTAAGGTATATTTCTGGAGGATACTTTGAGCGGATAAGTTCGCTTCCTGCCAGGGAGAGCGAATTAATTTCATCTCCATCGTTAATTCTTGGTTCGTATCTTCCGCTTGTCGATCACCTTCGATTAATGTCACCACATCCAAGATGGTGATCAGATGTGCTTCTTTGCTCAGAATGTAACCGCCCTTAGCCCCCCGCTGACTTTTTAAAATGCCTCCCCGCCGGAGATTGGCGAGGATTTGCTCTAGGTAACGTTCGGGAATCGGGTGTCTCGCTGTGATCTCCGCTACTGTCACGGGCGTAGTCGCTACCCTCTGACTAGCAATTTCTAACAAAGCTAGCAGGGCGTATTCCACCTTAGAAGGGAGTTCCAAAAGTAAGTAGTTTAGTCCTGTCAAGTTCTTTTCCTATAACTACGATCGCTTTTAATCACTTTATCTTGTTTTCGGACTCCGCAAGTCATCCGAAGGACGTGATTAAAATTACATTTTATCGATAAACTTATTGTATTATTATATTTAGTTTCTTTTCAAGCAGTCGAAGAAAAGCGATGAATCATGATCAAACAATTCCTGCACGATCGGGGAATTTAACGACACACAGGAGCAACCAATGACTTTCTTACAGCAACATAAACCCCAACAGGCTTGGATATTTGAAAATCGGGCGCTGTTACCGATGAGACAGCAGAGTCTCTGGCAAATAGAAGCGGGCATAGTTCGAGCGATCACTTGGTTAGAAGACGGCACGATAATCGTTTTGGGTCTCTGGGGGCCTGGGGAAAGGTTGGGAAAACCGATAGCGCAAGTCGATCCTTATCAAATCGAGTGCATGTCAGAAGTAAAAGCGATCGCCGTTCCCTTGGCCAATCCGCAACAGATTACAGATATGCTAACTCGCCATCTCAAACAAATGCAGGATTTAACCATCATCCGTAGTTATTCTAGAGTGGAGACAATGATGCTCAAACTACTGGCTTGGTTGGCCCGCCAATTCGGACAAGAAACTCAAACTGGACAATTAATCAATCTCCGATTGACCCATCAGGACATAGCCGATTTATTGGGTACTACCAGAGTCACCATCACCCGCGCTCTCAATCAATTAGAGCAACAGGGCATGATAGAACGCCTACCCCTACACCGTCTCGTTCTTAAAGAATGCGATACTTGGCATTACGAAATTTAGGGTTTCGAGCGATTTATGTTCCCGTTTTAACGGGAATTAAATTTTGGAAACTATCAGCTCTAAATACTGTTTAGCGATATTAGAAATACTATAATCAGGAGCTTTAAAAATACAATTATTCCTGAGTCGATCGTATAGATCATTATCTTCGTGTAAACGCTCTAACCATTTTTGACAATCATTATTATCCTCTACGAAAATTGTACATTCCGGCCCGATCTCCCAATAAGCTGGCTCTCGATTCGATATAGAGGGAACGGCGAAGCCGATACTATTGATCAACTTGAGGCCGGGATTGATTCTAACGTGTTCGGATACGGATTCCGATGTCACGGAAAAAGAAGCTCGCAAATTCAATAAAATAGTAGAATTCTGATAAACTTGCACGATTTCTTCCGTGGTTAATTCTTTACTGTTGTATATTTCTATCGGGAAATTCAAATCCTGTGGTATCCATTCTGGTGAACCCATCCATACGGGTTTTCCCCGCACTCTCTTGGGATTGGGAAATCCAGAAAAATTACAGTGGTGGTGCGGTATTATATACGTCTTGCCGTAGGAATGAAATTTTTCATAACCCCCTTTGCTACTAACCAGATAATAATCGATAAAATTACGAGGGCAGTAATTATCATGAATATCCCAGATGACGATACCCCGTTGGTGTAGCTTTTCTAGAGCTTCACTATCAAATAAAGGTTTAACACAGATGAAAATCTCTTTGCCCGCGGGAATATCATCGATCGAGTTAATGTCCGTCACGTGATCGCATCCGATAGCCTCGGCCACTTCTAGACAACGGACGCGAACGCTCGGGAAACGGGAGCGTCCGCCTATAAACAAAACTTTTTCAAGAATCGAGCTGTTAAATTTTTGAAAAATTCTTTGGGTTAAAGGCCTTTTCATAATCTCGCCCCGTAAACTGGGCTAGGAATTTTATCGCCTTATTAATAATATCCTTTAATTTATAGCGCAGTTAACAAAAATGAGAAGGAGAGAAGAAAGTTCCTAATATTAGTTGAGAAACTCTACAGCGATAAAATTAGCGTCTGCCCGCTTGAATTTGGTCGAATATTCCCCCATCGGTGAAGAATTTCTGTTGTACGGCAGCCCAACCGCCAAAATCATTGACGGTGTATAACTTATTGATCTTGGGGAATTTGTTCCCGTATTCTCTCGCCACGGTAGAGTTAGTAGGACGGAAACCGGTTTTAGCGAACTCTCTCTGCGCTTCCGGGGTGAAGAGGAACTTGACGAATGCGTCCGCAACGGCCCTGGTTTTCCTTTTATCTACTACTGAATCCACCACGGCTACCGGGTTCTCAATGGAGATATTGTTTTTGGGAACCGTCCAACTAAAACCTTTCTGCCCTTGTTGACTCGCCAGAATCGCTTCGTTTTCGTAGTTTAGTAATACGTCGCCCTGTTGTTGCTTCAGGAAAATATCCGTGGCTTCTCTAGCATCTTTCGCCAATACCGGCACGTTTTTAAATACTTGCGTCACGTATTGTTTGGCTTTCCCTTCGTTACCGCCGGTTTGGGTAACTGAACCCCATAAGCCCAAGAAATTCCAACGGGCCACCCCTGAGGTTTTCGGGTTAGCCGTGATGATGGATACACCTGGTTTACTTAAATCCTGCCATTGAGTTATTTTTTTGGGATTGCCCTGACGGGTTAGTAGGGCTACTACCGATTTAGTGACGATACCGTTGTTGGGGACTTCTTTTTGCCAGTTGGGTTTGATCAATCCCGCTTTTTGGATACGATCGACATCGAAACCTAGTGCTAACATGACCACATCCGCTTCTAGTCCATCTACCACTGCTCTTGCTTGTGACCCTGAGCCACCATAACTTTGACGGAAGACCACGGTTTGATTTTTTTCCTTTTTCCACTTCTGGGTGAACAGAGGAATTACTTTTGAGAATGCCTGCTGGGTCACGGCGAAGGATACCAACGTTAATTCTACGGTTCGGGGATTTTGGGCTACTAGTTGCGGCTGGCTCACCACCGCCGCAGTTTTGGACGGGGTTAAAACGCTAGCTAGGGGTAAAACTACCCCTAAAGTAGCGCCCGTGGCTAGTAGAATAGTAGGGGAGGGAACAGAAGGAATCTTAGCGGATAACCACGCTTTGATAGGGTTTAAACCTGACATAATCTGGACTCTGGCAATATAAAATACAATATTTCGATAAACTTTTAGTTGTTTATCGATTTAAAAGCATCTCATATACTCGCATAAATTGCAAGAGTTAGGTATTAAAATATTATTCTGACCAAAATTGATCGGCTTTTCACCATGGACAATCCCTTCAGCACCGAAAATCCCCGTTGGACGACCGACGCTCTAGCCAAACTCAAAAAAATTCCCTACTTCGTGCGCAATGGAGCGCGGCAGAGGGTAGAAGCGATCGCCCGTAGCGCCAATGCAGAGGAAGTGACGGTGGAAATGGTAGAGCAAGCCCGTTTAGAATTCGGACAATAATGGCTTTCTTGATTCCTCGAAAAAATGAAAAATAAAATTGAAGCTAAAGCCCCGATGACAACTAGCTAATAAATTCCCGGAATTTATTATCCAAAGGAAATGATGGGGTAAACTAGCGATCGAGCGTTTGTGGGAGCTATTTTAACTTGATAACCCCGGTTATTTATTGTCATTAGGATTTATGTTACACGATCGATTTCAAATCAAATTCTGGGGGGTGAGGGGTAGTATACCTTGTCCTGGCGCACTAACCGTCAGATACGGTGGTAATACTTCCTGCGTCGAGATGCAAGTGGGGGGAGAAAGATTGATTTTTGATGGCGGCACGGGTTTACGAATGTTGGGACAGTCATTATTATCGGAGTACCCTATCAAAGCCCACTTATTTTTCACCCATTCCCACTGGGATCATATTCAAGGTTTCCCTTTTTTCGTACCCGCTTTTAAAAAAGGTAACGAGTTCAAAATCTACGCCGCCCCATCTCCTAACGGTGCGACGATGAAACAGCGTCTACACGACCAAATGCTACACCCCAATTTTCCCGTACCCCTACAGGTCATGCAATCGCGTTTAGAATTTTATGATCTCGAAATAGGCGAAACTTTAAAAATCGGTGATCTAACCGTGGAAACCGGACGTTTGAATCACCCTGGAGAAGCAACTGGCTACAGGATTCAATGGCAGGGCTTAACAGCTACTTACATCACCGATACGGAACATTTTCCTGACAGATTAGATGAGGTGGTGTTACGCTTGACCCGTCAAGCCGATGTAATGATCATCGATGCTACCTACACCGACGAAGAATATCACGACCCGAAATCTAGTAAAGTGGGCTGGGGACATTCGACCTGGCAAGAGGCGGTGAAAATTGCTAAAGCTTCCGGCGTTAAACAGTTAGTTTTATTCCATCACGATCCGGGCCATGACGATGATTTTTTAGATAGTTTGGGCGAACAAGCTTCACAGGCTTTCCCCTGTACAATTCTAGCAAGAGAAGGTTTATCGATCGAACTCGCCAAGGATTAGATGTCATACTGTCAATATGCTTCCCTGTCTTCCTATATCTCCACGAGTCTACAATTAGGACTAATGGAATTGGGCTTTTTCGCCCCGAAAATTGCCTTGATGCGTTTTAACTATAAAAACGGTATCCTCTATCGTTGTCCTTTGTTGGTAGGTCAAAAATCCGATGGATGGATCGATATTTATCGTTACCCCCTCTTGAAAAACTGCCAATTGGGCCTATCTCTCTCTGCTGATGGATGGATGGAATTTTTTTTAGAGGAGAGGGGTTTAATAACTTGGCTCGATTGTCTTCCCGCCCTGCTGACTAGATATTATCCCCCTTTGCCGAGAAAAATGGCAAGCGAGGAGTTTTTCTTCCCCCTACAGTACGCTTACGCCCGTTGTTGTTCCCTGTTAAGGTTGGCCCACCGGCAGGGTATTATTCAACTTGCCGACGGTAATTTCACTGCCGCATCTTGGCCTTCGGTAAGCCCGACGAGTATTTCCTGGCAGAGATTGTTACAGTATGAGAAAAGTCAAAAGTTATTATTACAGGTGTTGCGGGTGATGGATGAGTGGGATGATACGCCTCCTTTGATTCTAGCCAAAGGTTTAGCCCACAGGTTGAGCGACTATCAAAGGTACGAGTGTAGGTTAGGGGAGAAAACAGAGATAGTAAGAGCTAAACTAGGATTGATTGCGATCGTACATTGGTTATCTCGCTCTCTTTTAACTGCCAAACTGGGGGTTATCCCTCTCTCTAGCCTTTGAGCATCAGCGCGGGAAAGTAGGTAAATCTATCTTTCGGGAAGACTTATGAGCGTGTTTGGGGGTAGGAGCTGACCAATCGCTTAATTTAGGGGAAGGAGAACTTTTGAGGATTGGCTTTGATTCTACGGCAATCTCTACGGTCGGGGGGGCGGAAACGGAACTTATCGTGAGATGATCTGTTTCTGATTCCGAACTTTCTGAACTTGACCAAGGCTGGACGCTAACCATCGGGATAACGTTAGAAGAGCGCAGATCACCTTCCTTGCCCAAACACTGATCCAAAGCTGCTTTGTACTGTAAGGTATAGCGTTGTTGTCTTTGTAGCCTCGTGCGTAACTCCCTGATCTGTTGTTCGCAAGCGAGTAATTTTTGTTGACTCTCGTGCTGTTGTTCTTGGGATAGGGATTGATTTTTTTCCAGTTGTGCGATTTTTGACCGAGAAGTTTTTAACTCTTGGGAGTATTGGGCGATCAAAGTGTTCTGTTGGGCAATTTTTTGGCGACAAGTATCCAATTCTTGTACTAAAGTATTAACCTGTTGCTGATTTTGATTCATTTCTTGGGTTTGTTGATTCAGTAAAGTTTCTGAACTTCTTAAGCGGCGATTTAGAGTTTGTATTTGCTGCTGGGATTGAGTTAAAGACTGCTCTAATTTCAACACTGTCTGTAATAATTCCCGGTTGTGTTGTTGTAGGCCACGGGATACCTCGAACCAGTCGGGGGAACCCGACGGGGGATCATCCTCACCATATTCGGAATTTTCGACAATTTCTGCGGTGATAATCGTGTTTTGGGTCGATGAGAAAGATGGATACTGGTTCATGCAATAGCAGAAAAGATGATGACCTTATATCATTACTTGACGTAACCGGTTCCCGTTCGTTCCCGTAGTAAATATCACCTCCTTTGTGATAGGATTGATAGTCACGTAAAATTCGACCTTTCTGTAATGACGGTTAACTGGACGAGTCGCCGCGCTCAGCGCTTAAGTGCTTTACCTGCCTATGTATTCGCGCGTTTAGATGAATTAAAAGCGCGGGCGAGAGAGCAAGGATTAGATTTAATTGACTTGGGAATGGGCAATCCCGATGGATTCGCTCCCCGGCCGGTAATAGAGGCGGCCGTATCGGCTTTTGAAAACGCCCAACATCACGGCTATCCACCTTTTGAAGGCACGGCTAGTTTCCGAAAATCGATCGCCGAGTGGTATCAACGGTGTTACGGCGTGGATTTAGACCCCAATAGCGAGGCTTTACCCCTCTTAGGTTCTAAAGAGGGTTTAACTCATCTGGCCCTAGCCTACGTGAATCCGGGTGATACGGTTTTAGTCCCCAGTCCTTCCTATCCCGCCCATTTTCGCGGGCCCCTCATCGCCGGTGCCCTCATCCATCCTATACTCCTCAAAGCCCAACAGAATTGGATTATTGACCTGTCCACCATTCCCGAAGATGTGGCCCGGAAAGCGAAAATACTTTACTTTAATTATCCCAGTAATCCCACGACCGCTACCGCGCCCAGAGAATTTTTTGAAGAAGTGGTGCGATGGGCCCGACACTACGAGGTGATGCTAGTTCATGACCTGTGTTATGCCGAATTAGCTTTTGACGGTTATCAACCCACGAGTCTATTAGAGATTCCGGGGGCGAAAGATATTAGCGTGGAATTCCACACTCTCTCGAAAACCTATAATATGGCGGGTTGGCGGGTTGGTTTCGTCGTGGGCAATTCTGATATTATTCAAGGACTGAGAACTTTGAAAACTAATTTGGATTATGGTATCTTTTCCGTGATCCAAAAAGCAGCAGAAACCGCCCTCCAATTACCCGATGAATATATTAAAGATGTGCAAAACCGTTATCGCGGTAGACGGGATTTTTTCATCGATGGTTTAACTCGATTGGGTTGGGATATGACCCCTTCTAAAGCCACTATGTATTTATGGGTGCCTTGTGCTGTAGGGATGAATTCTACTGATTTCGCCCTCACGGTGTTACAGAAAACGGGAGTGGTAGTAACGCCAGGTAATGCCTTCGGTGAGGGTGGGGAAGGTTACGTGAGAATCAGTCTCATCGCTGATATTGACAGATTAGGTGAGGCTTTGAACCGCTTGAAAACCGCGGGCATTACCTATAACGGCGGGCGGGAGAAGATCGAGGTTTAATGGGAACTGGTTATAATAGAAGTTAGACTCCTCTTTTATATTTTTTGACATCTCAATTAATGTTGCTCCAGCCACAACAGTTACTTACCCGTATCGCCGGAGTTTTTCCCGATGCTATTTTCTATCACCATACCCGTGAAAAGATAATCGCTTTAACGATCGATGATGTGGGTGATCCTTCTTCCCATTTGATTCTCGATGTGATCGATCGACATAACCAGGCCATAGATAACCCAGGGGAAAAAGTGTCAGCCACTTTTTTCGTGATCGCTAATTATTTACGGGGCGATAAAACTCTCTTGAAACGGATGATAGAGGGAGGACACGAAATAGGTAATCACGGACTCGAAGATCGAACTCACGCTCATTTATCGGCGCGATCGTTCGAGGCGGAAATTAAAGCCGCCCACGAAGAATTATGTTTAGACGGGGAAAAACCTATTAATTGGTTCCGTCCAGGGAGGGGGCGCTATAACGCCCCCATGAAAAATATCTTGGCGGCAATGGGAAAAAGTCACGGTTATCAACCCTATTTCGCCCTCGGTTCCATGTTACCCCTCGATACTTTCGAGTTAACCCATGGGCCGGTTTTCACTCTGCCTTACGTGGCTAACTTCGTGTTTCCAGGCTCTATATTAGTCCTGCACGGCGGGTCAAAAATACGATCGCAGAACACGGCGGCAGTATTAAAAACGATCTTACCCGATCTACGGCAACAGGGTTATAGAGTCGTTAGTCTATCGGATTTAGTGAGTTTATAAACGACGGCTGTTGTTTTGATGCCCTAATTCGATACAATAGAGGTTTAGATATTATCAAGCCCATTACTGTACTGCGATCAATCGATTATTTTATGACCACTCAACCTTTATCCAACCCCGCATTAACCCAACGTTTCAACAACGCAGTACAGTGGCGAGGTCTGATCGAAACCTATCGTTCCTTTTTACCCGTCAGCGACACCACCCCCGTCGTCACTCTTTTAGAGGGCAATACTCCCCTGATACCCGTCCCCTACATATCGGGCTTAATCGGCAGAGGCGTTAAAGTCCTCGTCAAATACGATGGACTCAACCCCACGGGTAGCTTTAAAGACAGGGGCATGACCATGGCTATCTCTAAAGCCAAGGAAGCGGGAGCGAAAGCCGTTATTTGTGCCAGTACCGGGAATACCTCCGCCTCCGCCGCCGCCTACGCCAGAAGGGCGGGTATGCGCGCTTTTGTGATCATCCCTGATGGCTACGTGGCTTTAGGCAAACTGGCTCAAGCCCTATTGTACGGGGCGGAAGTCATCGCCGTTGACGGCAATTTCGACGACGCTTTAAGAGTGGTACGTCAACTATCGGAAAATTATCCCGTCACCCTCGTCAATTCCGTTAACCCCTATCGTTTGGAAGGGCAAAAAACAGCCGCTTTTGAAGTAGTGGATGTACTGGGTAACGCCCCCGACTGGCTATGTATTCCCGTGGGTAACGCCGGTAATATCAGCGCCTACTGGATGGGATTCTGTCAGTACCATCAATTGGGTAAATGCGCCCGTCTCCCGAAAATGATGGGCTTCCAAGCCGCCGGGGCCGCCCCCTTCACCATCGGTCAACCCGTGAGTCACCCGGAAACGATCGCCACCGCCATCCGTATCGGCAACCCCGCCAATTGGGATAAAGCGTGGGGGGCCCAAGAAGCCAGTCAGGGGGCTTTCAATTCCGTCACCGACGAGGAAATCTTAGAAGCTTATAGTATCTTGGCCGCTAATGAAGGGATATTCTGTGAACCCGCCAGCGCCGCCTCAGTAGCGGGATTACTGAAGGTGAAAGATACGGTACCCGATGAAGCGACGATCGTTTGCGTCCTCACGGGCAATGGTTTAAAAGACCCGGATTGTGCCATCAAAACCAGTAAGAACGCCGTCAGGGCCGGTATCGCGCCCGAATTGTCCCTGGTAGCCGGGGTGATGGGATTCTAACATCCCCATTTCAGCAAAGCTTCTTTTAAAGCCGAAGCGGGCACGATCTGCGGGTCAAAAGGCTCCCCCGCCTCCACTCTCTCTAAAGCTTCAAAAAAAGCCCTGACACCAGCCGCCGGGCCACTGGGATGATCCATAATTCCCGTACCGGCATTGAGGATCACTTCTCTACCGTAATCTCGTAACGCTCTAGGGACGATACCGGGGTGAATACCCGCGGAAGGCACGGGGAAAACATTACGATCGCGTAAACGCTCCCTGATTTTGCTTTCTTCATCTGGATAGAAGGGTAAACTACCGTAAGAGGCGGGGTACAATACCGCGTCAGCCCCGCCGTGAGCCATTAAAGTACCTAAAACCACAGAGTAAGATAATCCCGTATGGGTTGCCGCACACATGGCCCCGGCAAAGGCGGGATGGGCGAAGATGGGAACGTTTATTTCCAAGTCGGCCGCTAAAGCTTCTAATATGGGGAAACCGTAGGTGAGAACGTTCAACAATAGGGCATTAGCACCGTTTTTTACCAACGATTTAGCTTTGACGAGCAATTGGTCGGCTCTGCCCGTCACGTTAACAGCGTAAAGAATTTCGCGTCCTGTTCTGGCTTTAATATCTTCGATAACTTCCCGGCAGTATTTCAACCTCAGGGCGGTGGGGGCGGAAGGTAAATCCGCCATAATTTCGTCGTCCTTGATGATGTCTAATCCGGCGTTACCTACTTCTTGGAGGATTTGCGCGTGATCTTGCGCCGATAATCCGAGGGCGGGCTTGAAAATAGCCATGATTAACGGTCGATCTTCAACGCCCAAAAACTTCCTTATACCCTTAATCCCCAATTTAGGACTTGTACCGTAATTTTGCGGTAGTTGCACCCCCACTACTTTTCCTGCGCCAGCCATCGAATATTTACCGAATATCATAGTTAAAAGGCTAGCCAGATCATTTTCGACGTTAATAATGGGAAACTGGATTTCTGCCTCGTGATAGCCGTCGGCGAGGGTTCGCACTTCTACAACTTGAGCTAGGTGTTCTGTTAACTGTTGGGTGCGATGAAGGAAACGATCGTCCCAAGACCCAGCCGTTTGACCGACAGCGATGATCTGCGCTTGTTTTCGGGCATCGACCCCTTGGGGAAACCGATAGGTAACGACAATGCTCATGACTAGGCTTTAGACTGTACCATTTGCATTAAAGCACTATATTTGGGATTATTTACATCGTTCAAATTTTCCATTGCGCCCCAACTACCCCATCTTGAAGGTTTAGTGATGTCACTAAAATTGACAAATAAGCCTCCGCCTAATTGATTCCATTTAGACAGGTACTGTTTGTAAAGCTCTCCCATCCGACGGTCACGGTTAGCCGCGATGAAAAGATTGGTGAGGCGCCCCCGATTGGCTTCTATATTAGCGACTAGATGCTGACCGCCTTCATAGGCGAGGAGTTGCAAGTTATTTTGTCGGGCTAAGACGGCGTTACTTTCCATCCATTTATAAGACTGCTGTAATGCACCCCCGGGTACCGCAGCCCTGCCTCGACTTTTGACGACTCCCCCTTGAGTTAATTCGTCAAAAAGCTCGTCTAAGGTGAAATTTTTCACTTGAGAGGCATACCGGGTAGTACCGAGATAGCCCCCGAAATAGGGAGCGATAGCGAGTGCGTCAATGGCAGAAATATCGCCGGTATTTTTCAAATAATTAATTGCCGTCGTCGAAAGTGTAATATCGGACGCTTGCGCCCCCAAGACTCCCACTATCTGGCTCGATTGAGTACCGAATACATCTTTCCAAATTTTGATCACTTGAGCAGAACGTTGGGCGAACCATTCTGTCTTGTTTAAACCCACCTTGAGAGCTTCTTGATTGACCCAATGATACTGCGGGAAGAGCGGATTCCAAACTTCGTTACTGTACTCTACGTAAATTTTTTTGTCGGGAGCTAGGTTATTTTTAACGTAGAGAGCGAAATTTCTTACATAGTCGTCATCAGCCATATGGGGCATAGTAAACCAAGGGTTAACCTTGGCTTGCTGGGCTAAAGCTACCATTACTTCTACAGGTACACCATCGTTCGACGACCACTGAGCGTCTGTTAAGGTGGGTCGATTACTCCAGTTACTTTGATAGCTACCATTGGTATCCATCCAATCCATAAACCGCACGGTGCTAAAAGGCTTGATCCTACTTAAAAAAGTAGGATTGAAGATATTTGCAGAAGTGGGATTAAAAGGCTGTCCACTATATAAGTTCGTATAATTATTTTCATAGGCAGCGGGTATGATACGGATATTACGGATATAGTCTCCCGCTCCCGCGGGGTCTGTATTGGTAATTTGTAAAAATAGTCCGCTGTTAGATTGGACAACATCGATCACATCCCGACCTGGACTGGAAAGAGCCTCATTTTTGCTAGCTCCGTATTTGTAAGTCAAGTTTCCCTTGCCATCATACAGAACCACATACTTACCGAGGGGATAACTACCTACCATGCCGGTAAATAGTATCGTTGTCGCCAAGGATTGAGACGATACGCCACTGGGCGGCTTTACAGAAGTTAACCAACCATTTTGGTCAAGATTCGTATTGATCTTATTATACGCCCCGTCCCATAACCAATTACGAGAAAACTTAAAAGCATCGATAAAAGGTAATTGGGGCGACCAATCCGATACACCCGTTAGATTTGTCCCTATATCCATCTTTTGGAGTTGATTGACGTTAACTGTTACTTTACCTCTGGTGGTCAGTCCTGAACTATCTCGAACAGTGTAAGTGAATTCGGCTTGACCTTGATAGTTATTATTGGGGACGAATACTATATTGCCTCTTCGATTAATAGTTACTTTCCCGTTGACGGCATTACTTAGTCCCACTAGCTTAATAGATTGATTATCAGGGTCTTGGTCATTCGCCAGAATTTTAGAAGACAAGATTATCGCCGGGACATTTATCAAAGTCTCGACTACATCATCCATGACCATCGGGGGAGCATTAAAATGGCTCAGGCTCGGTGTTATTAAATTTGTATTATTCATAGGGTTGACGATAATTTTCATAAAATCACAGCAGAATTAGTAAACAAATTTCGATTTTTTAAACATCACAAATTTATCCCAATGCAAGGATTTGTCAGAGATATATTTGTAATGAATTATCTCTACTTTAAAATTAATAGCGCCTAAGAAACAACAGTAAATATCTCGATATTATCAATATTTACTTGCTCTGATTTAGCATAGTAAAGAATAGTTAAAAACTAGAGTATGATGACAAAAAATATAGTTGATAGTCGCTGTTGGGTTAAAAAAATCTTTTGATAGCTAAAACAAGATTATTTATGAGCAAAATAATCGTTAAATTTTGACTTCAGAAAAATTTACCCGACGCTTTAAAGTTACTACCATGCCATCTAATGTGCTACCGTAAAAACACGGCTTTGGCGAAATTTTCTGGAGGGTTTCCCAATAATCCGTAAGTGCTTTACTTAAAAAAAGACCAATGAAAACCAAATTCGGGGTGATCGGCGTAGGTAGATGGGGAATACATTACGTGCGGAATCTACTACAAAACCCACAGGCTCAACTCACCACTATCGTTGATTCTTGTGAAGATAGATTAAAATACTGCTTGGAACAATTTGGGCTAGAGTCGAGTGGTGTTAAAGTAACTTCCCAATGGCAAAATATAGAAGCGGATGCGATCGTGATCGCTACTCCCGCCACCACCCATCACGCTCTAATTAAAGAAGTACTAACCGCAGGGTATCATGTTCTCTCCGAAAAGCCCCTCACTCTCAACCCCGGCGAGTGTCTGGAATTAATCGAACTGGCTCAGCAACGGGGATTGATACTATTTACCGACCATACTTATCTATTCAACAATAGCGTTATCGAAGGCAAAAAAGTTGTCGAGAGCGATCGATTGGGTCAATTACGCTACGGCTACGCGAGTCGCACCCATCTCGGTCCTGTACGTCAGGATGTGGATGCCCTCTGGGATTTAGCGATACACGACATCGCTATTTTTAATTATTGGTTAGGCGAAACTCCCGCCAAAGTAAAAGCCAGGGGGGAAAGCTGGCTACAATCAGGGCTATCGGATTTAGTCTGGGCTACTTTAAACTATCCTAGTGGCTTTACCGTACAGATCCATCTCTGTTGGTCTAATCCCGATAAACAGAGACGTTTAGCCCTCGTGGGAAGCGAGGCTACATTAATTTTTGATGAGTTATCCCCGGTTAGTGCTTTAACTCTCCAAAGGGGAGAGTTTAACCGCGACGGTGATGCTTTCTACCCCATCAATCAATCCACGGAGATCATCCCCGTCCCCAAAAATGAGCCTTTAAAAACGGTGTGCGCTCGTTTTCTCGACTCCATCACGACTAAGAATATACCGGTCGAGGCTTCGGGCGAAACCGCCGCCCAATTGGTAGAGATACTTCATTGCTTGAGTCGCTCGTTGAAAAACGGGGGGGAAGAAATAAAGGTTATCTCGCCAATAGGGCGGTATTAAATTTAGTTTGGGTTTTAACGCTCCCTTTCCGGCAATAAATCTCGCAGGAATTATTGGGACTCTCGATCAATTTCACTTTATCTAACTCTACTCCTAAACGAACGACAGGTTCTTGTAATAATTGAGCGATATGCAGGGCGATATTTTCTGCCGTGGGTACGACGGACGCGAAATAGGGAATATCTTTATTCAAGAAAGTATGGTCAAAAGGTTCGACTACTAATTCGTCTACCAAGTTCTGTAAGTCCCCCAAATCTACTATCATCCCGGTTCTTGCGTCGATCTCACCGATGACGGATATTTCTAAATGATAATTATGACCGTGACCGTTGACGCGAGCGCATTTCCCGTATATTTCCGAGTTTTGTTCCAAGGTTAATTCCGGTAAGGCGAGACGATGGGCGGCGCTGAAATGGGTTTTGACGGTTAAAGTAGCTTCCATATTATTTCCTGCATAATCGGCCCGAAGTTCCGGGTGTTCGTAAAGTTGAATATTGACGAGGGGTAGATGGGGGGCTAAACGTTGCCAGATTACCCGCGCTATGTTTTCTGTAGTCGGTAGGGTTTGCTGAAATTCCGGCCACGCATCGTTAAGATAGGCGTAGTCCAAATGGCTCGTCACCTCCCGTTTAATGACCTTTTTGATCGTGGAGAGATTTTCTACCATGCCATAATTATCGATCGCACCAGCTATCGATATGTATAAAACATAATTGTGTCCGTGGCCGGGGAAGTTAGCACCCGCCCCGAATAATTTACGGTTTTCCGCTTCATTCAATTCTGGCAACCAATAGCGATGACTAGCGCTGAAGGTGGCCCGACGATCGATCGTACAATCCATGAGTTTTGTAAAGTTTCGTAAAGAGGAGACTATTTCTAGGATAAACCAATTGTTGCCCCGGTGGCTCGATCGTGTGCGGGGGGACAGGACATAGAATAAAATTGAGGTTAACTTATTGTAATAATTTAAAGTGTTAGCGTTGTCCAAAGTGTTAATTATCAGGTCATCCAGGGAAAAAATAGCTACACCTTGTGCGATCGCTTTAGGGAATTTCGATGGTATTCACTTGGGACATCAACAGGTACTGCAGCCGATTCTCAAGGGGGGGGCTGGAGTTTATTCCACGGTAGTAACTTTCAATCCCCACCCGCGAGAGTTTTTCAGCGGCGAGAAAAAACAGTTGTTAACACCCTTAGAAGAAAAGGTGGAAATATTGGAGGGAATGGGATTAAAGCAGTTAGTCTCACTACCCTTTGATACGGGTTTAGCCCAATTAACCCCCGAACAATTCGTCGAAAATATATTGGTGAAAAGGCTAGAAGCAAAAACCATCAGCGTGGGCGAGGATTTTCGCTTCGGTTGTCAGCGTTCGGGGAACGCGGGATATTTGAAGACTTTAGGGGAAACATATAGTATAGATGTGACGATTACCCGTCTCAAGAAAGAACAAGGTATGACCAGGATCAGTAGTTCCTTAATTCGTCAAGCTTTAGGGGAAGGTAATTTAAGCCACGCTAGGGCGATGTTAGGCCGTCCCTATGTCCTCATCGGTAAAGTAGTGCCAGGGCGACAATTAGGACGGAAAATCGGCTTTCCCACGGCTAATTTACAATTGCCCGCGGATAAGTTATTACCGAGGTTGGGAGTGTATATGGTGTGGGTAGAATACGGCGGGGAAAAAATTAAAGGGGTGATGAATATCGGTTATCGTCCCACGGTAGAGGGAGAGGGGATTAGTGTGGAGGTGCATCTGCTCGATTGGTGCGGCGATCTGTACGATCGAACTCTCAGGGTTAGCCTCGAAGGGTTTTTGCGTCCAGAGAAAAAATTCGCCTCCATAGATGATTTGATCGCTCAGATAGGGAATGATTGCTATAGGGCCAGAGAATTATTTCAAAAATCCGTGTAAATATCTATGTTGAATAACATCGGGATTAAAATTTTTCCCATTCAATTTCGGACTCGACGATAAACGGAAAATATGGCTAAAAGGTCTCTCAAAGCATCTCAGAAGGGTATCATTAGAGCGAAGGAAGCTTTTGATAGAAATGGATGGACTCAGGAATACTTAGCAGCGGAGGTAGGTTTATCGAGTCGTCAGTCGGTATGGAAATTTTTTACTGGTAGACCGATCGAGCGTTATCTATTCAAGGAAATTTGTTTTAAACTCAATTTAGAATGGGAAGACATCGCCGATTCACCCACGATGACCCTCTCCGAAGAACAGGTAGAAAAGGCAGTTACAGAAGATAACTCCGATGCTTGGGTTAACCGTATACGGGATTATTTAAGAGAACAAATACAAAGTCAGTACAATACTCTACAGTCGGCTTTCGATTTAACTCAACCCCCTTTAGAACAAATTTATATATCGATCGATTTTCTGCCTCAAGTGAGTAGTCAGAGATGGTTGGAAGCGAAGGATTTACAATATAGTCAACTTTCTTTAGAAAGACCGAATTTAACCCATAGCGACCAAGATGCCATTTCAGCTATGCAAATAGCGGGGCAATCTGATAAATTAATGCTCCTTGGAAAACCGGGAGCAGGAAAAACCACTTTTTTACAATATATAGCGCTTCAATGCAATAAGGGTAAGTTCAAATCTAACTTGATTCCTCTTTTCATTCAGTTACGCACCTTGATAGTACAAAGTATTGAGGAAGAAGATAGCTCATGTTTAATGAAGTTCATTTTCCAAATAGGAGAAAAATGTAATTTAGCGCCGGAACAAATTTTACAGTTATTACAAGAAGGACGATTTTTATTTTTACTCGATGGCTTAGACGAAGTAACGGATGTCAATAGTGATACTTTATTTCGAGCAATAGAAAAAATTTCGCAAACTTATTACAAAAATACAATATTTATAAATTGTAGAAGTGGCTTTAATAAATATTATTTTCGAGATTTTAATTATGTAGAGTTAGCAAATTTTAATAAAGAACAAATCGAAGCTTTCGCTAGAAAATGGTTTGTAGCTACTGCTAATAATAAAGAAGAAGGACTAGAAAAAGCCGAACAATTTTTTGAACATTTAGAACGCCCGCCTAATAAACCGATTCGTGATTTAGGAGCCACTCCCATACTTTTAAATTTAATTTGCTCGGTGTTCAAAGAGAAAGGAGCTTTCCCCACTAAAAGAGCGAGATTATACCAAGCGGGCTTAGATATACTTTTACAAAAATGGGATCAAGCCAGGGGTATTCAAAGGGATGGTATTGATCCCCATCTCTCTTTGCCCGATAAAATTAAATTATTGGGTCAAATAGCGGCAACTACATTCAGTAATGATCAATATTTCTTTGACGTAACAGATGTTCTTTATATCATTGAAAACTATTTAAAAAACTTACCTCATAGCCCCAGCGGTTCAGAAACTTTATGGCTTAATAGTGAGGCGGTTCTCAAAGCGATCAAAATTCAACACGGTTTATTGGTGGAGCGGGCTAGAGACGTTTATTCATTCTCTCATTTAACGTTTCAAGAGTATTTAACCGCTCGGAGGATCATCGCTAGTCTAGGACAATATAATTTAGAAAAAGAGTTGATAAAATTAGCAGATCATACATTTGATACCCAATGGCAGGAGGTAATTTTATTAACTATTAGTATGTTACCGAGAGCAGATTTTTTAATTCAAGAAATAGATTCAAGGGTAAAAAACTTAGTGGCGGGAGATGAAATATTACAAAAATTTCTCCTCGACATCGATGCCAAAGTCAAATCTATTCAACTACCTTACAAAGCTCCTGCTGTTAGAGCCTTCTATTTCACTCTATTACAAAATCGGGATCTTAATTTAGCGGTGGCTCTTGATGTAAAATTTGCCGGTATAAATGATTTACCTGAAGATTTGAATTTAGACCTAACTTTGGTTAGGATTTTTATAGCTAGTCTCAGCCTGTTAAAAAGTTCAGAATTGAATATGAAAAAATTTCTCAATTTCTGTTTCGTTTTAGATTTAGAAAAGAAATTCACTCTGGAGTCTTCATTAAAAGAAGCCATGAAAGATTTAAAAGCAAAATTACCTTCTCTGGAGAAGGATAAAGAATATATACAGGATTGGTGGAAGGAACACGGACAGGAGTGGACGGAAAAGTTTCGCTCGATTCTAGTAGAAAATCGACAAATTTGCCAAGATTTACAATTAACCCCCGCACAACAACAGGAGTGGCAGAAATATTATCGAGGCAATCAGTTCGTGATGGAGTGCCTCCAGAGCGATTGTCAACTGGGTTCAGGATTTAAGAAAACGATCGAGGACAACATACTACTACCGCCGTCCTAAAAAATTGAGCAAATGGGGGGCTATTTCTTTATGCCAGTGTTCTTGAGGATAGTGTTTGGCTTCGGGTAAATTTATTAAATCCGGCGGGTTTCCCTCTAGAGACAGCCATGGATCTCCATCACCCCAAATTATCTGTAGGGGCGGTTCAAATTTTGGCAATCCTGTCTCTATTTCTGCCATCGATTCTGTTAATTTCAAATTACGGATGATAGCGTTGAGGGAACGACCGACGGCGGAGGTTTTCAGGAAAGGTTGACGGTAAATAGCTAAATCTTGATCAGAAATGACGAAACCACTGCCGCCCTCTAAAGTACGATCAACCAGTAAAGGATCTTGAGTGGACATTTCCCCCACTAAAGGTAAACCCCACTGCTTCATCGTCCAGGGCAGTTTAGCACTTTTATTAATAGGAGTATTGAGGATGACGAGACGAGCGATTTTCTCTGGATATTTTAAAGCGTATTGTATACCCACCGAACCTAAAAAGCCCTGCAGTACCAGCGAAATCTTTCCTAAATCCAAGGCGGAGAGAAAATTGTCCAAAGCGGCGATATAGGCAGAGGGAGTATAGGCAAATTCGCGAGTTGAGGGTTTCGAGGAAGAACCGGAGCCGAGCCAATCGGGAGCGATCGATCTATAGTTATATTTGGCCAATGCTGGCATGATGTGCCGCCAAGTGTAGCTATGGGAAGGCAAGCCGTGAAGCAACACCACGGTATTATTAGAGTTTTCGCCGGTTTCCATCTCCCGGTAAAACCAATCGAATGAATCTACCTTAAGAGACTTTTCTAAAATTTTATCCATCCCATTTCGCTCCACGTTGCTCGTTTTCCCAAGATACCTTGAAAGGTTACTTTTTCGATAGTTGATTGATTAAAGCTTGGCGCAACGGCTGTAAAGCTTGGTCTAAAGGGGGCATATAATCAGACGTGCCGAGAAGCTCCTGAAACCATGTAGCGATAACTAGATTATCGATAACGGGGGTGAAATCCGTCGGTTGAATACCGTCTATGTGACGGCTATTGACATTAAAACCGGCCCTCTCGCGGCGGTATTGCCACGGGGGTGCATTTTCCTTTACCCATTGCTCGAAGGAAGTCGCCCGCTCCATACTAGTTAATAAAGCCTTTTCTATATCTTGGGGTAATGCAGTTTTTTGGGATAGGGCCCAAGCTTGCCTTAATAAAGACTGGCGCTGTGTTGGCTCATTCCACGCCTGTAAAAGTAAAGATAGGGGGGGAGAATTAACCTTACCCGCCAATAATTCATCACCTTGTATAGTGCCCGACTGACTCCAATCCTGTTTGGCTTTCTCCTTATCTCCTATCCACCAATAAAAACCACCGCGGAGATGATGCAAGTAACTATTAAACGTCGCCGAGTTATTCCGATTCTGGAGAAGTTGCCCGTAGTTTCCCTCCACTTTCTCGATTAACTTTTGATAGATGGGGACGAATTGAGGCAAACGCCAGATAGGAGAAGTAAGAAATATAGGATCGCGGATAGACTCGATCGCGAAAGCATCAATAGCAGGCTCTAGTTTTTGCTGTCGGAGTAAACTTAATCCTAGACCGTAAAAGACACCCCTCTTCGCCGGTACGAGTTGCGCCGATTTTAGAAAAGACTGCATCGATTCTACAGGATCTGACCCCATGACGAGCCAGCCGAGATTACTACGGCCGAATTCTTGATAGGGAGAAATCGTGTTAGCCTTCTCGAAATTATCCACCCCTGCGGCTAGAAGATTCCTGTTATTGGTACTCATGCCTATATCCGCCAGATTCCACCCCAATTGAAGGGGATAATAGGATTCCCAAGGGGCCAGTTGAGAGGCGCGAGATAAGGCAGTTTCAAAAACATCGATTTTTTTATCCGCCAGCGCCATAAAACCCTGACTCGATAACTGCCAAGCGCGATGGATGGGAATCAACCAGATTAAAGCCACCAGCATCGCACCGAGAAGGCTAAAAAACAGATATTTCGGGGCGACGGTTACTATCTGTTCGTCTTGGCGACTCCAGGAAGCAAGACAGGCGAGATAGATAATTAATGTGCCACTGATAGCGATGTTATCGAGTTGATAATCGGTGAGACTCATTAACCCGTAAGCCGATAAAGCTCCATAGATAGCGTAAATTAAAATCTGTTCGCGGGGTTGCCGCCCCTTCGTAGACAAAAAATTCTTAACTAACCAGCACAGTAGTAATACCATTCCCACTACACCCACGATGCCCAATTCCGCCCAGATTTGTACGGGGGTGCTATGGAGTTGATAGATTAACTCGGAAGTGCGCCCCGCCCAATAAGGACGATAATTTTGATACACCAGAGGCACATTACCGAGGCCGATACCTGTAATGGGGTGTTGACTGCCCATCTGCCAACCCACGGCGCTATTAATTATCCTGTAGGCGAATTCGTCTCCTACCTGGCCGTTAACTATGGCGTTTAAAGCCGTTTGCAGACGGTTATTACTGATAACGAAGACGAACAATACTAATACCGCGCCCAGACTACCTACAGGCAACCACTGGGGGCGTAATTTACTTTTTAGTAATAACACCCCAAGAGCGAAAATCGTCAATCCTAAAAGCCCTAGCCAGCCGCCTCTGGAACTGGTAGTGTAAAGACTGACCAAGCCTAAAACCACTCCCGTTATCCATAGTGGTCGTCGCTTGGATTCGAGAAAGGCAAAAGCTATTAGTAAGGGTAATACTAAAAGTAAATAACCGGCTACATAGTTTTGATGTCCTAGGGGGGCCCAGTTACGCAATTCCAACACCGAAAAATCGAAGGGTAAATCGACACCTTGGCTTTTAAGTGCGCCGAGTCGGTTTAATTCGGGAAATAATGTTCCAGTAGTCCACAGTAATAAACTACAGACGATAAATCCTATACTTAGATACGCTTGAAATAGTAGTAACTTGTAACGTCGATCGTTATTATCTAAATACTGAGCCAGCGCGTACAGGGCGGCGATGAGACCGAAAGCGGCCCAACCATACCAGCGGGCTTGTACGGGAAATCTAGCCCCAAAACTTGATAGGATTATTCCTAAGCTCATAATCCCCACGATCGGATCTAAGCGATTACCTAAAAACAGCAACTTATTCTGATGCCAGATTTGGGACATAAGCCAGAATATGGGACAGAGTAATCCTATCTGCCACACGGCCACCCAGGGCCACTGCACCATCAAACTATGACTATCGGGGATGAGGGTAAATAGCGAGTAAAGGAATGCTGTTAATAGTATCCATAGATGGGTGTTGGAAGTCTCTGGGCTATTCATGGGAAGTTAAAGCGGATATAGTCTCTCTTTTACTATGCCCAAATTAAGGTTAATTGTTTCTTTTCTCTAGTGCGTATGAATTTTAATGGCAATCGCCGACAGTTTTTTCAGTTTGCGGCCGGTTTGAGTTTAGCAGGTTTGCTCGATCGTTCTTCCTGGTCATCTCTCGTCACCGCTATGACTTCACCGCTTTTAGAAATTACCGTATTCAATCCCGACGGCGCTAATGTCACCCCCAAAGCCCTCAATCAAGCTTATTTTTTGGCTCTAGATGGGGAAACTCTACCCCAACCCCGACGCAGTATTAAAGATGGTAAGTTACTTACCGCAATTCCCGCCTCCCCCTTCGCCGTCGCCCTCAAGTTACCCGTCACCGATTTCGGCGCGGTTACTCTCTACGCTGATAATGGGGGGAAAGGTTATACAGGAAAGGATTTTCCTCTGAATCTTAATGGGACTTTCGCCGAGACTCGCTTACGTCGGGTGCGGGACTTTATCGGCCAAGAGAAAGGGCGGGGAATTAAATTTTCTCCCGCGCTAGAGTCACGTTTAGAAACAGCCTGGGATTATAGAAAGCGGGGGTTAGCGGCGACGGATTCGGGGGAGAGGGTAAAGTGGTTCGATCGCAGTTTATCAGAAAGTATGTGGGTGGGAGAATTGGCTGTAGTGGCTAAGGCACAACAACTGATCGAGAAACAACCGTCACGACCTCACTTTCTCTTCGGGGCTAATTTTTTCGGCTATCCCCAACAGGGAGAAGAGTATATAAGACGGTTTCAAGAGTTATTCAATTTCGCTACCATCCCCTTTTACTGGAAAAATTTCGAGCCGATTCTGGGAAAGCCCGATTACTCCCTCACCGATAGTATGGTGAAAGAATTACAGAGGTTAAATATTACTCCCAAGGGTCATCCTCTCGTGTGGTTTCACGGCGCGGGTATTCCCGATGAAATCAGGGGAAAATCTTTTCAAGAAATCAAGGGATTGGTAGCCCGCCGGGTGGAAGAAATTACAAGGCATTATCGGGGTGAGGTTAATTATTACGATATTATCAATGAACCCCACGGCATCGCTTGGTCTAACGAGTTGAATTTCACCTTGGGGCAATTCGTCGAGTTAACCCGCATCGCTTCCGAATCTTCTAGGCGCGGCAACGAGAAAACTTTCCGCATTATCAATAATTGTTGTTTGTGGGCGGAGAATATTTCCTATCATCAGCCTCCCCAACATAGCCCCCACGAGTATTTAAAGGCGGTGATCGACGCGGGTATAGAGTTCGAGGCGATCGGTCTACAATTATATTACCCGGATCAGGATCTGTTCGAGATCGATCGACTTCTGGAAAGATTCAGCCGTCTCGGTAAACCCCTTCACATCACCGAGTTAGGCGTGTCATCGGCCACATCTGTCGATGAAGTTTCCTATTTCAAAGACCCGCCTGGTTTATGGCGCGCTCGGTGGAGTGAAGCGGTACAGGCGGACTGGATCGAAGCTTTCTACACGATCGCTTATAGTAAATCTTATATTCAGGCGATCAGTTGGTGGGATTTGAGCGATAATGGCAATTTCTGGCCTCACGGGGGTTTATCGAGAAAGGATTTAACGCCCAAATTAGGATATGAAAGGTTGAAAACATTGATTACAGAGTGGCGAAAACGATAATATTCATAAAACTTTCCTAGACTAAAAGTACCGATTTGAGTTAAAGTCAAAGAAATAGTGTCCTAGTAATGTACTATCTATGACGATCTCGAACGAGTCTACTGCAGAAGTTACGGGCGAAGATGTGGCCGCTATTCTCGGAACTAGTAAGGCTCCCCATACAGATTATCGTAAACTCGATCGTACCAAACTCACCCCCATGTATCAGCACTACGTGGAGGTAAAACAGCAATACCCGAATATACTATTACTGTATAGAGTCGGAGATTTCTTCGAGTGCTTCTTTCAAGATGCCGTCACCATATCCCAAGAATTAGAACTAGTCCTCACCAGTAAAGAAGGGGGCAAAGACATCGGCAGAGTGGCTATGACCGGTGTACCCCATCACGCGATCGAACGTTATAGCCGCCTACTCATCGAAAAAGGCTATGCGATCGCTATCTGCGACCAAGTAGAAGACTCCGCCTCGGCCGCCCTAGAAAAGCGCATAGTAGAGAGACAGATCACCCGTCTCCTCACCCCCGGCACTCTGACATCCGACGATATGTTACCGGCGAGACGCAATAACTTCCTCGCCGCCGTGGTCATCGCCCAAAATCATTGGGGTTTAGCGTACGCGGATATTTCTACCGGCGAATTCTTCACCTGTCAGGGGGATGACATATCGGCTTTAAACTTGGAATTATTACGTCTGCAACCATCGGAAATCCTCATCCCCACCAATGCCCCGGATTTAAACCGTCTACTGCGCCCCGGAGAGAAATCAACATCCATCCCTGAAGGTTTACCCGATTGTTTCTGTTACTGTCTGCGGAAACAAGCCCCTTTCACCCTCACGGAAGCTAAAAATAAATTATTACTGACTTACAAAATTCGCTCTTTAGAAGGCATGGGCTGCGAGTCTCTAGTGTTCGCGATTCGGGCCGCCGGGGGCTTATTAGACTATATCGAGGATACCCAGAAAGCCCATCAAATACCCTTACAACCCCTCCGCACTTACAACCTTTCCGATTACCTGATTCTCGACTACCAAACCCGCCGCAATCTAGAAATAACTCAAACAGTCCGCGATGGTAGTTTTTATGGCTCTTTATTATGGGCTATAGATAAAACTATCACCCCGATGGGAAGCCGCGCCCTCAGACGTTGGTTATTACAACCTTTACTTAATAAGAAAGGAATTTTGTCGAGACAGGAAACGATTTTAGAATTGATTGATAACCCTAGTTTACGGCAGGATATTAGAGGGTTATTGGGAGATATATACGACCTAGAAAGAATCAGCGGGCGAGTGAGTTCGGGTACGGCTAACGCTAAGGATTTATTAAGTTTATCCCTGTCTTTAATCCGTCTGCGGGAGTTAGCGGAATTGGCTAAATCAGGGAAATCACCTTATTTGAGAACTCTACAGAATGTTCCCCCAGAAATAGAACAATTAGCCCAGAAAGTCAAGGAACATTTAGTGGAACACCCGCCCTTACATCTTAAAGAGGGGGGAGTTATTCGGGGCGGCATCAATTCTCAATTGGATAGCCTGCGGGAGCTTTACGAAGAAGATCAAAAGTGGCTTGCTAATTTGGAAATTACCGAGCGACAAAGAACGGGAATCACTAATCTTAAGGTGGGATATAATAAGACGTTCGGTTACTATATTAGTATTCCCAGAAGTAAATCGGATAATGTTCCGAGTGACTATATTCGTAAGCAAACTTTAGTTTCGGAAGAGCGTTTTATCACTCCAGAGTTAAAGGAAAAGGAGAATCGAATTCTTACCGCTCAAGATGAATTGAACGCGCTAGAGTACGAAATATTCGCCGCCCTACGGAGCGAGGTGGGCAACTTCGGGGGAGAAATTCGCGATATGGCTAAGGCGGTAGCGGCGATCGATGTATTGGCGGGTTTGGCGGAAATATCTGTATATCAAGGCTATTGTCAACCGGAAATCGTCGAAGGCAGGGTCGTAGAAATAGAAGAGGGCAGGCATCCGGTAGTGGAACAATCTTTAGGTCTGGGCTTTTTCGTACCCAATTCCACCCGTCTCGGTAATGAAAGCGACGGGGAAACCTACCCCGATTTAATAATTCTCACCGGGCCTAACGCCAGCGGGAAAAGTTGTTATCTACGTCAGGTGGGCTTGATACAGTTAATGGCACAAATCGGCGGTTTCGTCCCGGCTAAATCGGCGAGGTTGTCTATATGCGATCGAATTTTCACCCGCGTCGGCGCGGTGGATGATCTGGCCACGGGGCAATCTACTTTCATGGTGGAGATGAACGAGACCGCTAATATCTTAAATCACGCCACGGAACGATCGCTCGTCCTCCTCGACGAGATCGGTAGAGGCACAGCTACTTTCGACGGGCTTTCGATAGCGTGGGCCGTGGCGGAATATCTGGCCACTCAAATACAATCGCGGACGATTTTCGCCACCCACTACCACGAATTAAACGAACTAGCGTCGATTTTAACTAACGTGGCTAACTATCAAGTAACAGTCAAAGAGTTACCGAATGAGATTATTTTCTTACATCAAGTGCGCCCCGGTGGTGCGGATAAATCCTACGGTATAGAAGCGGGAAGACTGGCGGGATTGCCCCCCGTGGTTATCAGCCGGGCTTTGCAGGTGATGAGTCAGATCGAGAAGCACAGTAAAATCGCCCTCGGATTACGCCAAGGTATAACGAGAGTTAAACCTTCTAAGGATAGACAAAACCCTCAAGCCAAACAGTTAGACATTTTCGGGGATTAATTCACAGGCCAGGTAAAATAAACGATCGTTCCTTTTCCCTCTCCAGAATCCATCGAGATTTTACCGCCCTCAGTCTCGACTATTTTTTTGACGATCGTTAAGCCGATACCTGTATTATCGCTGGCGTGAGGTTCTAAAGTTTGGAATAAGCTAAAAACCCGATCATGAAATTGTGGGTCGATACCTGGGCCGTCATCACCCACCGAAAATTCGTAATAATCTCCTTCTCGGCGCGCGTTGATTTCGATCTTACCCCCAGCGGGGTGATGGTGCTTTATGGCATTACCGATCAAGTTAGTAAAAACCTGTTCTAAAAGTATCCTTACAGTGCGTAAAGTTGGTAAATCCGGGGCGATCGAGATCAGAAAACGATCATCTGGAGCGAGACAATCGATCACCTCTAGGAGTAATTGTCCCACCGCCACTTTCTCGCTCTTCATCTTTCTCCGCCCGACCCGATAATAAAGAAGAAGTCCATCGATGAGCTTTTCCATCCGATGAACCCTTCCTTGGAGAATATTCAATTGATAAGCTGTTTCATGAGTTAACTTATCTTGTAGGTCTTCGCCCAACCAAGTAGCGATATTAGCGATCGCCCGTAAAGGAGATTTCAAGTCATGGGAGGCGACATAAACAAATTGATCCAGTTCTTGATTACGCTTTTCTAAAGTAGCGTTGGTAGCGGCCAATTCGGCGGTTCTTTGTTGGACGCGATATTCTAACTCGGCGTTCAAGGTGGCGATGTGGGCGGCTTGCTCGATGATTTTAGCAGTTTTCTTGTGTAATTCGACGAAAACGGAGACTTTACACAAAAGAACTCCAGGATCGATCGGTTTAACCAGATAGTCCACCGCTCCCAGACAGTAGCCCTGAAAGGTTTGTTGTTCGTTATGACTGTAAGCGGTAATGAAGATGATTGGTACGTCACGGGAACGCTCGCGGGAGCGAATCAGAGCTGCGGTTTCAAATCCATCCATTCCGGGCATCATCACATCTAGTAAGATCAGGGCAAAATCCCGGTTCAGTAAGCAACGAAGCGCATCCTCCCCCGAATAGGCTTGGACTAGGTTCTGGTCTAGTTTGCTAAGTATAGCCTCTAGGGTTAATAAATTTTTCGGATTATCGTCAACTAGAAGGATATTAACTTTAGGTTCGGCTTGCATAAACTTGATAAGTGAAAATCAGGGCGATAGATGATGTTAAGAGGACTTAGGAGAGCCAAACCCTGAGAAGCGATAATAACTGCTCCGTATCTACGGGCTTGGTGATGTAATCCGACGCGCCCGACTCTAGGGACTTGTCCCGATCGCCTTTCATGGCTTTGGCGGTCAGGGAAATAATCGGTAGCTTTGCGAAAGAAGGCATCTGTCGTATCAGCCTGGTGGTTTCGTATCCGTCGATACCTGGCATCATCACATCCATGAGAATTACGTCCACGTCGGGATTCTGTCGGAGGGAGATAATGCCATCAGAACCGTTTTCCGCTGTTATAATGCGCATTTGCTGACGTTCCAGCAAGCTAGTAAGAGCGAAAAGATTGCGCACATCGTCATCGATGATGAGAACTTTTTTACCCGTTAAAAGCCGCTGGGTTCTAGAAGTTTGTTGCAGTAGTTCGAGCGCCCTGGAACCTAGTTGGGCTTGGGGGCAATGGGTGAGTAGAATAGTCTCTTCTAAAAGAAGTTCCAGACAATTGACCGCTTTTATGCGACTGTTCTCGCTCCACCCCAAGAGCCTTTTTTGTTGCTCGGGGCCGATGGGATCGCGAGCGTAAATAATTACCGGGCTAAAATTCGCTGCTATATAGGGCTGTATTTGCTCGACATAGTTAATATCGAAAATGGCACAATCGATCGGCTCGTTACCACTTCCACTGGTGCCATCTGCGCGATGAAGCGCTTCTGCGGGGCTAGATAGCCTGGTTATGGTGATACCGTCTCCAGCGAGCACAGAGATGATCTCTCCGGCTTCCCCATCGTCGGTTATGCCCACCAGTAAATGTTTAGTCGTACGATCGAGCCCCGTTTTCAGGTCGGTGACGATAGTCTGTAAAGATTGAGGCGATAAGGGTTTGGGATAAAATGCCGATGCCCCTAGCTGTCCGGCACGTTGCCGCTCATCCTTGACCGAGACGATGATGACGGGAATATGACGGGTATCGGGTGAATTTTTAAGGCGATCGAGTACCGTCCAACCGCTATCCTCCGGCAAACAAATATCCACGAATAAGGCGACGGGTTGATATTTACTCGCGAGGGCTAATCCCGTGGTGGCTTTCGGGGCGATCAATCCCTTAAAACCGTTTTCCCGAACGATCTCTAAGAGGGTATGGGCGAACTCTACGGAATCCTCGACGATCAGGATAACGCGGTCGTCGGGAGTGATGTTATCTCGATCGTCTTCGATGATCCTTATAGATTCTGGGGTGTTTAAGAACAGAGGTTTATGGTCGGCCGTTGCCCCGTCTTCTTGCCCGGTGGGCGCGGTGGGATTAGGAGGGTTAAACTTCGAGTAGCGAGCGCCGTTGGTGGGTGGAAAAGATTCTAATATGGTTTGCGGCAGGAAGAGGGTGAAGGTACTGCCGACACCGAGCTGGCTCGATAAAGTAATTTCGCCGCCCAATAGACGGGCGATTTCCCTGCTGATGGATAGTCCTAAGCCCGTGCCTCCATAGTGGCGGGAGGTACTACCGTCCGCCTGTTGAAAGGCCTCGAAGATCAGCTTCTGTTTATCGGGGGCGATGCCGATACCGGTATCGCTGACGGCAAAGGCGATGACGAGAGCCGCGCGATTCAAAGTTTCGTGTTCTAGACTCCAACCTTCTCTGGCGGGTTCTATCCGTAGCCGAACTTGACCTTGACTCGTAAATTTGAAGGCGTTGGAGAGCAGGTTTTTCAGTACCTGTTGCATCCTTCTGGGATCGGTGTAGATACTGCGGGGTAAACGCTCATCAAGGGTAATCCCGAAGGGGACGTTCTTCTCGTGGGCGATCGGTTGGAAGGCTCGATCGAGTTGGATGCTGAGTTCGTTCAGGGGCATCTGCTCGATGTCCACCGACATCGTACCCGATTCGATTTTAGCCAGGTCGAGAATATCGTTGATCAAACCGAGCAGATCGCTACCTGCGGAGTAAATAGTCTGGGCGTATTCCACCTGTTTGCCCGTCAGGGTATGGTCTGAATTATCACCCAGGAGTTTGGCCAGTACTAACAGACTGTTGAGGGGTGTCCTGAGTTCGTGGGACATATTAGCGAGAAATTCAGATTTGTATTTGGATGTGAGGGCTAACTGTTCGGCTTTATCTTCGAGGCTTCGCCGCGCCTGTTCGATCTCGTGGTTTTTGCGCTCCACTTCTTCATTCTGTTGATACAGTAGGCGAGCTTTCTCTTCTAATTCCTCATTGGTTCCCTGTAACTGTTCCTGTTGACTTTTTAGTAATTCCTCGGAGGCCTTCAAAGAGCGCGCCTGCTGTTCTAGACGCTGGTTCGTCTCCCGCAGTTCTCCCTGTTGGGTTTGTAACTCTTGAGCGAGGGATTGGGACTGCTTCAATAGTTCTTCGGTTCGCATAGAGGCGGCGATCGTATTTAAAACTATGGCGATGCTCTCGGTGAGTTGATCGAAGAAAGTGAGGTGAATCTCGTTAAAACGTTGGAAAGATGCCAACTCGATCACCGCCGTTACCTGTCCCTCGAATAACACGGGCAGAACCACGGCGTTTAAAGGTGTTGCTTCTCCCAAACCCGAGTTAATCTTAATGTAATCTAAAGGTACTTCGGTGAGCAGTATCCGCTCTTTTTCTAGGGCGCACTGTCCCACCAATCCCTCACCCACATGGAAACGATTGGCGAGATGTTTGCGTTCCCGGTAGGCGTAGCTACTTAATAATTTCAGATAGGATTGTGATGGCTCGCCCGTTTCCATCAGATAGAATACCCCGTGTTGGGCCCGCACCAGAGGTGCTAGTTCGGAAAGGATCAGCTTGGATACGGTTTCTAGATCCCTCTGACCCTGTAACATCCGCGTGAACTTGGCCAGGTTAGTCTTCAACCAATCCTGTTCCGTGTTTTTCTGCGTCGTTTCCCGCAGGTTGGTGATCATCTGGTTGATATTGTCCTTGAGGACGGCCACCTCTCCTTCTGCCTGCACCGAGATCGATCGGGTGAGATCCCCCCTCGCCACCGCAATAGCCACTTCAGCGATCGCACGTACCTGGGTGGTCAGATTCGCCGCTAACTCGTTCACGTTATCGGTAAGGTGCCGCCAAGTGCCCGACGCGCCAGGTACTTTCGCCTGACCACCCAATTTACCCTCGATTCCCACTTCCCGCGCCACCGTAGTTACCTGATCTGCGAAGGTGGCGAGAGTATCGATCATCTCGTTGATCGTTTCGGCTAGGGTTTCGATCTCCCCCTTGGCATCGAGCATCAATTTACGTTTGAGATCCCCGTTAGCCACCGAGGTCACGACCCGCGCTATACCCCGCACCTGCGCAGTGAGATTTCCCGCCATCGAGTTCACATTATCGGTGAGGTCTTTCCAAGTTCCCGCCACGCCCGTTACCTGAGCCTGTCCCCCTAATTTCCCCTCCGTACCCACTTCCCGCGCCACCCGCGTTACTTCCGAGGCGAAGGAACTGAGTTGATCCACCATGACGTTAATCGTGTTCTTTAACTCTAAAATTTCCCCCTTCACATCCACGGTGATTTTCTTCGACAGATCGCCGTTAGCCACCGCCTTCGTCACTTCAGCGATATTACGTACCTGCCCTGTTAAATTACTCGCCATCGAGTTGACGTTATCGGTGAGATCCTTCCAGGTTCCGGCAACTCCTTTAACGTAAGCCTGCACCCCTAATTTTCCTTCCGTACCCACTTCCCGCGCCACTCTAGTTACTTCTGATGCGAAAGAATTTAACTGATCCACCATGATATTGACGGTGTTCTTCAATTCCAGAATCTCGCCCTTCACATCCACGGTGATTTTTTTAGATAAATCTCCATTCGCAACCGCCGTAGTCACTTCCGCAATGTTTCGTACCTGTGCCGTCAGAGAACTGGCCATCAGATTCACGTTATCGGTGAGATCCTTCCAAGTTCCCGCTACGCCCCTCACTTCTGCCTGTACGCCCAATTTCCCTTCGGTGCCCACTTCCCGCGCCACCCTGGTCACTTCGGAAGCGAAGGAGTTTAACTGATCCACCATCGTATTGATCGTGTTTTTCAGTTCGAGAATTTCCCCCTTCACATCGACGGTGATCTTCTTCGATAGATCGCCGTTCGCCACCGCGGTCGTAACCGCGGCGATATTACGCACCTGGGCGGTGAGAGAACCGGCCATGAAATTCACGGAATCGGTCAGGTCTTTCCAGGTTCCCGCCACGCCGCGCACGTCCGCCTGTACCCCTAATTTTCCTTCCGAACCCACTTCTCGCGCTACCCGGGTTACTTCCGAGGCGAAGGAGCTGAGTTGATCCACCATGATATTGATCGTGTTTTTCAGTTCTAGGATTTCCCCTTTCACCTGTACGGTAATTTTTTTCGAGAGATCGCCATTAGCGATCGCCGTCGATACTTCGGCGATGTTCCTCACCTGGGCCGTGAGATTCCCCGCCATCGAGTTGACGTTATCGGTGAGGTCTTTCCATGTTCCCGCCACTCCCTTGACTTCCGCCTGTACGCCTAATTTCCCCTCCGTACCAACTTCCCGCGCTACCCTCGTCACTTCGGAAGCGAAGGAACTAAGTTGATCCACCATGACGTTGATCGTGTTCTTTAACTCTAAAATTTCCCCTTTCACATCGACGGTGATTTTCTTCGATAGGTCTCCGTTAGCTACCGCCGTGGTTACTTCCGCAATATTCCTCACCTGGGCCGTGAGATTTCCCGCCATCGAGTTGACGTTATCGGTGAGGTCTTTCCATGTGCCCGCCACTCCCTTGACTTCCGCCTGTACGCCTAATTTCCCTTCCGTACCAACTTCCCGCGCCACCCTCGTTACTTCGGAGGCGAAGGAGTTGAGTTGATCCACCATGATGTTGATCGTGTTCTTCAGTTCCAGAATCTCACCCTTAACATCGACGGTGATCTTCTTAGAAAGATCCCCGTTAGCTACCGCTGTGGTCACTTCAGCGATATTACGCACCTGTGCCGTTAAAGAACCCGCCATGAAGTTTACCGAATCCGTCAGGTCTTTCCATGTGCCCGCCACGCCCCTTACTTCCGCCTGTCCGCCTAATTTTCCTTCAGCGCCCACTTCCCGCGCCACCCTCGTTACTTCGGAAGCGAAGGAGTTGAGCTGATCCACCATGATATTGATCGTGTTTTTTAACTCGAAGATTTCGCCTTTCACATCGACGGTGATTTTCTTCGACAGATCCCCGTTAGCGATCGCCGTCGATACTTCGGCGATATTCCTCACCTGGGCGGTAAGATTCCCCGCCATCGAGTTCACGGAGTCGGTCAGGTCTTTCCATGTTCCCGCCACGCCTTTCACTTCCGCCTGTACCCCTAACTTGCCCTCGGTGCCGACTTCCCGCGCCACTCTCGTCACTTCGGAAGCGAAGGAACTGAGCTGATCCACCATCGTATTGATCGTGTTTTTCAATTCGAGAATCTCGCCCTTCACATCCACGGTGATCTTCTTCGACAGATCCCCCGTCGCCACCGCCGTCGTCACTTCAGCTATATTCCTCACCTGGGCGGTGAGATTCCCGGCCATAAAGTTCACGGAATCGGTCAGGTCTTTCCATGTTCCGGCCACGCCCCTCACTTCCGCCTGTCCGCCTAATTTTCCTTCCGCTCCTACTTCTCTGGCCACTCTCGTTACTTCGGAAGCGAAAGAGTTAAGCTGATCTACCATCGTGTTGACGGTGTTTTTTAACTCTAAAATTTCTCCTTTCACATCGACGGTGATTTTCTTCGACAGATCCCCGTTAGCTACCGCCGTGGTAACTTCCGCAATATTCCTCACCTGTGCGGTAAGGTTCCCCGCCATTAAGTTAACATTATCGGTGAGGTCTTTCCAGGTTCCCGCTACTCCTTTTACTTCCGCCTGTACCCCTAATTTCCCCTCGGTGCCTACTTCCCTCGCCACTCTCGTCACTTCGGAAGCGAAGGAATTGAGCTGATCTACCATCGTGTTGACGGTGTTTTTTAACTCTAAAATTTCTCCTTTGACGTTGACGGTGATTTTTTTCGATAGATCCCCGTTAGCGATCGCTGTAGCCACTTCCGCGATATTCCTCACCTGGGCGGTGAGATTCCCCGCCATTAAATTCACATTATCGGTGAGGTCTTTCCAAGTTCCCGCCACTCCTTTTACTTCCGCCTGTACCCCCAATTTCCCCTCGGTGCCCACCTCCCGCGCCACTCTCGTCACTTCGGAAGCGAAAGAACCCAGTTGATCCACCATCGTATTGACTACTTGGGCCGTTTGTAGGAATTCTCCTCTCAGGGGCATCCCTTCGATCTCCGTGGCGATTCTCTGGGACAGATCCCCGTTGGCTACGGCTCGGATCACGCGAGCGGTTTCTGCTGTCGGTTGTACCAAGTCGGTAATTAAAGTGTTAACCGAATCGATACAGGCTCCCCAAGACCCCCCGGCAACCCCTAAACTAGCTCTCTGCCCTAATTGTCCTTCTTTGCCCACTACGCTACCGATGCGCTCCAATTCACCCACCATTCGCTGATTCAGCTCGATGATCTCGTTGAGGTTATCGGCTATCTTACCCGCGATTCCGGTGTGGTCGAAAGGGAGACGGACGCTAAAATCTCCTTTCTTTACGGCGATTAATGTTTTTAAAAGTTCGGATAGATCGAGATTATCTGTGTTGTGGATGGGTTCAGCGACGGTCATGTTGGGAATTCTATATATTTAGGTTAAAGTAGGAAGTCTTTCGTCTGAGCTTATTTATCTCTCGCATGACAGACAAGATGATCTCTAAGATGTCGCTTTCTTTTTGGTGTTACAACTATCGATAGATAGATAAGACTGCCTAGAGAAATATTTTTTGCTAACAGCATATTTAAGAGCAAAAAATTATTAAATAATGTTTAAAAATTCCCATGTAATTAATGTTGTTTACTTCTGGCCCTGAAGCAACGTTAAGGAAATTTTAATGAGCGAAGTTAAAGTCAGAGAAAAAGTGTTCTATTAATGTACTACTTATGACACTCTCGACCGAGTTGACGTGGCTAGCCAAAGTGCCCAAGCGTCACTATTTTGTAAAAAGCGATTATGGTAAACGGATTTGGTATGATAAGCCCAGAAAATCTTTTAAATCGTTTTTATGCGTATTGCCCTGTTCACGGAAACTTTCCTACCCAAGATAGATGGAATCGTCACTCGCTTGAAGCACACAGTAGAACATCTACAGAAAGAGGGCGATCGAGTCTTGGTAGTCTGCCCCGATGGAGGGCTGAAAGACTATAAGGGAGCGAAAATTCACGGCGTGTCAGGTATGTCCCTACCCCTATATCCAGAATTAAAAATTGCCATTCCCCGCCCCAATTTGAAAAATGTTCTGCAAAGATTTAAACCAGATCTTATCCATGTGGTTAACCCTGCGGTTTTAGGGGTGGGCGGTATCTATTACGCAAAAACGATGGGCATACCCTTGGTGGCTTCTTACCACACCCATCTTCCCCAATATTTACAACACTACGGGTTAGGATCTCTAGAAGGCTTACTCTGGGAATTACTGAAATTAGCTCACAATCAAGCGGCTTTGAATCTCTGTACCTCTACAGCCATGGTGGAAGAGTTATCGGGTCACGGCATCGAACGAGTAGATCTGTGGCAGAGAGGCGTAGACACAGAATTATTCCAACCTCATCTAACTTCTCACGAAATGCGAGTGCTGCTTTCCCAAGGGAATCCCGATCGTCCTTTACTATTATACGTCGGTCGCGTCTCGGCAGAAAAGCAGATTGAAGCGATCAAACCCGTCTTGGAAGCGATTCCCGACGCTCATCTAGCGATCGTTGGTGATGGCCCCCATAGAGAAGCATTAGAAAACCATTTCCAAGGTACTAACACTCATTTCGTCGGTTATTTACAGGGTCTGGATCTAGCCACCGCCTTCGCCTCCGCCGATGCCTTTATCTTCCCCTCCCGCACCGAAACTTTAGGCTTGGTTTTATTAGAAGCGATGGCTGCGGGCTGTCCCGTGGTGGCTTGTGCCTCCGGCGGTATTCCCGATATTGTCACCGATGGCGTTAACGGTTATCTTTTTGGGACTCAAGACCCTGATGGGGCAATTTTAGCTACCCGGCGACTCTTGGGGGCTAGGGAAGAAAAAGAATTGTTACGGAAAAACGCCCGCGCAGAAGCTCAAAAATGGGGTTGGAGCGCGGCGACTCAACAGCTCAAACAATACTACCTACAGGTGTTAGGTGTCCAATCCACCAAGCTCGCAGCCTGACGGGTCATACCCTCTCCCACGCTTGCCAAAAATTAGGTTAATAATCTATTATGGATTTACCAAGATTTCATATTTTAAACTTGGTTGTAAATCCCTGTTTTGGGATTGACTTTTTAAAAGCTTTATGCTTATAAAGACAGTAAGTGTGAAATCAGGTAATCAGATGTCGTCAATCTCCCCGGAGTTTGGCTGACTACATTATTTTATGAAAAAAACTGTATGAAACCGAGCCAAGACATCGGAGAGGCAGTAGATTTAATCAGAAAAACAGATTCTCAAGACTTTTCTAACCTGATGCCTAGACCTGGTTGGTACGGGATGGCTGGGAAAATGAGAGGCGGGGATCTGTAGCGATCGCCACTTGAACCTTAATTGAATAATCCATAAGGATAAAGACATTTTCTAGACAATCTTTGAAGCCATATTCTGAGTTTGTCTAAAAGTTGCTTTAAAGATCGCACATTGAGAAACAGCAACATTTATCACCTATTTTATGAGTACGAATGCACGAGTTAACGTCAGTAACTTATTAAGACAATATCGGCAAGGAGAGCGGAACTTTAAAGAAGTAAAACTTTACGGGGCCTGCTTGAAAAAAACGGAATTGAATCGGATCAACCTGAGTCGGGCTGAATTGATCGCCGCTAACTTCGCCGGGGCCAATTTAATCAACAGTAATTTTAGTGGAGCCGATTTAGAGGGAGCCAACTTGAGTAAGGCCAAGTTAATCGACGCTAATTTATCCCAAGCTAATTTATCGGGCGCCAACGCTGTTAAAAGCGATATGAGCGGTGCGATTTTGAGTAATACCATCTTGAAAAAAGCCGATTTAACGGGAGCGATCTTGATCGGTGCGAGTATGATATTCGCTCAATTATTCAAAGCCAATCTAGAATCGGTTAATTTAACCGGGGCGACTCTGACCAACGCCATGTTGGGCAAAGCCAATTTAGAGGGGGCTGTATTGACGCGCGCCATTCTCACCGATGCTAATTTAAGCGGCGCTTACCTGAAGGGAGTGAGTTTGATCCGCGCTTTCATGTACCGCAGCACTTTAAGAGAAGCCAATTTAGAGGGGGCTAACTTGAGTTACGCCGATTTACGGCTAACGGATTTGAGAGGGGCTAATCTCAGATGTGCCAATTTAGAAGGAGCGAATTTAGCAGGGGCGAACTTAGAAAAAGTAAATTTGCAGGGTGCCAATTTAGAAGGGGCCGATTTGAGTAAAAGCAATTTACAAGATGCCAATCTCCGGTATGCCAACCTGACGGGTTGTAATCTGCTGAGTGCCAATTTGTGCGATGCTAATCTCTCCGGGGCGAATCTCCATCAAGCGGGATTACTGTTAACCCATTTAGTGGGTACTAATCTTAAAAAAGCCAACCTCAAGCAAGCTAATCTCATCGGGGCTATATTGGCCGAGACTAACCTGCTGGCTGCCGAGTTAGAAGAAACTATAATGCCTAACGGTAGTTTGGGCAATCTCGCTTCCTGAAAATAAATTTCTCGTTACCCATTCCCCCTTTGTTGCACAAGGGGGGAAAATAGTGTTATGCTTATAAGTCTTGAAAGATTTTATATGGAGTAAGAGAGAAAAAATGACCAAACTGGGTACCCATTTGATTGTCGATGCTTGGCAAGTCCCGGCGGATATTTTAAACGACCCAGAGCGGATTCGCACCGCTCTCATCGATGGAATCACAGCCGGAGAAGCAACGCTAATCGATTTGTGCGTCCACCAGTTCAGTCCTCACGGCGTGACCGCGACTGCAACTTTAGCTGAATCTCATATTGCTATACATACCTGGCCCGAGCATGGGTATTTCGCCGCCGATTTATTCTTCTGCGGTGCGGGCAAACCCGAAGTGGCGATGGAAATTCTCACCAAAGCTTTAAAAGCCGGACAAATTCGTGTGCAACAGCTTACGAGAGGTTTTCCCAGCGCATCGTCCGCAGAAGAAGGCAACGCGGCTAAGATTTACTCGGCAGTTGCATAAACAGTGAGCTAGAATTGTTAATATTCGCTCATTAGTACGTAAGAGATCGTTGTGATCAGGATAACTATTGTTTTTATCCTCGCCCTACTTCCATCTATTATGGGTTTCTGGTTGATTGAAAGCTCAAAGCGGAGACTGCAAGGTAGACTGGGAAGAATCCGGGCTTCACGGCGATACGATACTTTACTTGTGAGCGATTTAACTTTGGTAACGGAAAAGCCAGCCTATATAGGAGATATAAGCTGTCGTTTCAATGCTCTTTCGCCGCACCTGCGCTGTGCTATCAACCCCGATGGGCCTTGTGAAACCTGTCGCTATTACGATCGTAAATATTAAGGTTCCCTGAGGGGGCAACAATCCTCGATATGCTCCTCTTCACAGGCGAGATGGGCGAGTACGGGACAGTTAAAAATTGTGTCCGGCTCTGTAGAGCGTTCCGTTTTCAATTGATGTACTTCTTTTTCTAATTGTTCGATGCGATCGACCAGAGAGCGTATGGCTACAGCCTCCGAATCCGGTAGATTGCCGTGTTCGAGTAGGTCAACCCGCACACCGGCGCGATAGATGAGGCGACCTGGAACCCCCACCACGGTACAATCGGAAGGTACATCCCGTAGAACCACCGAACCGGCCCCGATACGTACATTATTACCTAGTTGGATATTACCGAGAACTTTCGCCCCTGCCCCTACCACCACGTTTTCGCCGAGAGTGGGGTGACGCTTACCCGTTTCCTTGCCCGTGCCGCCGAGGGTAACGCCCTGATATATAAGAGCATAATCACCGACGATAGCGGTTTCACCGATAACCACACCCATACCGTGGTCGATGAACACGCCGTGGCCGATTTGGGCCCCCGGATGAATTTCGATGCCGGTGAAGAAGCGGGCTAGATGGGAAAGCAGACGGGGGAAAAAGGGAATACCTATTTTATAGAGCCAATGAGAAAAGCGGTGGCATAATAAGGCTTGTAACCCCGGATAGCAGAACAACACCTCTAAAGGATTGCGAGCTGCCGGGTCGCGCTCAAAGATAACTTTAAAATCGGCGACTAGAGTCGAAAACATCAAGTCTATTTCCTATCGATCGAGCTTACTTATAAATCATACTATCGATCGAGTAAACACTGTGTGGGGTTAACCGTTCTCGCCGCCCATGTTAGCCCGTAAGATAGATAATTAGAAATTAACCAAGGGTACTGTGCCGCCGCTAGAAGGAGGTTCGCCCTTATTGGGCCACTCCAAAAGCAGGGGGGCGGGATTGGCGGGTTTAGTTTCTGGAGGAATTTGATATTGTTGAGCTTCTATAGGGTTGCCTATCTGGTATTTATTACGATCGCGCAAATCCGGTTGAGATAAACCGTTCAAATCTCTACTCGTACCTTGGGGAACTTCTAAAGGTTTGACTTCATCAACAGAAACAGGTGTAGTGGTTTGAGCAAAGCTAGGTGTGATTTGAGCAATAATCCCTAGAAAAACTAAACTCACAATTTCCTTACTAACGCTACAATTAAACTGCCTCATAGCTTTATAAATTTAATAATTGCCTCTTGTTTCAGTTATAACAAGAAATTTCCTATTGCAGGGGAATAAATTTATCGTGAATCCCAATACCACCTCGGAGTTAAGTACATTTCTAGTTTGTGGCTTAGGTAGTTTAGGACAAAACTGCGTCATGGCTTTAAAACAGTTTGGAGTGACGGTAACGAGCATAGAAAAAATCGAACCCCATAGCTGGGAGATAGAAGAAATTCCGAGCCTGTTGGATAATTTGGTCATCGGTGATTGTAGACAGAAAAGTGTGTTACAACAAGTAAACATCCATCACTGTCGTGCCGCCCTACTCGTTACCAGTGACGAGCAAGTTAATATTATTACCGCCCTCACCATACGTCAATTAAATCCCCGGACACGTTTGGTAATTCGCTCCTCTCAAGAAAATCTTAACGAATTACTAGGGGAACAACTGGGTAATTTTATCGCCTACGAACCTACGCAACTACCGGCCAATGCCTTCGCTTTAGCTGCCTTGGGAACAGAAACCCTGGGGCTATTTTCGTTAGATACTCAGAAAGTGCGAGTTATTCAAAAAATAATCACCGCCGATGACGGCTTAGCCAATCGCTCCCTTTTAGAGTTAAATAGTCCTACCCGTCGTATCATCGCCCACCGTCAGCCGGATGAGCCTATATTCTCCGGCTTCTATCATTGGTCGTTGTTAGATATAGCCCGTCCTGGTAATACGATCGTCTACGTGGAAACCGGTTTTCAATCTTTGGTTTATCACGGGGATACGGGTAAGAAGAAATTGAGCGATCGTGTGAATCTATGGATGAGTAAAGTTAAACGATTCATCGGTAAAGCTAGAGAGACACCCACGCAAAAACTGGCACTGGTTTCCGGGTTGATTATCTTCGCTTTATTAATTATCGGTACTCTCTTATTTAAAGTTTATAACCCCAAAGATAGCCTACTTTCCGCCCTATCGAAAACGGCAATTATTTTATTAGGCGGTTACGGGGATATTTTTGGTGGTTTAGATGATAACAGTCATGTACCTTGGTGGCTACAGATATTCACCCTGGGTTTGACCTTGGCGGGTACAGCATTCGTGGGTGTTTTATACGCACTATTAACGGAAAGTTTATTAGCATCTAAATTCCAATTTGTCAGGAATCGTCCCCCCGTCCCCCTACAGAATCATATCGTGATCATCGGTTTAGGAAGAGTCGGTCAACAGGTAGCGACTTTACTCTCGGAATTAAAAGAATCCATAGTAGGCATTAGTTCCAATAACGAGCTAGAACGTAATTTTTTGCCCCAGATGCCTTTACTAGTGGGCAATATTAAAGAAGTTCTACCGCAAGCCAATCTCGAAGAAGCAAAAAGCATTGTTATCGTTACCAATGATGAAATGAGTAATTTTGAAATTGCTTTGATGTCGAAGAAAATAAATCCTGAAACCTATTTAGTTATTCGTACATTAAGCCAGCAATTGGAAAAACAATTAACTCAGATATTACCTCAGTCCCACGTTTTAGGGACTTATACAGTGGCGGCTGAAGCTTTCGCCGGGGCCTCTTTCGGGGAGAATATTTTAAATTTATTCCGTCTCAATCAGCAGACGGTATTAGTTACCGAATACGAGGTGGAATCTCACGATACTTTACAGGGAAGATCGATCGGTGACATCGCCTATGGTTATCGAGTCATCCCCCTCTTGCATCAAAGACCGATGGAGGGGCCGAAAATACTACCTCCAGATTATCTGATGGTGAGGGGGGGCGATCGTATTATTATCTTAGCCACTACTAACGGTCTCCGTCGCATCGAACAGGGGCGCACCACCCCTAAATCCCGCCAGATAAAAATTACGGGTTGTCTCAATGCCAATCTAGCAGTCGATGCACCTGGTCTTGTCTCCAATATTTGCGGCTGCCCTCTAGGAGTAGCCGCCTCCACGATGCAAAATTTGCCATCTATCCTGCCGGTTCCCCTGTACGAACATCAAGCCGAGCGTCTGGTTTTAGAATTAAAGAGACTACAAGTGCAAGCCTCCATTATTTCTACCTCCACATAAATTTATGCCTATCTATCTTTACTGGGGCGAAGACGACTACGCTATACAAGAAGCAGTTAAAAACCTACAGGAAAAAGTTGTCGATCCACAATGGATACAGTTCAATTACTATAAAATTACCGGCAACTCCAGCGACTCCGTGATCAACGCCCTCAATGGAGCGATGACACCGGTATTCGGTACGGGTGAGCGCTTGGTATGGCTTGCGGATACATCCCTGTGTCAGCAATGTCCCGATGACCTTCTCAAAGAGTTACAGCGTACTTTACCCGATATTCCCCCCACGAGCCATCTGCTGTTAACTACGAACAAAAAACCCGATTCTCGTCTCAAATCCACGAAATTACTGCAAACCCACGGACAGGTAAAGGAATTTTCCCCGATTCCGCCTTGGAAAATCGATGAAATCGCCCATCATATAGGCAACTTGGCGAGGGAGAGAGGTTTAAAGTTAACTTCATCGGCTATAGAAGAGTTAGCCCAATCGGTGGGTAATAATAGCCGTCAATTAAGCGCCGAATTAACCAAGTTAAAGCTTTATGCCGGGGAGGGAAAAAAGACGATCGATAAAAACGACGTTATGGGTTTAGTGGGTGGTAGCAGTCAGAGTAGCCTGGAATTAGCGAAGACTATTTTAAAAAACGAGACGGGAAAGGCGGTGGAATTAGTAGGGGATTTATTGGCTCGCAATGAACCGGCTTTAAGTATTGTAGCTACTTTGACGGGGCAGTTCCGCACTTGGGCGATCGTGAAACTTCATTTAGAAAACGGGGAGAAAGATGATAAACTCATCGCCGTCTCGGCAGAAATCGCTAATGTCAATCGTCTTTATTTCATCCGCAAGGAAATACAGGCTTACAGTGGTAAACAGTTACTCTCGGCTTTCCCCCTGCTTTTAGAATTAGAACAAAGTCTCAAACGCGGGGCCGAACCTTTAGCCACTCTACAGACTAAAGTGATCCAACTGTGTTGTTTGTTTTAAAAGTCCTGTAAACTTATTATCTTGAGAGGCAATATGGTAATAACTGGCAACCGGGCCGATCAAATACTCTTCCAAGAAATTAGCTGGCGACAATTTGATAATTTACTCGCCAACCTGGGAGAGAAAAGAGCTGCGAGAATAGCTTACGACAATGGAACATTAGAAATCACGTCTCCCCTAGCCGAACACGAATATTATAAAGAGAGAATCAGCGATGCCATCAAAGACGCGGCGGAAATTTTAGAATTAGATTGCGAGTGTCTCGGTTCATCAACTTGGAAGAGGGATACAAAGGGAGCGGGCATCGAACCCGATAACTGTTTTTACTTTCAAAATGAGCCTTTAATTCGAGGCAAATTAGTTTTTGATTTAAACGTCGATCCGCCCCCCGATTTAGCTTTAGAAATAGACGGAACTAATAAATATCTAAATCGTTTTCCCATCTACGCCCGCTTAGGTATTCCTGAAATATGGTGTTATGATTCTGGCAAACTAGCAATTTATCTGTTAATAGATAATGTATACATCGAGGCAACCGAAAGTTTAATTTTTCCTACTTTAAAAATTACAGAAATTCCTTTATTAATAGAAGCTTATCGCTCGTCAGGGAGAAAATCTTTCCGAGATGCCCTCAGGCAATGGGTCAAAAACCAGATATGAGCAGGATTTAAATCCTTTTCTAAAATATCCCCATAGTGTGTTAATCTTTCAAACTTTGGCAACACTATCTATATCCTCTGGACTGGTTAACAGTATTTGTGGATTAGCCTGATCTTTAGCCACTATGTTAATCTTTCCCCTCGCCCTGATTCGCACCGCGGGATTAATTAAAACATTGCGCCCCGATCGTGCAGTCTCCGCGTGGCTGTCCCAGATTCGGGCTAATTTATTTCTAATAGCTTTAAATACTTCTTCATCCTCGAAGTTAACTAAAGTGAAATATCTTTTCACCCCCTGGGTTTCCACTTCCATCGCGTACACATCAAACTGCACTTGAGGACTTTTAGAAAATTTAACCAATGTACCCGTTAATTCCTTTTCTTCCCCGTGCCATTTCACTAAAGAATCTAGAACTTGCAGGGATTCTAATTGTAAATGTGTGGGATGTCCAGGTTTTCTCTGAATACGATAACCTATTTCCACAATGTCGCCCCTGTATAAATCTTTACTCACATCCGGTGACTTGATATAGATAGGTATAACACCGTCTTGATACTCTACGACCAATATTTTGCCATCACCGGCTACAGCGTGGACTTTGCCCGTGAAACTATTTTTATTCCTCAAGTCATCGGGTAGTGTTACCTCTCTTCGGTAAGGAATTAAGTTTTCCTTTGTCATCGGAGATTCTAAAATCTCCAGAGATTTAACTTTGATGTGTTTCTGCGGGCTGGGATTTCTAATAAATTTACCTTGAATGCAGACCAAATCGTGACGCTGACTCTTACTTAACTCTTTCGTAGTGTCACCATCGGCCCCGATGAGGGAAAATTCTACATGACTGAAAAAGTTATCGGGTTCGCGTACCGATAAAACAAATAATCTCCCGTCCGGGTAAGCGCCGTGAATCCTGCCGATTAATCCTGTCGTGGTTAATTCTTTCTCTAACGAGTTAAGATTCAACCCCGTATAAGCCGATTCGTTGTAACTACAATTATCGCTCCCGGCTACCGAGGGTTTGCCCCCGGATAAATTCCATACCCCCAAACAAACGGCACAGAAGAGGATGAAAAGGAAAATTCTCACGGCTTTAACAGTCATGTTTAGATAACGGCACTTTCGGTCATGGTTATTTTTCCTAAGGTAGCATCGATTTCTACTTCCGTGCCGAGCGCAAATGTTAGCACCGGTTCCACATGACCGATAATCGCACCGTACCAGGCGGGAATCTTCAGGGGCCCGATATGGTCTTCAATCACCTCTTTGAGAGTGAAAGAAGCGTAGCCCTCGCCGGGGAGACAGTTAGTACACTGACCGAAGATGAACCCCGCCAGACGATCGAGAACCCCCGCGATCTTTAAATGGGTTAACATTCGATCGATCCTGTAAATATCCTCGCTCACATCTTCGACGAATAAAATCGCCCCATCCATAGAGGGTAGATACTGTGACCCTACCATACTAGAAATAATCGTCAGATTACCCCCCAGTAAACGCCCTCTCGCTTTCCCTGGCGTAATCGTATCGATACGATTTTTTACCTGCATCAAACGGTTTTTATCATCCGGGTCGGGACTATTGACAAAAGTCACCTTTTCCCCTTGAAATAAAACTCTGTGAAAATTATCAGTTTGATCGGGCCGCCAAGAAGTCAAACCATTAGGGCCGTGAAAAGTTACCAAACTCGTTTTAGCGTGTATGGCTAGAATCAAACTGGTTAAATCACTAAACCCTGTAAGCACTTTAGGATTCCGTGCGATCAAATCGTAATCGAGATAATCCAGAACGCGGGCGCAACCCCAACCCCCAGTAACCGGTAAAAGTAACCCGATGTTGGGGTCGGCGAAAAGTTCGTTAATATCGTTAGCCCGGTCTTGATCTTTCCCCGCTAAATAGCCGTATCGATCGAGGACGTGTTTAGCGAGTTTCGGCACTAGATTAAGGGCTTTGACCGCATCCGTGACAATATCTATGTTCTTGGGGTCAAAAACCGCCCCAGCGGGGCTAAAAATGCCCACGCCCATCCCAGGTTTCAAGCGAGGGGGCTTGATGGGGGAGTTAGCCGCCTGAGATTTTCGACTCGATAAGAGCAAACTCGTGACGATCGTACTGGTCAAACCCAAAAAAAGGCGACGGTTAAGTCCCATCATTCCGCAGCCATACTGCGAATAATATCCCCCTTGGTGAGAATACCGATAACTTTACCCGTGGGGGCTTCGATGACGGGGAGGCGACCTATACTGCGATCGTACATCAAACTCGCCGCGTCTTTCAAAGAGCGATCGGGTTCGATGGACACGGGTTTATCGGTCATCACCTCGCCCACGGTTTGCCCTAGGGCCTTATGAAGTAACTTATCGTGACGACCGGGATTTTGCAGGTAGATAACGCTATCGAGTAGCATAATATAGGGGGCTGGCTCCACACCCGTTTCCTGCCACATCAAATCGGTTTCAGAAATAACGCCCACCAATTTACCCTCGTCATCCACTACAGGTAAACCGCTGATATGATTTTCCGCCAGAATTTTAATCGCCTCTTGTAGAGAAGTGTCTGGCTTGACTGTGATGGGATTGGGAGTCATGACATCAGCTATAGTTTTCGTCATGTTTTGCCTGTGGTAAGAGTTAACTATTTCTATTTTAGAGAATGGAGGCTTTAACTTCTCCCCGGCGCATCAAAAAGTAAAATTGTACGTCCCTTGATATAATCAAACCTGTGTTACCGTCTTTGTTCCAATGACCCCACCCGTCATCACGGACTTACATCCGTCCCCGCCTATAGTATCCTCCGGGTTAACCCTATCGATCGTTATCCCCGTCTATAACGAAGTGGAGAGTCTGCCCCTGTTATTAGACAAAATTTCCACGGTCTTAACGGCTCACGATTTAACCTATGAAATTATCTGTGTCGATGACGGATCAACCGATGGTACTACAGATTTATTAACCCGTCTAGCCCGCTGCCGACACGACTTGAAAGCGGTTATTTTGCGGCGTAACTACGGACAAACTCCCGCGATGGCCGCCGGGTTCAATTACGCGACGGGACAAGTTATCATTACCTTAGACGGCGATTTACAAAATGACCCGGAAGACATTCCCCGCCTGTTGACGGCATTAGAATCCGGCTACGATCTAGTAAGCGGTTGGCGCAAGCACCGCCAAGACGACAAATTAACTCGTTTACTGCCTTCAAAAATCGCCAATAATCTCATAGGTAAAGTAACGGGTGTCAAATTACACGATTACGGTTGTTCTCTCAAAGCTTATCGATCGGAGTTAATAGCGGACATGAATCTCTATGGGGAATTACACCGCTTTTTACCCGCACTCGCCTACATCGAAGGGGCGAAAATTACAGAAATCCAGGTCAATCATCACGCCCGCCGTTTCGGGAAAAGTAAGTACGGTCTAGGACGTACCATAAGAGTGATGATGGATTTATTGACGGTATTCTTCATCAAAAAATTCCTGACTCGCCCCATGCACATTTTCGGCAGTACCGGCTTAATAGCCGCCACTTCAGGTATAGTTATCGGCGGTTATTTAACTTATCTTAAATTGGGATTGGGGCAAAATATCGGTAATCGTCCCCTATTAATATTATCCGTACTTTTCTTCTTAACGGGTGTGCAATTATTCTGTTTCGGTCTACTGGCAGAAGTGATGATGCGTACCTATCACGAATCACAGAATCGACCCATATATAGGGTTAGAAATGTGATCTCCCACGGTTCAACTAATTAAATTCAAGGAAAAAATTTTAATGGCTATTTGGGAATTAGATTTTTATTCGAGACCAGTTTTAGACGAGAATCAAAAGAAACTTTGGGAAGTTTTAATCTGCGAGGCCCCTAGTAAAGTAGACCAGAATCCAGAAACTTTATACAAGTTCACTAAGGTTTGCCCCAATACTACCGTAAATTCTTTATGGTTACAGGGGGCAATTGCGGAAGCCATCCAAGAGGCGGGTGTCACCCCCAAAAAAATCCGCTTTTTCCGCCGCCAGATGAATAATATGATTTCCAAGGCCTGCGAGGACTTAGGTATCTCTCCGGTGTCGAGTCGGCGTACCTATACCCTGTGCCAGTGGTTAGACGATCGTAAGGTTAACTTTTATCCCCAGCAGGAAGGCTATGATATTGTAGCGGCCAATTCTCCGTCGGTGCAGTATCCCCCCCTCAATCCCACCCCCCTACCGGAAGCGGTGCGCGGCGATAAATCGGATAAATGGTCTTTTGTCTCTTTACAGGCGGATGCTTTTCGAGAGATGAACGAGTGGGACATTGCTTTCAAGGAATTGTTTCCAATTTTAAATATGGGAGTATCAGCCGATACGATCATTCCAGGTTTGATCATCTATTCTGGGAGAGCTTTACCTCTGGCGGGTTGGATGTCTGGATTGGATCTGGGTTATCTTAAATTAGAAATGGGTACGCGTCCGATCGTTCGTCTGGAAACCGCGGCTAGTGATAGTTGGATACTGGTTAATATTACCAGTCCGGGAACCCTCCAAGAAGCGAAGAACTTCGAGGAACAGAAATCGGGAGCTAATAAAATTCATTTCCTAGCCATTCAATCAAGCCCCGATTCAGAAAGCTTCGCCGGTTTTTGGTTGTTGAAAGAGAATGAACCGGGTTAATTAATGAACTTGTTAGGTTGGGTCTGGTTCTTCACCGATCGTTCGCCGTAGTGTATGGCGGATATGGAGAATGCGAACCGTTGACGTGTATTGCCCCTCTAGAATAGTAAAAAGGACTCGGTATGAATTACGCCCTCGTCCGTATAGTAGCTGTCGTATCTCTTGACTAAAATACTCGTTCTCTCTCGCTAATGGGCAACGTTTAGGCATTTGAGACAAGGAGTCGATTGCTTGTAGTAGCCCCGAATACCATTGGACTGCCTTTGCAGGGGAAGTAACTTGAGATAACCGTAGAAACGCACGATCTGCTTCCGCCTCTGCCAAGCTTGAAATTTCGATACGATATTTCATGAATCGGCTAATAGATTGTACTTGCTGCGTTGTTCTTCGGCAAAATCTTGAAAAGAGCGAAATCTTCCCGAATCAAAATCCCCTAATCCTCGCTCAATGCCTTGAACAGCCTCTTTTAAGTCATGGTCTTCCCACTCTAAGAGATTGGCTAACAATTCAGATGCAACAAAGTTAACATCTTGACCGCGCTGTGCAGCTTTATCACGCAATAAAGCTTCTAATTCAGGACTGAGAGTAATAACAATTGCCATCGAACAACCTCTTCTAGGGCAAAGCTTGCATACAACATTCTAGCAAACGTGTCTCGCCAAAATTTTCCATAAACGAAAAGATATGATAGCAATCTGGTTAGGAGTTGTGAGCTCCCCCTCACGAGCGGCGCACCCCTCTCCCTCAGGGAGAGGGGCTAGGATTGTGCCTAGATATAATAGGAGATAAAGTTAGTTTTTATCATTATGGCTTTTCAATGCGATTTGGGTAACGGTCAGAGTATCTATCTCCATAATCAAGGGGATAAAACCGTAATCACTTTATGCAGCAGTAATCAAGGGCAACAGCAACGATCGAGCAGTAGTTTTATTACCGGCGGGTGGCAGGGTACACCGCAAATCGATCGAGTTAATGACGCTATCAGGGTTAAAATTCCTACCGCGACTCAAGAGTATGTTTTCTCGATCGTTCACAACAGCATCACCTCCCTCACCGATAATGAACCCGCTCAACCCGAAACGATACCGCTTAGCCCTCTCCAAAATATGCCCCCGATGCCCCCGATGAAAATGGGTGATATGTCGATGAATTTGGGTTCCATGACTATGACTATGGGTAATATGTCGATGAGTATGGGGGAAAAATATTGCAGTCAATGCGGGGCGAAAGTTAATACCAACGCTAAATTTTGTTCCGAGTGCGGTCATAAATTAGGGTGACTTCTTGCTGAACAGTTGAAAGTAGCCGGACACGAAAAACTCTTTAACGGGAAAAGCGATAAAAGTGATGGGATTGATGGTGACGATAATATTTCGGAAATCCCGTTTAGCCAGGGCGATAATTTGTTGGGCCACCCAATCGGCGGACATCACACCGATCGGATTCAAATTGCTCTTGAAAGGCCCTAGTATTAACTTACGCACCACACAGGGAGCGTCTAAACGTCTGAGGGTGATTAAATCTCCTATCGTTCGCTTACTGAGTTCGTATAAAGGACTGACAGCCGGATTCACTTCCGCTTCTGAAGTGTTGATCCAAACTTCTTTCTTGGCTTTATGCTCATTAGTACGCACAGTATGAAAAAATAATTCCATCAAGCGCCAGCCAGAAAAAGCGTTGACTTCGTAAGATTGTTCGATCGCACTCGGAGTTCTCTGGGCGTGAACATTGATACCGTGATTGATAATTAATATATCCACCGACTCTAATAATTTTTGTAATGCCGTTTCCTGTCCGATTTGCCAACTCATAGTTTTCACGGGAATCGTTTCGCCTTTTATCTCTAAACTAAGAAGTTGGGATTGAGAGGTTAAAGCGATAACTTTGGCTCCGTTCAGGTGTAGATGCTGAAGTAAACTCTGTCCTAGTGTACCACTCGCCCCCGTGACCGCGATCGTTTTCCCCTTCAGAGATAAGGCTGTACCCATAACTTTATCGACCAGTGTAAATGTGCCGCAATAATAAGCTTTTTGGTTATCGAAATGATGCCGCCAGTGATAGGTACGATTTACCATCCATTGACCAGGTAAAGATGTAAATTCTCCCTGTTTGTGGGTAGCATCGGTTAATTCATCCATACCGGCGATACCCAAGCCCCTGCCCACGGCCGCCCCTAAAAATCCTAAAGTATATACGGGGCCGAGCCAAGCCAGCCAAGGAAAAGCTATATTTCCCCCGTAAGCGATCGCCACCGGGATGAAGCTTAATAACAACATCACCCCCGCTTCCGGTACATCGTTATACCAGTGGGCCTTCTCATAAATTTCTTTGCTGACGGGCGATAAATCGGGACGGAATACCCGATGGTGCCATACGTGGAGACGGTATAGGGGCGGCCAGTGATGGGCGAGGGTATGATAACTATCCCTGACTATCTCCACCCACAAAATCGAGCCTAAAACCAGGGTCACAGCAATCAGTGGTATTAACATAAATAATCTGTCATTAATTTTTTTGTATAAATGTAAACTGGTGCAGTTTTGAGGAAAACTTGACGATAAATCTCTCGATACGGTATTTTTGACCCGGTATTAACCTAGATTTAGGGGTAATAAGCTTAATTTTTCGCTAAAAATTTTAACAATTTTGTGTAAGATAAATCAATAGCACTCCTGTTGGTATTAGTACCCGAACATCGATTATGGCAGAAAATTACTGGTCAGAGGATGAATCTACTGAAGAACTCGATCCGATTAGCTCCCTCCTCTCCGAGTGGTCCGATCCTGAAGATGAAGAAGAAGAATTTCGCAGCGATTTTTTTCAAGGGTTAGCAGGACGTAGACAAAAAGCGGCTTTTATGCTTACTGCTATCTGGGGTGTGGTTATCGCCTTACATTGGTTCAAGTGGGGCGCGGCGGCGGTGGCACTAATAACGGCTTTAGTCCTGTGGCAGGGTGTGCGATTGATGTGGGCTAAGCCGGAACCGTTACCCTCGATCGTATCCGACGCGGAATTACCCGCAGCGCCGTCTGTATCGATACTAGTAGCCGCCAAAAATGAAGAGACGGTGATCGCCAATCTGGTAAAGATGCTCTGCAGTCTCGATTATCCCGCCGATAAGTACGATGTGTGGATCATCGATGATTCCAGTACCGATCGTACTCCAGAAATTCTTGATCGTCTTACCGAGAATCATCCCGGGCTTAACGTCCTCCATCGCCCCCCCAATTCCCCAGGAGGTAAGTCCGGCGCTTTAAATGAAGTTTTAGCCATGACCAAAGGCGACATCATCGGTGTTTTCGACGCGGATGCCCACTTACAGTCAGATTTATTGCGTTACGTGGTGCCTTTATTCGGGAAAAAGAATGTGGGGGCCGTACAGGTGAGAAAATCGATCGCTAACGCCGATGTTAATTTCTGGACGAGAGGACAGGCGGCGGAAATGGCACTCGATAGCTACTTCCAACAACAGCGAATCAGTATGGGGGGAGTGGGTGAATTAAGGGGTAACGGTCAATTCGTCAGTCGTGAAGCTTTAGATAGTTGCGGCGGTTGGAACGAACAAACCATCACCGACGATTTAGATTTAACCATCCGCCTGCATCTCGATAATTGGAAGGTCGATCTGTTACTCGATCCCGCAGTGGATGAGGAAGGGGTGAGAGATGCGATCTCCCTGTGGCATCAGCGCAATCGTTGGGCCGAGGGAGGTTATCAGCGTTATTTGGACTACTGGCGTTTCATCTTGAAAACTCCCCTGGGGTTGAGTAAAAAATTAGATCTGTTTTACTTTCTCTTCATTCAGTATCTCTTGCCCACGGCGGCTATCCCCGATTTAGCGGCGAGTTTAGTTTTCGGTGAAGCACCGATGTTAAGCCCTATCACCGGGGTTATCTTAATCGTTTCTTTCTGGGGGATGTTCACGGGTTTGCGACGGGTGAATCGTCCAAGAAGGCTTTCCGAATTATTAAATTTATCGCTACAGGCTTTCAGGGGCATGATTTATATGAGCCACTGGTTTATTATTATTCCCAGTGTTACAGCGCGAATGTCCGTCCGTCCTAAAAGGCTAAAATGGGTAAAGACAGTTCATGATGGCACAAGCTCAACTTCGGAAGTGTCTGCCTGATCTCCATTCTCTCGGTAAGGAAAATCTATGGCCCTAATTGTGGGATTAGTTTTAATCGGCATAGCCGGGCTGTTTCTCTGGCAAAATTTACAGATCGTGACGCTGGTATTCTTTGGCGGTATCATGACGGTACAATTGCCGATCGCCGTTTGGGTGTTAGCTTTTATATTCTTGGGCGTGTTCAGTAATTTAACCCTGCAATTCCTCTTCGGTTTCGGTCGTCCCGCCCCTCGATCGTCCCGTACTCCCACACCAACGCCACCACCTGCGGGACCCGTAGATTTGAACAGAACACCCCCCTCTTACTCCGTACCGAAAAATGATTGGGAGAGGGGAGGCGGTGAAGATTGGGATATTGACGCGCCCCCGGTCGAACCCACCTATATTAAAAATCCCGCCCCGACCGAACCCGAAAACGGGCCCGTTAATGGGTTAGAGATCGATCAATCGCCCGATACCACAATTCAAACGGGTACAGTGTATTCTTACAGCTACCGCGAGTCTAAAAAGAGCGATAAGTCCGGTTCTGATCCGGTTTATGACGCTGACTATCGTATCATCACCCCGCCCCCAGTAAATACGCCTTCTCCCGAACCTAAAAACGACGATGATGATGAGGAATGGGTTTAGTAGTTTATCGTTGCTTTCTTGCCGCTTTACGTCGTGCCGCGATCAATTCACACTTAAAGATAATTATTAGCGATCGCTGTCTTCCAGTAAAATCATATTCAATAAATTCAGCTCGTAGGAAGCGGAAAAATAACGATTATCGAAAAGCATTTTCACCCCAGATAAAGCTTTTTTACTGATAACCGCCGACCAAGGGAAATCTTTATACTGGGGGATGACAGGTAAAATCAAACCACGGCTATTAAAGGCGCGTCCGAGGGCTTTCTGCCAAATAATAGGCTCTTGAATACAGGTATTCCTAACATTATCCTGGTGTTTGCTCCGCAAAAAATGAGGATGGTCTAAAGGCAGAGCGATGACTACATTAGAAGACCCCGTTTCTTGAATAGTCGTGTAATCAAACACTAAATCTTCTTTCTCCCTGATCAATAATCGATGTAATTCTTTAGCTGGAGATTTGAGCTTACTGGAAATAGATTTATTGTCGCTGATTCCCGTTAAAAGTCCCAGAAGAGTTTTAATATTATTCCGTTCCTCGCTATTCCAAGCAGAAAAACTATACTGTTCCGTGGTTTTATACTCTTGCCAATCTTCTAACCAACAAGGGCCGAGACAGTAGATATTTTCGGGAATTACAACTTCTTGGGTTTGCGGATCTAGTAACAGTTTACCAATGGTGACGTTTTTTGTTAAAGTATCGAGAATCGAACGATCGCTATAGGAAACCACTTGGAACTTAGGAGATTTACCGATCAGATTGAAGCGGCCGAAAAGCCCTTCTACTAATTCCCTGGCTTTCCCCACTCTATCCTGCCATTCCTTATCCGTACTATCGCAGACGAAAACCTCTGCCTCTTGCCGGAATTGATTTACATCGTCCGCCATTAAATGTAGCATCTCATCGTCACCCACCGACCCCACGGGAACGAAAGCCAGTTTCTGCCTGCGTAAATCGGCATCGCCTTTTATGCGAGTGTAGATAGTAGCGCGCAACATCACCAGTAAGGTGAATAAATCGCTACTTTTTCTCAACCACTGTCGGGCAAGCTCATCGGATGAGAGGTCTGGTGAGCGGAGGAAAAAGTCATTAATGAGCAATACCAAACGTCGATCGCATTCATCACCCGACACCTTTTCCCCCGTCTTCTCGTCCTCGTAATAGCCCCGGCCCCGATAGATAAGTTGAGCCACTTCCATCAGGGCGGATTCTATATTGAAAGTCGGTATCAGGGCGATGATACAATCGGTTCTGGGAAAAGAAACACCTCTAGAGCCGGATGATGTCATCAGAAACACCTTGACTCGATCCCTGAGAGGCGGCTTTACCAGTTGTAACCGTTGGTTTTCCGGCACACTCTGATCGAGAATCCTCACATCGTCTTCCGTTAAAACGTCATGGAGTTCCTCTAAGAGAAATTGACGGAGCGATCGTAAAAAAGCCTTATCCTGGGCAAAAAAAATCACTTGTTGAGAGCCTTTACTGATAGCCTGGCAAATCTCCCGCGCCACATTCTCTAAAATCTCGTCGTCCTTTTCCCGCCTGATAATTTGATGGCGGTAGGGCAGAGGCTGACGCTCATCGATTTCTGGAGTGATGCCCTCGAAACGAATTTTATAATCGATCGTCAAATTAGAAGCGGGAAAACTATTAGTCATCACATGAAAAGTGGGTAACTTCTTCCCCCCTCCCAGCCTCAGCATACTTCCCGTAACCGAAAAAGGAGACGTACCGCGACCAGGGCTGATCAACACCTTATCGGGGGCAAAATGGGCCGCCTGTAAATAACGATCGAAAACTCTTTCATTACTTAAAGAAGCGTCAGCGATGATTAAAACCACCCGGAAAGGACATTCCTCCCCTTCAAAAGGAGCGATAAACTGTTTCTTGAGCCACCCCGCTAACTCGTGACAGAATAAAGCACCCGCACCGTCTCCGGCCACTTCATCCACCATGACGATAACGGTGGGCATACGCTCCGAAAATTCCCGTCTTTCCTTCAAGCAGTATCTACTTTCAAAGGAATGCTGGAATAATTTGTCGAGAGCGCTAACCGTAGTACCCGCGTCGAGATTGCGATAGCCTTGAGTCGCCGCCGTCAAGACGATACGGTTTATATCCCGCTTGTGGGCTAAAAGCTGTTTCGCAGCACGAGCTAAAGATCTTAATACACCGGGATTCTGTCGCTCCTTCATATAATCGCGCCGTTGGTCGATATTAAGTTTATAGCGCCGCGATTGTATCCATTCGGTATCGATTATTTCTTCCTGTGAGGGGGTGAGATAGACTATATTATCCCGCGGTAAATCGTCCAACTCGTAACCATCGAAAACCACGGCGGTATCTTTTGCCGAGGATAGGTCTGCATGGGGTTGAATTTCGTACCAACTCGGTGCGGCGTTGATCAGTTTGGCATTGGTGGTCAAAGTTAATATGCCGGTTTTTCGCCCGTCTCTCTCGGCTAATTTGTTCGTTACATCCCGATTGATAACCACGCGGGGGCTGACGTAGAAAAAGAGAAACCCCGACTGTAATTGGGAGAGAAACTCGATAACCGCCGTGGTTTTGCCGATACCCGGATTGCCTTCGAGGGCGATAATTCGCATCTCGCCGGGGGGTGCGCCTTTTAAAGCGGCGATAATGGCGGCCGCGTGAGCGTCTCTGAGGCTTATTTGTCCCTTATGAGTTTTGGATTGTAAGGCTTGTTCGATCGATGGTAACGCCCGCTTTCCGAAGAACTTTTCTAACGGTTCGTTTACCTCTATACTTTCGATCACTGACTCCACGCTCAAAGATTCCATCGGTTTATAGAAGTTTTCCACCTTCTCTTGAATCGGCAGATAAAAGTCCTCGACTACCGGGGGTTTATCGATCAGTTTTCTGGCGTATCGTTTAAAGTCTCCGGGCAGGGACTGCAATAGTTTGGTGAAGACGGCTTTAATTTCTTTGGTGAGGGCTGACGGGTCTTCATCGTCGGTTTTCGTGCGCTGGCAGTAAGCAGATCCCAAAGTATACATTAACTTGATTCTGGGGTCGATCGATCCTTCATCGAATCGGGCGGAAATACTTTCTAAACCGTTGGAAGTGACTGCGATCGCTGTAGCCCCGCAAGGGGGCGATAAACGTTCATGATGCCGCAGAATCTCGACGAAACTGGTAACATAAGCCGCTGCCTGACACAGTTTATAAAATGGTTTATCTTTACCGCTGAAGGCGTTGAGGAAAGATGTTATCTTCTGGTCGATTTCGGGATATTGACTATCCACCTCCGCCCTGACGAGAGAGAAAACACCCCTAGCGTCTAAGTATTTGGCGTAGCGGATAATTTCCTCACGATGGGCTTTCTCTTCTCGATAATCTCCTAATTCTCCCTCGGCGTAGTAAGAAAATTCTAAACAGAGAATTTGCCCACCTCCTTTTTTGCAGTTAGATTTCAGCCAGAGGAGAAAATCGGCGTTAGCCGCCTTACCTTTGGAAACTAAACTCATGTCTAAAAACGATCGATCCTCGTAAATTCCTGAGAATGTATTTTGAAACTCCCTCGCTCTTTTAGTCCTGTCTTGGTCTCTATCTCTATTGCCACCAGGAAAAACCAAAGGACACCAGAGAGCGCCTAAATCGTAGTCATGGACTTTAATCTGTTTCAACCACTCCCGTATAGTAGTCCAACCCAATCCGTAACCGAATAATAATAGATGACGGATTTTTGATTCCGCCCACTCTTTTGCGCTGGGGTCGCTTATACCCAATTCTTTTATTAATAACCCGTTAATATGGGACACTTTAACATCTTGCCAGGGTTGCAGACTGGGGTTATCTGGTTTTAGTAAGCCGCAGTGGAGAAGGTAAGCTAAAACGCCTCTTTGTACCGCTATTTCAAAAACTTGCCCCCACAGGGAAGCCCGCTCTCTTAGTTTTTTATCCATTAGAATAACCTGTGTAACGCTGTGGACACATGACTCAAAATAGCGGGATAGCTTAATAAAATCCTCCCCTGACGACGGCTGCTGAAAATAATCACTTCCCCCGCCCCTTCTTTGCTCGTGGGCGAAATCCAATTGTAGGGATTAAGCACCGGCCCGAAACGATTGTTTCCAGGTATTTTCTCTGACTCTAGAAAATGAATACCCCGTAAAAAACTCATCAAACAGGGATGAATTTCCGAGGTACGATCGGCATTAACTAGATGTTGTCTGGCTACTTCGATCCAGTTTCTATTGCTGACTTTCCGATCGGAAACTAAAAAATAGGTACAGAAACCCGATTGAAACTTTTGCCCCTCGTCACTCACCACGCTCAAAGTAGCGAAGGTATAAACAGGAATTAAATCCCTCACGGTTTCCCTTTCTATATCCCCGCCCTGTAAAAAATCCGCGTAATCACCGGCGTGAGAAATCTCGAAGCCGCCTTCGTGTTTCTGTCTCGTGTATAATCTAGTAGCGGGGAATACGTCTTTAACCAGAGGATAAAGGGTTATATTCGGATAAGCCTGAAAAATATCTTCAAGAAAATGGGTGTGTAATAAATAATTGTTCCCAACGCTAGTGCGGTTTAATTTTCTGCCGCCATAACTATTAGAAAGTAAAATAATATGTTGGATTCCTCGGTCTCGCAATTCCCAGATATGCTCTTTAATCATCCTCTGTTGATCTACATTCGGGCTAGAATAAATTACGTCCGAGCCTGTTTTTTCTACTTTTATTTCATAACTTGGAAAAGGCTGGCTCACGGCAGTAGCAGAATAACTCTTACTCACTAAAAGATGACAATTGGCACTACGTTCTCGATCGGGATACTCATCGCAGGGACGGATAGAATAGCTAATAATACCCAATTTAGGTATCTTCGGAGGCGCAGACACACTTAAACGCAGGGGAAAAGCACTTAATAAAGCTTGAAAACTGCCCTGTTTAACGTAGTTCTCACCCTGTCTACCGATATTCTCTAAATTAATTCCCTGCATCCGCAAAGAAATGTCTTGATTCAAAAGTAGTTCGATCGACTGGGCGGCGGCATATATATAATCGTTACCGTTATCTTTCTCGGCCTCTTTTTTGCCTTGAGTCTGTAAACGTAACACTAAAGTCGTAAAAGGTTCTGCTTTTTTGCCCTGTAAATTCTGCAATCTGCCGATGATTCGCCACAGACAAATATAAGTTAACAAGGCGAAGGCGGTGACTGCGGCGGCGTGGTACTGGTTAGCGTCTGGCGGAACCTTACCTTCGCGACTTTTAACAACGCTAGTTTCGTACTCGATGACTATAGCTGCGTCTAAAGCGAAACTCAGAGCTTTTTCTGTGGTTGGTACTTGTCGGTATCTTCTCTGTTGCGTTCCCTCGTCTTTTTCCCACTCCCAAGGAACCCAGAGAACTTGTAACAACAGGGGTGTTAGAATTCTCTGCCCTTGCAGTGTCAAGGGCGGCTCGTTTTTACACACCAATTTATGCCCTGATAACTTCGTTGTTACTTCCACCGAGAATAGATGAGATTCTTTGGGTCGATCGATTATCTCGATCTGTTTGAACCATTCGGTTTGTTCGTTGCCCGCCCTCCCGGAACCTATTAACAATTCTGTATTGTGTCCCGTTTCTAAACGTTGCCAGTTAATAATATTTCTTCTCACTCCGATATATTTACGCTCGGTGCGCTTTCTTACGGCTTTGAGGAGACGATCGCTTTTCTCCCGCAGTATATTAATTAAACTCGTGGCTATCTTAGAAACGTTAGACTCTCGCTTTTCTAAATCGCCAATTAATTCTTTAATTCCTTCTCGCCCTCTCTGTTCTAAAAAGTTCTGTCTCTCCCGGAAACTCGTTAATACTTTTTGGGGGTCGAAAGCTTCATCGTTTCTGGTCTTGGGAATGACCGCATCTAAAAAGATCAATTCGGCTAAGCATCGATTAAGAGTTGAGGAACTATTCTCTCCCTCTCTATTTTCCGATAGCAATTTCTCCTCGATTTTTTTCAACTTACTGAGAAAAGCGGATTTACCCGTTTCGGGGTTGTTGCCATTGATGCGGAAGCGGTAGCTCACTTCGCGCTGAATTGCTTCTCCGGCAGCCGGAACGATCGTTCTTTCCTCGAAAATCTGGGTTTTCGCCTCGGGCCACACCGCTAAACAACTGTAGAAATAAGCTTGGTCGAGATATTCATCGAGGGTGAAAGTGGCGAGAAGTCCGTAATGGCGCGCGAGATTGATAGTCAGCGGCTCTTGTTTGCTCAACTCGATCGCACCTAAAATATTGTTCACGTAATTTACTAGTAATCTGCTGTTAGGATCGCTGCCGGAACCCGCCCCGTTGGCAATTTCTTCCATGATTCCCAAGCAGATATTGAGGCGTACTCTGGCTAAAGCTTCATTTTCGATAAAGTGTAGGAATCTGGCTATCTGGCTATTTAATCTGTCTTTTTCTACCTCTAAGTTTTTCAGGGCTTCCTCGATCGTGTCTTCATCTTGTTCTTGATTTTCGAGGTGTTTGCATATGGCTATTTTCATTTTCTCAAAATAGTCTTTCGTTTCGATCTGCTCTAAAGCTGAGATAACTTTCGCTACGGGTTTACCTCCTTCTAATGGCCGCTCCTGTGGCTCGAAAACGATCGATTGCATCGAAGCGGTTTGGATTCCCGAAAATAATTTACCCTCTATTTTTTTGGCGAGGGTTTGTAATTGGGCTTCGGTGTTATGAAGTAATAGCAGAGATAAGGTTTCATCATCGGGTGAGTTGCGATCGATCTCGCGAATTAGCCTCTCTAAAAGAGTTGGTAGTCTTCCGGGGTTATCCTCCGTCAATCTACCACCCAATATGGCTGATAACCCGTATTTGGGAGTTTGAAAATCACGGATGAATCCAGGTGCGCCTTTGCTCTCGGCCCCGAAAGCATTTTTAAACTCTTCTAGTTTGAAAAGTCGGCGCAATACTCCCGATGTACACACTTTAAGCCGTTTGCGCTCGGTGTTGAAATGAATGAAAGGACGTTCTAGGGGGTTATGGGAATCGGGGTCGGGACGGTTCGGGTTAATCGCGGCGATTAATACCTCGATTAACTGCGCTAAATCTACGGAAGGCTGACTCGCTAACGCTTGTAAGTGAGCGCCTCGATTTACGTTGCTATTCATGGGTTCGGTCTCCTTTTTCAGTTGCTAAACTGCTTCATCGTTTACACTTGACCAAAGTGAGCGATGGGATCATCTATTCTTTATAACTTATTTTACCTCCATAGTACAAAAATATTTCACCTGTTCCTCGATCGTCCGAACGCCTTTTTTCAACAAACACATCTATTTCAGTCCTTACGTATGGTAAATATTGCTATATCCTGACAACAAGGTGGATGTTAATCCTCGAATGCAGAACCGATGATAGGCTTTTTCGCCGCCGTATGACCCGATATTTCGGTGGATTGTGGCTCTTCTGTCTCCGGTGTGATAAAAGCCGTACCTAAATGTGTTTCCTCTTCTAAATCTTGACTCATATTTTGTTTTGATGATTGTTGATTATCATCAACTTTAAAAGCTTCTCCTATTAATTTACGAGATAAGGGGGGCGATGATGTTTGGAATTGACTTATAAGAATTTCTTTTTCATCACTAAAAGCATTACCAGGCTCTATATGTTTTTCTTGTTGAGAAACCATAGTAATATTAACTTTCTCGAACTTGGCTATAAATTTTAAATCTTTAGTAACCGAGATAATCAAAGGATTAGTATAGCTATTTTTATCACCCTCCCAGCGAGCAAAACGCCATTTTTCTGAGTTAACGCTCCAAGCGTGCATATGAACCGTCGTTCCTAATACATAATTCCCAGTTCCGTTAACTTTGACAAAATCTCTAGCTTCTGAGGGTAAAATTTCTACATGAATAGTTGCCGATGATTTAACCTGCTTTTTAAAACAAGCGATTAATTTAATATTTTTCGATACTATTAAAGAGAAATTTTTTTCTGACTCTACAACATCACCTTTCCAGCCGATAAATTCCCAATCGGGAAAAGCAACTGTTTTAATTTTTACCTCTTTACCATCGCTATACTTACCGCTTCCTTCTACTCTGCCGGCTTCTGGAGGCTCTACTGTAAGTTCAACGGTATACTTGGGTATCAAGCCACCTTTAGTACCAGTGTCAGAGGGGATAACATTCTGTGTTAACTCTAATGGGGTGAAGGGGGCTTCAAACTTCGTTCGATCGTATATATCGATTAAAGCTTTTTCTAGTTCTGTAAAAACTTTACGCATACGACTATACCGCTGTGAAGGTTCGGGAGAGGTTGCCTGGGAATACCAAGACGATTCAGTAATACTTGGCAACCAAAAACCTATTGTTTTGGCAAAACAGTAAATATCTATTAAAGGCGTAACTAGATCGGGAGCATTCCCATTAACAATACTCAATCTATTCAGTAATTCAGGGGCGATAAAATCACCACAATCCTTTAAAGCATACATATTATCCGGTGTTAATATTGGTGCATAGCCAAAGCCAGTTAAACATACTTTGTCTTTTTTCAGTATAAAACTGTTCGAGTTTATCCTGCCGTGAGTTAATCCTTTGTTATGCAATGTGTGCAGAATTTCTGTCGCTTCGTATAAGTAGTGAGTTAATTTCTCTATGCCGAGAGATTCGCTTAATTCTAATTTATTATAATTATAGTCTGGGTAAATATTGACCAAAGGAAAATCTTGACGGGATATTATTTGCTCTGGAGTAATTAAAGTTTTTTGAGTGATGTTTTTTAAAATATCAAAATAGTTAAAAACTTTTTTAAATTGTTCGTCTGACAATTGACTTAAAAGTATTTGAACTCCATGGGATTTTTGAGTTTGACGATCGATAGTTACCAGCCACTGATAGCTTTGCGATTGCTCTAGAATAGCGATCGTTTGATACCTGCCTAAAATTAATTCTCCAATTTTAACGGGCTGACTCATAAGTGTTAATTTTATCTGCTTGAATACTGGTGTGAGGATTGTCGATGCTCATTAAGCATAGCGAAAAGAAGAAGCCCAACGGTTGCCATCTACTTCAGCGATGACGGATAAATTCTGTTCCGTATCCACTTTGAACGTTACCCATATTTCCAACTCTTCCGCTTTACGAAGGGGTAAATCGTTAATATTTACCGTACCGATCAAAGTATTATCCTTCACCAAGGAAGCCGATCCCTGATAGATATTTATATCAAAAGAAACCATATCATTACTGTCATTGGTAAATAACTGACGTTGCGCCCAGGGAGTCGGCTGATTAGCGCCGATAAGTTCATAAAATCTACCTCCCGTGGTTTCTAAACCCAAAGCGTGACAAGTGCGGGTTTTAACTACTATTTCACGCCCGAAGATTTCTTTATCATCGAGGTAAGCAGCGTACATGGCAGCCCCCTCGGCGACGCACAGGGAAGGGTTTATATTGCCGAATACTCTATCTTCACCGATCAATTCACACACTAGCGATCGCATACAGGGTATCCTACTAGAACCGCCTACAAGAATGACCCGATTCACATCGGAAGGGCGTAAGTTAGATATAGCCCAAAGTTTTTGAATGATGCCATCTATTTTTTTGATATAAGTTTGTATTGATTCTTCAAATTCTTTTCGTGTAATTTGAATATCAATATGTTTACCCGGAATCACATCAGGTACGGTGACATAAGTATCATGCGCAGAAGATAAAGTGATTTTCGCCTCGATGGCTTGTTCCATCACTTTCCTGCGGGCTTTTCTTTCTTCGATCTCCGACAATCCCGTTAGATTAATATCACTCTTGTTTAAAATTAACTTATACAAAGATTCGTCAAAGTCCATACCCCCTAATCGATCGTCTCCTCCAGTAGCCAACACTTCAAACACCAGCTTATCAGGAGTCTGTTGCAGGCGAAAAAGAGTCAAATCAAAAGTACCACCGCCGAGATCGAAAACTAGAATATTCTCCTGGATTTCTTCATCGGGTCGATCCTGCACTAATTGCCAAGCGTAAGCTAAAGAGGCGGCTATCGGTTCCTGGATTATGCCCACACAATTAATATCGGCAATATCGGCGGCTTTACGCGTGTGTTCGCATTGATGAGCTTTAAAATAATAAGGAACCGTCACCACAGTCCCCCTACTCTTAAATCTCGTGCCATCGCCGAACTGTTTGGCCACGTCTTGATATAATTCTCTTAAAATTCTCGCCGAAAGATCGATCGGTGAAAAATCACTCCCCCCTAAAGAGATCATTTGTTCCGCATCATCCATGTGACGCTTAACGCCGATAATCACATTTTCTGGATCTACCAACCCCTTGCCGTAAGCTAATTTACCCACTAAAATTTCTGAGGTGTTCGGGTCGCAATAAACGACCGATTGTAGAGTATCCCCCGATCTACTATGCTGATAGTGGCGGGGTTCGCGCCTGGTTTCGTGCCAGCGGGCGATCGCGCTGAAGGTAGTCCCTAAATCAATACCGATTACTGGATTTAACTCGTTATCCGCCATATATATCCTCGCCTTTATCTATTTATTTTTAACCACGACAACTTGAGCGCTACGCAGGGTAAAAAGCTCTTCTAATACTCTATATTCATAACCATTTCTGATTATCTCTTTTACCGATTCATGGTCTAAACTAGGGTCTGCTTCTGCGCTGAGGGGTTCGTGCCGGAGATAATCAACAGGTTGACCAATATTTACGCTCATTCTAGTGACCCCTATCCTACCTAATCCCCCTAACAAAATTTTTCTCAAGTCCGAATAAGTTCCCAGCCATTGCTGTAAATATTCTACTTGTTCTGGATAATCAGTTTGTAAATTGCCAATCAAGGTTTGTGAATGCTGTTTGCCGTCTTCTACCCCGTCCAAAATTGGTAAAAATTTCTTCTCGATGAAATTCAACCACTGTTTTTTAAGTTTGTCTCCTAATTCCCGGTACTCTCTAATAGATTGATAACGGGTATTACCTACTTCTTTTAGTTTTTTCTCTAACAAAGCAGTAACTTGTTTTTCGTCCGTTTCTACTTCTGTTAAATTAACTAATTCTGATTCTTCCACTCTTAATAGTTCCGTTGACGGGAGGGTGTAATTTTTTAAGGCCGCTAGGGGTTCTTGTAATCTTTCTAACATTCTCTGAATTAATTCTAAACCTTGGTAACGACTGCTGAGATTGTTATAAAGATAAGACATATCTTGAAAGTATTTCATTAATTTGCCACATTCTTGAATCCGAGCGCACGATTTTAAAATCGCATCCGATATTTCTTGATATAGGGATTCATTGGCGGAACTCCAATAGCGAACCTGTTCTCGATATTGTTGTCCTTCCCGTTCGTCTTCTTCCCAGCTTTGAGCGTCCTTTTGCAAACTACGTTTAATTAAACTCTCAAATTTGAATATTTTTATATTTTCCAAGATGCCCAGTCTTTCTTTAATTAAATTTAGTTCTTCTTTTTGCTCTTCATACTTCTTCAATATATCTTCGTATTTATTTTGCAGTTCATTATATTGACCTGCTCCATCTTTCTCTACAGAAGCCTCGCTATTTATTTCTGAACTGATCTGATTTATTTTTGGCTCTTCTGGACATAAGTTTTCTGGTTCTCCATTATCGCTTCCAAGGTCACTCTGCCGCATTTCAATTTCTGGCGGTGAATTATCGCCAGAAGCGGCTGAAGCTTCTATTTCTGGAGCGGATAAATTTTCCGGGATATGAGCGGCAACTTCTTGACCCGATTGAGCTTGATCGTCTTTTACCTCAGTTTTGATGGCATTTTCTTCATTACACATATAGATACCTTAGCTCCCTTGTTTAATTTATTCGATTCACGATCTATTAATTTCTAAACTTCCCCCTACACCGGAAGTGGCTTCAGCTTTTACCTTCAGTAAATTTTGCTGATCAAGTTCAAAAGTAATCGTAACTTTTTCTTCTCCTTTGAGCTTAGCCGGAATTTTAGTAATTAAGAATTCACCGATACAGGTAACACCGTCGTCATTAACGAAATCTTTCGTATCAGCCGATTGATAAACGCTAATTCTCATTTCTGTTTGGTTATCCCGCTGAGTCGAATATTCTTTACTAATGCAGAGAGGCTTATCGTTGGGAATTTCCCCACCTTTAGGAATGATCACGTTAAAACGTCGATCGCGCGTTTCTATACCTAAAGCAAGAGTGACGATATTATCAACAACCAGAGTTTCTTTAATTTGAGGTTTAACATCCGGGTCATCGGGCACACTAAGAGTAGCGGCGAAAGTCGCAGCCCCCGCGGCAACGACCGTATCGGGATTAATATCGCTGTAAGGTTCTTTCCCGAACATTTCCGTAAGCATCTCCCGTACTAAAGGCACTCTGGTCGAACCGCCCACCAAAATAATCCTCGATACATCGTCTATAGTTAATTTAGAATTAGTTAGAGCCTTTTCTACCGCTTCTTTGGACTGAAGCAACAGGGGGCCGATGGCTTCATTAAATTCGGTGCGATCGATCTCTATCTCCAAATTATGGACTTTCCCCGATTCATCTTTGATTAAATTAGGAATGTCTATCCGCGCGGTTTTCGATTCCGTGAGTTCACATTTAGCTGTTTCCGCTTTATCTTTCAATTTTTGTTGAGCGTCTCGCAGGGCTTTCTTGGCGATACCTTGATCTTTTTTCAAATCTAGTAAATCGATACCCGATGCTTGTTTGAATCTCTCACTGGCGATCTTCATAATCTCGTAGTCAAAATCATCGCCGCCTAATTTTTGTACCCCTTCTTTAGCGAAAATTTTGAACTTGGATAGGCCATCTCCCGTGGAATCCACACGCAAAATAGACACATCGAAAGTACCACCGCCGAGATCATAAATTAATATAGTTTGTTCTCGCTCTTTCTCTAAAGCATATGCGATCGCCGCCGCCACTGGTTCCTCGATCAAGCTAACCACTTCCAAACGAGCTAACTTGGCCGCCTCAATGGTGGCATTCTTTTGATTGTCGTCGAAATTAGCCGGGATACAGATCACCGCGTAGCGAGGAGTCCCCTGGAGAATATCCATACTAGTCTGTTGTGCGCCCGTGATCAATTTAGACAATATCTCGGCGGAAATATCTGTAGCTGTATATTCTTTTCCCGGACGATTTGGGAATTCTTTTTTCCACGCTCCGCCTATTTCCCGTTTAATTGAAGAAACGGTATTATCTGGATCTAATAGTAGTCTCGATCTCGCTTGCTTGCCTACTAAAGTGGTTTCGTTATCTACGATACTAACTACCGAGGGTAGCGTACTTCTGCCGTCATCAACTTTTAAAATTTCGGCCCGTCCTTTCTGGTATACGGCGATAACGGAATTAGAAGTCCCTAAATCGATACCGATAATATATGTGCTGTTTTTTTCTACTATTCCCATAATAATATCCTCGTTTTATCTCAATGCTAAGTTAGTAATTTCTACGGCGATCGTGTCTAATAAACTGGCAAAATCCACTTTTCCTCTTGAGGCGTGAATGTTCCAAAATTTCCCCCCGGTTTCTTTAGCTATTTTTTCATGACAACTTTTAGCCACTCCCACTACATATAATGAAACTTGCGCCGATTTTAATAGGTGGATGCTTCTATTGATGGCATCCGCTTCATTACCTACCTCATCGCTGATTAATATTCCTATTTTCAGGCGATTATTTTGGGGAAAAGCGCCTATAAATCCTTCAATTACAGGAATAGTATTCATTGCCCCTATATGGCAGCCACAACCCCCTAGTCTACCGATTTCTAATTTCGCTATAGCCCGGGGAAAGTTTTTCGGATTCATCGGCTGGAATATTTCCCAGTTATATTTATTGCCTAGAAAAGGTAAATCAAAATCTACTAATCCCAATTGACAATCCACACCTGAACTGATAACTTTATCTGCGAATTTCAAGCAAGATTTTTTAACTCCTTTCAATTCATCGCTCATACTTCCAGATGTATCTATCAAAAAGATAATATCTGCTTCCACCTGACTAGTGCGTAATTCTTCTTCACGGCTCACTAAATTGACATCTAAAATTTGTTGAGTTCGCAGATTACTACAACTAGCTGTCACTAATAATAAATCCGAATTATCCATCCGAAATTGAACGGCAATTTTAGGCTGACCCGCTGGTGCGGCCGGAATGCCATCTAAGCGAAAACCTCCTATGAAAGTATTACGGCTACAAGTTTTTTCCTCTCCTTGGAAAACGGAAATATCTACGGATTTTTGATTGGTTCGTAAGGTGGTAAATTCTTGGGTTACTTCCGTGGGTACGCGACTATTTTTAGGTATGAGAACTTGAAAAATATCTAAATCTTTCTCTGTAGAGGCTCGTAGTCCCAGATTGAAAGGTGTGACGTTAACAAATTCGATCGGTGTTATATCTTCTTCCGGGGAGGAGAGACTACCAGCGACGATCGCCGCCCCCTGTGCCACCACTTCGTCAACCCTGGCGCTAATATACGGCTCTTTGATCGTTTCGGCTATTTTTTCCCTTACCAATCGATTCCGGGAGGAACCACCCACCAATATTACCCGGTCAATATCCTCCTCGGTGATCTTCGCCGCCTGTAATACCGATTTAGTTTTTATGATCGTCCTATCTACGAGGGGTAGGATCAAGCGATTATAAGTATCGATGGTAATTTCTTCGTCTATATAACTGCCCAAAATTTCGGGAATGGTAACGATCGTTCTCTGACTCTCTGACAGTTCTATCTTGGCTTTTTCTGCGGCTTCTTTCAAGCGTTGTTTAGCCACTAAAATTTCTGAGGGTGTTCCTTGTCCGGGGCTTTTATCGCGCCCCCAAAATATATCGAGGATATTTTCTAAATTGAAACTCGTTTGTTTTTTCAGGGACTTGAGTAGATATTCCACTAAAAGGAGGTCAAAGTCATCCCCGCCGAGATGAAAATCCCCATCAACAGCGATCGCCTGAAACCGATTTCCCTTCACCGACAGCACCGATACATCAAAAGTACCGCCCCCCAGGTCATAAACTAGGATAGTTTGATCCTTACCCTGATCCAATCCGTAACTAATAGCGGCGGCAGTCGGTTCGGGTAATAGTTGTAAAACTTTCAATCCCGCCCTTTCCCCCGCCAGTTTGGTATCGCGTTTTTGATTGTTATTAAAGTAAGCGGGAACCGTGATCACCGCTTCCGTCACCGTCTGTCCTAAATATATCTCGGCCTTGTCTTTTAATTCTTTTAAAACGATCGCCCCCACGTCAACCGGTGTATAAGTTCTTTCACCGATTTGCCAGAGAGTGCGATCGTCTCCCATGTATCTTTTCGAGGATGTTACCGATTCTTGGGGTGCGAGTTCGGCTCTTTTTTTCGCCGCTTGTCCTACCAATACAGAACCATCGGGGCGGATCGATATAGCCGATGGCATGGTGGCCCGCCCATCCATAGGAATTGTTTCTAAACCGCCCCGCCGCCACACACAAGCAACCGAGTTGGTAGTGCCGAGATCTATGCCGAGAGAATAACTCATTTTTCTTTCTCCTATGGTTCGGACTTTTCACCGCTTTTAATAATCGCCGATCGAGTTTTCGCCTCACCGCTCTTGATCAGGGCATCCGTGGCGATTAAATCTAAACTGCCATCGTGGTCGCTGGCGTAATTGACAATATAATTACTACTATTCCCGACGGGAAACTGAACGGCGGTACAATGAATTATTCCGTCAGCATCGAGATCGAAAATCGCTCCCACCGGTACGTATTGGTTTTGCGGTGGAGATACCGGCAGGGATAACTGTCCTCGATATTCATTCAAGTCGGGGTTTTCGTCTTCCCCCCGAAATACCCTCAATAATACTTCTTCTTGATAGGGGCGATTGGTATAACCCAATATTCCCAAACGACAGGGATAGGTACTCTGTCGGGGAATTATCGCCTGGAAAAATTCTCTGGCTGTGGCTGAAGTCGTTTCTACCATAGCGATTCCTAAGGAATGTCCGGTTTTGTCCGACACTTTTATATCGATCGAGTCGGGTGCGTAAAGACTCGCCGCCACGATAGCGGCCCCGTGGGCTACCACTTCATCGACTCGCTCTGATGTGTAGGGTTCTTTGATCTCTCTGCTGATGATTTCCCGCACGGCCCGGTTTTTGGTCGAGCCACCGACGAGGATGACTCTATCTATGTCGTCAGCCGACAGTCGGGCATCTTTCAACACCGATTTCATCGAGTTCACGGTGCTTTGTAACATCGGCTGTATCAGCTTGTTATATTGCTCCAGGGTGATTTCTAATTCGATCGGATGCCCTAGGCAATCGGGAACTACTATGGTAGAGCGATCGCTCTCTGATAGTTCGATTTTTGCCGTTTCGGCTGCTTCTTTGAGTTTCTGTCTCGCTGACATCGCCGCTTTACCTTTTTGTGTGAGTAAGTCGATTCCCGTCTTTTTTTGAAAGTCTTCGTTCACCCAATTAACGATTGCGTAATCGAAGTCATCCCCTCCTAAATTACTATCCCCGCCTACGGCTTTGACCGTGAACGAGTTGCCTTTAACCGTGAGGATCGATATGTCAAAAGTCCCGCCCCCTAAGTCGTACACCATTAAAGTCTGATCCTTTTCTTTGTCCATACCGTAAGCGATCGCCGCTGCTGTCGGTTCGGGCAGTAAACGTAAAACGTTTAAGCCCGCTTCTTCTCCCGCTCGCTTGGTATCTTCTTTTTGCACTTCGGTAAAATAGGCGGGTACTGTAATCACCGCGTCCCAAATCTCGGCGTTTCCCAATTCTTTACGGGCGTTTTCCACTAATCGTTTGAGAATCAAACTACCGATATTCACCGACGTTAACAATTTAGCCCCTATCTCGTAGGTTTTGCTTCGATTTCCCATAAAGCGTTTGCTGGAAGCCACTGTGTTTTCAGGATCGATCAGTAAGCGAGATTTGGCCGCCTGTCCTACCAAGATACTTTTATCGTCCCGGAATGACACCACCGATGGCATTGTCGAACGCCCTTCTACTTTTAAGGTTTCTGTGTTGCCGCGCCGATAGATGGCTATTACTGAATTGGTTGTCCCTAAGTCGATACCCACTGCATAGGTCATAGTTCCTCTCACCTATATATAAAAGTTAATAGTCAAGTACTTGAAACTGATTCGATTTGATTACGCTAACTCGTGTTCGGGCGGTAAAAGCGAAAATATGTTGTAGGGCGATCGCAAATCCTAACCCCTGCCCTCCCGTTACTATTAAATTCGCCACTCCGATCACTTCCCCCCTCTCGTTAATGATCGGCCCCCCACTACTTCCGGGGTTGAGAGAAACGTCTGTCTGTATGAGATTAATACCGTTCCGCATACGCCCGATATTACTGATGATTCCCCTTGATACGGTAAAATCAAAGCCTAGTGGATGACCTAAAGCAAAGACGGTCTGACCTTCAGAGATCGTCGCCGGGTCAGCAAAAGTTAAGGGCGGCCCCTTTAATGAATCTACAGATATTAAAGCTAGGTCACTGTCTTCATTTTTGCCCACGACGAAGCCGCGGTCACGCTCACCGCAGGTAGTCATAATCTCTACTTCGTCACCATCGAGAACATGAGCGCAGGTTAATATGTGGTTCTGTGGATCGATAATAAACCCTGTGCCTTCGCCTATACCGGAAATGATTTTCACGATCGAGGGTTTGATCCGTCCGATATTACTTTCTGTACTCATTTATCTATCTCCTGTTTGACGATCGATAATGGCTGTCTGATTCTCTGTTGGGCTACTTCGAGTTCAAAGTAAGTGGCTGTCCGGGGTAAACGAAAGGTTACTCGCCCCGGCAGGCCATCGGTGAATCTTGTCAGGGGCCGATCTCGATCATCGTAAATTGTAGCCACCGGTGCTACCATCACCGATTCATCCACTAATTCGGCGAATATATCGGTAATTTCTCGCATATCTTTAGCTACGTGATAATCCCACAAGTCCAAACCAGTAACCCCATCCAAGTTATCTAGTTCCGCCATTTGCTTCGTGTCGATTTTTTCCCCAAGCCCAATTAATACGCATTTAAGAGGGTTTCGTTCGCCAATAGCGATGTCTTTAGCTAAATCTATACAGTATTTTTTGACTTCTAAAAAGTCGTTAATTTGCCCGTCCGTGACGAAGATATAAAGCCCGTTGGTCGCTAAAGTAAATGTTTCCACGAAATAAGATAAGGCGGGTAAAAGATTGGTCATGGAACCGAAAAATTCTTCCACCGGCCCTTCTATGGTTAGATCAGCGCATTGGCTCGCTTGAAAACTGCCGATAATCTCTATTTGTTTCACGCCGCTACAAGCCCAATATATGGCTGTGGTTTCTCCATCGGCATCTAATCGGTCAGCTAAATAGTACAGAAATTTACGGGCTTCTGTTTCTACTATGTTTTCCTGCGATCGTGGCAATTTTCCATAGAATCCTTTCATGGAACTACTGGCATCTAACGCTACCCCCGTTTTAAAACCTTCGCTGATACTAGGCATGAGTATGGTAAAGGTTATTTCTGCTTCCTCCCCTATGATTTGATAAGTTACTTTGCCAAATATTGAATTAATTTCAGTAGTGGGTAGAGAAATTTTTTTGGATACGAAACTTATATTGTTCATGATGCTTTTAGAGAGCTATGTATAGTTTTTTAGCTCTCTTTAAATTTTTACTTACTGTAGTATTTGCTCGAATGTGTTACCGACAATATCTATTTTCACTGATTTAGTTCCTTCGGTTACGGAGAATTCTAGGCGTTGAGGAAATCCATCTAAACAGGATAATACTTCTCGATTACTGTCATCGATAATTCTGATCGATCCTGGTATTTCCACACCGAAATCCACTTCATCCCAAATCTCTGAAAGGTTTTCCATTTGAGAGGCTAATTTACCATCCCAAAGGTCTATTTTTCCCTCCAAGGGCGTGCCGTCGAACATATTATCCAGTTTTTCGATCTGCTCCTCGTCCACTTCCTCCCCGCACCCCACGAGAATAAATTTACACTTGCCTCTTTTCCCTTCTAGCATTTCTTGACCGACTTTCAGGGAAAACTGAATCACAGCCTCTAAATCTCCAATGACTCCATCGGTAACGAATAATAATACTAGCCACGGCGCATCTTTCAGCTCGGTGAGAAAGTATTCTAACGGGGGTAGTAATGCTGTGCCTGTTCCCCATTTTTTCGGGCCTTCAAAATTTTTGCTTTCGATAGCCACCGTATCTAATCGCCCTAAGGTTTCTACTTCTTTCCCCCCAGCCCCCGTGGCCCAATAAATCGGTAAGACCATCCCATCGCCGCTGTATTCGCAAGCGTAACTACACAAACGGCGAATCACTTTTTGCATGACGTTATCTTCGGGTTTTCTGAGAAATTTCGGAATTGTATCCCCGAAGATTTTTCTCATGGACGCAGAGCCATCTATGCCGATGCCCGTTTGCATTCCTTCTACTTTCTCTTGAAGGCGAATGTATATCTCGACTCTCTGTTTGCCATTTTTAGGGGGGTAAACAGTAATGTCACCAAATATATCACTACATTTTTCGATAGACATAATAGTTCTCTAGTTAATTTCACGGATCTTCGAGCTGGCGAAGAGTTGGTTACTATAGGTTGTTTATGCGGTTTAAGCGTCTTCAAAGGATATGCGTTCCGATAGACTGTTCTCGCTCGTCTTATCGTGAACTAGGCAAAATCACTGAATTTGTTTGGCTTTATTCTATATTAATTCAATTATTATATTCGGATAAAATTTTATTTTTAATATTATCGACCGAATTAAAAACTTTATAAAAATTTCCATCTAGAAAATCATCATATCTGCTATGAAACCCTATTTTTAAGAATCCAACCTGAATACTCCAGTATATAGAGGGCTTAATAGAGGCGATCGCTTACAGTAACTGCGTGGTGGAGTTGATACCGTTCCAAAAAATAGGGGAGTGCGATCGTGTTTTCAAGCTGAATCCGAGCCACCGGGTCCTGGGAACACTGCGCACTTTAAACGAAGCCATCAACTAGAAGCCTTGGTGAGGAGGATTTATCTAATTCATCAAAATAATTTCGCCAAAGGGTTTGACAAAGGAGGGGAAAGTATATACATTGGTAAATGAGCTGAATAGTGAAACGGAGCGAAAGCAAAGGGAAACGAATGCAGCCTAACATAGAAAAAAGTAACGTTTTGAAGCCTGAACAGTTACTCTTGTTAAGAAATCATTATAGAACAAAAAAGCCAGAACTTGGAAACAAGGACTGAAAACGAATCGAACTCTTTGATTCACAATGGAGAGTTTGATCCTGGCTCAGGATGAACGCGGGCGGCGTGCCTCTCACCTGCAAGTCGAACGGTCACTGCGGTGATGGTGGCGGCCGGGTGAGTTACGCGTCAGAATCTACCCACAGGACGGGGACAACAACTGGAAACGGTTGCTAATACCCGATGTGCCGAGAGGTGAAATGTAATTGGCCTGAGGAAGAGCTTGCGTCTGAGGAGCTAGTTGGTAGT
>JADQBB010000002.1 GCA_016903695.1 Chlorogloea purpurea SAG 13.99
AATACATGAATCTTGCCACGATTATATACACATGAGCAAAAGCTAAAAACTAAGAGTTTCGAGAGCTGTATGCGGGGAAACTTGCACGTACAGATCGAACAGAGAGGGGCGATGGATAATACCATCCCTCGACTCTAACAGAAACTGTTAATGAAGAATACTATTTGGTGTCTTTGGAATCGTTAGTGAATGCGTTTAACGACTCGATAACTAAGACGCTTGACAATATAAATAATCAAATTGAGCAGTATCTTAATAATGAATTTAAAGAAGAATTGAATAGATATTTTAACTGTCTTGATGAGTATCTTTGTAATTACAGAGATAGTCTTAGGCAAGCTGAAAAAGATCAAAAACTAAACCTACAAGACCAAAAAAAACTTACTGACGATATGTTGAGCCTAAGCTCGGAAGCTGACGGCTTTATTCAAAGTGTGGATAGATACTTAAAAAGAACTGAAAATTTCTTAGACTAAGCTACAGATGTACAATTCAAACTCGTCAATAGAGAACACTAAGCACCCCGCTCGATCGCTCGACCAATTACAAAGACGAGTACCCGTGATCGGAGATAAAGCCGTGATTGACTTGATCAACGGCATTCAAGTCAATCGGGATATACTGCGGTATCGGCGAACGAGAGGGATTATCGGTCAGATTCTCGATAACGTTAACGGCAACGATCGCCAAAGGCAAATCTTATTAGACGGTAATCTTATCGCCGGGCAAGAAATATTACATCACTGGGTGTTAGAAGTTGTCAATTCTTTGAGGGTGAGTCAAGTTGCGCTTGGAGTAACCCAACAATCATTATTGGAAACCCGTCAAGCCGTTCGCACAATCAAACAGCAGGTTTTACGGCACGAAAGAGATCTCAACACTTTAGTACAGGGTTTGTCTGAATTACAAGAACAATTAAACTCTAGATTTAACGAGATTGAAAAGCGGATACATCAATTAGAGATTCGAGTATCCGCTAACGAAGACCTCGATCGTATTTTTAGAGCTTGGACGGCGGGGCAAACTTATAGCCAATTTCCTTGGACTATTCAAATAGTATTACTCGCCAAAGAGATTTTCAGTAGTCCAGTTTTGAATTACGAGCTAGATACCCGAGATAGGGTTAAATATCGTACCTTGTTGGTTAATAAAATTCTCTCTAGTTCACTGGACTTACCCAAACATTTTTTTAACCACACGGACTTATTAGAATACACATGGAAACAGATGTCCGATCGAGATCGTTCTATGGCCCACGCCTTGTTAGAGGTTCACTCGCTTCCCCGCCATCGTCTTTTGAATATACCCGTTCTTTTCACCCTAGGCAAAACGCTAGAACTGGCAACTCTCACCGATGAAGCCCGGCCGGATAATCCCGGTCATAGCGCCTTCGCTTTATGTCGCACCCAAATAGATTCGATTTCCCATACCACCGATTCCCAACAATTTATCACCACCGTTATTGACGAAATCGCTAATGACCATTTATCCATCATGTTACGAGGCTGATCTACCCGTGCAACCCTCGATCGGACTCGTTCTCGCCGGGGGGGGAGCGAAAGGAGCTTATCAAGCGGGTGCTTTAAAGTACCTGGCAGAAATCGGATTCCAACCGCGTATTATCGCCGGAACTAGCATCGGTGCATTAAATGGAGCGGTTTTAGCCTCGAATTCATCTTTTCCCCGGGGGGTAGATCTCCTGAACCAATTATGGGATGAATTAGGAAAAGCTCAAATTTTAAAACCGAACGCGGGAGCGGCAATTACTATCTTGAGTTATGTAACCCTGACGGCGGTTCCCAATTTTCAAGGGTGGGCGGTTAAATTGTTAGAGAGGACGGGACTAATACCCGATGGTAACACCATTTTCGACCCCCGACCGATCGAACAACTCATGAGAAAAGCGATCGATGTTCGGGAATTGCGCCGGGGCAGGGAACTGTGGATAACGGTTTTTCCCTCCTTAAACATTCCGGGTTTCGATTACGATTTACTGATGGTGGGGATGGATATAATCCGGGCTAAATTAGGAACCGAAGCCCATTGGCTTTGCGCGGGTGATTTCGATGATGACGATGTTTTATACGATCTGCTATTAGCCAGTGCCGCGATTCCCCTGGCGTTCCCCCAACGACAGGTGAACGGGCAACACTATATCGATGGTGGTCTAGCGGACAATATCCCTTTTGGAGCTTTAGCGGCGCGGGGGTGTACCCATGCGATCGTCATTCACTTGGATAATGGAGAGATTTGGAACCGTCAGGATTTTCCCGGACAGGCTATTATCGAGATCCGCCCCGAACAACAGCTCAATAGTTCCGGCGTACCTATATGGGGTTCTGTCAGTAGCGTATTAAATTTTACACCCCAATACGTCAGTGATTTAAAACGACGGGGATACCAAGACGCTAAACGTTGCCTAGAACCTATCCTGCAAACCTTCGGACTCCTCAGAGAACAGCGTCAATCCCATCAGTCACTATTAGAATCGACCCGCGCACTGATCGAAGATCCGCCTCTGTAGTTTCAGATTGATAGCTAATCCTATCAAGCCATATTTTATAAAGGCGTTAGAGTATAGCTAATCTAAGAGATATAGAGAGCCTGATGGGTTGGTTGGGAGCCAATGACGGAACTTTGTAGGCTCGTGCGATCGAGTTTCAAGTTTTTCGCGGAGTTAGCGGGTTAATAATTGTGTAAGCGGCAAAATTAAATACAGCTAATTGATTAGAGTGAAAATAAAGACCCTTGATTAATAACAACCCATTTCATCTATGCTCAACAAAATCTTATACGCGGACTCTGGCACAGGTCATACCCAAGAGATGCTAGAGGTGATGATGGATCTCCCGATGATGCAAAAAGCTGAAATCACCATCCTTCACGTAGTACCACCCCAGATCACCACCGATTCCCTCACCCAAAAATGGGACGAAGGTAGTAAAGTATTAACTAAAATTCTGGGAGAGGTAAAAATAGAACCCAGTAAAGTCGCCACCATCCTCCGCCAGGGCGACCCGAAAAGCACCGTGTGTCAAGTAGCCGATGAAATAGGCGCAGATTTGATCATCATGGGTTCGCGGGGATTGAAACGCCTCGAAGCCATCCTCGAAAATTCCGTATCTCAATACGTCTTCCAACTGACTAACCACCCGATGCTGTTAGTGAAAGATGATATTTATGTCAAGAAAATCAAAAGGATCATGGTGGCGCTCGATAAATCCCCCGCCTCCGATTATGCCCTAGATCTGGCTCTTTATCTATTGAGAGATTACCCCGGCGAATTGATCCTCGCCCGCGTTAACCCGGATTTAAAACCGGAATACGCACCCGCTTCCCAGAGAGAAATGGAAGAGAATCCCGTGGTAGCTGCCGCCGTCAATAAAGTCAAGCGCTTTAATGTGCCCTATCGCTGCGTTGTGAGCGGCGGGAAACCGGGAGAACAATTGTGTAAATTGGCCGATGATTATAATGTAGACCTTCTCATGTTAGGTTCGCCCGATCGTCGTCCCTCCGTGGCCAAAAGTTTACCAGACCTCGATCGTCTTCTCGGTACTTCCCTCTCAGATTACGTGCGGGTTAACGCTAATTGTCCCGTCCTTCTCGCCCGTAAAGACGGGATTTAACCTCTTAATACCCCCAAAGCCCCTCTTTCGTCCGGGGTTGCTTCCCGCCACTGTCCAGGTGTTAAACCCTCGATGGACAATTTATGACCTCTGTCAATACCAAGGGAGTATCTAACTAAACGCAGGGTAGGATAACCGACAGCGGCAGTCATGCGTCTAACCTGTCGGTTTCTCCCTTCTGTAAGGGTTATTTCCAGCCAAGATGTGGGGATGGATTTACGGAAGCGAATCGGCGGCTTGCGACTCGGTAAAGATGGCTCTACATCTAATAGAAGCACTTCCGCGGGGCGAGTACGATAATCCTGTATGTCTACCCCTTCCCTTAACTGTTTCAGTGCGGATTCTTCCGGTATGCCTTCTACTTGTACCCAGTAGGTGCGGGGATGACTGAATTTCGAGTCTCCCAAAAAGTATTTAACTTCATTATCATCGGTTAGCAGTAGCAATCCTTCGCTATCTTGATCCAATCTTCCCACCGAGTATACATCGGCCACATTGACGTAATCTTTTAAAGTGGGGCGGGGGTTCGGGCTATTATCGGTGAATTGGCATAATACCCCATAGGGTTTATAGAAAAGAAGATAACGTTTCGCCATGAGTCGTATTTAAAATACTCGCAATTATTGCTATATTCCTACGAGTGATAGATCCATTGTTGATTATTTGTGTCGTATTTGGCGTGAATTTTTTTACTTCCCGATAAAGATTTCAAACAGTGATTGACCATAGAGACGGGACGGTTTAAGCGGTAGCACAGTTCTTTAATCGTCATGCCTTCGGAATGATTCTCGATCAACTCCAAAATTTGCTCAGTAGTAGTCTGCCCCCGACTGGGGGTAATGAGTTTTATTGCCAAGGTGGTAATTAATATTGCTAGAATTTATAGGAGTTAGTTAAGATGACTGCCAAATATTAAATCTTTGTTCCCATGACGATAATTGATATTTTAAAAAGCGATTACGGAAGATTCCCGCAAAATCAGACCTACGACATTTACGCCCCCGATGTCTACTTTAAAGATCCTTTAAACGAGTTCAGGGGAATTAAACGCTATCAACAGATGATTGGATTTATGACTCATTGGTTCCGGGAAATTAACATGGAATTATTTTCTATCACCCAAGAGGATGAAATCATTCATACTCGCTGGTGTCTTCATTGGACTACACCCTTACCCTGGCAACCCCGCGTATCTATTCCAGGTCGTAGTGAATTGAGACTCAATGGGGATAATTTGATCGTCTCTCATGTGGATTATTGGGATTGTTCTCCCTGGGATGTAATCAAACAACATTTCAGGTAAAATTAGGATCTATCGATCTTCTTATTTCCTAATGACATCGGCAAGCGATATTATTTCTTTAACCCAATTAGATTTTTTACCTTACATCGATACCGATGGCTATTTGCCCTCGGAATTACAGGGAAAAATAGGCGTGTACGCTATCTTCGCTCTTGATCGAACTCTTCAGTTTGTCGGTTATTCTCGCGATATTTATTTAAGCCTACTGCAGCACCTGATCCGACAACCTCGCTCGTGCCACTGGTTAAAGTTTCAGATAATTTCCCGACCCAGTAGAACTATCCTAGAGGATATTCGCTCGGCCTGGATAGAAGAAAACGGTAGTATCCCGCCTGGTAACGCCGAAAAAGATACTGATTGGACTGTACCGATCGATACGAAACGCACCATGACCGAAGCAGAAAAATCTACCTATAAAAGGTTAGCAGAAAACGATCAAATTAAATTTCTCAAAAACCGCGCCCGCGATCGGGAAAACGAACTGCAACTGATTTTAAAAAGCCGGGGTGTAGCGATGGATATTCGTTTCAATCCGAAACTAAAAGAGCAGGGCTTACTCGATTTAAAATTTTAACTATCGACCTGGGTTGAGATCGATAGTTTAGAGACCCGAGGAGGAGAGAAGAAAATTAATCTTCCTCTTCACCTTCACCCAATTGTTTAAGATGAATATGTTTTCTCCCTAGAGTGATTTCAAATTCATCACCAGGTTTGAGGTTCATTTTCTTGGTATAGGCGGAGCCGATGAGTAGATTACCGTTAGACTGAACGCTAATGCGGTAACTAGCAGAACGTCCCCCGCGCCCTTGTCCTTCGGTGCTACTATCCAACTCGATGCCTTCTGCGTCGATTAAAGCATTAAAAAACTTCATCATGTTGACGCGTACTACTTTATTCTTGGTAACTGTATAGTAGCCACATTCTCTAGCTTTCTCCTCTTTGTTGAGGTTGCCTAGCTCTTTAACTTTATCCAATAATTCGGCCCCGGTGAGGGGTTCAGGTTGAGTGGTTTTGGTTATTGACATTTTTGGTGACTCGAGAAGGTTAGATTCAGATATATGTTAACTTAGGCGTTTAGTCCTAAATCAACAAATTATGCGGTTAGAATTGATATATTATCCTATCTTAGCAATGACAAGCGACATTTATCTACTTATTCACTGAGATCAATATTAATTGATTTTTTCCATTTAGAAAAGAACTGCGGCCGATAGTTTACAAATATTTTATTTTATTGCCCCGGCTGTAAAAATCAGTTATCTGCAAAAACGATCGAGTTAAAGTTCGCCCCGGAAAATGAAAAGATAAACCATGAAGTTAACAACTAAAGGACACTATAGCGTTAAAGCCTTATTAGACTTAACCTTACAGCCCAACTACGGTCCCACATCAGTAAAATCCATAGCGACGCGGCAGAGTATCCCGGCCCCATACTTGGAAAAATTACTGATAGAAATGAGGAAAGCAGGATTAGTCCAGTCGATGAGAGGTTCCCAGGGGGGCTATCAATTAGCGAGACAACCGGGAAAAATTTCCTTGGGTCAAATTCTGGCTGCGGTGGGAGAGACTATCGAGCCATTATCAGGGTACGAGGCTAATATAGAACAAGGTGAAGATTGGGTCACATTTAGCCTGTGGAAAAGACTACACCAAAAATTAAAAGACGCGCTTTATAGTATAACTTTAGCAGAACTCTACTACGATGCCCGTAGCTGGGAAGCCTCTAGGGGACAAGAAACTAGCTTTATCGTGTAATCGAATGGAACCATGACCAAAACAACCGAAACCATAACTTATGAAGGGGGCTGCCATTGTGGGGCGATTCGCTTTCGGGTAGGTATCAAAGAAAGAAAGGCGATCGACTGTAACTGTTCCATCTGTAGGAAAAAAGGTTTCCTGCACTTGATCGTCAAACCCGAAGAATTCGTCTTAGAAAAAGGGGGAGACAGGTTAACAACCTACACTTTTAACACCCACAGGGCCAGACACACTTTTTGCTCGATTTGTGGTATTCACCCTTTTTACCACCCCCGGTCTCATCCAGGGTCAATTGATGTTAACATCCGTTGTTTAGACGGAGATAAAATCGGCGACTTTACCATAGAAAATTTCGACGGGCGAAACTGGGAAGAAAATATTCACAGCATCAACTCCGAAGATGTTCGATGAATCCCTTTCAGCAACCGACTATTATCGTTCTCTTACTGGCCGCTTTTTTAGATTACCTGATCGGTGATCCGAAGAATTGGTTACATCCGGTTCAAGTAATGGGGTGGGTGATCAACAAAGTCACCAACAAAATCATCTGCCGATATGAGGGAAAAAATGCCCGCCGCTTGGGAGGCATTTTTTTAGGTGCGAGCTTGACTATTAGTAGCGCCCTGATAACTTGGTTACTCGTCTTGGGGGCGGAGTCCATTAATTATTACTTCAGCATCTGCCTACAAATAATTTTGTTAGCCAGTTGTTTCGCCGGTAAAAGTTTGCGTAGGGCCGTCGGCGAAGTGTTGGAACCTTTGCAAGAAAAAAACTTGGCTACAGCCCGTACAACTCTGAGTTATTACGTGGGTAGGGATACGCAAGATCTGGGCGGGGAGGAAATATCACGGGCTTTATTGGAAACCGTGGCCGAAAACACACCCGATGGCGTGACAGCAACGCTTTTCTACGCCCTCTGGGGTGCTTTTCTTTCGATAGGGCCGGTTCCTCTCGCTTTCGCCTACAAAGCCATAAGTACCCTTGACTCGATGGTGGGCTATCGTCGCGAACCTTACACCCATATAGGTTGGTTTAGTGCCCGCTGTGAGGATTACCTGACGTGGCTACCCTGCCGTTTAACGGTATTAACCCTCGCCCTCATCTCTGGAAAACCGCGAGAAACCTTGAGGATTTGCCTGCGGGACGCACCGAAAGACCCCAGCCCTAACTCAGGCTGGAGTGAATCAGCTTACGCCGCCATTCTAGGGGTGCAATTAGGCGGCGTGAACACCTATAAGGGAGTTGTCAGGGAGAAACCCCTCCTAGGCGACCCCATCAATGCCATAACTCCAGAGGCGATCGAAAAAGCACTGCAATTAACCCGCTATTGTTTTCTACTATGGTTAATATTAGGAGTCCTCATAATGACCAGCCACTAGCCAAAGTGCCACTTGATCTATGGCACAATGAGGGGAAAATCATCTCAAGTAGAATATATGGCAGGTACAATCAAAAAAGGCACATTAGTCCGCGTCCTCAAAGATAAACTCGAAAATAGTGTAGAAGCGAAAGCCAGCGATTCTCGCTTTCCCCCTTATATGTTCGAGAGTAACGCCGAAGTAGTGGATGTGAAAGAAGACTACGCACTCTTAAAATTTTACGTGCCCACCCCTAACGTTTGGTTGCGCCTAGACCAACTAGAACCCGCCTAGTATCGGCTAGGGGCGCAAGCCCCTAAGCCAATACGGTCAAGTCCTGTAAATAATCCTGTAACTGACGATCGTGATCGTGACAGAGATTGCCGAAAGGGATCTCGTCGCGCTCAAAAGCCCCGACGGCAGAAATCTCTAAAGTATCACCGATCGAGAAACTACCCGTGACTTCCGCCTCCACCAAGACGGAAATCGAATGAACGCGGGGGTCACGGTCAAAAGAGGAATAAACTCCCACCAGACGGCGGATCGTCACCAGAGTTAGCCCCGTTTCTTCCAATAGTTCCCGCTTCGCCGTGCCTGGAATATCTTCGCCCCAGTCCACGATGCCACCTGGTAATCCCCACTGTCCCGTGTCCTGTCTTTTAACCAGAACTATCCTGCCATCAGAAAGGACGGGTATAATCGTCGCCCCCGTCACGGGATGACGGAAAATCACCCCCATAACGGTTTTAATAAATCGCCAAGCATGACCCATAATAATTTTAGGATTGGGTTTGTACTAGAACTTTAGCTTCTTCGATCGCTCGATGTACCTGCTCGAAACCGGTGCCACCGTAGCTATTACGGGCTGAAACCACTCGTTCTGGAGCGATCGCCGCGTAAATATCCTCTTCAAAAGCCGGATGTAACTCTTTCCACTCCCCCAAAGATAGATCCTTTAACAACTTGCCCGAAGCCAAAGAAGTTTTCACCACCTTACCTACTAAATTATAAGCCTCGCGGAAAGGCACACCTTTGGCTGCCAGATAATCCGCCACATCCGTCGCGTTGGAAAAGTCCTCATTGACCGCCTGATGGAGGCGGCCCGTTTGAAACTTAATCCCCTGGGCTAACAGTATAGTCATGGCCTCGATACAAACCTGCACGGTTTTCACGCCGTCGAATAAAGCTTCTTTATCCTCCTGTAAATCCTTGTTATAAGCCAGGGGTAAACCTTTCATCAGGGTTAACAGTCCCTGTAAATGACCGAAGACGCGTCCGGTTTTGCCCCGCACCAATTCCGGTACATCGGGATTTTTCTTTTGGGGCATGATGCTAGATCCGGTGGCGCAGCTATCGGTGAGGGTGATAAAGCCGAATTCTTGGGAAGACCAAAGGATCATTTCTTCACTCAGTCGGCTGAGATGTACCATGATCAAACTGGCTGCGTTCATGAATTCGATCGCAAAATCCCGATCGCTCACCCCGTCTAAACTATTCCCGTAAACCCCTTCAAAATGAAGTAGCTCCGCCGATAGATGGCGATCGATGGGAAAAGTCGTCCCCGCCAACGCCCCACAGCCTAAAGGCGATATATTGGTGCGGCGACGGATTTCCCCTAGGCGTTCCCAATCTCTCTGACTCATCTGGAAGTAGGCGAGGAGATGATGGGCTAAACTTACCGGTTGGGCGCGCTGTAGATGAGTATAACCGGGGATGAGCGTTTCCACGTTGCTTTCGGCAATCTGGAGTAATACGCGTTGAAAGTCCCGTAATTGCTCCCGTATCCCGTCGATTTTCGCCCTCAGATACAGTCTAATATCCGTTCCTACCTGATCGTTTCTCGAACGGGCCGTATGCAGTTTTTTACCCACATCGCCGACTATTTGCGTGAGCCTTCTCTCTACCGCAAAGTGTACGTCTTCCTCGTCGATACCGGGGCTAAAATTTCCTGAACGGTATTCGCCGCGGATTTGCTCTAATCCCAAGACGATCTTATCCGCCTCTTCTATGCTGATAATACCCTGACGACCTAGCATGGTAGCGTGAGCTACCGAGCCGGTGAGGTCGTATTCGATCAGTTCTATATCGAAACCGATACTAGCGTTAAATTCTCCGATCGCCGGGTGTAAACTACCTTCAAAACGATCGCTCCAAGTCTTCTTCTCTGTCACAGTTGTATCCGTTGAAAAATGCTAATAGGAAGTGAAGCCGCGAAACATATAACCGACGACGATGCCGATAATTAAAGCCCAGACCTGCCCGGTCTGTACGAAATTATGGAAAGAGGTTTGAAAGTTACCGATAATATCCACGTCCTTATCGTTTAAAGAGGCTAGAAAATCAGCCGCCTGGAATAAACCCATGTACCAGTTTGCGAGTAGATGATTGAGAAACATCATAAGTTAAACTCCGATGAAAGTTATGTCTCTAGGTTGATTTTACCTGCATAACCACTAAAGTCATATCATCGCTATTGTCCTTGTCAGAACCCGTGAACTTTTCTACTCTCTCGAACAAGAAATCCAAGATGCCTTGAGGGTGTTCACAAGTTTCGCAGGCCTGGGCGAAAGCTTTTTCCCAATTGTCCTGATCGAATCTTTCCCCCTTATTATTCATGGCATCGGTAAAACCATCGGTGTAATACACCAGAATATCCCCAGGCTGCAATTGCACCTCGCCGTCTTGATAGTAGGAATCAGAATTTAAACCGATTAACGCTCCTTCGGTGTCGATCGAGCCTACCATCTTCGTCTCGGCGCGCCATAATAGGGGCGGATAGTGGGCAGCGTTGCTAAAAGATAACTTTTGTGTACCTGGGTCGTACTCGGAATAAAATAAAGTCACGAAGCGATGAGAGTTTTCTAGGTCGGCGTACATAACTCGATTGAGATGGGTGAGGATTTGCGCCGGGGAATGGCGATTCAATACCTCCGCCCTTAACATCCCCCGCGTCATGGTCATGAGCAATCCCGCCGGTACACCTTTCCCCATCACGTCGCCGATAACGATACTCCAAGGCTCACCCGCGGCTAGTTCTTCCCCGTGTTGATCGTATTGGGTCGGTATAAAATCGTAATAGTCGCCGCCGACACGATTGGCGGTTTTACAACTCGCTGCCAATTCTATGCCTTGTATTTGCGGGCACTTTCTCGGTAACAGGCGCAATTGTATTTCCGAGGCAATTTCTAATTCCCTGTCCTGTCTTTCTTTGGAGCGTAATTCGGTGGTTAATTCATTATTGGCGATCGCTACCGAAGTTTGATCCGCCACCAATTGCAGCAGCTTCCGCCTGGTGGATGTCCAGCTATAATCGGGATTCCTGCTAAAAATATACAATCTGCCCCGCTCATTATTCTTGATGAGGATGGGGGTATGATATATTTGCACGCCCGCCCCCAACACTAGTCGTAATTGATGATCGAGAATCTCCAAGGGAGAGCCGGAAATAAGATTATCTTTGCCCGGTCGATGATTGACTTGCAGGACGATTTTTTCTAAAGCCAGTCTTAAATCTTGATTGCTTTGATTATCTTGGCTGTGCAGTTGTTCTAGGGATAATTGCCCGTTGGATTTACTGAGGATCAAGGCCCCGCCTTCAGCATCGGCAACTCTCGCGGCCATCAGGGGCGTTAGATCTAGAAATTGATTGAGATTATTAAAACTGCGGAGAGCGAAGCCCAGAGAACTCAGAAGATTCTGAATTTTATGTTGTTCCCGGTAGAGACTGGCTACTAACTCTTTCAAGGCCACGATCGGCTTCACCTCATTCATATTATTATGAGAGGTATTGGACGATGAGGGCTGGAGTGGCACGGGCAAAGCTGTCATTGGGTCATTCTCAGAAAGCATTACTATCACTACTACCTAAGTCATTAACACTGGAACGGTCTGACCTCGTTAAGAGTAACAGTATAGTTTATCTTTGAATTAAGAGTAACAAATTAACGAAAATATTTTCTGCAACCGGTTTCTCTGTGACCGGATATACCAAACTAACCCATAATCCCAATATCTAGATAATCATCTTTTTTGGCGTTCAAATCATTACCCGGATGTCAGGATTATAGGTTTTTAGCGGCGTTTATTCGGCGGTGGCCAGTTCGGTACTGCCGGGGGTGCGGCGACGAGTCAAGGTGTTGAATAGCATCACGCCGATAGCTTTAATCAAATTACCTTCTAACTCTTGGAATAATTTCATGTTCATGGCAAAAGCCGCATTCGCTTCTTCGACGATTCTCTCTGCGTCTTCTGTTGTCACGTCTAATTCATCGAGACTCTGACGATAAGAATTTTTGAAAGCTTTTTCATCGCTGATGTCTTTGAATTCGTAAAAGGCAGTACCTTCGCTATCCAGATTCATCGCGTTCTGAGCGATTTTTTTGAGGATTTGTCCCCCGGATAAATCCCCTAGATAACGGGTGTAAGAATGAGCCACTAATAATTCCGGTGCGGTTGCCCCGATCTCATGAATCCGATTCACATAAGCCGCTCCCGCCGGAGAAAGCTTGATTTCATTGCGCCAGTTGGGGCCGTAGTAGTAATATAAATCCTGCTCTAAAGCTTGTTTGCGATTCAGCTCGGGAAAGTAAATTTTTTCGACTATCGGATGCCCTTTCAATTTTTCCATTTCTTCTTCCATGGCCCAATACACGAAGTACAAGTTAGCCACCAATTTCCGATAGGAGTTCTTTTCTACCACCCCTTTCAGAAAACACTTGACAAAACCTACATTTTCTGCCATTGAATGAGATTTCTTCGTACCTTCCCGTAACAGGGTTGCTAAATTAACGCTCATGTTATCTGTCCTGTTTTTGATGAGTAGACTGCTTCGGGTTTGTTACAGAAACTTACAAAACCGTCTAATGTGCTACATTAACCTGATTTGATGAGCGTTTTTATTAAGAATTTTTACAACGGAGACATCTCGCGGTCAGGACGATCGAGGGATAAAGCTTGTGCTGGCCAAGCTTTGATCGCTCGCTTCCACATATTTACGGTAGAGTAATTTGTAAAGATTATTAAAATTAGCACCCGTGGAAGTTGTCGCTTCCATCTAAAAGCGGCCTCGATAATTTAACATTTGTTAACCCAAAATTACAAAACCGAGAACAAAATTCAACAAAATGAAACCTATTTTAGTAATCATGCTTATAATCAGTACAGGATTCTTTAGAATCTCGTCATAATCTAAAACCTGAATATACAAACCTTTACTAACCAAGTGCTATCTGATGCCTCGAATACTCGTAATTGACGATGATGCCGCCATTGCCGAATTAGTCTCTATCAATTTAGAGATGGCAGGCTATGACGTGAATCAGGCAGAAGACGGCATCAAAGGCCAAGCCTTAGCCGTCCAGTTACAACCTGATTTAATCATGCTGGATTTAATGTTACCGAAAGTAGATGGATTCACGGTGTGTCAGCGTCTGCGACGGGACGATCGTACTGCCGACATCCCGATCGTCATGTTAACCGCCCTCGGACAAACCCAAGATAAAGTGGAAGGATTCAACGCCGGTGCCGATGACTATCTAACGAAACCTTTCGAGGTAGAGGAAATGTTAGCGAGGGTGCGGGCTTTATTGAGAAGAACCGATCGAATTCCCCAAGCGGCCAAACACTCAGAAATCCTCAATTTTGGCCCTTTGACCCTAGTTCCCGAAAGATTCGAGGCGATTTGGTTCGGGAGAACCGTTAAACTAACCCACTTGGAATTTGAATTACTTCACTGTCTCCTCCAGAGACACGGGCAGACCGTATCACCGAGCGATATTCTCAAAGAAGTGTGGGGATACGATCCCGATGATGATATAGAAACCATTAGAGTTCACATACGTCACCTACGTACGAAGCTAGAGCCAGACCCCAGACACCCCCGCTATATTAAAACCGTCTATGGTGCGGGTTATTGTCTAGAATTACCCAATAGCGAGCAAATAGTGTTGGAATCCAACGAAGCTACCGCCTAAAGTAAAAATACGTCTTTCTGCTCCATTTCCGTAGCGTCACCCATGAACCTCTCAACTAAAGAGAAAGTATGTTTTTGTACTTTGGCATTAGGCTCTAATTATCAGGAATTAGCCGGCCGATTAGCTGGAGATCTGCAAAAATATTCTCCAGAAACTGCTTTAGTAGTTTTAACCGATAACCCCCTCAGGTTTGATGGTTTAGGGAATGTTTTAGCTTTTAAACACCAGCAACAAAGTTTGGGATGCTACCACGATAAAAAGTGGGTTCTCGCCAAAGCTTTAAGTATCTTCCCTACCTGTATTTTTATCGATGCAGATATGAGGATTTACGCCCCTCTTCCCGATAACTTAACTTGGGAGCCTGGTATTACCGGCCATACGGTGTGGCATAACATTCCTAAACATAACAAAAACCAATCACAGATTAAATTACTTGGGGAAATGGCTCACAAATTAGATATTAATTTAGAAGACACTAGTTTTGTCCATGAATGTCTGTTTGTCGTTTCTAGAGATGGAGGTAAAGAACAGGAATTTTTAAGAATTTGGGGAGAAATAGCTCCTTTTTTTGAATTAAAAGGTTACTGCGCAGGGGAGGGACACTCGATAGGTTTAGCCGCCAAAAAAGCTAATTTAGAAATACGTCAGGATAATAAATTAAGGGAGCTTCCTTTTTTTAAAGATAAATTAGTATTGAGCCAACTAAAGAAAGGCGAGGAAATATCCGAAACCCTGAGCAATTTAATTGAAGAGCAAAGAAGCCTTGAATACTCTCGAAAAACTTTACCCGAAAGAATAATCAAAAAATTACTAAAATTAATTTTATACGGTTACAGATGGTTGGCTTTAAGCGTCAAAACCTTAAAAAATTACCGATTTTATTATAAATAAACCACCTGTAAAGGTGGTTTATCTGTAACACTTAAATTTTTGGAGAAACTAACTCTAAAAGCTCGTCCGAACTAGCTTTAACTTTGACGATACCTTCCGACACGTCGAGAGTTACCCTTTCGCCGTCTCGCACTTCTTGGGAGAGAATAGCTTCGGCTAAACTATCTTCTAACCGTCTGGTGATGGCCCTTCGTAAAGGTCTAGCCCCGTATTTAGGGTCAAAACCTTCTTGGACTACCAAATCTTTAAACTCCGGTGTCACGTCTAAGGTAATATCCCTTTGGTCTTTCAATTGACGTGCGATGTCAGCGAGAAGAATGTCGGCTATTTGGGTGACTTCCGGTTTCGTCAATTGACGGAAGACGATAACTTCATCGACACGGTTGAGAAATTCGGGACGAAAATAACCCTTTAATTCTTCGGTGACTCGATTTCGCAAATGGTTGTACTGAGATTCATCGCTATCACTGAGGGAAAAGCCTAAACCGTTACCGCCCTTCTCGATCGCTTTCGAGCCAACGTTAGAAGTCATGATGATCAAGGTATTCTTGAAGTCCACCTTACGACCTTTAGCATCGGTGAGATGACCGTCATCGAGTAACTGTAGCAGAAGGTTGAAAACGTCGGGATGGGCTTTCTCGATCTCATCGAGTAGCACTACCGAGTAAGGTCTTCTCCGCACAGCTTCCGTCAGTTGTCCTCCTTCTTCATAACCCACGTATCCTGGAGGAGAACCGATGAGTTTGGATACCGTATGGGATTCCATCAATTCTGACATATCGAAACGGATCATGGCATCCGGTGAGCCGAAAAGATAACTCGCGAGGGTTTTCGCCAATTCCGTCTTACCGACTCCAGTGGGGCCGGCGAAGATGAAGCCCGCCAGAGGACGATTGGGGGATTTTAATTTCACCCGCGAACGTCTCACGGCTTTGGCGACAGCATCCACCGCCTCATTCTGCCCGATAATGCGCTCGTGTAACAGCGTTTCCAGATTGAGCAGCGATTCCGATTCAGTTTCGTCTAATTTATTAAGCGGTACTCCCGTCCAAGAGGAAACGATAGCGGCGATGTCTTGTTCATCCACTACCGGCACGAGAGATTCCGGGTTGATGACCGGCGCCGATTCTAATTCCTCGGCGTGAGGTTTATTATGGGAATAATAGCGTAGATGAGTCCTAGAACCCGCTTCATCGAGTAAATCTATGGCTTTATCGGGGAGGAAACGATCGTTGATATAACGAGCGCTTAACTGGGCTGCTGCGGCGATCGCTTCTCGGGAGTATTTCACCTTATGGAAATCTTCGTACTGTTTCTGGATACCCTCTAGTATTTGAATGGTTTCTTCCACGGAAGGTTCACCCACCATTACCGGTTGGAAACGTCTTTCCAGGGCCGCGTCACGCTCGATATATTGACGATATTCATCTCTAGTAGTAGCGCCGATACAGCGTAACTCTCCTCTAGCGAGGGCGGGTTTGAGCATATTGGCCGCATCCATCGCGCCGCTTAAAGCACCTGCACCCACGAGAGTATGAATTTCATCGATAGCGAGGATAATATTGCCCGCTTCGCGCACTTCTTCGATGATACCTTTTAATCTTTCCTCGAAATCGCCGCGAAAACGAGTACCAGCGAGGAGCGAACCCATATCGAGGAGATACACCTGTTGATCTTCTAGGAGAGTGGGTATTTCCCCAGTCGCTATACGTTGAGCTATACCCTCCATTATGGCGGTTTTACCCACTCCAGGATCACCTAGAAGGATGGGATTATTTTTGCTTCTCCGCCCTAATATCTGTACCGTTCGATCGATTTCTTTATCTCTGCCCACTACCGGATCGATTTTGCCATCCTGGGCTTCTCGAGTCAAATTACGCGCGTACTGTTCTAAATTGCTGGGACGTTGCGAGCGCTTACGTTCTCTCCCGCCTCTATCCTGTACTCCGGCGGCGACTTTTTCCCCGAGGAATTTTAACAGGGTAGTGCGTAGGTCGATTAAATTGACCTCTTGAACGGTTAATAGTTTCGCCGCCACGCTATCGGGGTTGATGGTGATACCTAACAGGAGATGTTCCGGTGAGACAGCTTGTTCACCGAGTTGTCTGGCTTCTTGGAAAGCCGTTTCAAATATAGTTTTTACTTTAGGAGTGAAGGGAATATTTACTGGGCTATAGCCTTTGCCCTTGCCGGTTATTTGCTCTACTAGTTCACGGGTATTTTGGAGGTTTACCCCCAAATCTTTGAAGAGATTGCCCAAAAAGCCGGTGCCTTCGCCTATTAATCCCAATAATAGATGTTCTGTCCCTACCACATTATGGCCCGTACGGCGCGCTTCCTCTTGGGAGAACATGACCGCTTTGATCGCTTTTTCGTTGAAGTATTCAAACATGGCTGAGGGTTCCCGGATTTGTTACGTTTCTTAATCTTTACTGTAACTCGATCGATCCATCATCTGGGGTAGCGATAGCCGTAATCCTCTAGATAGGTTTTCCACAAATTGCCAGCTATCATTCATGGGCAGACATCTTCAGTAGCAATAATAATCTATGGTTTGAGAATTGACGCTTGATAGCGCCATGAATGTAGAATAAGATTCGATGTCCTAAAAAGATTAATTTCCATGCCAGATATTGTTGATATTGCCGTCGGTGCAGATAACTTTAAAACCTTGGTAACAGCGGTGCAGGTAGCTAATCTCGTCGATGCACTCAAAAGTCCTGGGCCTTTTACAGTATTCGCTCCCACCGATGAGGCTTTTGCCAAGTTACCCCCCGGCACCATTACCACCCTGGTACAGAACGTACCGCAATTGGCGCGGATCTTGACCTATCACGTAGCGGCGGGAAAGTATATGAAAGAGGATCTCTGTAAAATGGGAGTGATCACATCTTTAGAAGGCTCACCTATACCTTTTGACTGTACCGAGGGCTTTGAAGTGAAAAACGCTACGGTTATCGCCGCGGACATTGAAGCCGATAATGGTGTGATTCACGTTATCGACACGGTGATACTGATGGGTTAATTTTAGAGTTTCTTTAGAATTAGCCCATTTGTTGAGAATAAAGACAGAGTATATTAATCAACACACCCCATAGCGAAACTAGGAAAACTGTGTCATCTCGGTATAAGCGACCACGTTCGTTAGATAGTTATAGATTAGCCGTATTCTGGGGAAGGGCTATGCTCGTAGGGATCTACAAACATCGTCACAATTGTACGTGGGCTGTCGCGAGTTTCGTTTTTCTCCTGATGTGGGCATGGAATCCGAAACTGATTTTAGCCACGGGAGTCGGTGCGGGCTTGATGTTAACCCTATACCGTCTTCAAGATTGGGATTGGTCACAACTGAGCCGCCATAGCAAAAGCATCATCAAAAGTTCTCACGGTAAATTAATATTAGCCGTGGGTGGTGGTAGTGTGGGGGCATTGAGCGCCTATACCGCGGCGGCGATTTGGGCTGAATCGGAAAATTCTTGGATAGCATTCAGTACGATCGTGCAGGGGGCAGCCACCTTAAGTTCTTTAGGTTTACTGATGTGGTATTTGTGGGGACAACAAGAGCAAACCCAACAGCAAAGACTCGATCGTTGGTTAGGGGATTTAACAGCCGACGAATCTCTTAAACGTTTAATAGCCATTCGTCAACTTACCGAACTGATCAATCAGGGAATCGTTTCCCCAACCCATCAAGATCATATAAGAGAATTTTTTCAACTGATGCTGGGGAAAGAAAAAGAAGCGACGGTCAGAGGCGCTTTATTAGAGGCTCTACAGTTTTCCCCCCCGGCACAACCGGTGAAATTGCCGCTCAAACTTCACGAGCTGAAAAAAGGAGTTTATCAGTAAAAATATTAAATTATTTTTCCAGGGAGAAAAATAATTGCTAGTTTAGAAGTAGACAAGGTAGGCAGAGGTTTAAGTACCATCGCACTGAAGGGTTAAAAAGAATAACTACCTGGAGCAATTAATTTTATACACAAATGGAGTGAAATTAATTACAATAACGGAAGATTTTGCAGTTACCCGCTGAACATGGGGACGAAACGCCTCTGGCTAAGTCCGATAGATTTTCCAGCGGTAATTAAGGGCAAAAATGAGCGACGGTGAATGACACCAGATAGATATTCTAGAGGTGATCGCCTAGCCAGGGAAAGCAACGAATGGAAGTAACGATGAAAAATTTTTGTAAGAACTGCATAGGTCTAAAAAAATTTAATCAAAATACTCCCGCCATTTGTTGTAATTAAAGTTACAATCGGAAAAGTCTTGACGGCTTCAAAGCCAGAGAGACCGCAACAGATTCACACTTAACTATACTTAAGTAAATTGATCTTCTAGTTTTGCACAGAAGGAGCAAGAGGAAAACGGCATGACGCAGGCGAATGACGTACTCGCAACTATTACTACTGAACCTCAAATAGATTGGGAACTTGATATTGATTTAGAGGAAATCGAAGACATTGACGATTTAGATGGTGAATTGGAGGAGCCAGTAGAGGGGGCAACGGAAGGGAAAAAAACCCGCCGTCTCGCTACCAGGCGCCGCGAACAAGGGAGGAAAAAACCTTACACCGAGGACTCGATCCGTATCTACTTACAGGAAATCGGCCGGATTAGACTGTTAAGAGCGGAAGAAGAGATAGAATTAGCTCGAAAAATCGCGGATCTATTAGATTTAGAACGATTAGCCGAGAAGTTGCAAAAACAACTCGGTCATTATCCCAGTGATAAAGAATGGGCCCAAGCGGTAGCAATGGAATATCCCGCCTTTAAACGCCGTTTGTATCTGGGGCGCAAGGCTAAGGAGAAGATGGTACAGTCTAACCTCCGTCTCGTGGTATCCATCGCCAAAAAATACATGAATCGAGGTTTATCTTTCCAAGACTTAATTCAAGAAGGTTCCCTCGGTTTAATTCGTGCCGCCGAAAAATTCGACCACGAAAAGGGTTACAAATTCTCTACTTACGCCACCTGGTGGATTCGTCAAGCCATCACCCGCGCCATCGCCGACCAATCCCGAACTATTCGCTTACCGGTTCACTTGTACGAAACGATTTCTCGGATTAAGAAAACCACGAAAATTCTTTCTCAGGAAATGCGCCGCAAACCTACTGAAGAAGAAATAGCGACGCGGATGGAAATGACGATCGAGAAACTACGTTTCATCGCCAAATCAGCACAATTACCCATCTCTTTAGAGACACCTATAGGCAAAGAAGAAGATTCTCGACTGGGAGACTTTATCGAAGCCGACGGGGAAACTCCTGAAGACGAAGTATCTAAAAATCTCCTGCGGGAGGACTTAGAAAATGTCCTTGAAACTCTATCCCCCAGAGAGCGCGACGTGTTGCGTTTGCGCTACGGTTTAGATGATGGCAGGATGAAAACCCTAGAAGAAATCGGACAGATTTTTAACGTTACCAGAGAGCGTATCCGTCAGATAGAAGCTAAAGCACTGCGTAAGTTACGCCATCCCAACCGCAATAGCATACTCAAAGAGTACATTCGCTAACGTTTGGGTTCAAGGATTTATCACCTGAGCCGCGTCTGACATCCTTTTTGGAAGCCAGACGCGGCTTATTAATATAATAGGGATAAAGGTTGGAAAGTGTGAAATGTGAGCTTTGTAAATTTGCGGCTTTCTTGGGCATCGGCGCGAAAACCGCAAGAAAGTAAAGTCCCGTGAGCGTTAAAATGAGATAGATTGTGTAGGCTTGTAGGATTCATGGACGTAAAAGAATTTATGACCTCTTGTGTGGGGAAATGGTTTTCGCAACGCACGAGCTATCAGATAACTGATGGGGAGATGGAAAACAATAAATCGGACTTGACCATAGATTATCTGGAACCGGATCATCCCGATGTAGTTAATATGTGTACGACCAAGGGGATTGATGGTAATCTCTGTGTGGGAGCCTTGAAAACAAGTTGGGATACTTCCGTGGATTGGGGAAAGCCGAAAGGGGTAGGCTCTACTTTACTGATATTATTAACCGATGGGCAATTCTTGAAATCTTCCGCGGTCGGTCATTATAGCCTTGGTAAAGACTCCGCTATCACTCTCACTTTGCAGGAAAAGGACTATCAAACCGAAGAGAGAATCTGGTTCGCGGGCGAGAATCTGCGCCTCCGCACCAGCATCACCCAACATTCTGACGGCACTCAGCAAACCGTGTTTTACTCGGAAATCCGTAAAGTTACGCCTCCACCTAGTGCTTAAAAAATCTACTGCAGTTTTGTTGTTCTAGATATTAAGCTAGTTTAAGCACCGTTATTGCACTCTATGTCTCAAACTGACTCGATTCGTATCCGCGGGGCCAGACAACATAATCTGAAAAATGTCGATCTGGACTTACCCCGCAATCAATTAATAGTGTTCACGGGGGTTTCCGGCTCCGGCAAGTCTTCCCTCGCTTTCGATACCATTTTCGCTGAGGGTCAGCGTCGCTACGTGGAATCACTGAGCGCGTATGCCAGACAGTTTTTAGGGCAGTTGGATAAGCCCGATGTGGACGCAATCGAGGGTTTGAGTCCGGCTATCTCTATCGACCAGAAATCTACCTCCCATAATCCCCGCTCCACCGTGGGTACTGTTACGGAAATTTACGATTACTTGCGTTTATTGTTTGGTCGTGCTGGAGAACCGCACTGCCCGCAATGCGATCGCAATATCGCCCCGCAAACCGTAGATGAAATGTGCGATCGAGTTATGCTCTTACCGGAGGGCACTCGCTTTCAAATTCTCTCCCCGGTAATCCGCGGTAAAAAGGGAACTCATAAACAATTACTCTCCGGCATCGCTTCCCAGGGATTCGCCAGGGTGAGGATAGATGGAGAGGTGAAAGAACTTTCCGAGGGCATAGAGTTAGACAAAAGATACAGCCATAATATCGAAATCGTGATCGATCGATTGATCAAAAAGCCAGACTTACAAGAAAGGTTGATCGATTCCCTCACTACCTGTTTAAAACACTCGGACGGCGTTGCCATCATTGAAATTTTGACCCAAGAATCGGAAACGAAAGAGATAGTATTCTCGGAAAAATTCGCTTGCCCCGAACACGGCGCGGTGATGGAAGAACTATCCCCCCGTTTATTTTCCTTTAACTCTCCCTACGGCGCTTGTCCCGCCTGTCACGGTTTGGGCAGTCACCGCACCTTCTCGGCGGAGTTAGTCGTTCCCGACCCTTCCCAGCCCGTATATTCTGCGATCGCTCCCTGGTCGGATAAAGATAATTCTTACTATCTCTCCCTTCTCTATAATCTCGGACAGGCGTTAGGATTTGAAATTCAAAGCCCGTGGAAAATATTAACGGAAGCGCAACAATATACCATTCTTCACGGTAGCGACGAACCCATTTATTTTGAAGACGATTCCCGTTATGGTAACGGCAAAGGTTATCAACGAAAATTTGCTGGAGTCCTCAATATACTAGATAAAAACTATCAAGAAAGCTCCTCGGAAATTATCAAACAGAAATTAGAAAAATATATAGTCAACCAAACCTGTGAAGCTTGCGGCGGCAAAAGGCTAAAACCCGAATCCCTGGCTGTTAAATTAGGTCAATACCAGATCACGGATTTAACTAACGTACCTATCTGGAGTTGTATAGAAAAGATCAATGATTTCAAACTCACACCCAAACAGGCCATAATCGGAGAACTAGCTTTAAAAGAAATAAGGGCGAGATTACAATTTTTACTGGATGTGGGTTTAGATTATCTAACCCTCAATCGAGGGGCTGCTACCCTATCGGGGGGTGAATCCCAGCGCATTAGATTGGCCACACAAATCGGATCTGGCCTGACGGGGGTTCTCTACGTATTGGACGAACCGAGTATCGGACTGCATCAGCGGGATAATAGCCGTCTCTTAGAAACCCTGAGAAAGTTGCGCGACCTCGGTAATACTTTAATAGTAGTAGAACACGATGAGGAAACCATCCGCAGTGCCGATCATTTAGTAGACATCGGGCCGAAAGCGGGTATTCACGGCGGGGAGATTATCTGTGAGGGAAATTTCCAGAATCTTCTGGAGTCGGAAAAGTCATTAACGGGAGCTTATCTATCGGGTCGAATAGTAATTGAAACTCCCCCGGAAAGGCGCGTCGGTAACGGCTTGAAATTGACTTTACGTAACTGTAGAGAAAATAATCTCAAGAATATCGATGTGACTTTACCTCTAGGTAAATTAGTCTCGATCACCGGGGTTTCAGGTTCCGGGAAATCCACGCTGATCAATGAATTACTGTATCCTTCCTTACAGCATCATCTCACCAAACAGGTGCCTTTCCCGAAAGGGTTAGATAAGATCGAGGGGTTAGACGCGATCGATAAAGTGATCGTCATCGATCAATCGCCCATAGGTAGGACACCGCGTTCTAATCCCGCTACCTACACCGGAACTTTCGACACTATACGGGAGATATTCGCCGAGAGTATCGAAGCGAAAGCGAGGGGATATAAAGCGGGGCAGTTTTCTTTCAATGTGAAAGGCGGCAGGTGCGAAGCTTGTTCCGGGCAGGGGGTGAACGTGATCGAGATGAATTTCCTGCCGGATGTGTACGTGCAGTGTGAGGTGTGTAAGGGGGCGAGATACAATCGGGAAACCTTACAGGTGAAGTATAAGGGACATTCGATCGCTGCTGTGTTGAATATGACCGTCGAGGAAGCTTTGGGAGTATTTGAAAATATACCGCGGGCGGCGACGCGGCTACAGACTCTCGTGGATGTAGGTTTAGGTTATTGTCGTCTGGGGCAGAGTGCGCCCACTTTATCGGGAGGGGAAGCCCAGAGGGTGAAGCTGGCTTCGGAGTTGTCCCGCCGCGCCACGGGCAAAACTCTCTATCTCATCGATGAACCGACGACGGGTTTATCGTTTTATGATGTGCATCATCTTCTCGATGTGCTACAGCGTCTGGTGGATAAGGGCAATTCCATAATCGTCATCGAACATAATCTGGATGTGATCCGCTGTAGCGATTGGATCGTAGATCTCGGCCCCGAAGGCGGTGATAAAGGCGGGGAGATTCTCGCCGTGGGTACACCGGAAACCGTAGCCCGAAGTGAGCGATCGTACACGGGTAAGTATCTCAGGGGATGTCTGAAAATGGCTCATTAAGCTTGTCTTTTTAGGCAGAGAGTGGCCGGTGCTCAATCACTGGCCACTACTTGGATTTTGATACAAGTCAAACGGCTGATCTAGCCATGAGGTATGTCTTCCATCCTGAAGCACCGGAGGAATATGCTAACACTTCGCCGCCGAGGAGAGTCTAATCTTCAGATCGATCTTTATAATGAAGGGTGAAGTAGATAACAAGCTTTTATGACGGGAAAATACATTTATGGTTGGTTTTATAGCGTTTTATTCGGCTTCATCGTCTTAGCGATACCGTTGAAAAGCACCATCTCACTAGCAGAGAAACTCTACAACCCCATCCCCCTAACCCCGAATACGGAAGTTAACGATACCCTCACCGATGGGGATATACCCACGGGAGAAGGCGGCTTTTCTAAGGATTATGTCATACAGTTGGAGAAGGGCGATCAGGTGTCGATCGATCTCAAATCGGAAGATTTCGATAGTTTGGTGATACTCTTGGGGGCCGATGGCTCGACCATTGGGGAAAATGATGATGGCCCCGATGGCGGCACTAATTCCCTACTTTTCTCCCGCATCACCGAGGGAGGTAAATATATAGTGCGAGTACGGGCTTTCGGGGAAACCGGCGGCGGCAAGTTCAAAGTGAAAGTGACTCGTTTGCGCCCCGTAGATGGCAAGCTATAAATAGGAATGAGGAATGAGGAATGAGAAAAGAGAAAAGAGAATTGAGTAGTTATTCTTCACTTTTGTCTTGGATTAATAAAGCCACCGCGTAAGCCGCTATGCCCTCCTCTTTTCCCGTAGCGTCTAAACCTTCATTAGTGGTGGCTTTTATGCCGATTCGATCGGGTTCGAGATTGAGGGTTCGAGACAGCTTATCGCGCATGGTCAGGATATGAGGTTTAAGTTTCGGTTTTTCAGCTACTATAACCGAATCGATATTGTTGATCTGCCAGCCTTTTTCGAGAATCAGTTTATGAACTTGTTGCAGGAGAACGAGACTGTTGGCCCCTTCCCATTGTGGGTCAGTAGGGGGAAAATAATGTCCTATATCTCCTAAACTTAAGGCTCCTAATAAGGCATCCATAATGGCGTGAGTTAGCACATCCGCGTCACTATGCCCCAGTAGTCCCGAACTGTGGGGGATTTCTATTCCCCCCAGTATCAAGGGTCTACCCGTGACGAGTCGATGAATATCGTAGCCGTTACCGATGCGAATGTTCATAAAAATTGTTCTGGTCTAGTGAGAATTAATTTTATGGTCAATCGGGGCAGATAATACCGCCGCCTAACACTTTATCCCCTTCGTACAGTACGGCCGCTTGACCTGGAGTGACACCGAATTGAGGTTCATCGAAAACTAATTTTAAACGATTCCCCTCTAATGGTACACACGTCACCGGCACCGCTTGAGAACGATAACGCACCTGAACTTCAGCTCTGATGGGCGCAGACGGCGGGGGCATCGACACCCAATTAAGGCGCGTCACCGTACACTGGTCATTACCGGCACTTTCCCGATTACCGACAATAACGCGATTGCCCACTCGATCGAGTTTCACCACGTACAGAGGCTCAGGGGCGGCCACACCGATGCCCTTACGTTGCCCGATGGTGTAGTGGTGGATGCCTTGGTGTTTTCCCAATACCTTACCGTCTAGATCCACTATATCCCCCTCGGTAGGGGCGATATATTTATCCAGGAACGATCGCATGGAGCCGTGGGCTTCTATCAAGCATAAATCTTGACTATCGGGTTTATCAGCCGTCTTCAAACCGTATTCGGTGGCGATGCGGCGGGTTTCGTCTTTCGTTTGTTCGCCCAGGGGAAACAGAGAAGCCGCGAGTATTTCTTGTTCCAAGTCGTACAGAAAATAGGATTGATCCTTATTAGGATCGATCGCTCTCAACAACTCGTAGCGCCCCGTATCGCCATTGTATTGAATCCGCGCGTAATGACCAGTAGCGATCTTATCTATACCGAGAGTTTCCCTGGCATAATTGATCATCGGGCCGAATTTCACCGCCCGATTACATTGGGAACAAGGTAAGGGAGTCACGCCGCCTTCGTAGCCGGAAACTAGATAATCGACGATTTCCGTTTGAAAAATGTCACGGCTATCGACGATATGATGCGGTATGCCCAACTGTTCGCAGATGAAAGCCGCGTCCACCATTCCCTCGGAACAGCATTGACCCTTACCCTTCATAAGCCAGAGAGTTAAACCTACCACTTCATAACCTTGATTGTGGAGGATAGCGGCGGTTACAGAACTGTCCACACCGCCCGATAAGCCGACGACCACCTTTTTCATGAATCTTAAAATTTTTCAACCTTGCTCTACTAGGCTAACATTTTCGGTTAAAATCCGAAAAGTTAGTTTTACCTAGCGGTGTGAGGAATATCTATATATGTTGAGAACACAATTATCTTGTGGCTCGATCGTTCTCTTTATGGGAGCGGTTTGGCTATTACAATCTAACCCGGTTTTCGCTCAATCTCGATCGGCCCGTCGTCTACCACCGCCGCCCGTACTACGAGACCCTTCAGTTATTAAAGACAGAAAGAGCAATCCTAATTGTTCCTGCCTGGAAATAAATATCGGTCAGAAACCAGCGCCCCCTCGCCCTCAACAATCAGGGGGCCGCCTTTACCCAGCAACTAAAATCGGCAACGAGTACGTTTTCCAAGCCCCTCGGAGCGTTGGGCCTAACTCTACAAACGTTAATAACCCTAGATTTTCCACTACCACGGCCGGTAATAAACTTTATCGAGTGCTGATTAAAACTAATAATCCCGAAGTATTGGCTAAGATCAAGGAGATTGAGCCTTTAGCCTTCATCCGCCCCGGAGAAAGTGTAATTCAAGCGGGACTTTTTCAAGAGCAACAACAGGCGCAAAATCGAGTCAGGGAATTGGCTAATAAAGGTTTTAACGCTCAAGTGATCGCTTTTGTCGCCAGTCGGTGGTAATTACTACTGCCGTATCGGGGCCCCTGGAATCTGTTTGTACTTGACAAAATAAAAGAATATGGCTGATAAAATAATTATTCCCGTACCGATTCCTAGATAACTGGGTGTCCAAAATACGGCGGATAGTTGGTTGATCTCTCCTGGTTTCAAATGCCAAACCAATCCATTACCAACCTTACTGGATTCACCATCAATTTCATTAGCTATGATTTTTCCGCCCCAAGGCGTTGTCAGGGCAAAGTCGATATTGACTAAAGAACCTGGACTGACGACGATATTACCGCTATTGGAAAGTATGCCCAATCCTCTTAAATCTACTTGTAAATTTAATTTGTTTCTTTCTAAAAACAGTAAGTTAGTCTGTCGAACTTGTAAATCGGATTGTAACTGTAATATTTCCAAGTTATTAGAAGAGGTTACAGGGTCTTTATCCGTGGCGTTCGGATTAAAAAATTGGTTAAATTTTTTGCTTAGATCCTCGCCGTTGCTGAAGGGAATGGTAACAAGCATCTCTTGACTCGATAGACGTTTAGCCGAACCATCCAGTAATCTCGCCCTTTCTTCGATGCTATTCAACCAGTTATTCGCTTCCGTTTCACTGAGGGCCGTTAAACGTTGACCGAGGGTGATGTGCTGGGTTATTTCTCCGCCCTGTTGATGGTGAAAGTTAACGCCTACTTCGTAACGAACACAGCCTGTCAGGAAGATCAACGCGCAGAAGATAAAGGGTAAAAAAACTCTTTTCGTTAAATTATTCATAGGGTTTAACCGATCAATCCTCTTCTAAATCATCATAGGTCGCCGAACTGCCGCCGCTAACGGTAACGAGATCGATTTGCTGACGATAATAGTCTACATCTTTCACCTGAACTTCCACTTCATCCCCTAGCCGGTAGGCGATGCGGTTTTTCCTCCCCACCAAACAACTATGACGGGCGCGGTATTCGTACCAGTCATCTTTGAGGGAACTAACGTGGACTAAACCCTCCACTAATAAATCTTCGATTTCCACGAAGAAGCCGTAAGATTGTACCCCGGTGATCAAGCCCCGGAAGACTTGCCCGGTTCTCTCTTTCATCTTATCGGCTTTTTTCAGCCCCTCTAAGTCTTTTTCTGCGTCTTCGGCTATTTTATCTCGATCGTTCAAATGGGTGACGACCGTGTGTATTTCTTCTTCTAGTTCCTGTTGTATGTCAGGGGGCAATACATTCCAAGTGATTTGACCCACACAGCTACTACTACCTAAATTCACGCCTACTTTAGTTAGTTTCGTCCGGCGGTCTTTGCCGTCGCTGAAGACGCTTTTCAGCACTCTCTGTATCCATAGATCTCCGTATCGTTGACCGGGTGATACGCAGTGAGCGTAAGCGTCGGTATAAGCTAGACCGAAATGAGGTATAGGGTGACTGCTATATTTCACCGTTTTTAAACCCGACTGTAGGATGTAATAGAGAACCTTGCTGGCACTCGTTTTAGAAAAAGCTCTGGTAAGATTTTGATAGTCACTTGGTGTGACATCTTCTTCGGCGTTGAGAGTTATTTCAATACCCAGATTACCTGATAGTTTCAACAGGTCTTCTAATTCTTCCCAATCCGGTTGAGGTTGTCCGCAGTAAATTGTCGGTACTCCCAAAGCTGATAAATGTTGACCGACTATTTTATTGACTACCACCACCATTTCTGCCAATAAGGAACTAACGGGTAGGGTATTCGATGCTAATACGGTTCCGCATCTTCCTTCATCTTTAAAAACGCTGGTTTTTTCTAATTGCACCTCGAAGCTACCCCGCTGTAAGCGTTGGGCTTTCAGTAAAGGGCAAATGGTGAAAAATAAATCTCTCAGTCTTTCTAGTACGGGTTCTAGTGCCGCTTCTATATCTTCCCCCTGACTTAATAAGTCCTGTACCTTCTGGTAAGTGAGGGCGTGGGAGATTTTAATCAAACTGGGAGTAATTTCGTATTCGCTGATCTGTCCTCTTTCGTCTAGGGTTATTAAAACCGAAATAGCTCGTTGTTCTTTACCTACGGTTAATGAACATTTTTCTGTGATTATTTCTGGTATGAGTGGTAATATTTTTTCTCCTAAATATACGGTTGTTCCTCTTCTTTTTGCCATTCTATCCACTAGGCAATTAAAAGGTACATAGTGAGCTACATCGGTTATGTGGAAGCCAACCTGCCATTTATTCTCTTCTAACTTTTCTAAACTGAAGGCATTTTCAATTAAAGTGAGATGGGGTAATATTTCTTCGTTTTCTAAGGTGAAAGTTAAAAGTTGGGTTAAGTCTCGATAGGGAGTTTTTTCATCCGTACCTATCTCTTTAAGTATTTGTTGCGCAGCTTTTATCACTTCTTCTGGAAAATCATGGGGGAGGTCGTGTTTACAGCAAACTATATCGGTATCGGCGGCCGCTTCGGCATCACTACCGAGAACGCGGGTTACTTTGCCGAGGGGGGGATGTTCACCGATAGGGTAGCGTAGGACGGAAACGTGAACCAAGTGATCGATCACGGCCTGCAAATCCTGTCCATTCGCCACTAAATTAAGGGTGAATTTCAATCGATCGTCCAAGGGTATCGCTAAATATTCTCCCTCCGTCTCCTTGATCTGGGCTAATAGGGAAGGGTTAGCCCGCTCCAAGATCAATCTTACTTCTCCTTCCGGGGAGCGTCTGCGAGTGCCTTCTTTGATGATCCTGATCAGCACTCGATCGCCGTTCCACGCGTTACTGAGGTGATTTTTCGATACATATATATCGTCCGCGTCTTCTTCGTCCTGGATGGCGAAACAAAATTCTTTACTCGAACACCGTAATTTGGCCTCTACCACGTTATCTTCGGTGACGCGTTTATATCGTCCCCGTTCTTTAACGATAATGCCCAAGCGTTCTAAAGCATCGAGAATTATCTGTAACTTCTCGATACTGGTTTCGTCTTCACAGCCTAATTTTTTTTCGAGAACCTTGGGGGCTATAAACTTATCATGGGTTAAGTAGGATAGAAGTGTAGCGATCGAGAAATCCATTGAGATTAATCCTTAAAACATTACAAGACGACTTTAATCGATAGCCCCGGCAACTCCTTTTTATCCCGATCTCGAACTTATATTCACGCCCTCGTCGGTCGCCTAGTTGAGAGAGTTAAAAGAACTTGGGGGGTATATTCTGTCATTTATATCTAAAAAAGTAGGTAATTAGTCTTTAACAGTTACTGAGGTTAGTTAAAACTGGTTACTCCTTCTTTCCCAGATCTCACCTTTGCAGTTATTAGAGAGTGAAGTTATCCCGTAAAAAGTTGTTAACTCCAAGTCTATAATAAAGATCTCTACTTTAAAAGGTTTCACTTAACCGTTAATTTTATCAATAATAGTGACAATTTGTTCAACAAAGCGATAGAGTATTATTATTAGTACAAAAGAACGCAGATTTATCCTATGTTGAACGAGTTTCGCAATCTCTACCCTCAAGGCAGTTTAACCAGCGAATTAGTGCAAATCGATCACGGTCATTATATAGTGAGAGCGATCGTGCAGGTAAACGGTATCATCCTCGCCACTGGTTTATCGGCGGCCACCACGGTAGAACAAGCTGAAGACCAAGCCCGTTCAAGAGCGTTGGCTCTCATTGATCTCCACCATAGCCCGATCGTTATCGAACCGGAACCGGAACCTGTTAAACCCAAGCAAGCCAAAATCTCTAAACCCAAATCCACCCCTAAACCCGAACCGGAACTGGAACCTGTAGCGCTCGTGGAGTTACAATTAGTACCACCGTCGCCAGAAATTCCCGCCCCGCCGGAGATTCCAGTTATACCGGAACCCGAACCATTACCGGAACCGGAACCCGAACCATTACCGGAACCGGAACCGGAACCATTACCGGAACCCGAACCATTACCGGAACCGGAACCGGAACCCGAACCATTACCGGAACCGGAAGCAGAATTAGAATTAGAACTAAAACTAGAACCATTACCGGAGCCGGAAATCGAGAGAATAGCCGTACCGGAAACACCCCCTTTGAGCTTAGAGATGGCGATCGAGGAAGAAGTAGATTATAAGAACGTGATGGGAAAAATCGATATAGAGATGGAGCGATTGAATTGGACAAAAGATAAGGGGCGGGACTATCTGATAGAAACCTACGGGAAAAAATCCCGTTTACTCCTGACCAATGAGGAACTATTAGAGTTTTACACTTATCTAGCGAGCCAGTGATCTAATCACCGCTCAAAAGAGCTTCTACAAACTCATAGCTGGAAAAGGGGCGAAGATCCTCGATGCCCTCACCGGCTCCGAGGAAGCGAATCGGTAAATTTAACTGTTGAGAAACAGCGAGCGCCACACCACCTTTAGCCGTACCATCGATCTTGGTGAGGATAACGCCGCTTAAATCAGCCGCCTCGGAAAAAACTTGAGCTTGGCGTAAACCGTTCTGGCCGAGAGTAGCGTCTAACACCAAAAGCGATTCAACGCTCGCCCCCTCGGCTTTCTTATCGATGATGCGGCGAATTTTCGTCAGTTCATCCATCAAGTTCTTTTTATTCTGTAGTCTTCCCGCCGTATCCACCAGCAGTAATTGTACACCGCGCGATTGAGCGGCGGCGATGCCGTCATAAACCACGGCGGCGGGATCGGTATTCTTGCCCGGATTGGCGATAACTTCGGTTTTACTGCGCTCGCCCCACACTTTCACCTGTTCCACGGCGGCGGCCCGGAAGGTATCGGCGGCGGCGATGATACAACTGTAGCCCGATTGTTGGGCGAGATGGGCTAGTTTGCCGATCGTGGTGGTTTTACCCACGCCGTTGACCCCCGTGAGCATCCAGATATTCAATAGATCTTTTTTGGGTTCAAAAGTACTATTACCATACTGTTCCAGGGGTCGATCGAGAATATCCCTCAAGATGCCCTTGAGATATTCGATCGCCCGGTCTGGTGGCAAAGCTTCTTCTTTGAGTTTATTCTGTAGGGTGGTGATAATATAATCGGTGGCTTCTACGCCCACATCCGCCTGTAACAGTAGAGATTCGATTTCTTCCACCGCGTTCTCATTCAAGGGGCCCTGTCCGACGATGGCTTTGAGTTGGTTTATGAGACTTCTGCGAGTTTTGCCCAAGCCCTGGCGTAATCGTTTCAACCAGTTGATTTCCTGTTCGGAAATGTCTTCCGCTTTTCTGCCTTGGTCGGCGAGGACTTTGGCCGACCAGATGAAATCCTCATCGAAATTCAGCGACTTGTCTTCGGTGACGGGGGTTTCGATCGCCGTTTCTTTCAATACCTCAAGGCGATCGGATTTTTGCATCCAGGCGGGGGCTGATTGGACTTCCATCTCTGGCTGCGTTTCTTCTTGGACGGGGGTTTCGATCGTTTCCGGCTCAGGGGGGGGCGCTGATTCCTGTTTTTTTTGCTGGATGTTTTTAAAGGCGGCTTTGGCCAGGTTGAGATAATCTTCGTTGGCAGCGGTTTCCGTGGGCGTAGATTCGGTTATTTCTTCTGCGGGAGTTGGCTCTACCGTAGGACTTTTTTGTTCTTCGTTTGTAGTTGGAGAAACACGCTGACGACGAAACCAATTAAACATGAGTCTACTTGATGGGGCTAGATTGTAAATTCATCTTAACTTTTCCCGGTAGTATGCGGCGAGGATTTTAATAGCTCTCCAGATAGAATGAGCGTCTAGGGAAAAATGTTAATCTATCTCTAGTATTAATCCTATATTTTCTAGAGCCTTGAGCCAGCATCTCGATCGTTTCCCCCCTAAGTGCAATTGCGTCGGCCCTTCTCTACCAAGAGGAATGGTTTTAGAGGATGCTAACGGCATAATTCAAGCTTGTAACCTTGATGCTCAATTCATTTTAGGGCTGAGGCGAGAGCAGATCCTTGGTAATAAAAGTTCTTTTCTCTGGTACGATGCGATCGATCCACATGGCTCACCCGTCACTCTTACCGGGGGAGAGAATAAAACTATCGGCATCCCCAGAGAAAATGATGAATTCCTGTGGCTGGAAGTAGACGTGCAATTTTTATTCGGGGTCGATGGAGACCATCCCCCGAACGTGATCTATAATTTCCGAACTTTAGACTCGAAAGAGAATAATTTATTAGAGGAGTTACAGACAGAAATCGAACAGCAAAAAACGGAAGTTATTTCCTGCAACAGTGAGACCAAGTTCAAAACAATATTTGAATCGGAAATGATTCCGATGGGTATTTGGACGAAAGCAGGGGCAATTTTAGAGGCGAATAAAGCTCTACTCAATTTACTCGGCTACAGCGAAGAAGAATTGGCCCGCGGGGAAATACATTGGGTGGCGATGACACCTCCCGAATATCAAGAGCTAGATCGAAAAGCTTTAGAAGAGATCGCGACTAAAGGTTATAGCACTCCCTTTGAAAAGGTCTACATTCATAAAGATGGTCATCCTATACCGATTCTGGTGGGGGGGGCCGCCTTCACCGACGATTGCGATAGCGGGGTGTTTTTCGTTCTCGATCTCACTTCCCGTCAGCAAACTCAACAAGCGTTGAAACTCAGTGAAGCCAAATTCAGCCGCCTGGTAGACGCGAATATTTTCGGAGTGGCAATTGGTGATTACGCGGGAAGAATGCTTTATGCCAATGAGGCCCTGTTAAATATGATCGGTTATAGCCGTGAGGAATTGGACAGGGGAGAAATCTATTGGGTCGATCTAACTCCGCCGGAGTATTTACCCCTCGATTGGGCTGCGGGTGAGGAATTGTTAGAGAAGGGGGTTTGCGCTCCTTTCGAGAAGGAATATTTTCACAAAGACGGTCATCGTGTCCCGATTCTCATCGGCTCGGCTCTCCTCGACTCCATAGGGGAGGGTTCGCAACAGGTAATAACTTTCTATATGGATCTGACCAAATTAAAGCGGGCGGAGTCTGTTTATCGGGAGACGGCGGAAAGTTTGAGTCTGTCATTACAGGCGGCTCACATGGGTTATTGGCACTGGGATAAAAAAACTGATACCGTGAGTTTTTCAAAGCGCGGTTCGGAGATTTTCGATGTTGTAGAGGATCAACCCATCACCTGGACGGAGATTCAAACACGTATCCATCACGAGGATCTACATTTGACGAGGGAGGCGGTGAGCCGAGCGCTCGAATTGGGGGAAGATTATGATATTGAATATCGCCTACGCTTATTCAACGGTGATGAACGGTGGGTATCGGCGAAGGGGCGGGCCCAGTACGATTCTTCGGGCAGTGTTATCGGTATGGTGGGTGTGGCGTAAGATATTACGGAACGTAAGCTTTCTACCGCTCAACTGCAACAGCAGGCGAGGGAATTAAACCAGTTAAACGTTAGTTTACAGGAGACGACGGATTTATTGCGGCGGCGTAATCAGGAGTTGGATAAGTTCGCCTACGTGGTGTCTCACGATTTGAAAGCTCCTTTAAGAGCGATCGCTAATCTCTCCGTCTGGTTGGAAGATGATCTACAAGGAAAGTTATCCCCTGACAACGAGCAGCTCATGAATCTGTTACGGGCGAGAGTTTATCGTTTGGAAGCTTTAATCGATGGTTTATTGGCTTATTCGAGAATCGGCAGATTGGAAGTGACGACGGAGATGACCGACGTGGAGTCTTTACTGGGAGAGATCATCGATTCTCTGATGCCCCTGCCCGGATTTGAAATCTTCATCCATACCCCCCTACCCTCTTTCGTGACCAAAAAATTATTATTGTCCCAAGTTTTCAGTAATTTGATCAGTAACGCCATCAAACATCACGACGGGGAGCGGGGCGAGATCGATATTTCTGTCGACGAGGGCAGATTTTTTTATCAATTCGCAGTCAGTGATGACGGGCCCGGAATCGCTCCCCAATACCACGAGAGAATTTTCACTATTTTTCAAACCCTGGAGTCGAGGGATAAGAAGGAGAATACGGGGATAGGTTTATCGATCGTCAAAAAGATCGTAGAAACCGAGGGAGGCAGGATCTGGCTCGATTCGGAACCAGGCCGGGGTACGACTTTTTACTTCACTTGGCCTAAACATCCCCTCAACGAAAAAAACACTAACTCCGGGAGAATTAGTGTGGACTCTAACAAAAATTTTTAATCGATAATTACATCGATGAGCCTAAACCGGCATAAGCGCCGTAGAAGAAGAGACCGACTACAGCAATAACGCCCAAACCGGCGATCGTGCCTACTAACCAAAGGGGAATGCGTCCGTCTGCGAACATTAATTTAACCTCCTAATTGCGATGAAAGATTTCTATCTAGTTGAAGAAGTAGCTAGAGAATAAAATACCGAGTACGGCCACCAAGAGTAAACCGAGGTATAAGGATGTACGGTTTAACTCGACCGGTTGACGATTGGGGTTGGGTGATCTGTCCATGGGTGAATCTCCTAGCGGTGAATGAATTGCATAGCAGCGATCGCACCGATAAAGAAGACGGTGGGTACTGCGAGGGTGTGAACGGCCATCCATCTCACTGTGAAGATGGGATAAGAAATAGGTTGATTAGGATTACCTGTAGCCATGATTATTATTCCTGTGTTCGCTTAAATTACTGATTAAATTCTTTAATTTGTTGACTGGCTTCGTAACGCTCTTTGACGATGGGTAACTCTTGACGCTCTTGAGTGAAATACTCGTCGGGGCGGGGAGTACCGAAAACATCATAAGCTAGACCGGTGCTAACGAATAACCAGCCAGCGATAAATAACATGGGGATCGTGATACTGTGGATGATCCAGTAACGAATACTGGTGACAATATCAGAAAACGGGCGCTCTCCGGTAGTACCAGACATAATTAGCTCTCCTTTTACGATAGATAGTTTATATGATAGAGACTTTCCTTGTGCTAGGACAAGTTCTAGGCCGCTTGCGTCGAAGGGTCATATTTAAGTATGTACCCATCTTGTCCCAAAATAAAGCCCTTATCGGGGTTGACGAAAACTATTTTATAGAGGTTGGCGGGGACATTTTCCACGGAACGATCTTTCTGCCAAGTTTTGCCACCGTCAAAACTGACGAGGAGATTGCCACTACCGCCAGAAACCCAAATTTCTTCGGGAGTACGATAGGTGAGGTCGAGAAGTCCCCAACTGGTGGCGAATTCTGGAAAACTAGCGTCTTCCCAAGATTCCGGGTCATCGGTGCTAGTGAATTGTAATTGTCCACCTCTAGCTAAAGCCCAGAGTCTACCATCTTCACTATAACCGGCTTTTTGTAGTCGGCGAGAAGAGGTGCGGTTATGGGGAAGCCATTCGGTATCACCTGGCTTCCAGGTGGAATAGAAGTTACCCCGCGCGGATACGGCTACATATTCGCCGTCATTGGAGCGCACGATCGTACGGGCTACGCCCACGGCCCCGTCCACGAGGGCTTTCCAAGTTTTGCCACCGTTACTGGTGCGGTAGATGGCCCCCAAGTCCGTTACCATTTCCGCGGTTTGAGAGCCGAGGGCGATGATGCCATCGGGCGCTCCAGGTAGTTTTTCGCTGAGGGGGATTCGAGACCAGGTTTGTCCGCCGTCTTCCGTGTGCAGGAGGATGGAGGGTTTACCGACGATCCAGCCTTCTTGGCCTTTGAAGCTGACGGCGTTAAAGTTAACTTTTTCGTCACCGAGGTTGATGATTTTTTGTTCCCAGGTGTCGCCGCCATCTTTGGTTTCAAATAATCCGGCTTTCGTGCCCACTAACCAACCATGATCGGTGTCATCGGTAAATGATAAGTCGGCGAAGGTGGAATCAGTATCGAGGCTGATCACCTGCCAGGGATTGACCGTGGTGGAGGGAACGCTGCTACAACTGATACATAGTAGGGAGATAGCGAGGATTATTACAAATTGTTTTAGTTTTCTCATTAATATATTCATAGGCGCAAGGAAAACCAGACCGATATGATCTCTTTCTGGTTCGTTTTTATCGGTTTTAGTTTAGGTGTAATTAGCTTAATGTGTATAAGCTCATGAAAAAGAGGAAGCCTAGTGCTAAGGCGCCGAAGATAAGCAAGTTCTTTTGTCCGGGGGTGAGACGGTTAACCCCTAGACCGAAGGTGAGATTTTCTTGGAAGCCGGAGGGAGCATCTTTGGCCCCGATGTTGACGAATTGAGAACGACGTACCCCGCAAACGGGACATTTCCACAGTTGGGGTAGTTCCTCGAAGGGAGTGCCAGGCTCGATGTTACTTTTGGAATCCCCTTTAGCGGGGTCGTAAACGTAGCCACAAGCACGACATTCGTAGTTAGCTGGAGCCTGTTCGGCTAGGGTTAGTTCTTTGGGTCGATCGCTCATACTGGCCAATCATTAAAACTATGTTACAAATTATCTCATAGTTTTACATTGGCAACTTGTTTGAGATCGACCCGGCGGAGATTAGCACCGATTTTTTTGAATTTGCCTTCTAGGTCTTCATAACCTCGATCGAGATGATGTAATCCCTGCACTATCGTCGTACCGTGAGCGGCTAACCCGGCGATGACGAGGGCGGCGGAGGCTCTCAAGTCGGTGGCCATGACGGGCGCGCCGGAGAGGAAGGGAACGCTTTTGACGAAGGCCACGTTACCTTTGACTTTTATATCGGCTCCCATGCGTTTTAGTTCGGCGACGTGACGCAATCGGTTTTCAAATACGGTCTCGCTGACGACGCTACTGCCTTCGGCGATGGTTAACAGGGCCATGAATTGGGCCTGCATATCGGTGGGGAAACCCGGGTAGGGCAGGGTTTCTATGTCGGTGGCCCTCAGTTCTCCTGGAATCAGGCGGAGACGGTTACTGCCCTCTTTAATTACTTTCGGGCCGATGGCTTCTAATTTAGCGATCGCTGAAGTCAAATGTTCGGGTACGATGGGGCCGATGATGATTTCCGAACCAGTGATGGCTCCTGCGATCAAAAAGGTGGCCGCTTCCACTCGATCGGGAATGATGGGATAATCGGTACTGTGGAGTCGATCGACACCGGTAATCACGATCGTATTCGTCCCCGCCCCGGTGATCTTCGCTCCCATCGAGTTGCAGAATCGAGCTAGATCTTCCACTTCCGGTTCTTGGGCCGCGTTTTCTACAATCGTTTCCCCTTGGGCCAGAGTGGCCGCCATCATGATCGTTTCCGTGGCCCCGACGCTGGGATAATCGAGATAAATTTTCGCTCCTTTAAGCCTCCCGTTGCCCGGTACTTGAGCGTGTACCATGCCGTGGTCGATAATTACGTGCGCTCCCATCGCCCGCAACCCCCTGACGTGAAGATCCACGGGTCTAGCACCGATCGCACAACCGCCTGGTAAGGGTATTTTGGCTTCTCCCTGTCTCGCTAGTAAGGGGCCGATAACGAAGAAACTGGCTCTTAATTGAGAAACTAAATCGTAGGGGGCTTGAGCTTGTTTTAAATGCCTGCCGTCAAATTCCAGGGCAGACCCATTTCTAACTATATTCACTCCTAAAGCGGTGAGAATTTGCCCCATGCTTTCAATATCAGCCAGTGAGGGTACGTTTGAGATCCTACACTCGTCGGCACAAAGTAAAGACCCCGCCATAATCGCCAAGGCTGAATTTTTCGCCCCGCTGATCCTTACTTCCCCGCAGAGGGTCTGACCGCCCCGTATCTCTAAATATGGTTGTTCTGATTCTATTTGCATGGGTTGATTCATTTAAAATACGCCTTCTGGTAATATAATTCTCAAAAATCTTCAGAATATTAGCAAATTTTTGTCTCTTTGGCTAATCTTTTCCTCGACGCTCCATAGGAGCTTGACTTATTTTTTAAGCTGCGGTAAGATTACAGATTGTATGTAGAAATTGCGGAACTGGCGGAATTGGTAGACGCGCTAGATTCAGGTTCTAGTGTCTGCAAAGACTTTCGGGTTCAAGTCCCGAGTCCCGCATTTCATCTGTCAAAGGTGATAAAAATTATACCGGGGTAAAGCTAAAAAACCGATTATAAAAGGTTATTTTTAGTTTATTTCTCCTTATGTCCATGATTAGTAGTTTACAGAATACCCTCGTCAAGCAAGTTCGACGGCTTCATCGTAGCAAGGGCAGACGAGAAGAGAATTTATTTTTAATCGAGGGTACGCATTTACTTCAGACAGCTTGTGAGAGTAATTGTTCCTTAGAAATTCTTTGTTTTACGGAGAAATGGCGACAACTGTATCCCCAATTGTCAGAAAATGGGGAAAAAATTAGTAAAAGGGTAGAGTTGGTGACGACGGAGGTTTTAGGAGCGATGGCAACCACCGTCAACCCCGATGGCGTAATCGCCGTGATCGCGAGAGGTCACGTTCATCCTTCTATAGTTTCTCCTCTACGATTAGGTTTAGTTCTAGAGCGTATTCAAGACCCGGGGAATTTAGGGACGATCATCCGTACAGCGGTGGCTACGGGTGTTGATGCCCTATGGTTGAGCGGCGATTCGGTGGAGATAGATAATCCCAAAGTTTTACGGGCTTCTGCCGGGGAATGGTTTCGCGTACCGATAGCAGTGAGAGAGGATTTATCCTCTCTGATTGAAGATTATAAAAAGGAAGGTGTACGAATAATCGCTACTCTGCCAACAGCCCAGAAGACTTATTGGGAAATTGATTGGACTGTACCCAGTCTTATCGTGGTGGGTAATGAGGGAGGGGGTTTATCTAGGGAGTTAGTATCTCTATGCGACGAAGGGGCTAAAATCCCCTTGGCTAATGGGGTGGAATCTTTGAACGTGGGGATTGCCACGGCGGTCATTCTTTATGAGGCCCGACGGCAGTGGGGTTAGTTTAACCGGCGACTCCGTGACGGCGATAATCTCCCGCGCCGCACAGTTGACCTTGTGAAGTTAAACCCACTCCATGGACACCCCCGAAGAACAGATTAGTTTCCTGCCAGTGGCAAACTTCGGTAGTGGGGGGTAGGGTTAAAGCGTTGACTATGCTTTCCGGTAGCGGTTCGATGTTGAGTATATTATTTTCCCAATGGATGCGCGGGTTAGAAATAGCTCGATCGAGCGATTGTCCGAAATCGATTAAATTAGAAATAACTTGTAGAATGGCGGTTCTGATGCGATTAGATCCCCCGGAACCTAAAACGAATAGGGGTTCACCGTCTTTTAAGATCATAGTAGGGGACATCATCGATGAGAGACGTTGAGCGGTGGGCCATTGGTGGAAGCCGCTTGGATTGAGATCAGCCTCACCCAGCATATTATTCAGCATTATCCCCGTACGGGGAATTGTATAGCCAGACCCTTCTCCATTGGATACCGTAACACTGGCGGCGTTTCCTTCCCTATCCATAACGCTGATGTGGGTGGTGCTGCCCCACTTATTGAGATGTTCCGAGATGAATTCAGGGTCGAGAAATTGAGTTTCTATAGAGTTTTGATAGATATTTTGGTCATATCCTTCTTGCCTTGCGCTATTAGTTAAAGCCATAACTTTAGCCAAAATTTCTATATGTTCTGAACTTTGATATTCAAGGTTTTTTAAATCAATTTCCTCTAAGACTTTTAAAGCGAAAGCCATTAAAATTCCTCCCGAACTTGGTGGAGGGTTCGTAATAATTTCGTAACCCCGATAGGAGATTTTCAGAGGCTGGCGGGGGATAACTTGGTATTCTTGTAAGTCTTCAATTATTAAATGTCCGCCGTCGCTCAAGTCTTTAATAATTTCCCCGGCAATATTATCTTCGTAAAAAGACCTCAATCCTTCTTCTGCTAGTTGGGTCAAACTATAGGCTAGATCGTTCATATAGCAGCTATCACCGGCTTTGAGTAAATTGCCCAACGGTGCATAAACTTTTCTGCTATCGGGGTGTACTGTCATAATCCCATCGAGTAGCTGTAAGGAAAAGGCGTTAAAACTCGTAAAAGTAAAGCCATTTCTGGCGTAGTTAATAGCCGGTTGAATAACTTCTCGAAAAGGTAATCTACCTAGCTCCCGATGGGCTTCATAAACTCCTTTTATCGCCCCCGGTGTGGCGATCGATCCTAAACCTATATGGAATTCTTGAATTGCGCCGCCGAAGTTAAGATAAACCGGGTAAAAATCGAGGTGCTGTAAAGGTTTTTTCTGGCGGGGAGTTTGACAGAAAAAATCATAAAGTTTATTGACTTTCTCCTTTGTATGAGCTAGCAAAAAGCCACCGCCACCGGGAGAACAAAGAGTCGATTCAACGACGAAAGCAGCGAGGACAGAGGCACAGGCAGCATCGAAAGCGTTACCGCCCATCTCTAAAATGTGTTGACCGGCTTCTACGGTTTTCGGGTGTCCCGCGGCGATAATACCTTGTTGTGAAGAGGTCATCAATGTTGCTGGATTTGTTTTTGCAGTTGTTTGAGAAGTTGATGAATTTCCGGTAAGCGTTTGTAAAGCGCTGAGACACGCAGAAATTGTTTATTCGGCATAGCGGGACTACCAGAAACTATTTCCCCAGGATTAATATTATTATGTATGCCTGTTTGTGCCGAGGCTATAGCACCATCCCCGATTTCCGACCCATTGGCCACTCCTACTTGTCCGGCGAGGATAACTCTATTACCGAGTTTTACCCCTCCGGCTAACCCCACTTGTCCGGCTAGAGCGCAGTTCTCTCCTATTTGACAACTATGAGCTACATGAACCATGTTATCGAGTTTAGTGTTTCTGCCGATGCGGGTTTCGCCGGTAGCGGGACGATCGACGGTACTGTTACAACCGATTTCCACGCCGTCTTCTAACACTACATAACCGGATTGTTCCATCTTAAACCAGCCTTCACGAACCGGCACGAATCCGAAACCCTCGGCACCGATGACCGCGCCGCTATGGATAACGCAATCGGCACCGATGCGGCTGCGCTCGTGGATGGTGCAGTTAGCGTGGAGGATGGTGTTAGGGCCGATCGTACTTCCAGGATATATCACCACGTTAGGATGGATACAAGCTTTGTCCCCTATGGTCACTCCCGACTCTATGACCGAGTGAGCGCCTATGTGTACGTCTTCGCCTACCGTAGCACCCGGGTCGATGACAGCGGTGGGATGGATACCGGCCTTGGGGCGATAGGGCTGATAGAATAATTTGATAGCGTGGGCGAAGAGTAGCCGCGGGTCTGGGGTGCTTATCCAAGCGATACCTCGATCGTTCGCCGCCCCTTGTAGAGTAGTGTCCATGGGCAATATCAGCGCACCCGCACCAGTTTCGTGAACCATGGAGGCGAATTTAGCTCCCTCGATATAGCTGAGAGTTTCCCCCCTGGCTTCGTCTATGGGAGCTATACCGGTAATTTCCGGGTTATGATCGGCGTGACCCGTCAGGCTGTTATCTTTGGACAGTGAGCTTAATCGAGCGACTATATCGGCAAATTTCATCTGGGAAGTTAGCGGCTTGGATAGTTGTCAATTTTATAACAAGACGGGGTTAACTTATCCGATTTATGGTTTCTCTACCGCGTATCGCTCCAGTTCAGCTAATGTGACGTATTCTAAAGCCCTCGCGTGAGTCGAATCCAGAAACACCGGCGGGGCAACTCCGGCTTTTAAAGCTTCTTCCCAACGGGATGCACAAAGACACCAACAGTCACCCGGTTTCAAACCCGGAAATCCATACATCGGTTGCGGTGTGATCAAATCGTTACCTCTGGCTCTGGAAAACTCTAAAAATTCCTGCGTCATCCTTGCACAGATAACGTGAGAACCTGTGTCGTATGCGCCGGTGTGACAGTATCCGTCTCGATAAAATCCCGTCACGGGGTCAGTACAACAAGATTTTAAATCTTCTCCCAGAACGTTTTTTGCGGATGTCATGATTTTTTACCGTTGATTATGTTTGTGTTTTTCCAAAAAAGTTTCAACTTGTGCGGGGTTGGGTAGAGGATCGATCGCACCTGGAGCGGTAGTGACGATCGCACCGACTGCGTTAGCGTAAATTAAAGCTTTCCCGGCGGTTTCTCGATCGGTAAAAACCCTATCCCCCCATTCACAGCATTTATGAAGGAATCCGGCGACAAAACCATCACCGGCCCCTGTGGTATCGACGCTTTCAACCTTGAAAGAAGGTACGTCACCGGCAATATTATCAAAAGCATAACTACAACCTTTCTCACCTCTGGTAACGATAATGGCTCTAACTGATTTTAAAGTATCTTGAATGTGGGTGGGTTGATCGCTCCCGAATAACCATTGAGCCTCTTCTTCGGAACATTTAATCACATGAGCTTGAGAGAGGAGATGAAGGATTAGAGGGGTGGCCGCTTCTATATCCGTCCAAAAGACGGGCCTCCAGTTAATATCTATAAAAACTCTAACGCCATGATCGCGGGACAGATTGAGGGCGTGATAAATGGCTTGACGACTGGCGGGATAAGCTAGTCCCAATGTACCGGTAACGAGATATTGAGCGCCATCAAAAAGAGTTTCGGGGATGTTTTGATAATCGGGTTGCGTGTCGGCGAAGTCCTCCGTGGCTATCTCTCCGAAACCCGCAAAGTGTCTTTCACCCGTATAAGAGCGAGTAACGTAAACTTGTCTCGTCGGTGCGGTGGGATGATATGCAAGACCTGCGGTATTCACACCGATATTATTTAATAAATCAGTTAGCTCCCTTCCGACCCTATCTTTCCCCACGCAACCAACAAAGGCCGAGGGAGTGCCCAATTTCACTACTCCACAGGCTACATTAGCCGGTGCGCCACCGGGATAAGCTGCCCATGAAACGACTTCTTCTAAGGGTGTGCCTAAATCCTCGGCGATCAAATCATAGAGAATTTCCCCTAAACAGATTATCGTCATCTTCTTTTCTCCGTTATTTCCCTTAGTTTAGCCAAGGGGCCGGGCCGGGAAAATGAGTCGATGGGAGGAGTCAACTGCTGGAATTATCATGCGTTACGATAAACGGAGTAACTATAGGCTAAAAAGCAATCTATGAGGGATGCCATCACCGAGTATAAAAGCTTACTGACGGATTTGATCGATCGCTACAAACACCGGGTAGACTTTCTCACCATACGATTAGAAGAAGCCGAAGGCACGAATATTGTTCTGCGGGGCGATAAAGTGGAAACCATCAGCGAGGCGATCGCGATCGGCGGTCAGGTGAGAGCGTGTTACAAAGGAGGCTGGGGATTCGCTTCCTTTAATCAACTGTCGAGTTTGAAAGAGCGATTAGAAGAAGCGATCACGGCGGCGCGATTGGTGGGCGACGAAGAAACCATATTGGCAGAAGTAGCGCCAGTGCAGATAACCTGTCAGTTACCTTTGACGGGGAGAGACCCCAGATTGGTATCCTTGACTCAGAAGAAAGAGTTATGCGATCGTTATAATGAAATACTCAAGAGCTATAACTCCCAAATCGCTACGTGTTCAGTGCGCTACGGTGATAGTAGCCAGAGAATCCTCCTCGCCACCTCCGACGGCACACTTATAGAACAAAGTTGGACTGACCTGGAAATGCGCTTTTCGGCTACGGCCCGCCAAGGCGACAGCGTACAAACCGGCAGAGAAACCGTGGGATCTCGCAAGGGTTACGAAGATGTGATGAACTTAGACCAGCAGGTACAAGAGGCGGCGGGGCGGGCCGTATCAGCTTTAACACTACCGACCGTCAAGGGGAATACTTATCCCATCGTTATCGATCCGATCTTAACGGGATTATTCGTTCACGAAGCTTTCGGGCATCTTTCGGAAGCGGATATGCTGTACGAGAATCCCGATTTACTAGAAGTGATGAGTATGGGGAAAAGATTCGGCCCCGATAACCTGCAAATTTTCGATGGTGCTTATCCGACGGGACACCGGGGGAGTTACCTTTATGACGATGAAGGCACGCCCGCCACTACCACCCGATTAATTCAAGATGGCGTGTTAGTGGGGCGTTTACACTCCAGGGAAACGGCGGGGAAATTGGGAGAGGAAGCCACCGGTAATGCTAGGTGTCTCAATTATCACTATCCGCCGATCGTGCGGATGACCAACACCTGGATAGAGAGGGGCGATACCCCCGTGGCGGATTTATTCGGTGGCATCAAAGAGGGTGTGTACGCCCGTAACTGGATAGGGGGAATGACTAACGGGGAGATGTTCACTTTCACCGCCGGTGAGGCTTGGATGATCCGCAATGGTAAGATAGCGGAACCGGTAAGGGATGTAACTCTATCGGGAAATGTGTTTAAAACTTTGGCTAATATCGAAGCCATCGGCGATGATTTCTACTGGGATGAATCGGGCGGCTGCGGTAAAGGGGGACAAAGTGGTTTAGCTGTAGGTTGCGGCGGCCCGTCTTTACGTATCCGCGATGTGATCGTGGGAGGCGAGGCAGTTTAAACCAAATAAGATTAATATGGGTGGAGTGAACTTTATCGGAATCCACCAGTAGTGATTTCAGTGGTGAAAGAGGGGTAATGAATCTAAAATTTAACAGGTTAGCTTTATCGAAATTCCTTCGAGATTGGGGAGTGCTAGTGTTTTCCGTGGCTACTTTCACGCCTTTATTGGTGACTTATCTAGCGGGTTCAGGAACCCGTATAACGGAAACCCAAAACCAACCCCAGCAAAATTCACCACGCAAAGAAGCGGTTTTGCCCGATAAAAATCCGTCTCTATCCCCACCTATTCCCATAACAGAAGCTAAAGATAAAGGACGATCACAGATGGCCGCCCTTATACCCACCAAGACTAAATCCGCCCCCGCCTCTCTCACTTCCGTGAAAACCACCACTAAAAATACCGCCCCACCCACTCCCGTGAAAACCGCGCCCAAACCCCGAACTCACGGGCAGAAAATGGCGGTTCCGGTCGGCTATACTCCCCCACCATTAGAAATTCGGGTGGCGATCGAGCAAGATATAAATACGGCTTCCGTGGGGGTATCCACTCCGGGATCTATATTAGATGCAAATGGGCGCGTTCTCCAATCTATCGCCCCTAATGAAGGGGTTTGGTTGAATCCTACTGCGGGGGGGTTAAGTATGGGTAATACTTCCCTACCCCAGATGATATTTATCCAACCGCAAAATAATGGACTGGTTTACGTGAACGATCGTTGGTATCGCGGTAAAGTCTTGGTCATCTCCCAGGGCAGTAGTCTTCTCGTAGTCAACTACGTCAATTTAGAAGATTATCTCTATAGCGTTGTGGGAAGCGAGATGCACCCCACCGCACCCACAGAAGCTTTAAAAGCCCAGGCGATCGCTGCTCGTTCCTACGCCCTGGTTCATATTATCCGCCCGGCCAGCCCTTGGTTCAATCTCGGTAATACCCAACGCTGGCAAGTTTATAAGGGCATACAGTCGGAATATAATACGGGTCATCACGCGGTTAACGAAACCGCCGGTCAAATCCTCAGTTATCGCGGTGGTGTGGTGGAATCTCTCTATGCTGCCACCGATGAAATCGTCTCTTGGGCTCACGGAGGAAAAGGGATGAGTCAAACGGGTGCTTATGACCTTGCCAATCAAGGTTACGATTATCAGCGCATTCTCGGTTATTATTATCCCGAAGTCAGTTTAGCCCGTTTAGTTCTACAGCGTTAGACTTAATCTATGTTTAAAAGGGTGAAAATATGGTCGCGCGGGATTTTATTACTATCTCTCCTGTTTTTTAATAATACTATTGTAGTTTTGGCTGTTCCCGATTTAGCCCAAGATGCGTCAACTAATCGCCAATTGTTGACGAGAGGATCGGTAGTATCCATCAACGGACGTAAGTTAACGGCGGCATGGAGTCAATGGCAAAACGGGCCTGATATTGGCATAGGTATTAGCGATACAGGTGCTAGAAAGATTTTCGGACTAGATTTATTAAATACCGAACAGCCGACGATACAGCCGATCGCTTGGTACGAAAATCAATCTTTAAATACTAGATTTATCTCCCCGTATCGCTATCTAGATGTAACCCGATTATTGCAAGGTATGGGGGCGACCTTTAGTGTTAGCAACAATGTTCTAAATATTAATTACCCTCCCGCCGGGGTTCAAAGTATCACCACGGAAAATTACGGAATCGTCGGGCGTATTATCGTTAATCTCGATCGTCCCGTATTCTGGCAAACGGTTCAAAATAGAGGAGCGGGTACAATTATCTTAGATGCTATTACCGATAAAGCGCTTTTAAATAAATTTCAATCGGGCAAACCGGGGGGTAACTCCACGGGTGATGAGGATGATCCCGGTAACTCTCAAAATAATGCGGGCTTTTCTCTGTCTCTCGACGGTAATGATAAAACGACGACGTTAAAAATTAATTTGCCCACGGGCTACGGAGGGGCGATAAGTAGCGTTAGTAATCCCCCTCGGCTGGTTATAGATGTGCGCCCCGACCCTTTATTAGATAGACGCATAGTGTGGCAGGATGGAGTTATCTGGCAACAAAAATATATAAAATTACAGAAAGATTGGTTTCCCGTTACCTGGCTGGAAATAGATCCCCGTAAAGCTAATTTGATTTTAAAACCGATCGTTCCTAGTGGCACAGCACCTTTAATAAAAACCGCTACCGTCAACGGTGCGATTGCGGCTATCAACGGGGGTTATTTCAATCGTAACAATCAATTACCCCTCGGTGCGATTCGAGTGGATGGCCGTTGGCTATCGGGGGCGATATTGGGCAGGGGTGCGATCGGTTGGGATAATAAAAATAATTGGCAAATCGGGCGTTTAATGTCTTCGGAAACTTTAATCACTTCTTCAGGAGAAAGGATTAATATTAATAACCTCAATAGTGCCTACGTGGGGGCAGGATTATCTCGTTATACGGGCGACTGGGGGAAAACTTATACACCTTTGAGCGACGGGGAAATAGTAGTAACGGTAGATAATAATCGCCCCCGGAGTCAATCTAGAAATAAGCAACCCGTGATCATCCCCGATCGAGGTTATCTGTTGGTAATACGTAACAATAGTAATCTGAGCCAAAAATTAGCACCGGGGTCAACTGTGAGATTAGAAAGCAGTTTACAACCGTCGGATTTTGAGAGGTTGCCTAATATTATCGGCGGCGGCCCGTTGTTAATCCAGGGGGGTAGAATCGTTTTAGACGCGGAGAGGGAGAAATTCAGTAAGGCTTTCGGGCAACAAACCGCGTCTAGAAGTGCGATCGCCATTACCCCCCAGGGTAAAATCCTTCTAGTCGCCGTACACAATCGCGTGGGTGGTAAGGGGGCGACGCTGTTAGAATGGGCGCAGATATTACAGGGGATGGGAGTTAAGGACGCTCTGAATCTAGACGGGGGCAGTTCGACGGGGATAGTATTGGGGGGGGAGATGATCGATCGATCTGCCGTTACCGCCGCCAACGTTCATAATGGAATAGGAATCTTTTTAATGTCTTCCCCATAGCATCTGGGAGGTTTTATAAACGATGGATAATAACGACTGGATCAAACAATTGCTTTTAATGGGCATCGGCACTACTTCCATGATGGCGGAGAAGCTAAAGGAAGTAAGTGACGAGTGGGTTAAAGACGGTAAAATCAACCCGGACCAAGCTAAACACTTCGTGGACGATCTTCTGGGGCAATTGAAAACCGAACAAGGTGGACTGGAAGCGAATCTGGAGCGGTATATCAGGAATATGTTACAAGATTTGGGCGTGCCGCGACAATCGGAGATGGATGAATTGCGGGGACGTATTGATAGATTAGAGCGACAGGTGAGAGACTTAGAGAATAGAAATTGGCGCTAATCAATGAGAAAATCAATGGGAGAAATTTTAATTAGTTTTGGTGTCATCGTTTTTTTCGGTTTGCTTTTGGTGGTATCGTCTTTTATCACCCCAAGTAAATCTTCATCAGCGATCGCATCCCAATTAAATCAACCGGCGGCGATCACAGAAATCGCCGAAGCAACAAACACCAATAAAGGAAAAAAATCAATGGATTTAAGCAACGCGGTCACTACAGAGTCTGGATTGAAATACATCGATATTAAGGAGGGGGAGGGAGCGACTCCAGAAAAAGGACAGATGGTGACGGTACATTATACGGGAACTTTAGAGGATGGTACTAAGTTCGATAGTTCCAAAGATAGAGGCCAACCTTTCACTTTTAAAATCGGTGTCGGTCAAGTGATTAAAGGCTGGGATGAAGGCGTGGCCACGATGAAGGTAGGGGGTAATCGTACCCTGATCATCCCTTCTGATCTAGGTTACGGCCCCAGAGGTGCGGGTGGTGTTATACCTCCCAATGCCACTTTAATTTTTGACGTGGAATTATTATCCGTTAAATAGTTATCGGCGAGAAAGGCAAAGATTTTTTCTTTGCCTTTAAAAATACTCTCACCATCGGGTTATTTTAGCGAACAAAAGTTTCATAGAACAGTATGGGACTTTTTGCCGTGAAACCAGATTTTGACAACACGAGCGAGGCTGAATTAAAAGCTTATATATTAGCTCATAAAGAGGATGAGCCCTTAACTGAGATTAATTAATCTTTGATAAGGCAGCGCTCAAAAATCGCTCAGCGTCGATAATAAACTGGTATCCTAACTGAAGAAGAAGTTGGAGCCGAAGAGATCTACCCCCACATCCGCCTGGTTAAAACCCGATACTCCGGAGACAGTTAATAAGGAAGCACCCGCGCCGAAAGCTCGATTACCGGCGATACCGTCACCCACTCTGAAAACGGTGTTAGCCCCGGATACTTGGACATCTATCGCCGCAATACCGTTAAAGTTTAATATATCAGTGCCACGAGAGAAATTAGAGACCGTATCCGTACCATCGCCCCTGTAATATACTATCGAATCGCTAGATGTATCGAGACCCAACGTGATAACATCGTTCCCGGCACCGCCGACGAGGGTATCGGAGCCGATGCCGGCGTTGAGGTTATCGTTACCGAGTCCACCATCAAGGTAATCATCACCGGCCGCACCGACGAGTGAATCATTACCCCCACCGCCGGATAAACTATCGTTGCCTGCCCCGGCCGTTAATTTGTTGACCACTTCGTTACCCGCAAGGGTCGCACTGCCCCCGAAGCCGGTTAAAGTAACATTCTCAAAATTTCTCAGGATTACCCCTGTCATATCCTTCCCGCTCAAACCGACAAATTGATTGGCTCCTTGACTCAAATCGAGGCCCAGAATTTGATTATTGATACCGCCGGTCAGGGTAAAGCCATCCGTACCCCCAATACTCGGATCAGTGGCGCTGTCCCCATTGAAATTATCGTAGGCTCCGAAGTTAGCTATATCGACGGTGAAAGCGTCATTGCCCCCCATACCTTGAATGTCATCCACATCATTCGTGGCCCGGAAAGATTGATTGGAGGAAGTACCCGTGACTATATTCTTCAGGTCGTTCACTCCGATCAGTAGTAATTGATCGGTGAATAAGCGACCGTTATCGGTAGCGCGAACCCGGATACTATAACTGTTTTTAACTTCGTAATCGGGAGTTACCCTTATTCTCAATTGGGAACCGACGATCGAGAATTTAGCGTTATCAGTGCTACCGATACCCGGCACCAGACTGTAAGTGAAGGTATCCCCTGCGTTCGCATCGGTGGTGATGAAACTCCCTACTGTCGTATTAGCCGGTACGTTCTCATCCACATTGGATTTAGTCATACCTACCGACAGGGGCGCGCGGTTGATATTGATCGCCGCCGTACCGGTGACGGTGCCGGGAACCGGAGCCACACCATCGGAAACGCTAAAACTAAAGCTATCGCCGCTACTGGTGCGGTTGGTACTATTTTGTAAATAGGTGAGCCGGTTGAAGTCGATGTCGCTTTGGGTGAAGGTACCACCGAGGGTTAAGGCTCTACCGCTCAATCTCAAAGTACCTGCGCCAGGTAAGGCCGTCAGGGTGTAGGTGAGTTGCCACCCATTGTTATCCTGATCGAGGGTCTGTAGTAGGTTCGTCCCGATGGTAGCGGTGCTGCCCGGATTAACGGTAGCAGGGAAATTCTTGGTTATAACCGGAGCTTCATTAACATTGGTAACGTTAATTGTCAAGGTTTGTTCGTAGGTTAAATCGCCCCTATCCCTGACTCGCACTCGAAGATTATAGGTATTCTTGGCCTCGTAGTCGAAAATGGCGGCGGATCTGATCCGGTTGCCCTCAACGGCGAAGAGAGCGTTATCGGTGGAGGGATCATCGACCAAGGAATAACTGAAAGTATCGTCACCTGGATCGGGATCTAGGGCGTTTAGATCACCGATCGCGAACCCCGCAGGGGTGTTCTCGGCGATCGTGTTACCGGAGATAAGCACGCTCGTGGGTGCGGAGTTGGGCAGGATCGTCAGATTGACCACGGCGGTATCGCTGGAGTTATTACCGCCCACGGTGTAGGTAAAGGAATCAGATCCGTTATTTCCGGCGCTGACGGATTCAAATTTACCGTTGGGGTTATAGAAGAAGGTGCCATCGGGATTAAGGGTTAGCAACGCCCCGGAACCCAATACGATAGTTTGACCGACGGAGGACGGATTACCGTTAACTGCGGTAACTGCGAGCGTTCCATTGCCGATCGTGCTGTCGTTACTGAGAACGTTACCGCCAGTACCCTGAGATTTGTAGGTGGATAAACTATCGTTCGTAGCTACCGCCAGAGGGTTGAGCGTGGTGGTGTAAACCTTCCAGGCTAGAGCGTCTCCCGTGTTGTTGGCGACGACGGTATCTAAACTATCGTTATTCTCCAGAGCGGAAACCAGCTCCCCGGCCGTGTCCGATTGAGCTACTTTTTGTGCTTTAAAAATGTCGGTGGTGGTGGTGGCATTAAGTATGGCCCCACTACTAGCGGCGACGATCTGAGATATTTGAGAGAGGTTATCCGAGAGCGCTTGTAGAGCTAGTGTATTATCAGCGGCGGTGAGGTTATCGATCGTACCGGTGAGAAGGCTCTGCACTTGAGCTGCGTCGCTCAAGTTGAGGGTGTTGCCTTGAGCGATGTGATTGACGAGTACGGTGGAGATAGCGTTATTAACCGTTCCCGCATCGGCGTTCGACGCTACCGCCACGATCGAACTCGCAATCAGGTTGATCAAGGTTTGTACGGCCACCTGAGCGCTGAGGACTTTTTGACCGTCTGTTGAACCGGATTGGGCGGCCTCGATCGGGTCGAAAGTGCCTAGGGTCAGGTTAGCGGGCAGTCCTAAAGCCGCCTTCACCTGATTCTCTGCCGCCGTGGGGGTGGCTCCCGCCGTCACCAGTTCGTTAACCAAGGTAGTCAGGGGCGTGATGAATTGGGAGTCGGCTAAAGCTTTCAGCGTGGAGGTGAACGGTTTCCCCGTAATCGTATCGGTTCCCCCGGTGACGACGTATCTGCCTTCGGAGGGGTCGATCTTACCGTTACCATCGGTGTCGAAACTATCGGCTATGGGCAGGACGAAATAGCCGTTCATGTCGGTGAGTCCGGAGGGTTCGCCAAGGTCTTTGACTCCGTTGTTGTTAGCGTCGAAGAATACCATGGCACCGGCGATCGGCCCGTCGATAACCCGGGCTTCGGAAAGATCATCGACGGCGATGGACAGGGTTTCCGTATCGGTTAGGGAGCCGTCGCTGACCGTGACGTTGATCTGATAGAGATTATCGCCGTTTTTGTCGAAAGGCGTTTCAAAGTCGGGAGGAACTTTAAAGGTTATCTCACCGTTATCGTTGACGTTGAATAAGCCCGCATCGTCCCCGGATAAACTATAGAAGAATTGATCGCTGTCGGGGTCGCTGACCGTTACCGTGTAAACTATTCCCGTCGTGTTTTCAGCGAAGTTGGTACTCGGATTCGAGCCGTTAATCAGGGGGCGATCGTTAACGGACAGTACATTTACTAGGGAGATAGCGTTATTACCGTTCGCAAAAGAATCATTAGCGCTGAATATAATAGTCCGGATTCCCGGTATCGGCTCAGGAGAAGTATTAACGTAGGTGAAGGTGCGCAGGACTTTCTGATAATTGGCGATGGTATCGAAGTTACGCAGCTCCAGAACACCCGTATCGGGGTAATAGGTGGCTGCGATATTGGTGCCGCTCGTATCGGCGCTGAGTATTTCCCACCCCGCCTCGGTCAAGTTAGATATACGGACGACTACGGAGTTAACCTGATTACTGTCGGGATCGGTGAGGGTAAGACCGGAGCTGACGATGCTGACAGCCGGAGAATTTTCTCGGAAGTCAGCCCAAAAATCGCTGCCGGCGTTAATGCCGTTGAGATCGATGAGGGGAGGATCGTTAACGGGAGTGACGGTGACAGTTGCACTATCGCTCTCTCTAGTGAAGGCACTGGAAATGCTATCCCCTTTGAGTTGTATCAGGGCGACCTGAGGATTGCCGTTGAAGGTGGCGCTTAGTGAGGTATAGCCGCCGATAAGCACATTACCCGAAGGATCGACGGCGATAGCCCCGGCGATTTCAAAAGCCCTGCCGTTAATACTGACCGTGGTAATACCGTTATTGCCGAACGAGGTATCGAGGCTACCGTCAGAATTAAGGCGGACGGCGGCGAAGTCATAGTTCGGATTCTCGAATGTACCCCGATTGAGGTTCAATCCCAGAACAAGCTTACCGTCGTCAGCCACTTGCAAATCCTTGAAGCGGGAATTATTAATCCCTATGCGTAATCTGCCGAAATTGCCGAAACCGGTGTCGAGGGTGCCGTTACTGTTAAACCTGTACAGGGTGGGGAACAAGCCATTAGTATAATCGACCGTCGTACCCACTAGAAACTTACCGCCCGCCAAGGAAGTTACTTTTATATTGCTCAGTTCGTAATCGGCGAGTATTACATCGGGTAGCAAAAGTTTGCCGTCGCCATCGAAGCCGGTGTCGAGAGTGCCATTATTATTTAAACGGATCAATCCTAAATAAGGTTGTGGATTGGGTCGATAAATTCCCGCCACGAGAATCTTATTATCCGGGGTGAGCGCGACGCTGGTGGCCTGATCGGACTGACCCGCTAAGCTAACCGAGGCGACGCCGTTACCGTTAAAACTCATATCGAGGCTACCGTTGGCGTTGTAGCGAACTACGGTGAAACCGGCGTTCTGCAACCAACCTGCGGCGACTATTTTCCCATCATTGGCGATGACCGAATCCGATACATAACTATTAGCGCCTAAATTGGTGATGACTGTGCCACCGGTGCCGAAACCCGGGTCGAGGGTTCCCGAAGCTGTTAATTTCACCGCGGCGAAGCTGGTGGATAGAGAACTCACCGAGACGTATCCCGTTGCCAAGATACTACCGTCAGCTAGAGAGTGAACTTTTTGTATCCCGTTGTTGCCGTTACTGAGAGCGACGGTGGCTTTACCCCCTACGCCGAAATCGGTATCGGGAGTGCCATCATTTTTGAAACGGAGGAAAAAGCTCCGCCACAGTCCACCGGACGTTGAACTGCTCGAACCGGCTACGAGGATCTTTCCGTCCCCGGTAACGGTGATACTCCTGCCATAACCGATCTCACCGCTGAAGTCGGCGGAAGCCACGCCGTTATTGCCGAAACTTCTGTTCCAAGTTCCGCCGCTGAAAAGCCCCGAATAGGTGCCCCTATTGCCGGATGTGCGATCCCAAGCGCGGAAGGAGAAAGAAGAACTGCCGTTATAGTTGAGGTAGGGAACGAACCGGATACGATCGCTACCATCTAACAGTAATGCCTTACCGGCGTTGGTTCCCGATAAATCGAAATTCGTCCAAGCACCACCCCCGATTTGATACTGCCAAGTGCCGTTAGTGTTATCGACGGCGAAAACCGCGATCGCTTCCGGTAACGCTACGCTCACGCCGTCGTAGGAGATCGATCCGTCCACGATAATTTCCGCGATCGTATTGCCTCCAGGGTTGAACGTATCCTCCGCTATATTCATCAAAGCGGGGGCGGCGAGAGGGTCGAGGACGGGGTTGGCGTTCCCTGGAACTAAGATCACGGTGGAGATGGGCTGATTACTATCAGCCATCGAATCGTTAACGCTGAAGGTAACGCGCCGCTCGCCCGGTGTCGGGTTTTGAGAACTATTGCCGTAAGTGATGGTACGCAGAACTTTTTGATAATTGGCAAGGGTATCGAGGTTGCGTAATTCCAGAACACCCGTCCCCGCGTTATAATTGGTGGCTATATTAGTGCCGGTAGTATCGGCGCTCAAAAATTCCCACCCCGGATTTAATAAATTAGTGAGCCTGACGCTCGCCCCGTTGATTCGAGGATTATCCACGTCGGTGAGGTGGAGTCCTGGAGCGACGATCGTTCCACCCGATACGCTGTGTTTAAACGCGGTGGCGAAATCGTTTCCCGGGGCGGAGCCGTTGAGATCCAGTACCGGGGCATCGTTAACGGGAGCGATCGAGATGGTTGCACTATCGCTCTCGGAGCTGAAGGTGCTGAGGGTACTATTCCCTTTCAGTTGCACCAGAGCGAATTGAGTATCGGCTCCGGGGCCGGTAGTTTGATTACTATAGCCCCCGATGAATATATTACCCGCCGCGTCTAGAGCGATCGCCCCCACCCGGTCATGAGCTTCAAAGTTCAAAGTACTGATATTTACGGTAGTGATACCATTATCCCCGAATCCTGTATCGAGGGTGCCGTCAGGATTGAGGCGGGCGGAAGCGAAGTCAAAGTTACTACCCCAATCCCTACCCACGCTCAAGCCGAGAACGATCTTACCATCGTTGGCGACTTTCAAATCGTTGAGATAGGAATAGTCGATACCGATGATGTTTGCGCCGCCGTAGCTAGGGTTAAAGCTACCATCGAGGCTGCCGTCGGCATTAAAGCGGTACACGGTGGCAAACTGATTCCGAACAAAGGGATTTGGGATTCCCGATGTAAAATGATCGACGTTGGCACCGACTAAAAACTTTCCGTCCGCCAGAGAGATCACTGTTAAATTGATAGATTCGTCCCCTGCTACTATTCGCTCGGAGCGCAACAGTTTCCCATCGCCATCGAAACTGGTGTCTAAAGTTCCATTACTATTAAAACGAACCAACCCCAGATAACGTTGTAAGTTCTGCCAGTAATATCCGGCGACGAGAATTTTTTTATCGGGGGTGATGGTTACGCTGACGGCTTCATCGAATTGGTTGCCTAAGCTCAGTGAGATGATACCGTTGCCGTTAAAACTGGTATCGATGCTACCGTCGGCGTTGTAGCGGGCTACGGCGAAGCCGGCGTTCTGCAACCTTCCTGCGACCACCACCTTACCATCATCCTGAATTACTAAATCTCTGATGAATCCACCCGAATTGGTAACAACTTCGCCACCGTTGCCGAAGCCGGAGGCAGGGGTTCCCGACGAGGTTAATTTCACCAGTAAGAAGTTAGGTGAACCGCCTTGCCAGGCAGCTCCCGCAGCCAGGATACTACCGTCTCTCAGCATATGAACTTTCCGGATCTCGCTATAACCGGTGGAAAAGGGGGCAATGACTCTACCGCTATTTCCGAAACTGCTATCTGGAGTGCCGTCGGCGTTGAAACGGGCGAAAACGCTCTCTGTATAGCCGCTCGTCCAACCCTTGTAACCCGCCATGATTATCTTTCCATCGTTTCCGGCGGCGATGCTAGTGACAATATTTGGCCCGAAACTTATATCGGCGTAGGCGATTCCGTTATTTGCGAAACTTAGGTTCAAAGTTCCACTTTCATCGCCGCTAACGAGCGCCGAATAGTTTCCCCTACTCCCGGATGTACGATCCCAAGCGCGGAAGGAGAAAGTTGAAATACCATTATAGTTGGCATTGGGAACGAACCGGATACGATCGCTACTATCGAGTAATAACGCTCTCCCCGCGTTCGCTCCCGAAAAGTCAAAATTCGTCCAAGCACCACCCTCGATTTGATACTGCCATGTGCCGTTAGTATTATCGACACCGAAAACGGCGATCGCCTCCGGTGCCGCCCCGCTCACGTCGGCATCGGTGATCGAACCGTCCACGATGATTTCCGCAATAGTGTTCCCTATAGGGTTGACCGTATCCTCGGCGATGCTAGTTAAAGCCGGGTTGGCAAAAATATCAAGAACAGGACGGGCGTTGTTTTGAAAATTTGACATAATAAGAGCCTGTTTATTTTAAAGTAGCTTGTAACCGTCCTTGCTCGATAAGTAATATATAATCCTCTCAATGTTTCTGATAACACGGGAGGGACAACTACTATTCAAGTGAAGAAATAATTTGATTGTTACAAAATAAATTACACTACCAAACCAGAAAAATCAACAGTGTTTACTCGGTTTTTTCAAAGAATTATAGCGTCCCAAGATGATATGAGACAAAGCACCATAATTTTAAAAATCAAGTAATCTAAAAATCTAAACAACCCATAAAGATGATGATGAAGCTTTTTACCAATTGTTTGACCGTTGGAAGATAGAGATCAAAGATAGGGTTGGATACCCCTATCCCAAGACCTCGGAAGAATTCACGACCATGGAAAAAGCGCTTCAAGAGCGCATCAGACAGATTGAATAATCTTGAATATCTACAAAAGATTTTTAATTTTTTCGGCTACCGCTTCACCGGTTCTGACCGCACCATCGAAAAACCCCGCCCAACGATCGGCCATCTCCGTACCCGCCCAGTGTATTCTGCCGACTGGGGCATTAAGAGACGTACCGTAGCGAGTCCAGACACCAGGGGGCATGAAGGCAGCGTATCCGCCACCCGTCCATTCTTCGGCGGGCCAGTCTACCTCATGGTAAGTAGAGGGCGATAAGGCTGATTCCCCGAAAAACAGGGAGAGGTCAGAAAGAACCGCCAGACGACGGGCATCATCCGGTAAAGGTCGCCACCCCTGATAGCGATCGCCCACGACGAAAGTCGCGATCACACCGACCCCGGTTTCCGGGTCAGAACTATCGGCGCAGAGTTCGAGGGTCTGACAATTTCCCAGACCGATGCCTGCGAATCCTTTTTCCCGCCAGAAAGGACGATCGTAAGAAACGAGAATTTTGGCACAGCAACCCATCGGTACACGTTGGGTCAGTTGTTGTCTATGGGGGGGCATGGGAGGCTCGTAGATGATCTTACCGGCTAGGTGGGGAGTCATAGCCACCACGGCGAATTTACCTTGATAACTACCCTTGAGAGTCTGCACCGTCAGGGATTCTGATTCTTGAGATACGCGTACTACCGGCTCGCCCACCCGGATGATTCCACCTAACTCGGCGGCGATTTTTCCCGGAATCTGTCCCGCGCCGCCGTGGAGAAGTTGGGCTTCTGGATGTTCTGCCTGGGAGGCGGATTTATGTCCCCGGAGTACGTGTAATAGGGAAACCTCGTGAGGCTCCGCGGGGCCGAGATAGCCCACGGCGCGGCACATATAGGCAAAATACCAACGAGCGAAGGCGGTGACGGTATTTTCTTCTATCCATTGGGCGAAGGTACGATTATCTAAATCCCGGTTAGCGTAGGGGGGGCCGGGGGGTAAGGTAGAACATAGGGCCTCGAAACGTTGCCACGCTTCGAGCGCGTCGTTCCATTCCTCACCCCTCACCCCCGGTGCTTCTCCTTCGTGGAAACCCTGGAAGAAACCGTCGAATTCGTAACGCTTTCCCCCGAAGAACAGCACTTTTTTACCCTCGCTCGGAGAGGTAAAGCGACGGATTCCGTATTCATCGACTAGGGCGAGAAAACGATCTTGAGTGGGGCCAACCCATTGACCGCCTTTATCTATCCATTGTCCTGATGGTAAATATTCCCCTACCATCCGCCCACCGATACGATCGCGCGCTTCCAGTACCAGAACTTCCAGTCCTGCACGTTTGAGATCGCGGGCGGTTATCAGTCCTGCCAGCCCCGCCCCGATAACAATGCAGTCGTATACGATCGTGTTCATTTCTAACATGATTGTTCCCCCGTCCAAGAAATTTAAAAGATCGATCGCTCACTGGGTTGCACTATCGTTAATATTAAACAGAAAAGGAACAGAACTTTTACTATCGCCACCGATGACCAGAACTTTCGGCATCTGCGCGCCCCCGGAGCGCCAAGATTCGATCGCTTCTTTCTGTAAAACCATCTGCCCCCCCTCCTCTTTTAAAGTCTGGGCCAGTAATCTTTGCGCTTCCGCTTTACCCTTGGCTCGATTGATTTCCGCCTGCGCTTGTTGTTCCGCTTCTTGGGCTATGTATACCGCTCTCTGCGCGCGTTGTTCGGCTATTTGTTTCTCCTCTACCGCCTTGGCAAAATCGGGCGAGAAACTAAGATCTACCACACTCGTATCTAAAACGATAATGCCGTATTTTAGTAGGCGAGAAGATAAAGCGTTATCGAAATCGTCTTTCAATTCGCTGCGCTTCGTGATCGACTCCTCGGCTGTGCGCCTGGCGGCGGCAATTTTAAAAGATTCTTGAGTCTGGGGGGCGATAATTTTCGAGACGATATTTTGTAATGTCCCTTGAGTGCGTCGTATGGTCACAACTTGAACCGGGTCAAGACGGAAGTTAATAGCGAAACTGCCAGTTAAATCCTGTAAATCTTTGGTCGCGCTCTGGGCGGGTACTTCAAATTTCTGCACCGTCAGATCATAAATATCCACGCTAGAAACCAAGGGGGGTTTAAAGTGTATTCCCTCTAATAACACGCCGTCTTTGGCTTTGCCTAAAACGCTTAGCACTCCCGCCTGGCCGGGATTGATCACCACGAAGGAGTTAAAAGCGATGAGGATGGCTAGAGCGACTAATAAGCCCCCGACGAGGGAAAGTATATTGGTAAATTTTTGACTGTTCAAAATTAATTCTCCTTCTTATTGCGAGCGTCGATCGTGTATTATCCCGCCAACTCTACAGTTATATCATGGACAAAATTAGTTCGGCGATCGATCTCTCCACCGGCATCACCGAAAGTCGATTACCTTTTCGCACCAATAATAATTCATGGGATGAAAATTTCTCTTTCAGCGTGGCTAAAGAGAGGGGGCGGGGAAAAGTTTCCACCCAGGCCACGGAAACGGTATCCCAGCGGGGCGATTGATGGGAAGATTTCGGGTCGAAGTAAGGACTATCGGGGTTGAATTGGCTCGGGTCGATAACACCTGTTTCCTTAACTCTGGCTAGCCCTACTATGCCGGGAACTTTTGTATTAGAATGGTAGAAAAAAACCAAATCGCCCGGTGTCATCGCGCGCAAATAATTACGGGCTTGATAATTACGCACTCCATCCCATAATGTTTCTCCTTCCTTCTCTAAATCCTCGATGCCATAAACAGCCGGCTCGGATTTCATCAACCAATATGAACACATAAAATATCTACCATTCACGCCATATTACATTATCATTTCGTAGCGGGTCGAGCATTTCAATGAAATGAAGGAACACTGCTTATCGAGTTGGCGGTAAAATAGGTTAAGTTTTCTATGAACCCAGATGAATCGATCGCCCGACTACGTTTTTGTCTTCCTCGAAATCTTCTCAGGAGAAGGAGGTATTCAATCCTACGTCAAAGATGTTCTCTCGGCTTATCTGGGCCTGCCGGGAGACTACAGCGCCGAAGTTTTCCTCCTCCGGGATGCCCCTGGTTGCGACAATCCTTTCGAGGGAAAAAATCTAGTTTTTCACTATCTGAAAACTCCTAACCCTTCCTTGGGCAGATGGAAACTAATCGTGGCTTTAGTGAATTGTTTGATTCTCCGCCGCCCGAAGAAAGTGTTTTGCGGTCATATTAATCTAGCCCCAGTAGTGAGTTTATTCTGTACTTCTCTGGGTATCCCCTATATCGTCATGACTTACGGGAAAGATGTATGGAAACCTTTAAGTAAACTTCAGAGACAAGCTTTACAGAAAGCCCAAGGGATTTGGACGATTAGCCGTTACAGTCGAAATTGCTTGTGCGAAACAAACGGGGTGGATTCTGACGCTGTGGAGATCGTACCCTGTATCGTGGATGGCGATCGATTCACCCCCGCCCCTAAATCTCCCTCGCTTCTCAAAAAATACGGCTTGGAAAATTCTGTCGTCATCGTCACCGTAGCGCGATTATGGTCTGGGGATATTTATAAGGGTGTGGATGTGACTATTAGAGCCTTACCCCGGATATTATCTATCATGCCTGATGTAAAATATCTAGTCATCGGTAGGGGTGACGACCAACCTCGTCTAGCCCAGTTAGCGGCCCAATTGGGGGTGGAAAATGAAGTTATTTTTGCTGGCTTTGTCCCTACAGAAGATTTAGTCCACCACTATCGTCTCGCTGATGCTTATGTTATGCCCTCCCAAGAGGGTTTCGGGATTGTGTATCTAGAGGCGATGGCCTGCGGCGTACCCGTTTTATCTGGAGATGCCGATGGCTCGGCTGACCCTTTACAAGATGGTCGCACCGGCTGGCGGGTTCCCCACCGTGACCCGGCGGCGGTGGCCGAGGCGGTGGTGGAAATGTTAGGGAAACAAGACCAACGCTGTCAAGGGCAATGGTTGCGGGAACAAACTTTAGGGGCTTTCGGCAAGTCGGCTTTAATTTCTAAGTTGGAGAGTTTATTAGTATAAGTTTAACTGTGGGCGAATAGACGATAAGTGCCTGTATTATTTGAGAAAGGTAAATACCTCGGCGTGAGCAAATAGATTGAAGCGTTTATTCTATGGACAATTTAGAACTGTGGCAGAGATACCAAGAGTGGTTATACTATCATCCTGGTTTGGGTATCTATGTAGATGTAAGCCGAATTCCTTTTCATGAGCCTTTTATCAATCAGTTGAGACCGATGCTGTTTAAGGCTTTCCAATATATGGATGAATTGGAGGGAGGTGCGATCGCTAATCCCGATGAAAATCGCATGGTAGGCCACTACTGGCTACGGAATCCCGATTTAGCACCGAGTCCCGAACTCCGTCTGGAAATCACCGAACCCTTAGCACAAATTAAAGATTTTGTCAACAAAGTTCATTCGGGACAGATCAAGCCACCGGCCGGAAATAAGTTTACCAAAGTATTATCGATCGGTATCGGCGGTTCGGCTTTGGGCCCCCAATTCGTGGCCGATGCCCTTGCCGACCAATCCCCGCCCCTGGATATATATTTTATCGATAATAGTGACCCGGATGGGATCGATCGAACTCTCAAACGCCTGCAAGACTCTCTCGGTAGCACTTTAGTCATAGTCACCAGTAAATCGGGCGGCACACCGGAAACCCGTAACGGGATGTTAGAAGTGCGTCACGCTTACGAGAAACAAGGGTTAGACTTTACCAAACACGCCGTCGCCGTCACCATGCCAGGTAGTAGTATGGACAAATACGCCCATGATTGGCTGGCGCGTTTTCCCATGCAAGATTGGGTGGGGGGAAGAACATCAGTTTTATCAGCGGTGGGATTATTACCCGCAGCCCTACAGGGAATCGATATAGACGAGATGTTAGAGGGGGCTTTCCTCATGGACTCGGCCACGCGGGTGAAGGATTTAAAAACTAATCCCGCCGCTTTACTTGCCCTATCTTGGTACTACGTGGGCAACGGTAAGGGAGAGAAAGATATGGTAGTTTTACCCTATAAAGACCGTCTCTATTTATTCAGTCGCTATTTACAGCAGTTAGTGATGGAATCCCTCGGTAAAGAGAAGGATTTAGAGGGAAATGTAGTGCATCAGGGGATAGCGGTTTACGGTAATAAAGGTTCCACGGATCAACACGCCTACGTCCAACAATTACGGGAGGGAATCGCTAACTTCTTCGTTACCTTTATAGAAGTCTTAGAAGACCGTGAGGGGGATTCTATGGAAGTAGACCCTGGTGTCACCAGTGGGGACTATCTCAGTGGATTCTTACAGGGGACGAGACAGGCGCTGTATGAAAACGATCGTTATTCTCTCACGATCACGATACCGGAAGTTAATGCCAAGATCGTCGGCGCTTTAATAGCCCTATACGAGAGGGCGGTAAGTTTATACGCGAGTCTGGTGAATATCAACGCCTATCATCAACCGGGGGTAGAAGCGGGTAAAAAGGCCGCAGCTTCTATATTGAATCTACAACAGTCAGTTGTGAAGGCATTAAAGGCAGAAACACAACCCATGAGTTTATCTACCTTAGCCTATAAATGCGGTTTCCCAGAGGAGATCGAAGGTATCTATAAAATAGTGCGTCATTTAGCGGCTAACGGGAGAGGCGTGACTATCACCGGTGATTTAGCCCAACCTGGCACTTTGCAAGTGAGCATCGATTAAAGGACAAAATAAGAAAACAGGCGCGCTGCCTGTTTTCAGAACTTATCGCACTTTCTAAATTACTCTGCCGATAGCGCCGGTGGTAAGGCTTTCTGTGCTTTCGGCGCGTCCATTTCTAGAACTAGGTGACGAATAAATCTCGCTACCGTTTTCTGTACGATACCCTCGGCTATTTTCTGACCCATCCGCTGGGTTTCCGGTTTGAATATCAATTTAGTAACGGTCGGTGCTATGGTTAAGGGATCGAATCCTCTGGTTTCCTGCAAGATACCGATGATATTTTTTAAATGTTCTGTGGTTTTACTGCTATCACGAAACTCTGCCGGGGTTTCTTGAAGTGCTAATCCCGCTTGCTCTCTCAAGTTACTGGTGAGATTGAACCAACTTCTGCGGGCGAATAAATCGATCGAATTCACTATCTCGTTAACCAAGCTCTCTCTTATATAATCCCCTCTCTCGGAAAAGAGAAATTCTGTGGTTTGATCTAGCACCCGTGTGAAATCATAATCGGCGGAGTCTTTAGCGTTTCTCAGGAGATTTTCCAATCGATTCCAGCGGAAACTTCCGTCTTTAAATAGTAAATCTTTAAGAGAATTACGTAACTCGGGAGAAGAATCGGTCAGTAATCTTTTGGCGATGTAAGGATAGGCTTTACTGAGGACTTTAAAATTAGGATCGATACCGATCGCTATCCCCTCCAACGTCACCATCGAGCGGATGATCAAAGCGTAATAAGCAGGTACTTTAAAAGGAAACTCGTACATCATCGCCGACATTTTATCAGTGATACTTTTAAAGTTCAACTCTGCGACACTCGCCCCTAAAGCATTGCCGAATACATCAGCGAAAGCGGGAATGATCGGTGTTAAATCTGTATCGGGGGTGAGGAAGTCTAGCTTCACATAATCTTCGGCTAAAGAATCAAAATCGCGATTGACAAGGTGAACTACCGCTTCGATCAAACCGTAGCGCTGATAAGGTTTAATACTGCTCATCATCCCGAAATCGAGATAAGCTAATTTTCCATCGGGGGTAGCTAGAAGATTTCCGGGGTGGGGGTCGGCGTGGAAGAAACCATGCTCCAATAATTGTCTGAGAGAACATTGCACCCCTACTTCTACGAGGTGAGTGGCATCAATACCCTGGGCTTGAATTTCTTTAATATTTGTCAACTTTGTCCCATCTACCCATTCCATTGTCAAGACGCGTCTGCCTGTATAATCCCAGTAGATTCTCGGTATGTAAATTTCTGGTAGATGCCCGTAGAGTTCTGCGAATTTTTCGGCGTTTTGACCTTCTTGTATATAGTTAATCTCTTCAAAAATTCGGCTGGCTAATTCATCGATGATGGACACTAAATCGGAGCGCAGTCTCTTGAAGTTACTCTGTATCCACCCCGCTAAACGGCGCATGATATAAATATCGAGAGTGATGTTTCTCAGTAAGTCGGGGCGTTGTACTTTTATAGCTACCTTTTCCCCCGTTTTCAATCTACCCTTGTAAACCTGTCCTAAAGAAGCCGCTGCGATCGGTTGGGCTGAAATTTCAGCGTAGATTTGTTGTGGGGGGTAGCCCAATTCTTCCTCGATGAACTTATAGGCTACTTCGTTGGGAAAGGAAGGAATTTGATCTTGTAGGCGGGTTAATTCTTCTAAGTATAGAGGGGGTACTAAATCGGGGCGCGTGGATAAAGCCTGTCCGATTTTGATATAGGTGGGCCCGAGTTGGGTGAGAAGTTCTCTTAATTGTACCGCTCGCTTAATTTCGTTTTTCGGTGATTTACCTCTTATCTTGTCCCACCACAATCCGAAAACAAATGCCAACACTGGCACGGCTACATTAATCATCCTCCCCACTACTTGCAGGAAATGTCCATCATAGTAGGAGTTGATTACTTCCGGGTTATAACGCCAGCTATCGGGTTCAGAATCGTCTACGGGGCCTAAACCTTCGTTGTGATTAACGGGAATGTGTGTCGGTTTCGCCTCTAGGGCCATTTCCTCTAGGGTCAGGCCGGGGGTGATTACTGATGATTGGGACATAAGAGGGTAAGAGATGATTATATGTAAACTATTGTAACAACTTTAGCGTCTTTGCCTAGTATGACCTGAGTCGCATTGTTTCTATATTATTGGCGAGAGGGGATATATAGATAGTAGAGGTATCCGCTGATTTGGTTCGGAAATAGGATCGATGGTTCATAATAACTAAAGAAGGCTTTTACTCTTTGTAGACAATCCATGTTACTAGCGTTACGGATCGAAAATTTCACGCTGATCGATCGACTGGAGTTATCTTTCGGTAAGGGATTAAACGTACTCACGGGAGAAACCGGGGCGGGTAAATCTATTATCCTCGATGCTATTGATATTGTTCTAGGCGGTAAAGTGAGTTCGCACATGATCCGGGGGGGGTCACAGAACTCTACGATCGAAGCTACTTTCGCCGTTAGTCCCTCTTTAATGAGCTGGCTACAATCTCAAGAAATCGAGCCTCTAGAAGATAATAGTATCGTCCTCAGTCGGGATCTCTCCCTATCTAACCATAATTTACGCTCCCGTTCGCGTCTCAACGGTATTTTAGTCAATCGGCAATTATTGGCCGGCTTACGGGACATCCTAGTAGAAATAACCGCCCAAGGTCAGACGGTACAGTTAATGGACGCTACCATTCAAAGAGAATTATTGGATTTATACGGCGGGGATATAGTTTCGGGTCAGCGCCTTCATGTGAGTGATGCCTATGAAAAAGTGAGAGGGGCGGCTAAGGTTTTAGAAGATAGGCGGCAATCAGAACAAAACCGTTTGCAGAGACTGGATTTAATTCAATACCAACTTAAAGAATTAGAGAGCGTTAATCTTTCGGAAGCGGACGAATTAGAGCAATTAGAAGGGGAAAGAGAGAGATTATCTCACGTCGTGGATTTACAACAATCGGGCTATCAAGTTTATCAATTACTTTATCAAAACGATGCTGGTGGTTCTGCGGTGGCTGATCTCTTGGGCGAAGCGGAACATATACTAACCAATATGACCAATTACGATAAAGAAATCGAGTCTATATTGGGCATGGTGAGAGAGGCATTAAATCAAGTAGTGGAGGTGGGACATCAAATCAACGCCTATGGAGATAGTTTAGAAGCAGATCCCGATCGGCTTACGGAAGTAGAAGAAAGGATCATGAGTTTAAAAAGAGTTTGCCGTAAATACGGGGCTACTTTAGGGGATGTGATCGCTCATTACGAGAAATTAAAAGAGGAATTAGCTCAATTAAATGGGGAAGGACAATCGATCGAGGATTTAGAAAAAGCCTTTAATATGGCCGAGATCCAATATAATCAGCAGGCGGAAAAATTAACGCAATTGCGCCAGAATGCAGCCCATAAACTGGAGAAACAATTAGTCCAAGAATTGAAACCTCTGGCGATGGAAAAGGTGATTTTCGTCTGTCAGATCACGAAAGTTGCCCCTAGTAATACTGGCATAGATCAAGTGATATTTTATTTCAGTCCCAACCCCGGTGAAAAAATCCAACCTCTATCGAGTACCGCATCTGGTGGCGAGATGAGTAGATTCCTACTGGCGTTAAAATCCTGTTTCTCTCAATCCCAACAGCAATCGGGTACGTTGATATTCGATGAAATAGACGCGGGAGTATCGGGAAAGGTTGCCCAGGCGATAGCAGAAAAATTACACCAGTTGAGTCACCAGTATCAAGTGCTGTGCGTGACTCATCAACCGCTAGTAGCGGCTATGGCGGATAAGCATTTCCGGGTGCAGAAACAGATGGTGGAAGAGAAATTAACGGTCGGAGAAAGTTTATCAGAAATTCGGACGGTTGTGAGAGTAAATGCTCTTGATAATTTAGTTACTAGAAGTGAAGAACTAGCCCAATTAACGGGAGGACATTCGGCCCAGGAGGCGTTATCTTTCGCTGAATCCTTGTTGGCGCAAGCTGCTGATAAGAAAAAGTAGTACATGGGCTGTGATTATCCTTTTTCCAAAGCCTCCTCGATCAAGGCGGTTAATTTTTCTGCCACGATTTGTACTTCGGGTTCTTGTAATATGCCTAAATGTGTACTGGGAATGGGATACATTTCTAATTTCCCGTTCACGTAAGGGCCCCAACCCAAAAGAGGATCGAGAGAATAACTAACAGAATGGGATCGGGTGCCAGCGCAAAAAATGTTAACGCTACCCGAATATACTGAAGGAGAATAACGAAGATAACCCAGAAAATTTTCTCGGGCGAAAATAAAATCTTGTATCCCATCCGGCAGGGGTATATTTAATTTTAAAGCTATCTTAAAATAGGTCATGTTGAATACGGCTGTTAAATTTTCCTTAATTTTTAGAAATATTCCCTGTATTTTTGCTAATAACTTGTTCCAGAAATAATCAAACCCTGTTTCCCGTAAATTAGACCAATGTTTCGATAATCGCTCGTCTGCTTGTAATTTTTTGCGGGCACTGGAAATCACCGTGTCAAAAAGAACTAGAAGAGCGACTTTCTCCCCTTGAGATTGTAACTGTTGCGCCATTTCATAAGCGATCAAACCCCCGAAAGATATGCCACCTAATAAATAAGGCCCTCGCGGTTGCACTTTACGCATTTCCTCGATATAGTGAGCGGCCCAATCTTCAACGCTATTGGAAAATGTGAATTCTCGATCGATGATCTGTGCATTTAATCCGTAAACGGGCTGTTCCGAACCTAGATGACTCGCTAAGGGGCGGCAGAAGTTCAGCCCTCTTCCCAGTACGTGAATCAAGAATAGGGGAGGTTTAGAACCTTTTGTTTGAATCGGGAATATAGATTTACTGGTGATAAAATCTGCATTTTCCGTTTCGAGGATGGTGGCTAATTGGGCGATCGTGGGATATTGGAATAGATAACGTAAAGGCATTTTTCGCCCGAAAATTTCTTCAATTTTCATCACGATTTTTACCGCTAATAATGAATGTCCGCCTAACTCGAAGAAATTATCTTCTATTCCTATTTCTTTTACGGGTAGAAATTCTGACCATATTTTTACTAGTTTTTCTTCTTTTCCATTTCGAGGTGTTAATAATTTAGAGTTTATCGGGTTGCTCAGATCCATTCTTAGCAAAGCCTTGCGCTCTATTTTGCCATTAGGATTCAGAACTAATTTATCTAACTTTATCAGTAGCGAAGGCAACATATAGCTAGGCAGGATTGAAACGAGAAAACTTCTTAACTCTTGATTGGACACTATCGCTCTCTCGCGGGTTAAATAGTAAGCGATTATTTGTTTATCTTCGTTTCCATACTCTTTAACTACAGCTACAGATTGTTGAATTTCCGGGTGTTGATTTAAAGCCGATTCTATTTCGCCCAACTCTATGCGGAAGCCTCTAATTTTTACCTGATTATCTATCCTGGCTATATATTCGATATTGCCATCGGGCAAATAACGGGCTATATCCCCGGTTTTATAAAGACGTTCTCCCGCCGAAAAAGGGCTGTAAATAAATTTTTCGCCCGTTAATCCGGGGCGGTGGAGATAGCCCAGAGCTAAACCATCGCCGCCGATGTATATCTCTCCCGCCACTCCAGCCGGCACCGGTTGAAGACGCTCATCGAGAATGTAGATCTCGGTGTTGGCGATAGGTTTCCCGATGGGAACCGTAATCGCTTCTTCTGGCACACACCGCACCGGGTAATAAGAACTGAAGGTTGTCCCTTCTGTAGGGCCGTAAACGTGGAGTAATTCCCCGGGCCCGCCATCGCCGAGAATGGCCCGCACCGATTGTGGGTCAACCCTTTCACCACCGAAAAGTAAATAACGCAAACTTTGGAAAGCAGAGGGGATAGTTTGCGCAAACCCATTGAAAAGAGCGGTGGTGATAAACATAACACTGATTTGCTTTTGGGCGATCACCTGCGCTAAATCCCCCGGTGACAGAAGAACCTCTTTCGGGATGATCACCAATTGCCCCCCGTTAAGAAGCGCTCCCCAAATTTCAAATGTGGCTGCATCAAAGGAGATATTGGAAACGACCGCAATGCGATCGCTCTCGTTCAGACGAATATAGTTAGTATGGAGAACCAGTCTATGGATGGCGCGATGGGGCACTGCTACACCTTTAGGCTCGCCGGTAGAGCCGGAAGTATAGATCACGTAGGCTAAATTTTCGGCGCTTACTTCAGTATCTAAGGTGGAAAATGCCGGCAGCGTCTGCCAATCCCCATCTAAACAGAATATTTTCGCCTCCGTCACGGGTAGCGACGGGAGTAATTTTGCTTGTGTTAATAACAGTCGTACTTTCGCATCAGCCAGCATATAACTCAATCTTGCTACCGGATAACTCGGATCTAATGGCACGTAAGCTGCTCCCGCTTTCAGTATGCCCAGAAGCCCTATCACCATATCCAAAGAAGGTTCGACGCATATCCCTACCAGCACCCCTACCGTTACTCCCGAACTTCGTAAATGGGCGGCTAATCGATTGGCATAGTGGTTCAATTCTTCATAGGTTAAGGTTTTATCTTCAAATACTGCGGCGATCGCGTCTGGTGTCTTTTTTACCCGCTCCTCGAATAATCCATGTATACATTTATCTTGCGGGTAGGGGGTGCCGGTATGGTTCCACTCGGTTAATAACTGATGACGCTCTTTTTCAGTTAATAGGGGTAATTCGTGGACGCTGGTTCCGGGTTCGTTCACGATCGCTTCTAACAGATTCTGGAAATGGCCCGCCATCCTTTCTATCGTAGCCTCATCGAATAAATCCGAATTGAACTGCCATCTACCGGTTAATCCCGCCGAGGTTTTTAACATCGAGACGGTGAGATCGAATTTAGCCGATGTGGATTCGAGATCGAGCCTCTCACAAGTCAATCCAGATAATGCCAATTGAGTCAGCGGCGCGTCTTGTAAGTCGAACATGACTTGAAACAGAGGCGTATGACTTAAAGAGCGTTGTGGTTGTAACGCTGACACTACCTGCTCGAACGGTACATCCTGATTCTCATAAGCTTCGAGAGTAGTTTTTCTCACCTGATATAGCAGGGAAAGGAAATCGGGATTACTCTCCAAGTTAACTCGATACACCGAGGTGTTGACGAAAAAGCCTATCAAAGGCTCTATTTCCCCATATTGACGATTAGCTATGGGTGAACCAATAATTATATCCTTCTCGCCTGAGTAGCGATAGAGTAAGATGGCGAAAGCAGTTAACAGAGTCATGAATAAAGTCGCCCCCGATTCTTGGGAGAGCTTTTGTAATTTCGCGATCAGCTCCGACGCTAGATTAAAGTAGACGGTTTTTCCCCTGTAGGTTTGTACGCTCGGTCTGGTTCTATCGGTCGGTAACTGTAATAATTCGGGTATACCCGACAATTGTCCTATCCAGTAAGCCAATTGTTTCCGCCCTACTTCCCCCTGCAACATTTGCCTCTGCCACAAAGCATAGTCTAAATATTGAATCGTCAAGGGCGGTAATGGGGACTCTAAACCTTGAATGAAGGCACCATAAAGAATCGACAACTCTTGACAGAATACTCCCAAAGACCAGCCATCGGTAATTATATGGTGCATCGTTATGGCTAAAACGTATTCATCGGCCGATAACCGCCATAATTTATATCTCAGCAAAGATGAACTTTTCAGCTCGAATCCGGTACATACCTCTTGAAATAACTTTTCCTTGATCACTCGCTCAGGGTTTTCCAGGTGCTGTAAGTCCTCTAATAACGTTGGCAGCTCAGCTTCAGGGTGAATTACCTGTTCTGGTTGACCGTTATTATTTTTAAAGCTGGTACGTAGGCTCTCGTGACGCTGAACTAATTCTTTTAAAGCTCTTTCGAGGGCATTGATATATAAATCCCCGGTGAGGCGAACCGCTATCGGTACATTATAGGTAGCCGAAACTCCTTCTAACTGGTCTATGAACCATAATCTCTCCTGGGCGAAAGATAGGGGGTAAGCTTCTCTGTTTCTCGCTACAGGTAGGAGGGGCGTTGAATTCAAGCTTTCTTCTTGACTACCGTATTCATGCAGTAATCTATCGAGTTGGGCTACCGTACCCGTTTCAAAGAGGGTTCTCAAGGGTATTTCTTTTTTTAAAGCTTCCCTGAGCCTCGATATTACTTGAGCCGCGAGCAGCGAATGCCCCCCTAGCTCGAAGAAGTTCTCGTTAATTCCCACAGCCTGTACTTTTAAAACTGAGGCGAAGATGTTGGCTATGATTTCTTGTCTCGGAGTCCCCGCCGCCGCGTGATTTTCGCTTTCGATCCCGTTTTCCCCGGTTGATGGTAAGGATTTTCTGTCTATTTTGCCGTTGGGTGTTAACGGCATACTGTCTAAGAAGACGATCGCTGATGGCACCATATACGGTGGCAGTTTCCCTTTCTGGTATTGGGTCAGTTGATAATTGTCGAGGGATTTTCCCGCCACTACATAAGCTACTAATCGTTTTTCCCCGGCAATATCCTCTCGGCAGATAACTACAGCTTGTTCTATAGACGGATGGCTATTGAGTACGGCTTCCACTTCACCTAACTCTATGCGGACACCTCTAATTTTTATCTGACTATCTATTCTGCCTATGTATTCTATATTCCCATCCGGTAAGTGACGGGCTAAATCTCCCGTTCTATATAGACGTTTTCCCGTTTGAAAGGGACTGGGAATAAATTTTTCTGCCGTTAATTCGGGACGGTTGAGATAACCCCGCGCTAAATTATCTCCCCCGATGTATAGCTCTCCTTTTACTCCTATGGGCACAGGTTGGAGTTGTTCGTCTAGAATGTATATCTGTGTGTTGGCTATCGGGCGACCGATAGGTACTGTTTGAAAATTTTCTCGCGCCTGACATTGCCAAAAAGTCACATCGATAGCCGCTTCCGTAGGCCCGTAAAGATTATGTAGTTCACATTCGAGATGTTCAAAGAAACGCTTTATTTGTTGGGATTGTAGTTCTTCGCCGCTACAAAAAACTCGCTTCAAAGAAATACACTTTTTCACCCCATTTTCTTGCAGGAATACTTGTAACATGGAGGGGACAAAATGTATGGTGGTGATTTGCTCTGTAATAATTAACTCCACCAAATAATCGCTATATTTATGCCCTTCTTGATTAGCTAGTAAAATTTTGGCTCCTGTTATTAACGGCCAGAAAAACTCCCAAACAGAAACATCGAAACCGAACGGAGTTTTTTGTAATACTCTATCATCACAGGTTAATCCATAAACGTCCTGCATCCATAACAAACGATTGCGAATTCCCTTATGAGTATTCATCACTCCTTTGGGGTTTCCAGTTGAACCCGAAGTATAAATCACATAAGCTAAATTATTACCACTGATTTCTGTATCTAAATTATCGGCGCTAAATGAGGATATTATCTCCCAATCTTTATCCAAACAAACTATTTGTGTCAACCTTATATCTAAAGAACCTTTCAATTTTTCCGCGGTTAATAATATCCTGACTTGTGAATCATCCAGCATATAGTTCAATCTCTGCGCCGGGTAACTCGGATCTAGGGGTACGTAAGCCCCACCCGCTTTTAGTATTCCTAAAAGCCCTATCACCATCTCTAGGGAACGCTCTATATATATACCTACTAATACTTCCGGCTTCACTCCCAAGCTTCGTAGATAACGGGCTAATTGATTGGCTTTCCGATTCAATTCCTCGTAGGTCAGGCACTGTTTTTCGTACACTGCCGCTATCGCTGAGGGGGTCTTTCTCACCTGCTCTTCAAATAGCTGATGTATACATTTATCTTGGGGGTACGGGGTGCTAGTATCGTTCCACCGGGTTAATAACTGACGAGACTCTCTTTGACTTAACAGTGGCAATCGAGCTATAGTCATTCGTGGATCGCTCACTATGGCCGATAATAAGTTTTCAAAATGACCGGCCATTCTTTCTATAGTTATGCTTTCCCATAGATCGCTATTGTATTCAAATGAACAAGATAAGCCTTTTTCCACCTCGCTGATGTCTAAAGTTACATCGAAGGCAGTCAGAATTTGATCGCCTTTGAATTCCTCAAACGTTAATCCATCTGTTTCTATTTTTCCTCGACTAAAATTTCGCAACTGGAATAACACTTGAAATATAGGAGTATGATTTATGTTCCTTGGCGGGTTAATTTCTTCTACGATCTTTTCAAAAGGAACATCTTGATATTCATAAGCCTCTAAAGTTTCTCGCCGAACTTGCGCTAATAATTCTGGAAAAGTGAAATTGCCGTAGAGTTTACTTCTGAGAGGGAGAGTATTAATAAATACTCCCAGTAAGTTCTCTATTTCTAAACGATTACGCCCCGATACGTGACAGCAGATAATAAGATCTTCCTGCCCCGTGTAACGGTAAAGCAAAACTTTAAAAGCCGTTAAAAGAGTCATGAAAAGAGTAGCCCCTTGCTCTTGACTCATTTTTTTTATTTTAGTAGTTAATACGTCGGAAATATTGAAGCTGTATCGAGAACCGCTAAAAGTTGGCATCGGCGGGCGCGGCTTATCAGTAAATAATTGAAGTATTGGCAGTTCGCCCGTTAGCCGTTGTTTCCAATAAACCAGTTTTTCTTTCAAATCGGTTGCTCGAAGCCGTTGTTCTTGCCAATGGGCAAAATCATAATACTGAATAGCTAATTCCGGTAAGGGACATGATTTGTCAGTAATAAAAGCTCGGTAAATAACTGTTAGCTCTTCAAGTAAAATACCCATTGACCAACCATCGAAAACGATGTGATGGATGGTCAACAATAAAATATGCTGTTCTTTATCTAATTTGACTAAAGTTGCTTTAATTAAAAAATCCTGTTCCAAATTAAAAACCGTTTGCGCTTCTCGAAAGGCTAAATCTTGTAATTGTTCTACTTTTGCACCATCGGGAAGAAAACTAAAATCAACTATGGATAAAGGTAAATATAAATGGGGAGTAACACTGACTTCGGGCCGCTCTCCTACAAAATGAAAGTTACTACGTAAAACTTCGTGACGCTCGATAACTTTATTAAGACTGCGCTCTAAAATATCCACATCCAATTTACCCGCAAGGCGAATATTAGCGGGACGATTATAAGCCGGATTACCCCCGTCAATGCGATCGAGCAACCAGATTCGCTTTTGAGATAAAGACAGCCCTCGTCTGTTCTCCTTCTCCGCGGGTAAAACACTTGAATTACCTTGAGGGTTTTTCTGTTGGAGTCGCTGTTCTAAAATTGCCCGTTTAGCGGGCGAAAGTTTAGCGATACGTTGCTCTAATACAGGATCGATATTTCCAGAAAATTGAGTCATGACGTTATTAATCCTCCCCTTCGGATTCAAGATCTTCTAATATTGCCGCTATGTCTTCTGAATAGGATATAGCTTGAGTTTGAAGAATTTTCAGCGCCATTTCCGCGATCGTAGCTTCTCCAAAAAAAATAACAAAGGGTAATTCTACCGCCCAAATTTCTCTGATACGGTTGGCTATTCGGGTGGCTGATATGGAATCCCCTCCTAATTGGAAGAAATTATCATAAATACCAACAGACTCAATTAATAGTATTTCCGACCAGATTTCCACCAATTTTTCCTCTATGGGGGTGCGGGGAGGAACGAAATCCGGTCTGGGCGCTTCCAGGTCAGACGCTTTAAGTCCTAATTTGTCCGCTAAACCGATCCGTTGTAGTTTTCCTGTGGGGCCTTTAGGGATTTCTTCTACAACTACTATGACACGGGGTACTTTAAAATGAGTTAATCTAAGACTGACAAAAGTTTTAATTTCCTCTTCGGTCGCTGAAGCATTTTCATGAAAAACGATCGCCGCCGCCACTTCTTCACCTAGCAGGGCGTGGGGTGCGGCAAACGTTACCACCTGTTTGATCGCAGGATGATCTAACAACACTTCATCTACTTCCCTGGGCGAAATTTTTTCACCCCCCCGGTTGATAATTTCCTTAATTCTACCTTTGAGGAATAAATAACCCTCTTCGTCTACATATCCTGAATCTCCCGTGCGAAACCATCCATCGGTAAAGGCTTGAAGATTAGCCTCTGGATTATTCTGGTATCCTTTAGTAACGTTCAGTCCCCGAATCACCACTTCTCCTATTTCTCGATTTTCTAGTAGGTTTCCCGTTTCATCCATAATGGCTACTTCGACCCCCGCAGCCATGCCTACTGAGCCTGGTTTTCGATTTTCGGGTTCGAGAGGATTACTGGCTATCTGGTGGGAAGCTTCCGTCATCCCATAGGATTCGATCGCCGGTACTTTAAATACATCCTCTAACTCGTACATTATTCGAGGTGGTAGGGCGGCCGAAGATGAGCGCAGGAAGCGAAGAGAATGAGCGGGAATGGAACCGGGGTTATTTTTCACCCTGCCTAAAATCGTTTGGTGCATGGTGGGTACTCCGCTGTACCATGTGGGTTCAAATTCTACCAGCCACGCAAAAAATTGAGAAACATCGAAACCCGTGGTGCAAACGACGCTGGCCCCCGCGCTCAGAGAAGACAACAAAACCCCTATCAGTCCGTGAATATGGAATAAGGGCATAATATTCAAAGCACGATCGTCGGGCGTGAGTCCAAAGGTGGCGCTAATGTTATGAGCCGAAGTACAGAGATTTCGCCCGGTGAGGGGTACTATTTTGGGGCGGGAGGTGGTGCCTGAAGTGTGTAATACCAGTGCTACATCTTGGGGCAGGGAAAATTTTAACGGGGGAAAATCATCTGAATTCGATTTTTCGATGCCGAGGATAAACACCCCCGCTTCTGCTTCCTCGACAGGGGTAAGTTCTATAACCTCGATGCCTCGTTTTCTCGCAACTTCTCTCGCTGGCTCGGCTATTGTTGGCTGTAAGATCAAAACTCTAGGGTTAAGGTCGGATAAATAGAAGTCAAATTCTTCTTGGCGATATTGAGTATTCAGGGGGGCGCAAACGGCACCGGATGCGATCGATAGAAAAGCCACCGCCATTTCCGGGCCATCGGGTAAAGCCACAGCTACAGTATCCCCACTGGAAATTCCCAGTCCTTGGAGTTGATGGTTAACTCCTTCGATTTGAGTTAGTAAACGGCTATAGGTCAGGGCAGGACGACCTTGGGCTAGCAAGGCGATTTTTTCAGGATGCTTTTGAGCTTGTAATTTTAAACAATCATAAATATTGTCAATATTTAACGAATTTGGCATTTTTTATCATGGTTTTCTGTTTCACTCATATTACTTTATAAACATAAGTCTTGTAAGCCCGATCGCTTACAAGACTTATTGCTCCTAAAAAATGGTTCTCAATATATAAGAATTAATAGCGTTGCATTTAAGCGGCGATTAAACTAGCCGTTAAAGGTTGCCATTTAAACTCTCTCTCTCCGCCTAATTCGAGAACGAATTTAAGACGGGGTTCTTGTTGCACAAGAGCGATCAAATACTCTTTTTCCGCAGAAGATAAAACGTATCCTTCTAAGAGCCAGAAAACTAAACCTTTAGATTTAGGTGGGAGAGTAGTTAACCCATAAGTAGCGATCGGGGGAATATAGTAAACCTGTCCGACGGCAGCTTCGTTACCGATCGTTTTTTTGCCTAAATGGGGGGGGCGCACACCGTGGATTTGCGTTAAATAAGCCCCCAAATCCCCTAAACCTCTAGCGGTCATGTGGATTACCGTATAACCTGCGGCCCGTAAACGTCTCTGATAACGGCCCTCGTAGCCCCCCTCTAAAGGTGCGTATACTCCTAAAGTACCTTCTTTCTCTAAGGCGTTAATGAATGGTTTACCTGTGGTTAATAGTGCCATATGTAAATTTAAAAAATATTACTTGAGTTGATTATAAGGGTAGCTTGACCCCCTTGGTCTATCCTCCAAGTCTTGGGACTACAGCAGATTTTTTTATAACTTCAATAGATTTTTCTTGTTCAACAGGACGATCGAATCTTTTAACACCCAAAGTTACAGGGAGGTGAAACCCCCCATAACCCGTTTTAATGGTGCAGCACTTTGCTCATAGCAATTTTCAGCTTGGCAACGGCTTCATTAACTTCTGCTTCGGTGACGATTAACGGGGGTACGAATCTTAAAACTTTAGGCCCTGCAGGAGCGATCAATAAACCTTCCGCTAACGCGGCATTAACTATATCAGCGGAGGTAAAAGGAGCGGATTCTCTAATTTCCATGCCGTTGATCAAGCCCCAGCCTCTTACTTCCACGAATAATTCAGGGAATTGAACCACGATCGCACTCAAAGCCGCTCTCAACTGTTCGCCCCTCGCAATTACATTCTCCAGAATATTATCGCTTTCTATAGTTTGTAACACCGCTAGACCGGAAGCGCAGGCGAAAGGATTACCGCCGAAAGTGCTGGCGTGACTACCAGGCTCGAACACATCGCACTTTTGCTTACACATCATCGCCCCAATGGGAATCCCGCCCGCTAAACCTTTGGCAGAGGTGAAAATATCTGGCTCTACGCCTAAATTCTCATAACCCCAGAGTTTGCCGGTTCGCCCAACGCCCACCTGTACCTCGTCGAATACTAAGAGTACATTATTCTGGTCGCAAATCTGGCGTAATCTACGGAAATAATCTATATTACCAGGTCTAACACCGCCCTCACCTTGTAAAGGCTCTAACATGATGGCGGCTACACGACGATTACCTTCGTCGAGATCGGCGATCGCATTCTCCACCGCTTCAATGTCGTTATAAGGAACGTAGGCGAAACCTGGAACTAAAGGATCGAAATCTTTCTGATACTTGGGTTGTCCGGTAGCCGTGAGGGTGGCTAGAGTTCTACCGTGGAAACTTGCTTTCGCCGTCAGGATCACCGGCTGTTCGAGAAAATCTAACACCCTATGGGCGTATTTACGCACCAGTTTAATCGCCGCTTCGTTAGCCTCAGCGCCAGAGTTACAGAAGAATACTTTATCCGCACAAGAATGCTCTACAATCCATTTGGCTAGTTCACCTTGTTCGGGAATGTAGTATAAATTAGACACATGATGCAATTTTTGAATTTGTTTGCTCACCACCTCGATCAACTTCGGGTGAGCGTGACCCAAAGTACAGGTGGCGATACCGGCGACAAAATCCAAATACTCTTTACCTTCTGTATCCTGAAGACGACAGCCTTCTCCTTTGGCGATCGCAATCGGGAAACGTCCATAGGTATTCATCACGTAGGTGTTAAAAGAATCCCGATCGAATCCGGTCTGGGGTGTCACATTAGCAATAGGCTGTTCGAGGACGATTTCTGGACTCACGATTATCTCCTGAATTGTATAAATAGCTCGCGCGATTAACTCTCCCTTAATCTTAATCTACTTTAAATTTGAGAGGCCAGGTCAGATTGTCTAAGCCCCCTGATAAATATCGCCGACTCAGAAAGGAACTTATCGGCGGTGTTCTCGCCCTAGTTGTAGTTTTCTTGATCGGCACCCTCTGGTATAAATTCATCGAACAGTGGTCATGGTTGGACGCATCCTATATGACCATGAGTACCCTCGCCACCGTGGGCTTCGGGGAAATCAATCCCCTCGGTCAGAGAGGCAGGGTCTTCACCATGTTGCTCATCGTCATGGGTTTAGTTACGATCGGTTATATCGTCAATCGTTTTACTGAAGCTCTCATTCAAGGTTACTTTCAAGACGGCATCCGTCAACGACAGGAGAAACGCTTGCTCAATACTCTTACCGATCATTATATTCTCTGCGGTTTCGGGCGCACGGGCCGACAGGTAGCCCAAGAATTCAACGCCGAAAATATCCCCTTTATCATCGTCGATGCCGACCCGGAACAGGTGGAGAAATCTAAATCCCTGGGTTATATGGCTATTCAAGGCGATGCTACCCTCGATGAGTCTCTCATGATCGCCAAAATCGATGAAGCCGTCTGTATCGTGGCCGCCCTGACTTCTGATGCCGAAAATCTCTATACCGTCCTGTCGGCTAAAACTCTCAATCCCAAAATTCGGGCGATCGCTCGTGCCAGTACCGAAGAAGCCGTCCAAAAATTACAGCGCGCGGGTGCTGACGCGGTGGTTTCCCCCTATATCACCGGGGGCAGAAGACTGGCTGCGGCAGCTTTGCGGCCCCAGGTGATGGATTTCGTCGATGGGATTCTCACCGGCACAGATCGCTCTTTTTATATGGAAGAATTTCTTATCGATCCCAAGACCTGCCCCTGCGTGGGTTTAAGCCTCAGTCAAGCGCGTCTGCGGTCTCGATCGGGCGCTCTCGTCCTCGCTGTACGGAGGGCGGACGGTAATCTGATCGGCGGCCCCACGGGAGATACTTTACTGATGGCGGGTGACTTACTAATATGTATGGGCACAGCCGAGCAACTGCGAGAACTAACCCAGATTCTCATCCCGATCAAGCCTGGAGGTTTACGACTGCCTAAAAATCAGGAATCGTAGAAACATTGGGAATTGGGAACCACCAGCCTTTAACCCATTCCTCACTCCTGGGGCAGGGGCTGATGTTTTTTAATCAGCTCGATCGCTTTACCCACCGACTCTGGGAAGATCACCACTAAACCCCCTGGACTGACGTTAGCCAGGGCTTTTTCTAATGCTTCCTCTTCGTCGAGGATGACTTCGGGATGGAAACCAGGCTTTTCCTCGACGATGCCTTTGAGAATCAGGTCGGCTACTTCGCCGCGACTGCGCCCTCTGGTATCTTGGTCTTCTTTGACGATAACCCGATCGAATATATCCGCCGATAGCTTACCTAGCAGGATCAGATCATCATCCCGACGATCTCCGGGACCGCCGATAACGCCGACTCTTTCCCCCTGCCAATTACGGACGAATTGACCTACCGCCTCGTAACCGGCGGGATTGTGGGCGTAATCTATGAGGGCGTGATGAGGTCCTAAATTGAACAGGTTCATTCTGCCTGGAGTTTGATCCGCCGAGGGTGAGAATGTTCTCACCCCTTGACGGATGATTTCAATATCCACGCCTTGTACGTAGGCGGCTAAGCAAGCAGCCAGGGCGTTAGCGATCATGAAAGGAGCCATACCCTTCATGGTGACGGGTAGATTGATCGCCTCTTCGATACGCAGAGTCCATTCGCCATCGACGATCGATAGGAAGCCGTTTTCATAAACCGCCACCATGCCGCCCCGCCGGATATGCTCTTTGATCAGGGTATTTTCGGGACTCATGGAAAAATAAGCGACTTTGCCTTTAGTTTTTTCCACCATGGCTGATACCAGGGGATCATCGGCGTTCAATACTGTATGACCGTAGGGGCTGACCACTTCAGCGATCACGCTTTTCACTTTCGCCATTTGTTCGATCGTATCTATATCGCCGATACCGAGGTGATCCGCCGCCACGTTGAGGATTACCCCCACGTCGCACTGATTGAAAGCTAAACCCGATCGCAGTATGCCACCTCTGGCGGTTTCTAATACCGCTACTTCCACTGTAGGATCTCGCAGGATCAGCCCGGCGCTATAAGGGCCGGTATTGTCACCTTTTTCTACTAAATAGTCCCCTAGATAGATGCCATCGGTGGTGGTGAACCCCACTACTTTACCCGTTTGGCGATAGATATGGGAGATCAGGCGACTGGTGGTAGTTTTGCCGTTAGTGCCCGTGATGGCGAGGATAGGAATCCGCGTGGGGCTATTGGGGGGGAAGAGCATATCGATAACGGGGGCCGCCACGTTGCGGGGTAAACCGCGACTGGGGGCGACGTGCATCCGAAAGCCAGGGGCCGCGTTCACTTCCACGATCACGCCGTCCACTTCCCGCAGTGGTCTACGAATATCGGGGGTAACAACGTCTATACCGGCTATATCGAGTCCGATTAATTTGGCCACTCGCTCGGCTATCCAAACGTTTTCCGGGTGGATTTCGTCGGTTCTATCCACCGCCACGCCCCCGGTGCTGAGGTTGGCAGTGGCCCGGAGATAGACGATCTCACCGGCTGGTAACACGCTTGATAATTCATAACCCTGACGTTCGAGAACGTTGAGGGCGGTACGATCGAGGGTTATCTTCGTTAGGACATTAGTATGCCCGTCGCCCCGGTTGGGATCTTGGTTGGTGATCTCGATCAGCGATTCGATGGTGGATACGCCGTCGCCGATCACATGGGCGGGTATTCTTTCCGCCACGGCCACTACTTTACCATTGACCACCAGGACACGGTGATCGCTGCCTTTATAGTAACGTTCGACGATAACCGAGCGGGTTTTGGAAGCGGAACTCGCCATGTCGTAAGCTTCTTCAGCGTCTTTCTGGCTATTTATATCGATCGTGATCCCCCGCCCGTGGTTGCCATCGAGGGGTTTAAGGACGATGGGGAAACCGCCCACATCTTTGATTGCGTCTTCGAGTTCATCTACATATTGAATCAGTGTTCCTCTTGGTACCGGTATCCCGGCATCTTTTAAAATCGTCTTCGTCCCTTCTTTATCACAGGCCAACTCTACCGCTAAAATCCCCGAATTACTGCTCAGGGTTGCTTGAATTCGCTTCTGGTAGACACCATAGCCTAACTGTACCATCGCCCTTGCGTTGAGCAACATCCAGGGTATACCGCGAGCTTGTGCTTCTTTAACGATCGTTTCCGTACTGGGGCCCAGGGCGGCGTTAGCGCATAAATCTCTTAAATCCGCTAGATCCTTTTCTAATTCTTCGAGCGCATAGGTTCCCGTGTCCACTATGGATTGACACATCCTTACCGCTGCCCTACCGGCGTAGCGCCCGGCCTGTTCGTCCACGTACTCGTACACCACATTATACACGCCTTCCGTGACTGTTTCTCTCGTACGCCCGAAGCCCACGGGTGTGCCCGCTAATTCCTGTAGTTCCAGGGCGATATGTTCGATGATATGCCCCATGTAAGTGCCAGTTTGTACTCGCTCGAAAAAACCACCCCGGTAGCCAGGTGAGCAGTAGTGTTCTATTAAACTTGGTAAAACCTGCACTAGACCTTCGTAAAAGCCAGGTATTTCGTTAGAAGGTCTCTGGGCTAAATCTTCTAAGTCCAGACGCATAACTATCAATCTGTCTCGTCGGACGCTCCAGTAATTCGGGCCGCGTAGAGTTTGGGTTCTGAGGATTTTCATGAGTTCTGATTTAACACTGGGCTACTGAGAAGCACTAAGGAGCCATCCGTTATTTTGTCGCTTTCTTGTGCTGTCTAACTGTTCATTATGAACATTTTTCTTTAACTGGAAATAATTCCAGCTTTTGGCTGATGTTTTTTTAGACTATAGATGTCGCCGTAGGAGAGAATGTGAACTTTCAGGTTATGAAGGCTCAAAGGTTCGGAGGCTGTGACCCCGGCTTGATTGGTATAGGACATATCCCTGGCATCCACGATCGTTACCGTGCCGCAACCGATCACTTGTAGTTGCCCGTCCGATTCAAACATGGCGCAGGTGTCTTCGTCTATTCCTATGCCCAAACGATCGGGATAACCGGAAATAGCACTCATTAAACGGGCCATCCGATTACGATTATGAAAGTGTTGATCGACGATCACTTCGGGAATGATCCCCAATCCCATCGCCATATCTACTAAAGCTCGATTCGGCGCTTCGCCGCTACTGCCGCCCGCTATCATGTGATAACCCATCACCGCCGCCCCCGCGCTAGTCCCCGCTAACGTGATTTCTCCTTGTTGTACTCTCTGGCGAATCCTGTTCATCAAGGAAGTTTCCGATAATAGACCACATAGACGTAACTGGTCGCCGCCGGTGAGGAATATTCCCGTACACTCTTCTACATAAGCTTGAAATTGGGGATCTTCTCCCTGTACCCGATCCCTGATGTCGAGGACTTTGATGTATTTTGACCCCATTTCCTCGAAAATTCTTTGATAACGCTCACCGATTATCGTCGGTTCCCTGGAAGCCGAGGGTATAATAGCAAGTACGGACTCGGTTCCTCCAGAGCGATTCCAGAAAGTGTGGAGAATTTCCTTACCATGAACTTTATCTTCGGCACCACCAATAACTAAAATGGCGGTTTTTGTCGATTGCGGTACGGGGTTACGAGGTTGTTTTGTTTCTAAATCGACTAACATAGCGGCTGATCAATGAGCATCTTCAATTCAATGGGCGTTTTTTTAAGGGTTGAACAGGCTTGTCACCCTATTTTTTGCATTGGACTATCTAGCTTACCGTTTCGATCCCAATATTGAACAAGATTTTTTAGTAAATAAAAGTAAAAGATTAAACAATTCCCTTCGCCTGCTAAATTACGTTAGGTTTCCTTGGAAAGGACTCACGATTATAATAGAGTCGGGAAACCCGCGGATAATAAAGGATAGTGTAACATAGATAGACTTAACCTCAGTATTTATGTGGAAATCATTAAAAAATTCTCCCGTACTAAAGTTAAACTAACACTGTAGGCGCTATAACCCTCCCATAATACCCGTGCAGTTCGATATTATTACTTTGTTCCCAGATTTTTTTACTTCCCCCTTGGCTTCGGGTTTACTAGGTAGAGCCTTGGAAAAAGGTATAGCGAAAGTTAACTTTATCAATCCCAGGGATTTCGCCCCCGATAAGCATCGCCGGGTGGATGATGAGCCTTACGGCGGCGGGGTGGGAATGTTGCTCAAACCCGAGCCGATTTTTGCCGCCGTGGAGTCTCTGCCGGTTTTACCCCGCCGGGAAATTATTCTCATGACTCCCCAAGGGGAACCTCTCAATCAACCCATTCTCTGGGATCTAGCCGCTCATTATGACCAGTTAGTATTAGTGTGCGGTCATTATGAGGGCGTGGATGAGCGTATCTGTCAACATTTAGTAACGAGGGAAATTTCCCTGGGAGATTTCGTCCTCACCTGCGGTGAGATTCCGGCTTTAACTATACTTAACGGGGTGATCCGATTATTGCCTGGGACAGTGGGTAAAGAAGCCTCCCTTAAAGAGGAGAGTTTCGAGGCGGGTTTACTGGATTACCCTCAATATACTCGCCCGCCCACGTTCAGGGGTTGGGAAGTCCCGGGGGTTTTACGATCGGGTAATCATGAAAGCATCGCCCATTGGCGCTATCAACAGCAATTAAAGCGTACTAGAGAACGCAGACCCGATCTATGGGAAAAATGGCAGGAAAGTAAGGATAGTTAGCGTTTTCTCGCTTCTAATTGCCGGTACACTTCTCTTAAAGGCACGCGGTGATAAGCCAGGGCCACGAGGGTATGATATAACAAATCCGCCACTTCCCCGGCGATCGATCCCGCTGAATCATCTTTACAAGCCATTACCACCTCGGCCGCTTCCTCGCCGATTTTCTTGAGGATCTTATTATCGCCCCCGGCTATTAATTTACAGGTATAGGAATCGGTATTGGGGTTATCCCGTCGCTCACAGATCGTTTCGTATAATTGGCTCAAGGTGTGGCTCGATGGCTGCCGTTTGTCTGCTTCTAACCGGTGAAAACAACTTCTTTCCCCCGTGTGACAGGCTATATCCCCGGTTTGTTCGATCGTTAATAACAAGGCATCGCCGTCGCAGTCGTAACGTATATCCCGTAACTTCTGAATATGTCCCGATGTGGCCCCCTTGTGCCATAGTTCCCCTCGCGAGCGACTCCAGTACCACACTTCGCCGGTGGCTAAGGTTTTCTCTAAAGATTCCGCGTTCATCCAAGCCATCATCAACACCGTGCCGTCGAGATAATCCTGGGCGATGGCGGCTACTAAACCCCCCTCGTTATATTTAATGGTAGTAGGATGAACTAAATGGGTAAATGAGGACATATGTCAAGAAATTTTTGCTGATTAATTTTGCTGAGCGTTAGCGAAATTGGCTTTATATTGTTCCAATCTTTCTTCGGCATTATCCATCACTGCTGCCATATTTTGTAGTAACTCCCCGGGGAATGCTTCTAATACTTTCGTCGATAGAGAAAAGCGATTTCTGTACTCGTCTATTTCTACGATCGCCACCTTGATTTGTTGACCGACTCGGAAGAGGGAATTAAGATTCTCGATCGTACCGCCGCTGATCTGCTTGATATGTAATAAACCGCTCACACCGCCGCAGTCCACGAAGTAACCGTAAGGTTGTACTTTCGCCACCGTCCCCGTAACCAGATTACCTACTACTAATTGATCCATCATCGCCGCCTTGGCGATTTCTCTCTGGGATAAAACCAGTTTATTTTTATCCTGATCCACTTCGATAAAATTGGCAGTTAAAGTTTGTCCCACCAGAGAATCCAGATCATTCTTCTCGATCAAATGAGAGCGAGGGATAAAAGCGTTTAAACCGTTAAACTCGGCGGTGACACCACCTTTATTAACACCCGTTATCCGCACTTGGACGGGTTTTTTAGTGTCGGAAATTTGGGAAACATCTTCCCAAGCTTCTTTTAATAATAATTGACGGCGCGAAAGAGTAACTTGTCCATCCGCGTCCTGTTCTTTAACGATTAAAAACTCGATTTCCGTACCTAAAGGTAATATTTCTTCGATGGGGGCTTCCACGGATAAACCGGCTTCGTAGAGAGGAAGGAGGGCGGAAGATTTACCACCAATATCTACATAGGCCCCGTCGGAGGAGTGTTGGACGACTTTACCCTTGACTACTTGACCTTTCTCGAACTGGTAATCGTATCGTGATAGGGCAAGGGCAAAATCATCCATGGAAAAAGATGACTGGTTAGACGGGCTAGATTTAGGGGCCATGTTACTTAGAAACGTTATCGAAGAATAAAATTGAGCTATCTCCAGTTTAATCCTGAAGTTCTCTAAACAAACCACTAATTTTCCAAGGTGCTAAACAAACGTAACACATGACCCCATGCAGATGCGGCGGCAGTTCGATCGTAGCTGCCCCTCTGGTCACAAAAGAAGCCGTGGTCCGCGTCGGGATATTTAAAGATTTGATGAGGAATACCGGCACTCTTTAGCGCCCCTTCAATTTCATCTACTTGCGCGGCGGGAATACTGGCATCTTTCTCGCCGAAAAAGGCGTACATCGTGCCTTTTATATCCGGTGTACGACTGTGCGTGACCCCTTGCCCTCCCGGTGTCATGGTGGTGATACCCGCCCCGTAAAAGGAGGCGGTAACTTTAATCTCTGGTAAAGTGGCGACGAGATACACTACATGACCGCCGAAACAAAAACCGATCGAACCCACTCCCGTTTTTTGCACGAATGGTAAATTGTAGAGATAATCGATCGTCGCTTTTATATCGCTCTCTAATTCTTCGGCTTTGGTGAGATTTTTATACTTCCTACCGATGCTTATATCTTCGGGCCCGTAACCGGTTTCAAAACCGGGGGCGATTCTCTGGTAGATAGCAGGAGCGATCGCTACATAACCCTCTCTGGCGATACGTCTGGTTACATCTCGGATATGGTCGTTAACCCCGAAGATTTCTTGAACGACGATTATGGCGGGATATATACCCTCCCGGCTCGGCTGGGCTAGATAGGCGGATATTTCCAAATCACCGTTAAGAAAGGTCACGAAATTACTGTTTATCTGAAGCATAGGTAGTTAAGGGATGAATTTTTCCAGGGCGGCGGCCACTCCATCCGATTCTACAGAAGGAGCGACCCAATGGGCGAGACTTTTCACGTCTTCGGGTGCGTCACCCATAGCGATCGCTAACCCGGCATAGGATAACATGGACACATCGTTAAAGTTATCGCCGATGGTCATCACCTGATCACGATTCAGCCCTAAGACCTTCTCCGCCAGATAAGCCACCGCTTCCCCTTTAGTCGCTTCCGGGTGGGTGGCTTCAAAGAAAGTCTCGGTGGATTGGGTTAAATATAATTGTTCCGGGGTGTAACGAGCGCTCAAGGTTTCCCACAATTGCTTGATGATGGCGCTATCGTGCCCCATAGCGAGGATTTTCGTGGGGTGTTTGTGGATGACGGTTCTGAGGTCTTCGACGATGATCGGTTTAATGCCCGATCGTTTACCATAGGAGACGGTATCGTTATTGACGTAACTAACATAGAGAGCGTCGTCGATATACAGATGTACGCCCAGATAGGGTTTCCATTGGGGTTGTCGTAAATATTCCACGAGATCGAGGGCTAAATCTGCGGGTACGGGTATATGTCGATGTAATCTGCCATCGCGGGGATTCTGTATCCAAGCGCCGTTATAAGCGATCAGAGGCTGACTCGATTTAATCCGTTTGTGGAAGCGTAAGGCGGATTGATACATTCTCCCCGTAGCTATAGCCACGGGAATACCTTTAGCCTGTACGGAAGCGATCGCCTTGCGGATGGGTTCCGTCACATCGTTAGATTTACCGGCGATCGTACCATCCACATCTACTACTACTAAGCGAATATCCACGTTAGTTCGGGTAATATTTCCCTTTAAGCATAAATAATTAATTGATGTATTCCCAAACTTTCCCCAGCCACAGACCTTAAAATTACTTAAAATTAAAGGTGATTCGTGAGTACAACCCGATGCAAATTACTCTAAACCTACCTGATAGCCTCAGCCAAACGGAAACCTTTAACCAGAGTGACTGGCTTCGTGAAATTGCCATGGCCCTGTTTCAGCAAGAACGGATTTCTTTGGGCCGCGCCAGCAAAATTGCTGGGGTAGATGTGATGGACTTTCAAAAGCTACTGGCAGATAGGGGTATTTACGTCCATTATGATGTGGAAGACTTTGAGCAGGATGTTCAGCATCTGCGAGATCGGGGCTGGCTATGATCGTCGTCAGCGATACCTCTGCGCTCTCTAACCTTGCCATTGTCCATCAACTCCGGTTACTATCCGCTATTTACCAAACCGTTATTATTCCAGACGTTGTTGCCAGCGAACTAGCTGCCAGCAACAACCCCACGATTTCAGCGATTCTGCAACTGGATTGGATTCTAACCCAATCCCTCACCACATCTGAACTTGCCGACCAACTACAACAAGAACGGGGCCTCGATGCCGGAGAAGCGAATGCTATAGCCCTAGCGCTCGAGCTACGAGCCGATGATCTGCTCATTGATGAACGCTTGGGAAGGCGAGAGGCAGTTCGGCTGGGGATACCTATTATAGGTATCTTGGGTATTCTGCTCGTTGCCAAACAAAGAAATCTCATTCCTCAAGTTCAACCCGTTATGAATTCTTTGATCGACCAAGCGGGTTTTCGTGTCAGCCCCGGGCTATACCAGCGTGTCTTAACCCTTTGTCAAGAAGATTAATATTAATCATAAGGTCGTAATCTTAATCATGGTCGGGTTTCGATACTATCCCAGGAGTATTCGGTCGAGCGGTAAATTAATTCAGACGAAAAAATTATCCGGCACATCCTGCCAGCGTCCGGGGCCGATCGCTTTAATCGCTTCTCTGAGATTAACATTCCCCGTGTACAACGCCCGCCCTACGATTACCCCCGTCACTCCCGCGGGTTCTAATGACAGTAAACTCAATAAATCCGTCAGGGAACTAATACCGCCGGAGGCGATCACCGGAATATCTATTTTGTGGGCTAATTCTCGTAAAGCGTTCAAGTTAGGCCCCGCTAAAGTGCCATCACGATGAATGTCCGTATAAATAATAGAAGCTGCCCCTGCCAGGGCCATATCCCCCGCTAAGTCCGTCGCTTCTACGGACGAGGTTTCTAACCAACCTTTGACGGCTACTTTGCCATCGCGGGCATCGATACCGACGATGATCTTACCGGGGAAAGCTTGACACAGTTCTTCTACTAAAGCGGGATTCTCTACCGCAACTGTGCCCAAAATTACCTGTTTCACACCTAGATCTAGCAATTGCTCGACGCTAGTCCGATCTCTCAAACCTCCCCCCACCTGTACGGCTATGGGTAGGCTTTCAATTATTCTAGAGATAGTTGACAAATTAACCTGCTTACCCTCTTTGGCTCCATCCAAGTCCACCAGGTGTAAGCGGGTAGCGCCCTGGGAAACCCAATCTCGAGCTACGGTGAGAGGGTCATCGTTGAAAACTTGAGATTGTTCGTAATCGCCCTGATAAAGTCGGACACATTTTCCCTCTAAAATATCGATCGCCGGAATAACTTCCATAATGTTGTTTTCGTTAATGACCAATATTCGATCGTACCGTATCCATTGTTAGGATAGAAACAAATAAGCGACAATGGGGCTAGGTTGTCTTAAGAAAAGTTGATGAATAAAAGACCTCGGTATTCCTCTCCCCCCCCTCGTTCTCCCAACAGACCAGGCTATTCCGAGCCAGGGGGTGGAGGTGGTAAACCTAAATTGAATTACGGCACGATCGCCCTCTTCGGGGGCATTTTCGTCCTCGGTATGGGCGTGGGTATAGGCTTTAGTTCCACCGCCAGTTTTACCCCGGAAAACGTGGCATCGAGGGAGGTGATCGATCGTAGCGCCCCCAACGCCGAAGTATGTGTACAATTTGGAGCCAGTGCGATCGTTACAGACATGAGGGTTTTCGTGACTCTCAACCCTTTTAACGTTTACGTTACCCAGCCGGTGATGCAGCCCGGTTGCGTGTTGCGCCGTAACAACTGGTCGATTTTAGAACAACAAAACCTAGTTGATTCCAGGCAGGTCAATGATTGTAAGAATAGGATGAATACTTTCGGATTCACCGGGCCGTTAGAAGCCAAGCCCAAAATCGATTGTATTTATCAAAACGAAGCTGCGGGCAACTTATTTATCAATCAACCTGGTGCTGTGGGGCCGCGTCCGGACACTAATAAATTTTAATCATTCTGCCCGCTGGTCTGGAGATTTGGCTCCGAAAAAGCGCTCCTCCAGACTCATAAATTCTCCCGTGATAAAATTTGATGACCTTTAATGATACAAACACAGCAAACAAAGGGCATATTATTAAGTGTGATAATATATAACCTTTAATCATGAATCAAGCACAGCTTATTCAACAAGCTAAACAACAGGACTTAGAGTCGATCAAAGCTCTCTTGAATCATAGCTTACAATCGAGGCGGGTCACGATCAGCGAAGTCACCCTCGAAAGAGAAAACTGTCTGGGCATTAAAATCATCTCCCGTAAAGTGCCCAATCAATACAAGCTTATTCCTTTTTTGCAAGAAGAATTTAATAGCCTCGGTATACCCAATATAGAAACGATCGAAGTCTACGGCTTGGCACATACATCCGAGGTACCCGCTTGGTCTGATAAGATCACCTTGAGTCAAGATTGGAAGATCGAAAATAATATCGGTAAATTAGACGCTTTACCCGTTCTGGAAGAGTCAGAAACGGAAACAGAGGGCGAAAGCGAAGAAACACCTGGAACTCAACCGGAACAACCATCTCAACCGGTTTACGAATCCCCATACAAGTATCAAAATCCTCTAGAAAATCCCGCTGCCTTCGCGAATCCGGCGAGTCAGAAACAATCTACCTCGATGGTTCCCCTCTTGGTGGCATTGGCTCTAGGGTTTGCTTGGGGCGTGGTAGTGGGTATACCGATCGGTTCGATGCACTCGATGAATAAAAGCGAGACTCCCGCGCCTTCTCCTTCTCCTTCTCCTTCTCCTTCTGCTACTGTATCGCCGTCGCCGGTTGCTTCACCTTCTCGTTAATCGAGAACGGAAAACATCATTTCTGCTTGCACCGCTAATTGTCCATCCACAGAAGCTGATCCCTGCATTTTGGCAATGCGGTTCATTTTAAACGAGAGAAGTTCTACCGTCATGATCAATTGGTCTCCCGGTACGACGGGACGACGAAAACGAGTTTTATCAATGCCGGCAAAGGCGAAAAACTTGCCTTTCATATTGGGCAATAGGGTTAGTATCACCCCTCCCACTTGTGCCATCGATTCCACGATCAACACCCCCGGCATCAAGGGACGCTGTGGAATATGGCCGGGGAAGAAAGGTTCATTGATAGTCACGTTCTTGAGACCTACTGCTTTTTCCCCCGGAACATAATCGATAATTCGGTCTACTAGGGCGAAGGGGTAGCGATGGGGTAATAATTCTCGGATCTCTTCCACTGTAAACACCGTTTTAGCGGGTGTTTGAGTTCCTAGTGTATTTGAGGCGATTTTCTCGGCGGCAGTAGTCATGAATGGACGTTCAACAAGGGGTTAATAAATCTCTGCGATCGTACATTATCTCATATTATCGAGCGACTCTTTCTTTTATAGTAATGAGTAGAGAGAAAAGAGAAGAAAGAATCCACCCCTCCCTGCTCCCTACTCGTTGTTCATTTCTGACTACTTTATGAGGCCAAACTAATGTCCGGTGAACCGAAAAACCCCCAGAAACCTCAACCGCCTGAAATGCCCAACAAATCTTCTTTTGCCAATCCGGTGCCAGGATTTAAAAGAAGCCTATCTTCTAAAACCGATGATCACAAGGAACAGAAAAAACCGGCAATCAAGCGCCCCATCATCAAAGCACAGATGCCCGCGATCGATAAGGTTGCAAGTGCTAATGGAGAGCTTTTCCGGCTCGGTGACACGGTTTTGGTCACGGAATTGGGACGCTCCACCCCAGGCTCGATCGAGCGTTTTTATGCCGATGCCAGTGGCGAGATCTGGGCCCAAATCAAGCCCTTAGAATCGGATAGCCTCTGTATCTGGCAACAAGCTTGTATCCAGAGCCGTTTATTGAGTAAAGAAGTTCTAGGGTGAAAATTTTTGGCGTATCATTAAAAAATGTTATGGCTAGCCGTCGATACTGCTCAACAACTAACCATTCACTAATGCTATGCATCCGCTTTTTGAATCCTGTTAATATCTTCCCTTTTTAAAAAATATTAAACGATAATCATAATCACAACATTGTGTGAAATTAATCACACTAGGCTTGTGATCTAGATCATCACCCATATAGAAGAGAGCGATAAAATTTCCCAGGCTCGATCGCCAATTTTAAACTTGCTGAAAATTACGTTACAATTTTTAATATTCCTTAATAAATATACAAGAAAGCGATGCAAGCCACATCCGCCGTTGACCGTATTTCCCCGCCGAGCAACTATTGGCAATGGCAAGACTACAATATCCATTATGTACGATCGGGCAACGTGCGAGATAATCAGCCGCCCCTGTTACTAATACACGGTTTCGGGGCCTCGACGGATCACTGGCGTAAAAATATAGCACAACTGCAAGAAAATCACGAAGTTTGGGCGATCGATCTTCTCGGCTTCGGACGTTCAGCTAAACCTAACCGAGAGTATAGCGGCGGATTGTGGCGGGATCAAGTGACTCACTTCATCACCGAGATCATCAAGAAACCTGTTATCTTAGCCGGTAATTCCCTTGGGGGGTACGTGGCGCTTTGCGTGGCGGCCGAGTGCCCCGAAAAAGCTAAAGGGGTGATTTTACTCAACAGTGCGGGGCCATTCAGTGATACGGTGACTAACGAACCCAACGCCCTACAGAAGTTAATCCGTGGTGTACTCCTCCAACCATGGGCGAGTTACTTATTATTCCAATACGTGCGCCAGAAAAGTAACATCCGCAAAACCCTACTGAAAGTTTATCTAGATCCGGCTGCAGTTACCGAGGAATTAATAGAGGACATATATCGCCCTTCCTGCGACCCAGGGGCAGTGGAAGTATTCGCCGCCGTCTTTAAAAGCCCCCAAGGGGAAAAAATCGACACCTTACTGCAGAAACTAACCCACCCACTCTTGCTATTGTGGGGAGAAAAAGACCCGTGGATCGACGCTAGGAGTCGGGGGGAAAAATTCCGTCAATATTACCCCTCATTAACCGAACACTATTTGCAAGCCGGTCATTGCCCCCACGATGAAATACCCGAACAAATTAACGCTCTCATCAGTGGTTGGATGGACGAGAATTTTTAACGCGGGAACTCCCCCACCCGAAATATCACGAACGGTGATCTTTATCTAGGGCGACGGCCGCGGAGGAAGTCGGGAATATCCAATCCGGGCGATCGACTATCTACTGGCCCACTCGTGGGGGGCGGCGTCGGGATCACGGGTTGACTTACTTTCGTACCGGGGCCTCTTGTGGGAGTATCTCCGCTGAAACCCGTGGCGATCACGGTTACTCTAATTTCGCCCTGCATCTTCTCGTCGATTACCGCACCGAAAATAATATTAGCGTTGGGGTCTACGGACTCGTAAATTATTTCTGCGGCAGCGTTAACTTCGTGGAGAGTTAAATCGCTACCACCGGTGATATTAAATACTACGCCCTTAGCTCCTTCTATGGATGATTCTAAGAGGGGGGAAGAGATGGCGGCTGTGGCTCCTTCCTTGGCCCTTGATTTACCCGAACCGATACCGATGCCCATCAAAGCCGAACCCGCATCGGCCATGACGGCGCGCACGTCGGCGAAATCGACATTCACCAGCCCTGGAATCGTAATAATATCGGAAATACCTTGCACCCCCTGTCGGAGAATATCATCGGCGACGCGGAAAGCCTCTTGTAAAGGAGTGTCGGCGGGTATTACCTCTAATAGCTTGTTATTGGGAATGACGATCAAGGTATCTACCCGACTTTGTAAGCCGCCGATACCATCTTCCGCCTGATTGGTGCGCCGCCGCCCCTCGAATGTAAAGGGACGGGTCACTACACCCACCGTCAGACACCCCATTTCTTTAGCTATTTCTGCCACTATGGGAGCCGCTCCCGTACCGGTGCCGCCGCCCATACCGGCGGTGATGAATACTAGATCTGTATTTTCTAAGGCTTGAGCGATTTCATCGCGCGATTCTTCCGCCGCCTTCTGACCGATGGAAGGATTTCCCCCCGCCCCCAAACCCCTGGTCAATTTCTGACCTATCTGTAGTCTCTGGGAAGCTGACGAGTGGGCTAAAGCTTGGGCATCTGTGTTGATCGTCCAGAATTCTATCCCGGCTACACCGTTAGCGATCATCCGGTTTACTGCATTACAGCCGCCGCCGCCTACGCCGATGACTTTGATTCTGGCTACGTTACTAGGTACGATCGTATTATGATAGGAGCTATCCTTGGGTTTCATGGGCGGTTCGTTAATTCGAGGTAGGCCAGTATTCATGATGGCATTATAATCCTCATCAGTGAATAGCTCCGGATCTTCGTTATTATTTAAAATAGAGTCACTTGTAACTTTATGATTTTTGGCTGTCATCGCAGTATTACTTAATTTAGTACACAGTTAACTTATGGGTTTGGTTTTACTTATACTATGTTATTTATAGACTACAAGTTGATTGGTTGGGGTCTATTTTAGTTGGGAAGTTTTTCCATTGTAAGTTATTAAGTTGTCAATATATATCTCTTTAGATACTTTCTTTCTCCTTTATCTTGTCGACTTTCGGTTTCAGTTGAATACTCGGTGAATCGGGATTTCTCAAATCAACGTAAAGTATATCCTTCGTCGCTACTTTCCCATTGACTTGAGCGATTCTGGCCAAAGTATTTAACTTCTTGACCAATAGGTTATCGTTGGCCCCCAAGTAAACTTTGCCCAGAGAAGTATCTAGTACCAAATTACTAGGTTCTTGCCAATTAACGCTTGATATTTTCACCGGAAAGTTACCGAGTAAACTATAAAGTTTCTGCCAAGAGGTTTGATATTGATTTTGATAGCCGATAACTTTCAAAGGAGGGGATTGGGGAAAAAATGGGGTACGGGAATAATAAGATAAAGGAATTACCACACCCCTATCATCAAGATAAGATGGGTTGCGGGGGGCGGGTATTAAAGCTACAGGTTGCCTCTCGGCGACGGTAACGATAATCTTGGGGGGCAATAATTGGCGACTGACCTCCACTGATGCAATGGGGGGTATGGCGGCTAAATTAGCCGTCAGCGGCGAAGTGGACAAACGCCAGATCGACTTGGGATAGGATACTTTCAGACAGTTGCGGATCAGCTCGGCTGATAGGAGATGATTGCCCCGCACCTCAATCTGATCCGCACTAGCTATAGACCAATAGGGTAAGGACATGGCCCAAGATAAACCCGCCGCCATGGCCGTGATGCAGGCGAAACGAGCGATCGATTGCCAAACCTTCTGACGGCGCTGGGATTTGAGCTGGTTTCGTCTTTCCTTCAACTGATTGGAAGTCGCCATATATTTAAGGAGGATTAATCATAACTAGACTATCAGAGATGTTATAACAGTAATAGCCAAACTCTGAAAACATAGCAATCCACAGCCGCCCCGAAGTCAAACCCTGAAAACCAAAAAGATCGTGAAGACGGCAAAGGACTCAATCAGGTACTGTGTTAAAGTGAGCAGAAAGAGTGAGAGCTAAACTTTTACACCCAAAAATCGCTTATGGTCATGACAAAACGCGGGCTGGTATTAGGTGCGACGGCATTGGTACTAACAACGGTAGCAGTTACGGGGGCGGGACTGAGAATGTCCAAGAGTCAAGCTTTTTTCCAAGAAAGCCCCAAAGAATTAATCGATGAAGTATGGCAGATCATCAATCGTACTTACTTGGATGGGACATTCAATCAAACTGACTGGAAAGCAACCCGCAGCCAATATTTAAGCCGTTCATACGCCAACCAAGAAGAAGCGTATAAAGCGGTCAGGGAAATGTTAAAGACCCTCCAAGATCCCTACACTCGCTTCATGGACCCCAGCGAGTTCAAAAATATGCAGATCGATACTTCGGGGGAATTAACAGGAGTAGGTATTCAAATTACCAAGGATGAAAAATCCAAACAGTTGATCGTGGTATCTCCCATCGAAGGTAGCCCCGCGGCTAAAGCCGGGGTGATGAGCAAAGACATCATCGTGGAAATCGATGGCAAAAACGCCGAGAAACTAGAACTAGAACAAGCAGTGAACCTGATTCGCGGTAAGGCGGGCACTCAAGTTAACATTACCGTTCAACGGGGAGATAAAAAAGTTAATTTCACCCTCACCAGGAGCAAAATAGAAATTCACCCGGTGCGGGCCAGGGTGGAAGACAGTCCCGCGGGTAAGATCGGCTATATCCGTCTGAACCAATTCAGCGCCCAAGCCAGTCAAGATATGCGGAACGCAATCACTGACTTGGAAAGCAAAGGCGTGAAAGGTTACGTGCTAGATTTACGCTCTAATCCGGGGGGATTACTGTACGCTAGTGTGGAAATAGCGAAAATGTGGATTCCCGATGGCTTGATCGTCTCCACCGTCGATAGACAGGGAGAAAGAGAAGTGCAACAGGCCGACAATAAAGCTCTCACCGATAAACCTTTAGTTGTCTTGGTTAATGGTGGCTCGGCCAGTGCCAGCGAAATTCTCTCCGGGGCGTTACAAGATCATCACCGGGGAACGATCGTGGGGACGAAAACTTTCGGTAAAGGTTTGGTGCAATCGGTACGCGGTCTCGAAGATGGTTCGGGCTTGGCGGTGACGATCGCTAAATACCTCACCCCCAGCGGCAAGGATATTAATAAAGATGGTATTCACCCGGATGTAGTTTATGATCTCAGCGATGCTGATCGTAAGGCTCTACAACAAGCCCAAGAGAAAATAGGCACTTTCGACGATCCTCAATTCGCTAAAGGCTTTGAAGTTCTCAAACCGGAAATTGAGAAAACGGCTAAAAAAGGCGCTCAAGCCACCAAGTAAACCCGATGGACTCTCTCCACCGGGGAGAGTCGGGGCAAAATAACCAAATTAACCGATCGAGATGGCCCATCAAGAACTAAAAGCCCGAACGGAACGACTACACCAACTGAGAGTATACGGTCGTTGGGGTTTAGTATTACTTTCTTGGTTGGTTATAGTACCTTGGAGTTTATGGGCGTTAAGAGAAGACATCAGTCTTTTGAAGACTTATTTCACTTGGGCCAGTTTACGCTACACGATTATTTATAATTTTTGGCCGGTGGCAGGTTTAGCTTATTGTCTCGCCATAACAGTCAGTTCTTTACTATGGCAGGGCAGAAATATAATCTGGGGCATACCAGCTAAAGAAAGACAGCAATTAGAAAACGGAGTGGAGCGAATACAACGGGCAGGGCCGAGTCATCCTCTCTGGCGTTGGATAATTCAAAAATAGTTAATAGCTTTTTCTTTTCGGGGCAGCTTGGACAAAGTTACGACTCACGGCCCCCCTCTTAATATGGCACAATGAGAAACAGTGGTTTTGCTCGTAATTAAAATAATTATTGTTCTATGACTGTGACTCTCCAAGCTGCCCCGAAAACACGCCGGTTAGTATTCCCCTTTGTGGCGATCGTCGGTCAAGAAGAAATGAAACTCGCTTTAATGCTGAATATCATCGACCCCAAAATAGGCGGGGTGATGATCATGGGCGATCGAGGTACGGGCAAATCTACCACCATCAGGGCCCTGGCCGACCTATTACCCGATATAGAAGTAGTAGCCAACGATCCTTTTAATTCAGCCCCCGATGACCCCGAATTAATGAGCGATGAAGTGCGAAGACAGTTAGAAGAAAATATCCCCGTGACCCTCGGCAAGAAAAAAGTACCGATGGTGGATCTCCCCCTCGGCGCTACCGAAGATCGGGTTTGCGGTACGATCGACATCGAAAAAGCTCTCTCGGAAGGGGTTAAGGCTTTTGAACCGGGGCTACTGGCGAAAGCCAACCGGGGTATCCTCTACGTGGATGAAGTTAACCTGCTCGATGATCACCTGGTGGACGTATTGCTAGATTCTGCCGCCTCCGGTTGGAACACTGTGGAAAGGGAAGGTATCTCGATCCGTCACCCGGCCCGATTCGTGCTGGTAGGTTCGGGCAACCCCGAAGAAGGAGAATTACGCCCCCAATTGCTCGATCGTTTCGGGATGCACGCCGAGATCCACACCGTTAAAGAACCGGCCCTGAGGGTGAAAATAGTGGAACAGCGATCGGAGTTCGATCAAAATCCACCGGAATTCTGCACCAGATATGAAGACGAACAGGTTCACTTGCAGGAAAAATTAGTCACAGCCCAAGCACTATTACCGCGAGTAGAGATGGATTACGATTCCAGGGTGAAAATATCGCAAGTTTGTTCTGAATTAGACGTGGACGGATTGAGAGGGGACATAGTAACGAACCGGGCGGCTAAAGCTTTAACGGCTCTAGAGGGGAGAACTACCGTCACCGTCGATGATATTCGCAGGGTGATTGTGTTGTGCTTACGTCATCGCCTGCGGAAAGATCCATTAGAGTCCATAGATTCAGGTTACAAAGTACAAAAAGTATTCAATCGAGTTTTTGGTTTAGAATCGGAAACTTAACCCCATGGAAGAACCGCTGATCGAACTCAAAGGAGTCTCGAAGAAGTTTGGCGATAAAGTGATTCTCGATGGTTTAAACCTCTCTATCTACCGGAACCAAGCCCTAGTGATCATCGGCCCTTCGGGAACGGGTAAATCCACTGTATTAAGGATCATCGCCGGATTGACCGCCCCCGATGAGGGGGAAATTTACGTGAAAGGTAAATTACGCACCGGATTGGCCGAAGATAATCGGGAAAGTTTGCGAATCGCCCTCGTCTTCCAACAGTCTGCTTTATTCGATTCGCTCACGGTTGAAGAAAATGTGGGGTTTTCCCTATTCGAGCATTCCCGTCTATCTCATAAAAAGATCAAAGAGATCGTCGCCGAAAAGCTGAGATTAGTGGGCTTGGATGACGATATTAGCGAGCGTTATCCGGCTCAACTGTCCGGGGGTATGAGAAAGCGGGTGAGTTTCGCCAGGGCTATTATTAATAATCCCGAAAATCCCCAAGAGAACCCGGAAATAATTCTTTATGATGAACCGACCGCTGGTTTAGATCCGATCGCTTCCACCATTATCGAAGACTTGGTGCGGAAAATTCAAAAAGATTCCGGCACTTGTGCTTCTTATGTGATGGTTTCCCATCAGAGTAGCACGATCCGTCGCACCGCAAAACGTATAGTATTTCTATATAAAGGTCAAACACCATGGTCTGGGACAGTCCAAGAAATAGACACCACGGACAACGAAATGATCCGACAATTTTTTAGCGGTAGTATAGAAGGGCCGATTAAAGCAACCGATTAAGGATAATTGATCAGTAAGGTGGAGTGAGTAAAAACTATGCTGGGGTCGCGTGCAGTTCGTGAGGGTACTTTAGGATTATTCGCTCTCTTGGGCCTGATGATCTTCGCCGCTGGAACAATTTGGCTCAAAGGTGGTGGACTCGGCCAGGGAGGCTATGAATTCACGGTGGAATTTCCCGATGTGGGTGGCGTACAAGTGGGTGCGCCCGTACGTTTCCGCGGTGTGAACGTGGGTAGGGTAGCTGCTTTTAAAGCCACCAGTAATAAAGTTGAAGCCGTGATCAGCATCGCCAAGAGCGATTTGCGTCTGCCCGCTCAGGTGAACATTCAAACCAATCGCTCGGGCTTGATCGGTGAAGCCGCCATCGAAATAAGTCCCCTCACAACTCTATCGAGCGAAGAGAGCAATATAGAACCCCTGGGTAAAAACTGCGACCCCAAGATCATCATCTGTAATAACGATCGCCTAGAAGGAATGGCGGGAGACCAGTTGTTAGCGACCATGAGCCGTCTCGCCGAGGCTTATAGCGAACCGGAATTCGTTGACAATTTAAAACTGGCTACTAAAAACACCGCCCGCGCGGCCGATCGAGTGGGTCGATTGGCGGACGATACGGGCGTTATTTTACAGACGACCCAGAAGGACATCCGCGGGTTAACGCGGAACTTCAGCCGAACCAGTGAGGCTATTACCCGAACCGCTAATAACGCTTCCGGTTTGGTGACTAATCTGGATTCAACCCTGACCGGCAATAAAGCGAAGATCGAGCGCACTTTCGACCAAACTAGTGAGTTAGTCGCTAATTTGAACGCTCTGGTCAAGAATAATCGAGATCGTTTAGACAATACCCTAGCTAATATCGATCGCACTTCGGGAGATCTGGGCATATTATCGACTAATTTAAATCGCACGATCGCCAAAATTAATACTAGTTTGGATAACGTTGATACCAAAAATATCAGTCAAAATCTAGAAACAGTTCTCTCTAACGCAGCGGCAATTACCTCGAGTTTGCGTTCTGTCACCAACAATCTTAACGATCCTGCGACTATTGTCACTTTGCAAAAAACTTTAGACTCAGCCAGAGTTACTTTTGAAAATACTCAAAAAATCACTTCCGATGTGGATCAATTATTAGGAGATCCCAAAACTAGACAAAATTTGCAACGATTGATTAATGGACTGGGTAACTTGGTTTCCTCCGGCGAACAGTTACAGGAGGAATTACGCACCGCCTACGCCCTACAAACGGTAAGTCAGCAACTAGCTAGTACCCCGACAGTGCAACCACCCCGCCCCCTCAACCCAACAGAAAAGGAGAATAGATGACATACTCTATCTGTATCACTCTCGGTACACGCCCGGAAGCGATTAAATTAGCTCCGGTGATCCAACATTTCCAGAAGTTCAGCGGGTTTAAAACCCGCGTTATCCTGACGGGACAACATCGGGAAATGGTACAACAGGTAATGAATCTGTTCGCTATCGAGGCGGATGAAGATTTAGACATCATGCAACCCCATCAATCTCTAACGGATATTACCTGTAGGAGTCTGTACGGCTTACAAAAGATTTTCAGCAAATTAGCGCCTGATTTAGTTATCGTTCAGGGTGACACCACCACGGCTTTCGCGGCGGCGCTGGCGGCATTTTATCAACAGATAGCGATCGCTCACGTCGAAGCGGGTTTACGCACGAACGAGCTATACAATCCCTACCCAGAGGAAGCTAATCGCCGTCTCATCTCTCAATTGGGTCAGTTACACTTCGCCCCCACTCCTCTCGCGGTGGCTAATCTGGAAAAATCGGGCGTTACCGGGCAGATACACCATACCGGTAACACGGTGATCGATGCTTTACTGACGGTGGCGGGTCAGAATCCCCGGTGTGATATTCCTGGATTGGATTGGCAGAAATATCGGGTTTTATTAGCTACCGTACATCGCCGGGAAAACTGGGGCGCTCCTTTACAGGATATTATTAAAGGCTGGGGCGATGTACTCCAAAAGTACCCTGATACGGCTTTATTACTGCCCCTCCATCGTAATCCTACGGTTCGCGAGCCGATACAGTCGGCTTTAGGAGATCATCCCAGGGTGTTCCTGACCGAGCCTTTAGATTATGGGGAATTGGTGGGGGCGATCGCTCGATCTTATTTACTGTTAACCGATTCGGGGGGTATACAGGAAGAGGCACCGAGTCTCGGTAAGCCGGTTTTAGTGTTGCGGGAAACCACCGAGCGCCCGGAGGCGGTATCGGCGGGCACGGCTAAACTGATCGGCACCGACCCGGCACAAATTCTACAGGAGACGGGAAGATTATTGGGCGATAGGTCGGCTTACGAGAGTATGGCTAACGCTATCAACCCTTTCGGTGATGGTAAAGCTTCCGAGAGAATCGTCAATATATGTTTTGATTATCTACAGAAAAGAAGCGGGTAGACGGATGGAGAAAATACTACCTACATCGAGTTGCGAGGTGACGAAGATCGAGCCGTGATGGGCTTCGAGAATACGGCGGGAGAGGTACAGTCCCAAACCGCTGGTAGAGCGGCGATGATTGCCGTAGCGGAATCGCTCGAATAACTGAGGTTGATCTTCCGGGGCGATACCCGCTCCCGTGTCTTCTACTTCCACGGTGACGTAAGGGTTGCTTTTTTCGGCGGGAAGCAGGCGGATGATAATTTTGCCTTCGTCGGTGAATTTGAGGGCGTTGCTGATGAGATTGATCATCACCCGCCTTAACTCTAAACGATCGCCAACGACTTGTAAAACTGCGCCATTTTCAGTTTCTACAAAAATTTTTAAAAACTTTTCTTCCGCTAGAGGGTTTAATTCCTGTACCACTTCCTCGATGATTTGTTTTAAATCCAGATTGGTAAAGTTTAATCTTTTCGCTCCCGCTTCATGGCAATAAACTTCTAGGAGGTTGTTGACCATTTCCAGCAGGTTCTTATTATTACGGATGATAATGTCTATGGCTTTATCCATATCCTGGGGCACTTGCCCGTAAACCCCCTCTTGAAATAGCCCTAACATCCGGTTGGCAGCTACCAGGGGAGTCCGCAGGTCATGGGTCATCCTAGAAACGAAATCTTCCCGCTGCTTGGCTAATTCTTCTTTTTGTTGGTAAGCGATCGCCGCTTCTTTTTCCGCCTGATAAACCCGGATAGCGTTGTGTAGGGCTTGAGCTAGACGAGCGGGGGAGATGCGGAATTTAGAAAGATAATCCGACGCACCGGCTTTCATCAATTCCACCGCTATTTGTTCGTCTCCTTGACCCGTGAGGGCGATCAAGGGTATCTTAATGCCGTTTTCCCGTAATTCTCGCACCAAGGCCAAACCGTCTTTATCCGGTAGACGATAATCGACAAAAGCACAGTCAAATTCTCCTTTTTGTAATTGTGTGAAGGCGGATTCGGCGGTTTCCGCTTCTGCCAATTCCAAGTTAAGGCCCGATGTTTTCAGCGCACGACGTACCGCCATACGATCGACTTCATCATCGTCTACTATAAGGATCTTTAAAATTTCGTTTTCTTCCATAATTGGGATCAAGGCATCTCACATAATGTCCAATATCTATTCAGGGTCGCCATTGTTTCGACGAAATTGCTAAAAGTCACTGGTTTAAGGATATAACCGGCAATATTTAACTGATAAGCTTCTAAACGGTCTTGATCTTGGTTAGAAGTGGTCAAAATCACCACTGGTATACTTTTCAATACGGGGTCTTGTCTCAGGGTTTGTAAAAATTCGATCCCGCCCATTTTCGGCATATTTAAATCTAGTAAAATTAACAATTGTTGGGGGGAAACACTCGACGGGCTTCCCGACTCATCTCGTAACATATTCAGGGCCTCCAATCCATTAGAAGCCACATGAAGGGGGTTCAAGATATTATTTTTCTTAAAAGCCCGCTTTACATTCATAACGTCCACTTCATCGTCTTCTATCAAAAGAATATTAATAATTTTGTCCTCCATGTTTTGCTGAACACTAAAGGTTGCTGGTTTTAGACATCTTTATTATAGATTATAAGTTAGTTATGAAAAAATGTTAACTCAATCGAAAGAAATAGTTAATGTGGGCGATAAATATAGCTTTTTATATATATTAACTTTTAGGCCATGTGAAGTGAAAAGTAGAGCCAAGATGTTCTTCTGATTCCAGCCAAATTTTGCCCCCTTCCGTTTCTAATATTTTTTTTGCCAAGGACAAACCTATGCCGGTATTTTCCTTGGTATCGCGGGGTAGAAGAGTTTGGAAAATAACAAAAACTCTCTCGTGATAGGCGGGGGCGATGCCGGGGCCATCATCGATAACTTGAAAGTGATAAAACAGATCCTCTTCTCGCACGAGAATTTGTATATGTCCCCGTCCGGTGTCGTGATGTCTGATGGCATTACTTAACAGGTGAGTGAAAACTTCTGATAACAATTTTTTCTTAGTTTTAAAAACTGGCATTTTCTCACCGATTTCGATGATAAATTCGCTATGGGGATCGAGAGAGGCAATAACTTCTCCTAATAATTCTCTGACATCGACCAACTCTTTGCGTGTTTCTATGCGTCCGATGCGGGAATAAGCTAAAAGACCATTGATCAATCTTTCTAGCCGATGAACTCGACCTCTGAGTAATTCCATCTGACGGTTATTTTCTTCGCTGAGTTTATCTTTCAAGTCTTCTTCGATCCATTCAGAAAGGCTGGCTATAGCCCGCAGAGGTGCTTTCAAATCGTGAGAGGCTACATAAACGAATTTATCTAATTCTTGATTTTGTTTTTCCAATTGGATATTGGTAGCGGTTAATGTGGCACTGAGTCGAGCCAGTTCATCGGCTCTATTGGTTAGCTTGGCCTTAGCTTCTTCTGCTTCTGATATGTCCCGTATGATGACTATAAATAAGGGATTTAAAGGAATTTCACTCAAAGATATTTCCAAGGGGAAACATTCCCCCGATCGACGATAACCCAAGGTTTGCCAAGGTTTATCTAATTGCCGGAGATGGTGGGTTAAAAATTGTAATTTATCGTTCTTTTCCTGATCTGTTAAACAAGGGTCGCTTAATAAGAAACTTAAATTTTTACCAATAATTTCCTCGGGTTTATAGCCAAAAATTTTCGTGGCGGCACAGTTAAAAGTTTCTATGACACCGTGGCAGTTAAGGGTGATCACCCCGTCTACTACATTTTTAGTGATGGTATCGATTAAAGATTTACTTTCTGATAATTGCTTTTCTCTCTCGGCTAGTTCCGTATTAATTTTACTGAATAAATATACGGCGGCCAGATAAGCGAAGCTACTAACTAAAGCTGTTAGCCATTGTAGGAAAGATGTTAATTCTATCAATTGAGCGAGATGAGATTTTTGTTTATCTAGTAGTTGCTGTTCTACTTGCTGTAAATTTCCTATTTCGGTGCGGAGCGTATCCATTGTCTGTTTACCCTGCTTCAGCATCGATATATTTTTGTCAGAAACGCTGTTTTTATTAATGGTTGAATTATTAATTTCTAATAGTCGAGCTTCTAAAATTCGAGTTAAATTGGTAATCAACAGCTCGATTTTATCTAATTGTAGTGATTGCTCTGGATCATTTCTAACTAATTTATCCAGAGCGCCGAGATTATTAGAAAGATGGGATTTAGCCTTTTTATAAGGATATAAAAAAACAGTTTGTCTGCTGAGATCGTAGCCGCGAATACCGGTTTCGGCGTTCACTAAAGTTGTGAGTAGTTTATTACTTTCTAAAATAACTTCTTTGGTGTGGTCGATGCGTTGTCTGACTTCGATATTGACCTGGCGTGACCAGACCCAAGAACCGATCATCGCCCCCATACACAGGGCCGGTATGGCGATAACGATCGCACCCCGATAACTAATAGGCAATCTCGACCAACTATTATTCACTCTCCTAAAAAATAAAAAGTTTTTCATCGCCTATCAATTTAAGAAACCCTCACAATTTTTGCTACTCTACTCTATTGTAAAAGTATATACATAGGAACTTAAATCATCAAACCTTTACAGGTCAAGGTATAGAGCCGATTAATATTTCTTCCGACAGAAATTTAAATAAAGGTTTAATCTTCCTCCTGACGCGGATTTTTAGGCCAGGTGAAGTTTAATCTTCCTCCTGACGCGGATTTTTAGGCCAGGTGAAGCGAAAGCTGGTTCCCTGCCCCTCGGCTGACTCTAATTGAATCGCTCCGCCTTCGGTTTCGATAATTTTTTTGACGATACTCAAGCCGATGCCGGTACTTTCGTTGCTTTCTTGACCCTTAAGGGTTTGAAAGATAGCGAAAATTTTGCCGTGATACTGGGGCGGGATACCAGGCCCGTCATCGGTAACGGAGAACCGGTAAAAATCGCCGCTTTCTTGACCGCTAATAGTGATCTTGCCGTCAGCACGATCGTGGTGTTTGATGGCATTACCGATCAGATTGGCGAAAACTTGACTCAATAGTAGGCGCTTGGCGGTAATGGTGGGCAGGGGTTTGATGACCCGCACATCGAAAGAGCCTGGTGGGGATAGAGAGTCGATAATTTCCGCTAATAAATTCTCTACGTTGACATTCTCGGCCGCTAATTGGGTGCGACCGACTCTAGAGTAATCTAACAAACCGTTGATCAGGCTCTCCATGCGATAAACCCGCTTGCGGAGTAACCCCATCTGTTCCCGATTGTCCTCTGATAACACTCCGTCTAAATCTTCTTCGATCCATTCCGAGAGATGGGCGATCGCTCGTAAGGGCGCTTTCAGATCGTGAGATACGATATAAGCGAACCCATCTAAATCTTCATTACGCTTTTTCAATAATTCCGTTAGCTGCCTTAACTCCCTTTCCTGCTCCTCTAACTCCAATTGAGCCTCTTTGGCATCGCTGACATCTAGAGCGATACCGAGAATCTGCTGGGGTTTCCCGGACTCATCCCTGCTGAATACGGTTTCGTAGCTACAAAGCCAACGCCATTGACCGTCACCGCACAAAAAACGAAATTCAAAACTGTGTACCTCATTATCTTGAGAAAGTTCTAATCGCCTCAAGAACTCGGGCCGTCTCGCCGCATCTTCCGCGTCGAAGTGGCTCAGCAATTCGGTCACGGACATGCCTTGAATATATTCTTGGTCGTAACCTAAAATCGATCTGACTTGACCGTTGACGTAGATATTACGATTCAGTTTCAAGTCATAAATGTATAGTAAACCCGGAGTTGTCTCGGCGATGCGCCCAATAAAGCGTTGACTCTCCCGGAGAGCCGATTCTGCTTCTAGGCGTTGGGCTTCATTGTGTTTGGCGAGACTAATATCGGTGACAGTGCCGATGTAACTGATAATCTCTCCCTGAGTTTCGATTTCCGGTAACGCCTGCCCCAATACCCAGACGATCGTGCCATCGGGTCTTTGGAAACGATACTCTAACTCGAAAGGTTGATTTTCTTCGAGCAATTTTTGCCAACGCTGGCCCACGAGAAAACGATCGTCCGGGTGGAGGGAGCGAATCCAGCCACTGCCTTTTCCTTCTTCGACGGATAAGCCGCTCAGTTGCGACCAACGCTCGTTAAGATAAAAACAATTGCCTTCTCGATCGCAGCGGAAGATTCCCACCGGTGATAATTGAGCTAAGGCAGCATAGCGTTTCTCGCTTTCTTTAATGGCTAACTCCGTATATTTACGCTCGGTAATATCGCTAAAAAATACCGCCACGCCATCATCAAGTTTTACCGCCATATTGCGAAACCAGCCGCTAATACCATCTTCATCGTAAAAAACTTCTAGATCGTGGGCTTGTCCCGTTTCTACTACTCGCACATAACGAGCGAATATATCACTATGGGTTTTAATGTTGGGGAACATTTTTAACAGGCCCTCTCCTAACAATTTATCCGGCGGTTGTTTGATAATTTCTGCCGCTTTCGGATTAACGTAAGTCCATTGAAAATCGATTATTTCCCCGCCTTCATCCCGCAGGCTACTCATGATCATGAAAGCATCGAGGGAGAGCTCCTGACTGATGCGGAAGCGTTCTTCGTTTTGTTTGCGATCGGTTATATCGATGCTCATGCCCACCATTCTCTCGGTCGTGCCGTCTTCTCTGTAGAGAAACCTGCCTAAACTGAACACCCAACGGACGGTTTTATCGGGGTGGACGACTCGATACTCACCTTCATAAGTATTTTTTTCCGCCTCGGCTTTCTTCAAGTCCGCTTCTATTTTCGGGAAGTCATCGGGGTGTATTCTTTGCCGCCATTCGTCATAACTATACTCGCCCCGGCCCGGTTCATAACCGAAGATAATTTCATGAAAAGGAGTCCAGAAAATTTCCCCGGTTTCGGTCTGCCAATCCCAAGATCCCATTTTGGCCGCTTCCATGGCCAAGGTTAAACGGGATGCGACATTTTGTACTTGTAATCGAGACGATTCCGCTTCTTCCCTGGCTTGTCTTTCACTGATAAGAGCCTGTTCTTTCAACTCGTTAGAAATTTGTAATTGAGTTGTTCTTTCCGCCACTCTTATTTCTAGTTCCGTGTTGAGAATTAATATTTCCCTTTGAGCTTTCTCCTTCTCTTGTATTTCTGCTGATAATCGGTCATTAGCCTGCTGTAGTTGTTCGGGACTGGGTAAAGTGAGGGCTTGGGGGATTAACTCGAATAATTCCGAGGCGGTATAAAGGGATATAAAAGCGGTGAAAGCTTTCACCGTGCCCGATACCCAATAAATGGGATGCCATAACGTCCACACTTCTAAGATATGGCTCGTACCGCAGGCGGCGATAAAAGCACCGAACATCCAAAATATACCGGTGAAAGGCACATCTCGCCGCTGACGCACGAAATAGATCAACATCACCGGGATCGAGTAGTAAGCCATCGCTATCAGGCTATCGGAAAGTAAATGTAACCAAACTAAACCCGGTTTCCAAAGATAGCAATGGCCGTGAGGAATAAAAGGGCTGGAGACAAGATATTGATTCAAAAATTCCAGCATAGGCTAGGGTTATATTGAGGATAGTTGTTGATCGGGAGAGTTATATATTTTGTTTTCTTTTTAATTAGATAGATTCTTTTTTACAGTAACAAACCTTCGTTTATGTCTGGAGGTGTACCCGTAACCTGTTTAATTTTGTTTACATTTACTATTTTGAGGTTTTTAACATATCACTTTTTATATATTAACATTTATATCTAACGATAGATGTGCGCCGGTGCGAAAATTATCTCTTAAGAGGTACTAACAGACACTTCCGTTGATAGACGGTAGATATAGTGCTAAATAATTATAATCATGGATACATTAAATTTTCTACTGATCTTCTCCCCATGATAGCTAAATGATGATATACCGAAGATTAAGGGACAATGGAAAAAAATACCTTTAAAAAATTCCAATTAGGGTAATAGCAATGAATGATATTCGCGTTGTAGTTATTGAAGATCATGATTTAACTCGCATCGGTTTAGTGGCGGCGCTAAAACATCGAGAGGGTATAGAAGTAGCGGGAGAGGCCACTAACGGCTTACAGGGACTGCGCCTGTTAGAAACCGTTAAACCCGATGTGGCGATCGTGGATATTGGCTTACCTAACATCGACGGCATCGAAATGGTACGACGATTCAAAACCTCTCGTTTGGAATCGAAAGAACCTATGCCGAAAATTTTAATGTTGACGATGCACAAAACCCAAGATTCGGTGTTAGCAGCTTTCGCCGCCGGGGCCGATTCCTACTGCATGAAAGATATTAATGTGGATAAACTCACCGAAGCCATCCAATCCACCCACGAGGGTAATCCTTGGATAGATCCGGTGATAGCAGATATTGTGCTACAACAGGTTAGACAGTCAGTACCGGTAGCGGCGGAAGCGCAATCCTCGGCAAAAACGGTGACGATACAAGGTATAGACTCGGAATATCAGCAGCTATTAGAGAATACGCCCTTAACAGAAAGAGAACTGGAAATCCTCGATCTGATCGTGGCGGGTTGCTCTAACGCCGATATAGCCGAGAAACTGTACATAACGATCGGCACCGTGAAAACTCACGTACGCAACATCCTCAATAAACTATGTGTGGACGATCGTACTCAAGCGGCCGTGCGGGCGTTGCGTTCCGGTTTAGTCGGTTAGTGAAGTTAAAAATTAATCCTAAAATTAATTAGCAATCAGAGGGTATATGGACAACAATCAAGGTCAATTAGTCATCATCGGTGGGGCCGAAGACAGAACAGAGGATTGTGTTGTATTGAGGGAGTTCATGCGCTGTGCGGGAGGCACCAAAGCCAAGATAGCCGTATTCACCGCCGCTACCAGTCTACCTGGCGAAGTGGGCGCGGACTATATCAATATATTTGAACGTTTAGGGGCGGAAAAGATAGATGTGATCGATACGGAACGGAAAGAAGACGCTGACCGCGCCGAACACATAGAGATCATCAAGGAGGCAACGGGAGCGTTCTTCACCGGTGGCAATCAAGTACGGATCATCGAAGCCCTCAAAGGAACCGAACTCGATCGTATTCTTCATGAACGTTACCAGAACGACGGTTTAGCCGTGGGCGGCACGAGCGCCGGGGCGGCGATGATGCCCGACGTGATGATCGTCGAGGGAGAATCCCAAACCAATCCCCGCGCCGATGCCGTAACTATGGGTGCGGGCATGGGTTTCCTTCCAGGTGTGGTCATCGACCAACACTTCGCCCAACGGGGCCGTCTAGGTCGTTTACTGGCGGCTCTGGTTCAGCAACCCGTGGTCTTAGGTTTCGGTATTGATGAGGACACGGCCATCATCGTTCACGGTGAAGAAGTGCGAGTGGTGGGTAACGGCTCCGTTACCGTCGTGGACGAATCGGAGGCTATTCATAATAACTTGGATGAAGTTCTCAAAGATGAAGCCATGGCGATCTGCGGGGTCAAAGTTCACATCCTACCCCACGGCTATCGCTTCAACTTAAAAAATCGTCAGCCGGTGGTCGATCGACCTGCCGTAGCCGCCTAGATCAGATAAGCGATCGTCACCCCGGTACCGCCCTCGTTCTGAGGTGCGGTTTCAATTCTCTGGACTTGGGGGTGTGAGGTCAAGAATTCCTGCACCCCCTGCCGTAGCTTCCCCGTACCTTTGCCGTGAATGACCCAGAGAACGCCCGAAGCCGTCGCCGCTGAAATCGCTTTTTCCAGCAACGATTCCGCTTCCGCCACCCTACTGCCACGAATATCCACGGTATTGCCCGAAGTGCGTATCAACGCCACCGGTGCTTTCGAGGCGGGTGGGGCTGGTGGCGGGGCAGCAGTTTTGGGTTTGGGTTCTATGTTTACTTTTTTACCGTCTAGGGACTCGATTTCTCCCAGATTGACGCTCATCTTCATCAGTCCGAAACGGACGGTTATGGATTCGTTTTCCGGGGATACACTCAAGACTTCGGCGGTTTGACCCAAGTTGGGGAGACGGATTTTATCCCCTGGTTTCGGTAAGTATCCCGCCGCGGGTTTGGTATTGTTGGGCAGGAAGCGATCGACCAGATTATTGAGTTCTTCCGTGGCTTTCTGGGCATTTTGAGCGTTTTGCGGCCCCTGTTGTAATTGGCGGATAACTTTAGCTATTTCCGCTTTCGCCCCTATTAAGGTTTTTTGAATTTCTTGATCTTGATATTTCTTTAACTCTTGCTCCCTGGTTTGTAGTGAATTGGCTTTTGCCGACACTTCATTATAAAAAGCTTCCGTTTGTTGTAGGAGTTGGTTGGCTTCTTTGGCTTTCTGTTCTTGTTCCCGTCTCTGGGCTTCTAAACCGGCGATAACCTGATTGATTTCCTCGGAGAAACCGCCGAGATTTTCTTTAGCGCTGTCGATGATAGCCGGGTCGAGGCCTAATCTACCGGCGATGGCTAAAGCGTTTGATCGTCCCGGTATGCCCCATAATAATCGATAAGTGGGGGAGAGGGTTTCATCGTTAAATTCTACAGAAGCGTTTTCAAAGCGAGAATCTTGGTATTTGAGGGATTTTAATTCGCCGTAGTGGGTAGTGGCTATGGTGAGGCCACCTTCGGCGGCTAGGTGTTTCAGCATGGCGATGGCGAGGGCGCTACCTTCAGCCGGGTCTGTACCGGCTCCCACTTCATCGAGTAAAACTAAAGAGGAGGTATTAACCACTTCTAAGATTCTGATGATACGGCGGATGTGACCGGAAAAAGTGGAGAGACTTTGTTGCAGGGATTGTTCATCGCCTATGTCTGCGAGTACGGTCTCGAACCAGGGTAACTCTACCGGCTCTTTAGCGGGGATGAATAGCCCGATTTTCGCCATCAGCGCGGTTAATCCCAAGGTTTTCAGGGTGACGGTTTTACCCCCCGTATTGGGCCCGGTAATGGCCACTACTCGTGTCCCAGGGTCGATGGTGACGCTGATGGGGACTACTTCTGACCCTTGTTCGTGTCGCTTCTGCCACACCAGGAGAGGATGGCGCAATTGACGCAGGGTTATGGGTTGACTGGCTTCCACGAATCGAGGCGGGTGGGCTTCTAGCCAGAGGCTATAACTGGCTTTAGCTGTAGCGAGGTCGAGTCGGGTGGCTACAGCGAGGAGGTGTTCCAAGTCTTCAAAACTTTCGGTTATGCGGGCGCTGAGACTTTGGAGGATTTTTTCTTCTTCGATCTGTTCCTGTCGCCGGTATTGGCGCAGTTTGTTACCTTGATCGAGGACGGAGTGGGGTTCGATATAAAGGGTGGCCCCTGTGCTGGATGTGTCGTGGATTACCCCTGAGATCTGGTCTTTCTGGGGGGCTTTCACGGGGATGACGAAGCGATCGCCCCTCTGGGTGATCACCGGCTCTTGTATGGCCCCGCTCTGTTTTTGAATGATTTCTTGTAGCTTCCGGTAGATTCTCTCGCGGATAACTTTCATCTGCCCTCTCACTTCTCTGAGGGCGGCGCTGGCTCTATCTGCTACCTGTCCGTCTTCATCTATGCAACGGTGGATTTCTTGTTCTATCTCTGGATAGGTGCGTACTTCTGACACCATTTCTAGTAAAATGGGGCAGGTTTCTTCTTGTTCTTCGATCGTTCTTCTCAACCTTCTCACCCCGGCTAGGGTGGTGGCGATGTGGAGTAATTCCGGCCCCCCTAGAATACCGCCGAGGTTGGCTCTCTCTAACGCGTCGCCGATGTCTTGAATGCCATCGAAACTAAGTCTATTGTTGGCTCCCTGTTCCAGGTTGTAAACTTCTCGCGTTTGCTTTAATAAGTGTAGGGTTTCTTCTAGGCTTTGGGGTAGGGGATGGTGGGCGGAGGCGATCGCTCCCAGTTTAGTCGCCGCGAATGTGGACAGGTGCTGACACAGCCGCGGCCATTCCAATAGTTCCAGTGTCTCGTCTTGTATCAATGTGTTACCGAACATACTACCGTTTGTATATTATATTGTAACACGATTTTTTTTGGCCATCCCTTCCATGAGGTAATGACTCTATTGTGCTATCTGGCTGTATTTGACGGCCCTATAAGCTTTCTATTTTAACAGGTACGGAAGGAATCGAACCTGTTGCCTTGCCTGAAAGCTTGAAAACACGTTACTTCACTTTTTGCTCATAGTCCCATAAAAACTGAGTGAGCAAAAAATGAGCAATGGAATTTATCAAGGCTATGAAGCTATACAATCCCTAGTAGCTAAAAAAAATAAGGAGCTACCAAAAGGTATCTCTATGAGAATTAATCAACGTAAATATCTTGAGTTTCAGTTTGTTGACCCTGCTACCGGTACTAGAAAACCTAAGTCAACTGGTGAGAGTTTAACTGAAGAAGGAATCATCCTAGCCAGTGCCAAAGCACATAAGGTATTAGAGGCTTTACAAAAATTTACTAAGGCTAGTGAGTTCTGGGAATGGTACGACAAAGAAGTGTTAGGTAAAAATCAGGTAAAGAATGACCTAGTGACGTACCGTGAGATATTCACCCAGATAGAGGATAAGTATTTTAAGGGAGTGAATAAAAATACCAAACTTAAAAGATCTAAAGAGCAACCTAGCGACGTAAATAGTTTTCGTGTTTCATACGGAAATATTTTTAAGCGTTTCCCCAATTGGGATAAGTACCCGGAATGGACAGACATTGAAAAAGTTCTTTACTCATGGGAACAAGGTAGCAAGTCCTTTAAAGATGCCTACTTCGTACTCAAGCGTGTAGCTTCTATGTGTCCTAACAAAGATTCACTGCTAGAGAAACTAGATGATATTGAGCATAACCAAACTGACTTTAAGGAGAAACAAAGTATAGACATTGACACTTTTCTTCAATGGCATGAGCGTACACTGTCCGCCATAGACGGTTTAACGGATAAGCGACACATAGAAGCTAGGGTTAAATGGACGTGGGTAGCTTCAATGTGTGTTCTCTATGGGCTAAGACCTACAGAAATAGCGGCCGCCCAAAACTTATTTAGTCCAGTAACTGTAGATGGCTACACTATTCCTGCCTTAAATAGTCCTAATAATAAAGAGCTATTGCTTTACCTAGGAGACTTTACCTATTTTGGTATTCGCATCAAAACAGGCAAAAGAGTATGTAAGCCTATGGTTACTGATAGAGTCTTAATAGAGCGATTGAAGATACAAGAGCCTAATTTACCTACTTACACACCTAAAGAAGGTAGTAAAGCTTGTAGCATCATAGATGGGTTTAACAATAACTTTACTAAAGCTATGGATTCTTACAAATTACCCATAACCCAAAAATACGCATTTCGCCATCTAGCTAACCAGTTAGGAGAAAAGTTCGGTATACCACAAGAAATAAGAGCGAGGCTATTGGGTCACTCTACCCAAGTCAATGAGAACACCTATAAAAAGCGTTCTAACATACGGACTAGCATCGACCTGATTACTAACCACAGTAAACAACCCCTATCCCTTGATATGGCTAAACAGGCTTTAACTAACAATGGTTTCGATATAAACCAGAAAGAGGTTAAAGCTATCCTGAAAATCATTTACCAATTAGATGATTGGTAATGTTTGAATCAAACTTTTGATTCAAACTTTCCCCATAGCTATGAATGAGGCTTAGGGGTTTTTATTTTTAATTCGGTCTCAAGTGAATCACCCAGTCTCTAGTAATTTTCTTCCCGTCATCATCCATTTGACCCTTAGAGTAAAACTCTATCTGGCTAACCTGTACTGTTACCTCTTTAAGTTTGTCACTTCTCTTAACTATCCTAGGGTTTTTGTTCAAAGGTAACTTATCGGCCTGTATGTGCTTAATGAGTATGTCTATCACCCTACATACTTCAGGCTCAGTCCTAGCGTTAACTACGACCTTACTATTGTCCTTTAAGGTCAAGATACCCATACGACTACCACGGGTAAGCTTGAAAGACTTGAAAGCGTTCTTAATGGATAGCTTATTAACCGGAGTTTTCACCCATGGGATGGTTATAGACCATGTACTAGGTTTCCACTTCTTACCTGCTATATCCCACTCTTTAAGACTGAGTACCAATTGTGGTAATTCATTGGTCATCTTCCTAATTTGCCAACTATCGGGTAAAGATATGTCTGGCTTGATGTAACACATATCCTTTCTTAGTTCTTCTACCTGCTTAGAGAGTGCTAGGACTAAGGACTCTATGCCATTTATATCCTTACCAGAATAAGAAAACTCTTTTTTATCCCCGTTACCATCTTTTAAGTCTTCACATCGTTCGGTCTCTATCTTCCCACTAAGGCTAGTAGGGTCTTGTTTCTGTTTCCCCTTCTTAATCTCATCTAGTATTTTCTTCTGGCAAGGGTCAGTAGGCGCATCGCAATCGTGGCTGGGTGTAGTTTGTTCTGAGGGGTCAGGGTTAGGGTTAGGTGTAGGACTAGGGTTTAATGGGTTGCCAGTTATGGGGTCAAGACCACCGGTCATAGTACCCGGTATAGGACTAAATGGACTACCACCGGGAGTACCACCGATGGGGTTAACACCCGGAGCATTAAATTCGGTAGGGAATGGATCACCAGTTAGAGGGTTAACACCAGTTAAAGGGTCAGCACCGGGATTAGTACCGGTTAATGGGTCAGTACCCGGTTGTATTTCAGGATTAGGGCCATAACCGGGTGAAGGTGTAGCACCCGGTAGAAGTATAGGGTTAGGTGCTAATCCCGGCAATGGATTGTTATCGCCACCGGGGTTTAACCCTGCTAGTGGATTAGGGCTAGGGTTATTAGTTATTACCGGCGGTGGTGAAGGGTCTGGTACTCCGTCCACTGGAGTGACAGTTATGTTGGTTAAAACTATATTTACGCAGTTAGGTGGAAAACCTGCCTGACTGAAGGGGTTGGGCGAGAACCCTCTATTACCATTACTGATTATCAGAATGCCTTTTTGATTATTTTCTGTTACTACCATAGGCCCGGTAAATGGGCCGACAACATAAGTACCGTAGTGAATAGGGCCACTATGGTCATAAAGAGTACCATCACTAGGCCTGTAAACATCTACGGTGGAATCCCACCCTAAGACATAAAGCTTACCCGGTACTTGACCTTGTACAGGGGCGGCGGGAGGCTCCCTATTGAAGTTGTTATCAACTAGCTGATTAAAGGTATCTGAAAAGTTACTAGGTACATAAGGGGTAAATGGGGCTGGATTACTCGGACTACCGGGACTACCGGGTAGGATAGGACTATTAACCGGGTTGAAAGGAGTGTTAGGGATACTAGGTGTAAATGGTCTAGGTGAAACCGGCCCACTAGGGATAGGGGTATTAGGAATATTCGGCGGTGTAGGTCTAAAAGGAACAATGTTGTTCGCTCCCGGCGGTGGTGACGGTACACGTCCCAACGGAATAGCAGGGGCATAAATGCCGCCACCGCCACTATTATCCATTCCTCTAGGTAAACCACTCATGATTAACTGGTAAAGCTAGTAGAGATACTAGCCGGAGTTGATTGTTCTTTGACCCAATACCATGCACTATGTGATTTATCGCTCGACCATGCAGGGTCTATTTCAAGTGATACCCTGCTAATTAATCTCTGAGTACCATCAGGCATATTGAACACCGAAGTAAAAGCTATTTGAGTAGGGATAGTACCTGTGGTTTCTATGACCGTAAACTTACTGTTATACCTGCTTAAAATTAATGAAGTCCAAGCGTGTAAACGCTCGATGGTATTAATATCACTTGGGATCATCGAAGCCGTAAAGTTTGCCATCTTTCGTATAACATCCTATTTCTAACTGGTGTACTCTAGCCTGTAAGTCATTGACTATTTCTATTTTACTTTCTATTTTGGTTAATCTATTCTCAGATTGATTAAGTGTAGTAATCATTGGTGAGGTAATACTGACCACACTACCCACCGTCACTATAGTTGATGCTACTGCTGATAATGGTATCGCTACCGAGTTATTCATCCTGTTTTCCCCTTATATACCCTATGTATCCTGATATAGCGGTATTGGCTATATCCTTGTAGTCTATCTTCCCATCAGTCAAAATAGCGGTAGCCATAATCAGCAAAAAGATTAATGTTATAGCTAGTGAAGGGTTAAAAAATTTATTCATAGCTATGGGAAAAGTTTCAATGAAAAGTTTCATTGAAACTTAGAAGGTAAGTGAGTAAGAAAGATTATTTGGTTGTAGCCACCGAAGCTACTTTATAGCTTTTGCCACCATAAGTAACATTCTTGCCTCTCAAGCTACCAGACAAAACCTTTTCAAGATTACTTGGGTCACAAAAACGAGTGATGACCACAGTTTTTTTATTTTTTCCAGACCCTGCACTAGCGGTAATAGCCACTTTAGGCGGTTTAGGTGTATTAATACCGTAGGCTACGCCCGATTCATTGCCCGGTGCTTTAACGCCTAGATATTGACCGATGCCTTTATAGGCATTATCAGGGGCGTGAAAGCCGTACTTGATAGCCCCTAGCTTAAGAAAAAAAGTACCCATTAAGATTAAATCCTCTTTTTATAAAAATTAAGCCATATAGTCAACGGCAGTAAACTTAGCACCGGCGGCAGTTTGAGTCTGAACTAAGGGCACAGTGCCAGTAACAGTGGCAGTCATAGCCTCAGTGTCATAAACAACGGCAATTCTGTTTTCAGCCACAAAGCCCACGGTGTTAATGTTAGCCGCATTAAAATCTAACTCTTTAGCCTGTAAAGCATTAGCTAACTCTAGAAACTGACCGATGCCATCACCGGCAGAAGTAGTAATAACAGGGGTTGCCATAAGTAAATACCTTAGTTTAAGTGCATTGATTACACTCCCATTGATAATACAGGTTTGTATTTAAGTCAATAGCCTGAAACCCTGTTAAAGACAAAGTAAAACAGTTAAAACTCCCAACGGGATTTAAGAGGGAAAATTCGAGTTATTCAAAGCAATTGTAACAATATTAAAATGGTATACGAAGCTACAGAATGCGGGGGGGGGGGGGGTAGGGTATTTATATACCTAATCACTGGTATACCTAAACGTTAAATAACTAGGGCTATTTTATGGGTGAGATATTGCACTGGAAGTCAATAATATTTCCGTATATTTACGGTACTAAATTACACAACTTAATGTTATCAGAGTCAGGTTACATCAAGGTTATAGGTAGTCAGAGACTAACCGTAAGGTTTGATAAGGCTTATGTCCTAGACAAGCTAAAGCATGATTTTTCTGATTTTCAACTACCACCAAACGAGTTAGCCAATCTTATTAATGAGGCACTAGATGTTTAGTGCTACTAATAAATTCAAAGCTAAGAAACAATACCTAGATGATTGTTTTCAGCCAACAACTAAAGAGAAAGCAGTTTACAAGTTTGACTCGATACTAGAGCGTGATGTGTTTTTAATCCTCTATCGATGCGGGTTAAAGCAGGTAAAGATACACTCTCCTATAAAGCTTATTCCTACGTCCATTAAGGAAAATATCATCAACTGGAATATAGACTTTGTAGTTAATGAATCTCTTTACTTAGAAGCTAAAGGGATGAAAACAGAAGGGTTTTTACTCAAGATGAAATTGTTCAGAGAGTTTCATCCTGAAAAGTGGAAGAACTTCTATCTAGTCTGTAGCGATTCTGGTTATTCATCTCTATCCATGAATCAAGGATTAAAGCCTGAAAAAGAGATGAACAAAATTATACCCATTAGTAAACTAGGAAAAAGGATTTTCGATGTTATACCATTCTAAAAGCGATACAAGTATCGGTGTTATCCGTGGTGAAGTTGACGGCAATAATTACGAAGTAAGGGTAATAGAGGGACACAAAAGGGAAACAGATAACTCTATCTTCCTTATCATGTACTGCCAATCATTCTCTAACCTTAAAGACTTCAAAGATGATTCATTCAAGGGTAATGACTTTAAGTGTGTCTACGAGATACACAAGGGTCAATGGACTAAGAACACTTGGAACAAGGAAACTAAAAAGTTTGACCAGTCAGAAGAGAAACAATCGTTGCTAGATAAGTTGTTAGTAGCCAGTTTAGAAAATATATCTGAAGCATTCAAAGGCACACTGTCACTGAGTGATAACGCTTCTCAGTTAAACTTTATCCTTGAAACTAAACGCTTTGATGTATTAGCTAATATCACTGCTACTGAACAATCACACATAACTGATGATGAGATTGCTAAATGTATGGATACAATTACAAAGGCTAAGACTTACAACAACAAAGGTTATGCCAAAAAATCCATCTTGGAAGTGAGTCAAGAAAGGTTAGTGGCTATTAAGACTTTAATCCCTAATTATGCGGGTACTGCTACCGATTTAGAGGGTTTAATAGCCGGGTTACAGATTCTTGAAACCGAGTACAAGGATAACCCTAAAGTTTTTGATACCGTCATCGACTTACTCAAAGCTTTGATAGCTTAGTTAACCGATAAGTTTGATTCAAACTTTTGAATCAAACTTATCCCATCAATGAGAAACAACAACAATGCCCAAGTTTGACTTTACTAAATTTCACTCAAGCGAGAGTGATAACTGGAGAGATTTAATAGAATCTCCTAACGGCAGTTATCCCGAAAACATCTATTCATTACTGGATAAGTTCGTCTATTACCCTAATGAGACACTAAAAATACTTGTCCTAGCCTATGGACTATGCCCTAGTGCTTTATCAAAACGCCTACCGTTACTCTTCCTTTACGGAACATCCGGTACTGGTAAAAGCACAGCAGGAAAGTTCGTCGCTAAAGTCAGGGGTAAACATATCCTATCTTCCTCAGATACCTTTGCTAGTTTAAGGAATTACTTGGACGAAACGAAGTTTATAGATGAGCTAGAGCTAAACTGTATCCTCGTCTGGGATGACCTTGACCCTAGTGTTCTCATAGAGCAACCGAACGTCTTCAGGATGCTTAAGGTGGGTTATGACCGCCAGACGCAATGGATCAGTATCTCCAGCCAGAAAGCAGGAACTAATATCAGGTTCGCTACTTTCTCACCTAAGATAATCTCCACTATCCATCCAGTATGGACACTACCCAAGTTATCTGAGCTAGATAGACGCTCGATAGTAGTGGCCCACAATAAGCCTGATAAAGAAATAGAGGTTTTAGACCTAGATTCATTTAGCTTCTATGGTTTGCCAATTGCCTATGAGGAGTTTTGGGGAAATGAACTAACCTGCAAGATGTTCCTAGAAACGAGGAAACGGTTTATCAGGAAGAAATTCGATTGGCTGGGTAATGACGAGAAACAATTATTGGGCGACTTGGTGGCTACTGTCGCTGGCCTGAACTACTTCGAGACGGAATCTAAAATCTATGGATGGCTAGAGGATTACTGGGTTAATCATCTACTCCCTATTAAGAACAAATCATCCCTAGCCTTCATAGAGCTATTGCAGGACTACATCAAGGAACACACAATGCTAGAGATGAAATTACAATCATTCATCCCAATTGATTCTAAGCACTTGCTAGACACTGCTAAAAAATGGTCAATGGATGGAAAGATTGAGACCTATGTAACACCCATTACTTTAGGGGATTATATGGGAAAACTGGGTTACAAACTTACTAAGAATGGATGGGAGAGATTGAACAATGGTTAAGCGAGAGAGAAGGAAGGTTTACCTAAGTTTTCATGGCAACTTAAAAGGGATAAAAAATCAAGGTGAGCATAGCCATAGTATTTACGACTTTGCTTTAAGGGTTGCCCAAGAGGCAGGTAAACAAAAATATATCTGGTTTCAAGATGTAGCAACTATAAGACAAGAGGTTTACAGCTACCTTGTTCTTTACTATCAACCTGCCGAACATACCTACCACTTAATTATCAAGTGTAAAACTAGTGACCTTTACCTAACCCTATACATTAACGAAGTAACAAAATGAAGAGAACAAATAGTGGATACGACAATAAATTAGGATGCTTACTTACTCTCTTAAGTAAGAATGAAGACAAGATGAAAGTTTCTACCGCCATTGACACTTTAGAAATGAGCGATAAGCAATTCTTGCTCATGCTCAAAGAATCTAAAGGTAAGTTAAGTATGAAACGTGTAGATGGTATATTGTGGGTGTTCAAGCATGAATAAAATACACTGGTCAGAGATGTTAAACGTTAGCTTTCAAGTTAAACCTCATGTAGGTATGCTAGTAGGGGAATGGACTAAGAGCGTATGTACCTTTTTAAAGCATGAAGGTAGAAAAGGTAATAAGGGTACTAACTACGATGTAATTTTTGATAGAGAATATCTATACAGGTACATTGACCTTAAAATCATCAAACCTTTGTACACCAGTACATTTACTTTCGTAATGAAAGCTGTATTAGAGGCTATCAAGTATGAACATGGTTATATTTTTCCTATAAAGTACACCCATGCTAACGAACCGTGTATTACACTTAAAGATATGGGATTGGATGACTCATACTTTAAATTGAAGGATAATGGATAAAGTTTTGTTGTTATTGATATTGATAGTAGTATTGAACCTACTACTATCTTTTTCTCTCTCTGTTTTAGTTTGCCAAAGGTATGACATTGAATATGAATCACCACGAAACCTATATTATCAACTTCCTTAAGAACAAGCTCGATAATTCTACTAGCTACAGTGATATATACTGTTACTGTGTTTATAGACAAAACATGAGCATGAGAGATTTTTTTACTGCTTTCGATAGCTTACATTCAAAGGGTTATATTTTTTACAAGGCAGTGTCTAAGTTTGAGGACGCATTTGCTCTAAGCAACAGGTATGTAGGGGTATTATGAATTTAAAAGGAGAAATAATTAGAATACTAACCAAACATACAGGTATTAACTTCGCTCAATTATGGTTGTACCTGTTAGAGGTTGATGTAACCATCACTTACGAAGCTATCCACAGTGAGTTAGAGATTTTAGAAAGCCATAAAGTAGTTACTTGTCAGATTGGTAATACTAGTCTTAATGACGTTTGGACATTGGTTAAGTAGGTTAGGGTATCAGTTTGAATCAAACTTTTGATTCAAACATATCCCATCAATGAAAGCTTGCCTCCTATTACTGGATCATCCTATAAAAAATAGGGTGATTTTTTTATCTATAAATTTCTTGTACTTATTTTTATACTATATATATATATATATAAGATAGAGGTCATAAAGGTGATTGATAGAACCATAGATAAAGAGAAGTTTTACGATACTATCCGTAGTCCACTATTTGGTACTTTGAGCCAGTCTCAAGTCGATGGTATAGAAGCTATCTTGAATTACTGGTTAAATTGTCCATTGGTTACTGATACTGCTTTCAAAACTAATTGGGATGTAAGGAGTATTAACTGGTTGGCTTATATCCTAGCTACCGTGTATCACGAAACTAACAGGAAGATGAAACCCATTCACGAATATGGTGATGATGATTACTTTACTCGCTTATATGAAGGCAGAAAGGATTTAGGTAATGTTTACTTCGGTGATGGGGCTAAGTTTCACGGTAGGGGTTTGGTTCAAATAACCGGCCGTGCTAATTACAGGAAGTTTACGGGGATACTTCGTAAATTCTTTGTGGAGCATATAGACTTGACCGAATGCCCTAACTACACACTTAAAGAACCAATTGCACTGGCTATCTTGTTTTATGGTTCGGTTATGGGTACGTTTACAGGTAAGGCATTAAAACACTACCTAGGGGATACCAGTAAGGGTCAAATGAGCGATTATATCAACGCTAGACGTATAATCAACGGCTTGGATAGGGCTACCCTTATCAAGAGCTATGCTGTGATGTTTGAAAAAGGATTGAGATAACGTACTAAATATGGCAGTACACAGAAGAGGAAAAATTGTACTGCCGTTTCTGGTACTTTGCATTGATGATATAACGATTGTTCTCTTGTCCTGTAAGTTTGATTCAAACTTTTGAATCAAAAACAACCAGTAAGTTACTGTTAATTGCTCCAAACCCTTGCAGTTGACAGTTTTCCTGTTTTGTGCTAGTTATGGGATTGAGCAAAAAGTGAGCAAAAAGTGAGATAGAGCATCCAACGCTAAGCGGACGGTTGAAGGTGAGAAGCCTTACGTACAGGCATTACAAATTAACAGGTACGGAAGGAATCGAACCTTCAACCGTCCGCTTAGAAGGCGGATGCTCTATCCGTTGAGCTACGTACCCACAGAAAAATTATTATACACCCTGGGAGTGGAGATAGACAAGGGGTTTTATGGACAAGTGAGGATTTAGTACCCAGAAGTAAGCGCTCATAAACACTCACTCCAAGGTTCTCGACCCTCACTTCTAATGATGATGATGGTGATGTTCGTGGTCGTGATGATGGTGATGGGTTTCGAGATGAAGTCCGAAATTTACTTTCACTCCCGACTCGGATAGTAAAGCCTCGATTTGCTCATCGGCCCAATCGGCTGCCATCTGACAAAATTCAGGATTATCATTGACGCAAGGCATCTGGATATAGTTAACTTCGTCGTGTTTCTTCCGTAGAGACTCGATGATATGTTCTACGTCCAAGAGCGTTTCGTGATTTTCGGTGGCGAAGCCGATGGGCATAAAGATTAATGCTTTCGCTCCTAAATCGATCAAGTTCTTGGCGGCTAAATGGGCGTTAGGTTGTGTCCATTTGATTAAAGGCGTTTGGTGGTTCAACCAACCTACGGAAACCAATGGATATTTATTGATTAGCTTTTCTCTGACGAGTTCGTACAAAGCTTGACTTTCGTCGATACCGGAGGTAAAACCCTTCGCTTCGTGGGGACAACCGTGATTCATCAAGATTATTCCTATTTGTGAGGGGAGATAATGAGCGGCTAATTTCTCTTGGATTTTTTCCTCTACTAGCTTCGCCATTAAGTCGATGTAATCTTTTTCATTGTAGAAGGAGGGAATATAACGGACACCTTCGACCCAATGACTCTCGCCGTCTTTTAACCCTTCTAGGGCTTTATTGACTTGTTCGATCGCTATGCCACTGGTAAAAATCGAATCTACTACCAAAAGAGGATAAATGAGTATTTTCTTATAACCTTCGGCTTTGATCTGTTCTAAAACTTGATGAGGTAGGAAAGGCTGACAGAAGTTAAAAGCTTTGAATACTTTCACTCTTTCCCCCCATCGGGCTTGCAGGTTATTTTCTATGCCTTCCCGCTGATGCTCGAAAATATGATTATGGGGCGAGATGAAATCGTGGTGCTGATGCTGCCACTCGTGTAAATCGAACATCGCTAACAATTTCGCCAGGGGTGGATACACCCAAGTCGGTACGGGGGCGAATTTAGCTGTCAATAGATTTAAAGCCTGTTCGTTATAGTTGGCAAAATCTTCATAGCTCTCTACTTCCCCGTATCCCATCAATAATACGGCGATGCCATCGCTATTATTACTGACATTCATCCCTATCTCTTTTTCTGCGCTAACAACCATAGGATATTTTTTGACTCTCTGGATGCTACTATTCTAAGATACTATCCCCTAGGAGGGGATAATATAGGAAAAATTTAACACTACGAGGATCGACAACGAACGCTTATCACCCTCATCAGATTAATTAGCTTTGAAGAAAAAAAACTTAATGTTAAGATAGTTTAAGTTAAACCCAATTTGAGAGACATGACAGCCGGCGTGTTTGGTAGCTTACCCTTTTCCAATCAAAGTGGAGATCAACTCATCAGTAAAGCGGTGAGTACAGCGATCGCTGCGTTATTCAAAAAAACCGGTAAGATAGAAGCGACAGTGCGAGCTGAACCGATCGGCAAACTTCTCCAGGGAAGTATCGACGGATTCGATTTTATCGGTAACTCGATGTTGATGTACAACGGCCTCCGTATCGAGGCGATGGAATTGTATGTCCAAGCGGTATCGATCGATTTCAGTGCCATTTTCACGGGTCAAATCAAGCTGAGACAACCGACTCAAGCGTCGATGCGAGTCGTCTTAACAGAATCCGATTTAACAACCTCGTTCAATACTCCTTTCATAGTAGAAAAATTACAGAAACTGGAATACTTGGGTCAATCCCTGAATTTCCAAAACACCCAGATGATCCTCAACGAGGATCGTTCCATCAATTTAAAGACCGAATTAAAACTAGGAGATAATCCCGAACCGCTCCTTTTAAACATGACTACTTTCATAGAAGTAGAAGATAGAAGAAAAATTCAATTCGTGAACGTTACCTATGAAGGTAGCGAACAGGAACAAGCTATGGGGAGGCAGTTAATCGCTCACGTTAATGACCTGATGGATTTAGATAAATTCGCCCTCGACGGCACTGGCTTAAAAGTAGACAGAATCAGGATCAAAGATAAAGAAATAGTCTTTTACGGCGTGGCTAAAATTGACCATTTCCCGCAAAAAAAAGGAAAAAATTAATTGATAACTCATGTACCCGACCCTGGAATTATTAATTCTAGGGTCTTTTTCTAGCAACTGTTTGCTAGTTTTAACCGATCGCCTATAATAACCTCATATAATTTTTCTGGTCAGGGGATGGAAATAACACAGCTTTTATTTAATGGCTTAGCTGTCGGCAGTATTATCGCTCTCGGTGCGGTGGGACTAACTCTCACCTGTGGTATTTTACGCCTCTCCAACTTCGCCCACGGAGATTTCATGACCTTGGGAGCGTATCTAACCTGGGTGATTAACTCTTGGGGAATTAACTTGATTTTCGCCATTCCCTTCGGTGCTGTAGCCACCATCGGGGCGATGTTAGGGGCGGAACAATTACTGTGGAAGAGAATGCGGGGGAAGAGGGCCACGTCCACCACCTTGATTATTATATCTATCGGTCTGGCGTTATTTATCCGCAACGGTATTCTCTTGATCTGGGGCGGCAGTAATCAGCGCTACGATTTACCGGTGATGGCCTCTACCAATATTTTCGGGGTGCAAGTGGCGCTCGATCGCTTGATGGTGATCGTTCTGACTATAATTATCATCGTCGCCTTGCATTTACTATTACAAAATACGAAAATCGGTAAAGCCATGCGGGCCGTAGCCGATAGTACCGATTTGGCCAGGGTAGCGGGTATCGACGTGGAAAAAGTGGTACTGTGGACATGGGTTATCACCGCTCTTTTGACCGCTTTCGGTGGAGTCATGTTCGGCTTGATCACCGGTGGTGTCCGTCCGAATATGGGATGGTTTCTGATTTTACCCATGTTCGCCGCCGCAATTTTAGGTGGAATCGGTAATCCCTACGGAGCCATCACGGGGGCTTTAATCATCGGTATCGCTCAAGAATTAAGCGTGCCTTTAATTGGCTCCGATTATAAGCAGGGCGTAGCTTTATTGATCATGATCTTGATTCTCTTCATTCGCCCTCAAGGATTATTCAAAAGTACGATCTAGCTCCCCGGCAAAATATTTTGAACTATAAACACCCTGTTAGTTTTGATTATGTTCCCTCTAGCCAAAGTTTGTTCTATCATTAGTTTAGTGGTTTTATCTAATACTGTAATTCCTATTTTGCCAAGTCTGGCGAATATTAATAGCCCTGATTTATTAGCCAAAAATACAGCCGAAGAACTGTTTCAACAGGGTTTAGAAAAATTTAAAGTCAACGATTACACCGGGGCCATAGAAGCTTGGACACAGGCGATCGCACTCAATCCTAACTTTGCCGAAGCTTACTACAATCGCGGTGTAGCCCGTTATAAAAACCGGGAGATCCAACCGGCTTTAACAGATTTGACCACGGCTAGTAAAATCAAACCCAATTATCCAGAAGCTTATTACGTCCGGGGTTTGATCCGCTCGGAAGAGTTAAACGATAACGCGGGGGCTATCAAGGACTTCGATCAAGCGATTCTCTTCAACCCCAATTATGATGCGGCTTTCTTCAAGCGGGGCAACGCTTACGCCGCCCTCGGAGATAACCCTAAAGCGATGCAGGACTACAATAAAACCCTAGAATTGTCCCCTGATAATGCCGACGCCTTATTTAATCGGGGAGTGGTCAAATACAATAGTAACGATCGTCCAGGCGCGGTGGAAGATTTCCAAAAAGCGGCCGCTCTCTATCAATCCAAGGGCGATACTGCAGGTTATCAACGGGTAACGTCGGTACTGAAGCAGATCAAAAGTTAATATTATTTGCTTCTTTTTTCCAATCCGTCCACTCGGCTTTCTAAGCTTTTAATCCTCTCTTTCAGTTCGATTACTAAAGTGGCTAGTCTTTCTGTAATCGGGTCACTACGTCCTACTAATTCACCGTTAACTCTTCGGGGTGAGTTGGTGGGGTTTTTAGAACCCGCCGGCCCGGAAGGATTAACACCTCTGTTGCCGACGCTCCTGATTTCCGTTTCCAAGCGATCGATCCTGTACCTTAATGTTAATAATTCCGAGCGTAGAGAACTATCGGACTGGGCGGTTGCTTTAGTATTGATTAGCAAGCTTATAAACAGTAACAACCCTAGAAATAAAGCAATAAATCTGGCTTTCGGTAGATGTTTATGGGGCATATTTTTTCATTGATACTATTATCGCTCTTACTAATTTATCTTAAGATTTTTTATCTATCGTTGCCGTAAATTGTAATTTTTAGAAAAAGTTGTTGAAAATACAGAAAAAATTAATGGTGTAGACTAGCCGCACAATTCGTGAGAAAAATCTCGGAAAATACGTTAAAAAAGGGTTAACTACACCAGAGGTGAGCGAAAATACTAAACATGATGTAGTATGAATCACCTTGCCCACCAAGCCTCTTAAAGATAACGATATGAAATTAGCGTCACGAGTCAATCAAGTTAAACCATCCCTGACTTTAATTATCGATTCCAAAGCCAAAGCTATGAAAGCAGAAGGCATTGATGTGTGTAGCTTCAGCGCGGGAGAACCGGATTTTGATACCCCGATTCATATTAAAGAAGCGGCGAAAAAAGCTTTAGACGAAGGGAAAACTCGCTACGGGCCGGCTGCGGGGGAGCCGAAATTAAGAGCAGCGATTGCTAATAAGCTGAAAAAAGATAATGGTCTCGAATATAAACCGGAGAACGTTATCGTTACTAACGGCGGCAAACACTCACTTTACAATCTGATCATGGCTCTGATCGAGGCAGGAGACGAAGTGATCATCCCCTCCCCCTACTGGTTGAGTTATCCAGAAATGGTGACTTTAGCCGGGGGTAAATCGGTGATCGTACCCACAACGATCGACAATGGTTATAAAATCACCCCAGAGCAACTGAAAGGGGCGATCACCGAGAGAACTAAATTGTTTGTTCTTAATTCTCCTTCCAATCCTACGGGTATGGTGTACACAGCGGATGAAATCGAGATTTTAGCGCGCATAGTGGTAGAAAACGATATTCTCGTGGTGTCCGACGAAATTTATGAAAAAATTCTCTACGATGGCGTTCAACATCGCACCATCGGTTCATTCGGCCCGGAAATATTCGCTCGCACTATTATCAGCAACGGTTTCGCCAAAAGTTATTCTATGACGGGCTGGCGGGTAGGTTACGCGGCAGGGCCCGAAGAATTGATCAAAGCCATGATCAAAATTCAAGGTCACAGCACTTCTAACGTGTGTACCTTCGCTCAATACGGTGCGATCGCCGCCCTCGAAAGTTCTCAAGAGTGTATCGAGATCATGCTCTCTGCTTTTACCGAGAGGAGGAAGTACATTTTAGAGAGAGTCCGAGCCATCCCCGGTCTTAATTGTCCCACTCCCGATGGAGCCTTTTACGTCTTTATCAATATTGAAGAGATCGGTTTAAAATCTATTGATTTTTGCGAGAAACTACTATTGGCTCAGAAAGTAGCGGCTATACCTGGAATCGCTTTCGGCGCTGATGAATGTATCCGGTTATCTTATGCGACGGGTTTAGAGACGATCGAGAAAGGATTGGAGCGCTTAGAAAAATTTGTCGCATCTCTGTAAGAGATAATCTAAAATTGGCAGAAAATGTTAAGTTAAGTTAACGTTCCAGTAAATTATAGTAAGGAATTTTTCAGATGGTAGCAGCACCAATCCAAAAAAAATACGAAATTAAAGATATTTCATTAGCGCCCTCCGGTAAACAGCGTATAGAGTGGGCGGGGCGGGAAATGCCCGTATTAAAACAAATTAAAGAGCGTTTCGCCCAAGAAAAACCCTTCGCCGGATTACGCCTAGTAGCTTGTTGCCACGTTACCACGGAAACCGCCCATCTAGCCATCGCTCTGAAAGCGGGTGGGGCCGACGCGATTCTCATCGCCAGTAACCCCCTTTCCACCCAAGATGACGTGGCCGCCTGTTTGGTAGCCGACTACGGTATTCCCGTGTACGCCATCAAAGGTGAAGATAACGAAACCTACCACCGTCACGTACAAATCGCCCTCGATCATAAACCTAACATCATCATCGATGACGGTTCTGACGTGGTGGCCGAGCTAATCCAGCACAGAAAAAATCAAATCGGTGATATTATCGGCACCACCGAAGAAACCACCACCGGTATCGTGCGCTTACAGGCGATGCTAAAAGATGGGGTGCTTACCTTCCCCGCCATGAACGTTAATGACGCTGAAACCAAACACTTCTTCGATAATCGTTACGGTACAGGTCAATCTACCCTTGATGGTATTATCCGGGCTACCAATATTCTCCTGGCAGGTAAAACCGTCGTCGTCGCCGGTTATGGCTGGTGCGGTAAAGGTTGCGCCATGCGCGCCAGAGGTTTAGGTTCTAACGTGATCGTTACCGAGATCAACCCCGTGAAAGCTATTGAAGCGGCCATGGATGGTTTCCGGGTGATGGCGATGGATGATGCGGCATCGTACGGCGATATTTTCATCACTGTTACCGGCAACAAACACGTTATCCGTAGCGAGCATTTCGACTCGATGAAAGATGGTGCGATCGTTTGTAACTCCGGTCACTTCGACATTGAAATCGACTTGAAATCCCTAGCCGAGAAAGCCACATCGGTTAAAGACGTTCGTAACTTCACCCAACAGTACACTTTACCGAGCGGTAAAGCCGTCGTCGTCATCGGTGAAGGTCGTCTTGTCAACCTGGCCGCCGCTGAAGGACACCCCAGCGCAGTTATGGATATGAGTTTCGCTAACCAAGCTCTGGCGTGTGAATACCTGGTTAAGAACAAAGGTAAGTTAGAACCGGCCATTCATTCCATCCCCGTAGAGTTGGATCAAGAAATCGCTCGTATCAAGTTAGCCGCTATGGGTATCACGATCGATAGCCTCACTCCCGAACAAGTGAACTATATCAACTCTTGGACTTCGGGAACTTAATTGTTCGATCGGTTTCGGATTTTCCCTTCCCTCCTTAAAAATCTCGAATATAAGGAGGGAATTAAATTACATATAAACCTCTATTCAAATTTTTATGACCGAATGGATCACTAATACAATGACGGGCATGGGTTATGTGGGTATTGCCCTATTAATGTTTTTAGAAAACTTATTCCCGCCCATTCCTTCCGAGTTGATCATGCCCTTGGCGGGTTTCACGGTGGCACAAGGCAAGATGCAATTTATCCCCGCCGTTATCGCCGGGATAGTGGGTACTGTCTTGGGTGCTTTACCTTGGTATTACTTCGGTAAAGGGATCAGCGAGGCGAGATTGGCACTCTTAGCCGATAAATACGGCAAGTGGTTGACGATCTCGGCGAAGGATATTGAGAAAGCTAATGGCTGGTTCAATCGTCACGGGGCCGGGGCCGTTTTGTTGTGTCGCCTCGTGCCTGGGGTGAGGACTTTGATCTCTTTACCGGCGGGGGTTAATAATATGCCCATAATTCCTTTTTTACTTTATTCCACGATCGGTACGGCTTTATGGGTTTTATTCCTGACGGGGGCCGGCTATGCTCTGGGGAATAAGTACGAATTGGTGGATCAATATCTGGGGCCAGTGTCGAAAATAGTCTTACTAAGTTTAATAATTTGGTTCGGGCTGTGGTTAGTGAGGAAACAAATGGCGAAAAGGGGTAATTGATCGATAATTTGCCTATTTTCTAAACATAAAACTCGTTGTAAACTTAGCTAGGCTACAGATATGGAAAACGAACAATGGAACTTGATTATCCCGATGATTTGAGATACTTGGAATCTCACGAATACGTCAGATTGGATGGGGAAATCGCCACCCTAGGTATTAGCGCTTTCGCCGTTGACCAATTGGGCGATTTAGTATTTTTGGAACTGCCGGAGTTAGGGGATGCTCTGGAAATAGGAACCTCATTCGGCACGATCGAATCGGTAAAAGCAGTGGAGGATCTCTATCCCCCCGTTTCCGGGACGGTGATCGATCGTAACGAGGCCATGATCGAATCCCCCGAATTGATCGGCGATGATCCCTATGGAGAAGGCTGGTTATTGAAGGTACGGGTAGAAAATCCCGATGATGCCCTCAGCGATACCCTTTCATCGCTCGAATACCGTTCTCAAGTGGAGGGAGAAGGTTAAATTACTTCAACAATGTTAACAATAGTAAACGGGTTATGAACATTATGATTAAAAGAGGAGTTAACCCCAGACTCTCTGTAGTGTTCATAATTAAGTAAAAGTAGATTTGACGGGCCCCCTCTACCGGCACATCTTTCTCTCTCAAAAACCATGCTAAATCCCAATCTGGAAACGATCGAACTTTCCAAAGACGATTATCAACGTTATTCTCGGCATATCATCCTACCTGAAGTAGGTTTAGACGGACAGAAACGCCTGAAGGCGGCCAGCGTCTTGTGTATAGGTACGGGTGGGCTAGGTTCACCCTTGTTACTGTATCTGGCGGCCGCCGGTATCGGCCGTATCGGCATCGTCGATTTTGACGTGGTGGATAGTTCCAACTTGCACCGCCAGATCATTCACGGCACCTCCTGGGTGGGTAAACTCAAAATCGAGTCGGCTAAAAATCGGATTCTGGAAATCAATCCCGATTGCCAAGTGGATTTATACAATACCGCTTTAAGTTCCGCCAACGCCCTCGATATTGTCGCCCCCTATGATGTAGTGATCGACGGTACGGATAATTTCCCCACCCGTTACCTCACCAATGACGCTTGTGTCTTGTTAGGTAAACCGAATGTGTACGGATCTATCTTCCGCTTTGAAGGTCAGGCGACGGTTTTTAATTATCAAGACGGCCCGAACTACCGCGATTTGTACCCGGAGCCACCACCACCTGGAATGGTCCCTTCCTGCGCCGAAGGTGGGGTTCTCGGTGTACTTTGCGGTATCATCGGCACTATACAAGCGACGGAGGCGATCAAGATCATCCTCGGTAGCGGCGGCACTCTCAGCGGTCGTTTATTACTGTATAACGCCCTGGAAATGAAGTTCCGGGAGTTGAAATTGCGCCCCAACCCGGAAAGACCGGTGATCGAAAAACTGATCGATTACGAGCAATTTTGTGGTATACCTCAAGCCAAAGCAGAAGAGGCGAAGGCACAGATGGAATTAGCGGAAATGACGGTGAAGGATTTAAAAGCGTTGATCGATAACGGCAGCGCTGATTATGTTCTCATCGACGTGCGTAATCCCAATGAATATCAAATCGCTAAGATACCAGGTGCTGTGTTGATCCCCCTGCCAGATATTGAAGACGGTAGCGCCATCTCTAAAGTCAAAGATTTAGCCGCGGGGCATCGTCTCATCGCCCATTGTAAGATGGGTGGTCGATCGGCTAAAGCCTTGGCGATCCTTAAAGAGGCCGGGATCGAAGGTACTAATGTTAAAGGTGGGATTACGGCTTGGAGTCGGGAAGTAGATGCCAACGTGCCTGAATATTAAGTTACGAGAAGAAGGAAAAAACTTTTTCCTTCTTTTTTGAAGCGGATTTGCTACAATCTTGATGTTTTCTAAATTTAATTTCGTAGGGTGAGGATAGTGATGAGGAAAATTCTGTGGAAAGCGGGTGTGATTGGTGTAACTGCGATCGTGACCGCGGGCTTATCGGATCTAACTTCGCCTCTAGTTGCCTCAGCTCAAAGAACCAATCAATTCGATATTTGTATTCGGGAAATAACCTCGACGGGAGTATCGCCAGGGGCGGCCGGCACCGCCTGTTCCGATGCTCTCATACCGAAAGAATTATCTTTTTGTGTAACTAGAATTAAAAACAAAACTCCCCTACAAGGCGATGATATTCTCCGCGCCTGCTATCAGGTTCGTCGCCCCGTGGATTTAGCCAATTGTGTCATAGATATAGCCAGGGTGATCCCGGCCGGTTCCCAAGCCAGGAAACAAGAAGAAAAACCCGCACCTGATGCGAAAAGTCTCTACGGCCTCACTCTCGATTCTTGTCGCAGAAGTCTTTTACCAGGTAGACATTCCGAGTGCGTCATCGCCGTAAGTCGCGAAAGTAAAGATGCCACTTTAGAAAACGCTCTCAATACTTGTTTATCTGCTGAAGATTTCCCCCGGGATCTTTTCCCCAGTTATAGCAATTAATTTTCAGCATCCATAGCTGAATGCACTGGTAAATTTTTTATAAATTTATTAATTATTACCAAATTTAAAAAATGACAGCTAATTTATTTGATGTTAACTATTATCGCCAGACTAATCCTGACTTAGCAACAAAAGGAATAATCACCGACCAACAATTAACAGATCATTTTTTTACTTACGGTCTGGACGATAACCGCACTTTCTCCCGCTTCGTCGATCTTGATTATTACCGGGCCAGTAATCCCGATCTCCCCGCTAACGGTGTCAATACCAATCGAGCCTTATACTTTCATTTAGATAATGAAGGTCTCAAACAAGGAAGAAGATTTTCCAGGTATACGGATATAAATTTTTATAAACAAGCCAATCAAGATCTCGCGGCTTTCAATAATGAGCAATTATTCGACCATTTACAAGCTTCTGCTCTTAATGAAGGGCGCAGATTCTCGCCATTTTTCGACTTGGGATTTTACCGGCAAGCTAACCCGAACTTAGCCCCGCTCAATTTCACTCAAACCGAGCTTTTTGACCATTTACGCAGTTTCGGTTTAGATGATCCGGGACGGCCCATATCACAATTTTTAAATTTGAATTTTTACAGTGCCACCTATAAAGATTTAGGGATAGCCGGTTTAGTAACACCACGGCAACTATTTAACCATTTTCAAGATTCTGGTGTTTTCGAGAACCGGAGACCGTCCCCATTCAGCGATATTGATTTTTATCGATACGCCAATCCCGATTTAGCGGCGGGCCTCGTTAATACCGATTTATTTGGTAATATCAATCTAGAAACTTATCGAAATCTTCAGACGGCAGGATTATTTCAAGGTAGAAGGCTATCACCATTTATTGATATTAATATTTATCGTCAGTCTAATGCTGATTTATTAGCCGCTAATCTGTCGAACTATAATCTGTTAAATCATTTAGAAATAAATGGTTTAAAGGAAGAGAGACGGATTTCCAATTCTTTCGACCCGACAATATACAGGGCCAATAACACGGATCTAGCGGGGCTGGGAGGGCCGGGTTTACTGGATCATTTCGCTATTCACGGCATTGATGAAGGGAGGCCGGGAAATTCTTCGGATATATTCAACCTGAATTTTTACCGTACTAATAACATGGATTTGGAAACGGTGGGGATTAACACTAATCGATTAGCTTTAAACCATTATGAAGTTTACGGGTTTAAAGAAATTCGGCGCGCTTCTAATTTACCCTTCCCTGCTGCGGCGAGGCCAGGCGGTAGCTTGGGCACAGCCGGGAATTTAGGCTTTTTGAGTAGTGACAGAAGTGGTAGTTTAGCCCAGCGACAGTTAGCTAGTAATAACGGGCAAAATTACTATCGATTCAATACGGGGGCGGTAACTAACTTGAACGTTCAAGTAACTTCTCTGACAGGGGCTTTGACTTTAGATTTGATATTCGACGCTAATAATAATGGTCAGGTGGACGCGGGAGAAGTCATGCAAACGAGTACCATCACAGCAGCTAACAGAGGGATTAATCTAGTGGTCGGGGCTGGAACTTATTTCGCCCGCGTTACTAATGGTATTAATGGAGTGAATAATTATCGCCTTAACTTCAACGCTAAGGCGGAGGCGGGAATTTCCTTATCGATCGATCCGGCCAATACTTCAGCTGTTACCGCGAACAGGGCTTTCACCCTAGGCAACCTGAACACCAGTCTACCCATCAAAGATTTTATCGGTAGCAGCGATCGTGATGATTATTATTACTTCAGTACCAGTAATCCGAACTTGCAGGTGAACGTCTTCAACTATACAGCCGGGAAAGACGAATTACGGTTAACCATGATTAAAGATGTGAACGCTAACGGTATAATCGACACACCGGATATTTTCTTTCCCCCCCAGTTATCTACTAGCGCTGGCGTGATCTCCATAAGTGATTTCCCCATTGGCAATACTAACTATTTCGTCTTAGTATCAGCGGTTAAACCTAACGTTAATACCGCCTATCAACTGAACTTAATTATTGGCTAATATCAACCTAAAACAATTTTTTACCAGAATTAATTATGAGCGTAAACTTATTCGATGTTAATTTTTACCGTCAAGCTAACCCTGACCTGGTAGCCAATGGGTTAGTAACCGATCAGCAATTAACGGCTCATTTTTTCCAATACGGGATAGAAGAAAGTTTCCGCAAGTTTTCACCGACAGCGGATTTAAATTTTTATCGTGCCAGTAACCAAGATTTAGCCAACAATCCCAGTCTTAACACTAACCGCGCGCTCTACGACCACTTATCTAATTATGGCGTTGGAAATGGCAGAGCGTTTTCGCCGTTTTTCAGTATTGGTACCTACACCGCCTCGAACCCCGATCTAGTTGATTATGCCATCAACAAATTACAGCTGCCCACTACCGATCTACGTAACGAATTTTATTTCAATCACTTTAATGCTTCGGGTTTGACCGAAGGGCGAAATTTTTCTCAATTCGTGGATCTTAACTACTATAAAACCCGCTATTCTGACTTGGCCGCTTTTAATAATAAGCAACTCTTGACTCACTTGGAAATAAACGGATTGAACGAGAGCAGGGTATTTTCGCCGGTGGTGGACATGGGTTTTTATTTCGACGCTAACCAGGATTTACGAAGCGCCTACGGCCCGAATCTAAGCGCGGGATTCCAACACTTACAACTGTTGGGTATTAATGAACAACGTCGTTTTTCTTCCTTCGCGGATTTATCCTTTTACCAAGCGGCGAATCAAGATCTAAGAGTAAATATACCCACTTTCAGGGGATTATTCGACCACTTGACCACCTTTGGTATAAATGAGAACCGTCGCTTCTCTCTTTCCTACGACACGAATTTTTATCGGGCTAGTAACCCGGATTTAGCGCCGAACGGTGTAACCAGTCCCCAACAACTATTACAACACTTTCAAATATACGGGCTGAGAAATGAGGAAAACAGAACAGCTTCTGACATTTTTAACGCTACAGCTTATTTAGCCACCAGTCCCGATTTACAAGCGGCAGGATTCGATAAGCGCACGGCACAACAACACTTTGAACGAATCGGTTACATGGAACCATTCCGTAATCCTGGAATCTCTCCATTCCCCCAATTTACTACCACGGGGGACACGATCGCCACTTCCTCTAATGTGGGCGTGGTTAGTAGTCAGCGGCCCGGCACTCTAACGGCGAGCCTTAACGCTCAAAATAACAAAGATATGTATAAGCTGATCGTGCCTTTCACCCAAACGGTGAACTTCACGATCAACGGTTACACGGGTAACTTGAACGCCCAATTAATTTATGATGCTAATGGCAACGGGGTGTACGATAGCGGACTGACCACGGGAGAATCGATCGGCCCCTTCGGCCTACCGAACAATCCCTCCCAGATAGTTTTCAATCGCACTTTGGGAGCGGGAACCTATTATGTATTATTGACGGGCGGCACAGGTTTCAATAGTTCCTATAATTTCAGTCTCTCCGCCGATAACTTCAATTTAGTTCCTAACTTTAACGTGGGAGATACTTTAGGGACGGCTTACAATATCGGCACTGTAAGTAATAATATCCAAACCGTAACACAATTCGTCGGATCAACGGACTCGTCGGATATATATAGTTTCAATGTGGCGAGTTCAAGTAAAGTCAAATTAAATCTAACGGGGCTCACCGGATTGGGGGCCGATCGAGTTAACTTGCAATTAATCCAAGATAGGGATAATAACGGTCAAATAGATCCGTTAGACCTCTTAACCAGCGTCATAAGTCGTACCAATAGCACAACCTTGGCGATCGAGCCAAATCTAGTGCCTGGAAATTACTTCGTGCGCGTCGCCCTCACTCAAACCAACGGCAATACCGGCTATAGTTTATCTTTTAGTACCTAGTGGCTAGTTACTAACATAATTTAGTTTAAAACCATAACCTAGCTATAATCGAAATATCCCGTGGAACCCTACTATCGGCGTTCTAGGGGATATTGTTCGTGTAGTGCTAAAATTTTTTATGAGTAAATTTGTCTTCGTGACTGGTGGAGTTGTCTCCAGTATCGGAAAAGGAATAGTTGCCGCTAGTCTGGGACGTTTATTAAAGTCTAGAGATTATTCAGTATCGATTCTCAAGTTAGATCCCTATATTAACGTTGACCCCGGAACCATGAGTCCTTTTCAACACGGGGAAGTTTTCGTCACTGAAGACGGGGCAGAGACGGATTTAGATCTAGGACATTACGAGCGGTTTACCGATACCTCTATGTCTCGCCTCAATAGCGTTACTACCGGATCGATCTATCAGTCAGTAATTAATAAAGAGCGGCGAGGTACTTATCAGGGCGGTACAGTACAGGTTATCCCCCATATTACCAATGAAATTAAAGAAAGAGTTCTGCGCGTCGCCCAAGATACCAATCCCGATGTGGTAATTACAGAAATCGGCGGTACGGTGGGGGATATAGAATCTTTACCGTTTTTAGAGGCGATACGTCAATTCCGTAAGGAAGTGGGGCGCAATAACGTGGTGTATATGCACGTCACCCTCATTCCCTGGATTCCGGCGGCGAAAGAAATGAAAACCAAGCCCACCCAGCACTCGGTGAAAGAGTTACGATCGATCGGTATTCAACCGGACGTGTTAGTGTGTAGGTGCGATCGACCTTTACAACCCGGTCTTAAAGATAAACTTTCGGCTTTCTGTGACGTGCCGGTAGAGTCGGTGATCACCGCCCAAGATGCCAGCAGTATTTATGAAGTACCTTTGAACCTAGAAGAAGAAGGATTAGCCCAACAAACTCTAGACCTACTGAAGTTACCCCAGCGTCAACCGGATCTAGAACAATGGAAGAGTTTAGTTAGAAAAATGCAAACTCTCAGCAAGCAGATAGAAGTGGCGATCGTCGGTAAATACGTTCAGCTAGGGGATGCTTATCTATCGGTAGTGGAAGCGGTGAAACACGCGGCGATCGAATACGGTAGCGATGTCCAACTGCGCTGGATAAGCGCGGAAGATGTGGAATTATACGGCGCTGAAAGTCAGTTGAAGGGCATCAGCGGCATTATCGTACCTGGCGGCTTCGGTATCCGGGGTGTGGACGGGAAGGTGAAAGCGATCGAATATGCTAGACTTCACCAAATTCCTTTCTTGGGCTTGTGCTTGGGGATGCAGTGTTCGGTGATAGAATGGGCGCGCAATGTAGCTTGTTTGGATAGCGCCCACAGTGCCGAGTTTGAACCCCAAACCCCGAACCCGGTAATTAACCTTCTCCCGGAACAACAGGACGTGATAGATTTAGGCGGCACGATGCGTCTGGGCTTATACGCCTGCCGTCTGACTCCTAACACCCTCACCTATTCCCTCTACGGGCAAGAGGTAGCCTATGAGCGTCACCGTCACCGTTACGAGTTCAATAACGCCTATCGCAATCGCTTTTTAGAGACGGGTTATGTAGTGAGCGGCACTTCTCCCGATGGGCGCTTGGTGGAAATTATCGAGTTAACGGGTCATCCTTTCTTCATCGCTACCCAGTTTCACCCGGAGTTTTCTTCCCGCCCTAACGCGGCCCATCCCCTATTCAAGGGTTTCGTCAATGCTTCTATTAATTGCTACTCTCGCAGTTTATTAGATTATTTGCCGTTGCCCGCCCCGGAAGCGGAGAAGGCCTGAGAGTGAGAATCGAGACCAGTTTTCTAGGCTCCCGATTCCCCACTTATCCGTAAACTTGAGAGTAATATTTTTGATAGTCGGGAGATAGGAGGGGTTGCCACCAATTTTGATTATGGAGATACCAGAGGATAGTTTTTCTCAAACCCTCCCTGACTGTTTCTTGAGGTTGCCAGCCTAACTGGTTGCGGATTTTGCTAGCGTCGATCGCGTAACGTCGATCGTGTCCAGGTCTATCTTTGACGAAAGTGATCAACTGTTTTGCGGGTTTCACGGGTAAATCAGGGGCCAATTCATCCATCAACTCGCACAACATCCCCACCAAGTCGATATTCTTCACCTCGTTATTGCCGCCGATATTATAGGTTTCCCCCGGTAGACCTTTTTGGATTACCGTATCGAGAGCGCGGCAATGGTCTTCTACATACAACCAATCCCGCACGTTCAAACCGTCACCGTATACGGGTAAAGGTTTGCCCAAGAGAATATTAATACACATCAGGGGGATTAATTTTTCGGGGAAGTGATAGGGGCCGTAGTTATTGGAGCAATTTGTAATGATAGTGGGCATACCGTAGGTATGATAGTAGGCGCGGGCGAGATGATCGCTACCGGCTTTAGAGGCGGAGTAGGGACTATTGGGGGCGTAGGGAGTGGTTTCGGTAAAGGCGGAGTCTTCCGGTTCTAAACTGCCGTATACTTCATCTGTGGATACGTGGAGGAAACGGTAATGATCCGGTTTATCCTTACTTAACCAATAGTTGCGGAAGCTTTCTAGTAGGGTGAAAGTGCCCACCACGTTGGTTTGTACGAAAGCGCCAGGGCCGAGGATCGATCGATCCACATGGGATTCGGCGGCTAGATGGGCTACTGTATCGATTTGATGAGATTGTAGTAAATGATCGATCGACTCTCTATCACATATATCCCCTTTGACGAAGAGAAAATTGTCTCTGTCTTTCAAAGAACTTAAATTATTAAGATTACCGGCATAAGTTAAAGCATCGAGAACGACCACATAATCATCGGGATAGGTTTCACACCAATGATGGACGAGATTAGAGCCGATAAAACCCGCACCACCTGTAATTATTATTCTTCTCATGAATTTCCCCCAGTGAATTTTGTCTATTATATTTAAGCGTCTGGTTTTTAAACCAGTTCTATATGTGAATCGTCACCGATCATGAATCTCAGGGCTTTCGGACGCTGGGGGGCTAATTCTAATCTCGCTCTCTGACCCACGACGCTATCAACGATACGCTGCTGAATACCGATAACTTTAGCGGATTGGAGTATGACGCTATGTTCGATGTCGGCATCGATAAGAGTAGCTCGATCGGCGATACTACTATAGGGCCCGATAAAACAATTTTCGATGTGACAATTTTCACCGATAATTACAGGCCCCCGAATAGTGCTATTAATAATTTTCGTACCCTTGCCTATCTGTACCCGTCCGATAGCCGCGCTTTGAGAGTCTACATCTCCATGAATACCGATCGTCAGACAGGTATCGAGGATGATCCGATTAGCTTCTAACAAGTCATCTTTTTTCCCCGTATCCAACCACCAACCTATTAACTGTAGGGCTTCTACAGTTTTTTGCTGGTGAATTAATTCTTGAATGGCATCGGTGATTTCTAATTCTCCCCGGGCCGAGGGTTTGATCGCGGCTATAGCCGCGTGTATGGCGGGTGAGAAGAAATAAATTCCCACTAAAGCTAAATTGGAGGGCGGGTCTTTCGGTTTTTCAATTAACTGTAAGACTTTGCCTTTCTCGTCTACCTTAGCCACTCCGAAAGCACTGGGATTGGATACTTTTCTTAATAGAATCAACGCATTTAGATTCTGACTTTTAAACGAGTCTAAGAAAGGATTTAGATCATCTTCAATCAAGTTATCTCCCAAGTACATGACAAAAGGAGAATGGGCTAAGAAGGGTTGAGCGGTTTTGACGGCGTGGGCTAATCCCAATGGTTGTTCTTGTAAAATATAGGTGATGTTAGCGCCGAACTGTTCGCCGTCGCCGGTTTTAATTTTAATTTCTTCTCCTGTTTCCGGGCTGATAATAATGCCGATTTCCGTGATGCCCGCAGCCACGATCGCTTCTATCCCATACCATAAAATCGGTTTATTAGCAACAGGTACTAATTGCTTAGCTCCCGTATAAGTTAGGGGACGCAGACGAGTACCTTTTCCACCCGATAAAATTAATGCTTTCATATATTTAGCTCAATGATTGTTTCAGCATAAGGTTAAGAGAGTCTCGCCAATAGGAGGGAGTATAACCCAGTTGAGGAGTAATTTTCTTATCGGATAAAACCGAGTAGGCGGGACGACTTGCCGGGGTGGGATATTCAGCAGTAATAATAGGAATAACTTCCCGTATTGCTAAAGGATAACCTAATAGTTTCGCTTCTGCGAAAATCGCTTTGGCAAAATCGAACCAACTAGCCACACCGCTATTAGTAAAGTGATAAATTCCCCCCGGACTATGGAGTAAAGAAGTTATTGCCGTGGCAATATCCGCCGCCCAAGTGGGACTACCTACCTGATCGACTACAACTTTTAATTGTTCCCTTTCTTTACCTAGCCTTAACATGGTTTTGACGAAATTTACTTTTCCGTGAACACCATAAACCCAAGCTGTTCTGAGAATAATGGCATTAGCATCCGTTTCTAATATTGATTGTTCTCCTGCTAATTTAGATTTACCGTAAACGCCGATCGGATTTGTGTGATCGGTTTCTAAATAGGGAGTATTTTTCGTACCATCGAAAACATAATCAGTAGAAATATGAATCAAAGTTGCGTCTAAGTTTTTGGCTTCTTCTGCTAATATACCTGGTGCTGTTGCATTAATGGCAAAAGCTAAATCAGATTCGGTTTCCGCTTTATCCACGGCGGTATAAGCGGCGGCGTTGATAATATAGTGAGGTTTAATTTCCCTGATTAATTCTCTAATTTTTTGGCTTTGAGTTAGGTCTAACTCTTCACGACTTATGGAAGTTAGATTGCCCAGAGAAGTCAACAAGGGTTGCAATTCTCGTCCTACCTGCCCGTTAGCACCGATCAGCAATATGGATTGGGTCATGATAATTTATAGTGATTCAAATATATCGGCATCTTTGAGTAGTTTAGCCGATCGATCTTTCGCTGATAAAATCGGTTCGCCCGTAATTCCCCAATCTATCCCTATATCCGGGTCATTCCAGAGAATCGCTCGATCGTATTCCGGTGCGTAATAGTTAGTGGTTTTATAAAGAAAATCTGCATACTCCGATAACACCACGAAGCCATGAGCGAAACCTTCGGGAACCCAGAATAAACGTTTATTCTCGGCGCTGAGGATACAACCGGCCCACTGACCGAAAGTAGGGGAAGATTTGCGAATATCCACGGCCACATCGAACACCGTACCCACTACCACCCGCACTAACTTACCCTGGGGTTTTTGAATTTGATAATGTAAGCCTCTTAAAACGTTACGGGCGGAGCGAGAGTGATTATCTTGGACGAAATCCCGGATAACTCCGGTTTTCTCCTCGAAAGCACTTTTGTTGAAACTTTCTAAAAAAAAACCTCGATCGTCCCCGAATACCTGTGGCTCGATGACCATCACATCGGGTATCTCTGTAGGCGTGACTTTCATGGCAAACTGTCAAAAACTTTGCGCTTGTAGTCTACCATAACTGAGAACCTAGGGTCGAGGAGTGAGTGAGGAGAAAACAGCCCGGGGGAGCATCCTGATTATGCAATTCTTATCGTTTACCCGACAGTGATTTTAATCACTGTCTAACAGCAGAAGTCGTTTTCAACTAAGATCTTGCACCAGTCAATAAACCCGACCGTGATTGAAATCACGGTCTCATAGCGAAAGTCGGTTGAAAACCGACTAAATTTTAGACCGTAAGGAATAAAGCCCGCAAGAGCCGAGCGCACAGCGTGCCTTCGGCATCGTAATAACTACGGTGTAGTAGCAGGATTCGGTTTCAACCGAATTGAGCTATGAGGCGGGGAATTTGATTCCCCGCCGGGTCGGATATTTCGGTTTTAGCGCCTTATTGACACTGGTGCAAGATTTCAGTTGAAAACGACTTGATTCGTTGAGGCAGGGAATTAATTCCCTGCCGGTTATCGCACAAATGGGATGCTTCATATACCCACTAATTGAGCGCTCAAATCCCACATTTTTTCTGCCCTAGCATCATCGCGGGCTTGGGGTGAGACTTTCTGGACGAAGGATTTACCCTCTTTTTTCTGACGGTTGCCCCAACTCCAGTAAGCACCGGATTGTTTATATTCCGGGTCTAATACTACATCCGCGACTCTTTCCCCGGCTAATTCTTGGGATACATAACCCCCGGTGATGTGTTTCTGGAAGAGGGGGAAGAGTTTCTGAAATAGGGGGTAGTGATTGCGGAATAGGGGAGTCTCGGCCACACAACCGGGATAGAGGGAAGTGAAGGTGATACCGGTGGAATCGTGATAGCGGCGGTGTAATTCCCGCATCGTTAAGATGTTACACACTTTACTATCTTTATAAGCCTTCACCGGCTCGAATTTTTTGCCGTCCGCCATAGAAATCGGATTTTTAAAGCCTTTGGCGAAACCTTCTAAGTTGCCTAAGTCCGGTTGCGGGGGAATTTTACCACCCAATTCGTCGGGGTTGTGGGTAACTGTACCGAGAATGACGAGGCGACGGTCTGGATAACCCGAACTTTTAAAATCCTCTAGGAGTAAATTACATAGCAGGAAGTGACCTAGATGGTTAGTGGCCATGCTCAATTCGTACCCTTCGGGACTCCATAAAGGTTGTTTGAGCAAAGGCATATAAATCGCCGCGTTACATACCAGACTCGCTAATTCCCTTCCTGTAGAGCGAAAGTCTTTCACGAATCCCCGCACGCTTTCTAAAGAAGCGAGATCGATAGGGAGAATTTTATAGCCATCTTTGGGGATTCCCAATTCATCGGCGGCGGCTTCGGTTTTAGCGATATTACGGCAGGCCATGATCACGTAAGCCCCTCGATTGACTAGGGCTTTCGCACCATATAATCCTACTCCTGATGACGTGCCTGTAACAATTACGGTTGGCTGTTTCGGTTGATTCATCGGCTCATTTTCCATTCGTTCGTGTTTATTTCTAGAATGACACGAGAGGTTATGAGGTTTTATAAAAATTTATTACGAAGTCTTTTAGATAATTATTAATTCTTCATCTTCCCTATTGATAGTTTGCATCTGGCTGTGAGTTTTCCACCCGGCTTCCCATAACTCGTAGTCTTTTAGTTGTGCTGCATTGACCCAGAATCTCACCGAGTTATCACAGGAAGCCATTAATTCAGCGAATACCCATTTTCCCTCGTTCCTGCGGTTGATCACTTGAAAGTGCCGCCAGCCCCATGTTGTTTGTCTCGCCGTCCATTTAGAACCTAATAGATGGGGGTATTTTATTTTTTTAGCCATTCCTTAACCTACTTCCTGACGGTAACGTTGTATTTCTTCACTTTTCCTGCCATAAACACCCGATATTTGTTGATGACAGCAGTCTATAGCGAAATCGTTGAATCCCTCGGTCTCGATGCCGTACATCTCCAGGAATGTGTCCGGTTGTACCCGGCAGAAACGGGGACGGGTTTCATAAATCGTACATTCGCGGGCCTCCCCGTCATAATGGCGACACCAACCATCATCACCGATCATGGTTAGATACTGCTGTAATTCCGCCGGTGTGAGATAATCTTCTAAATCCGGTCGATCGCTTGGATCGAGATGACAGCAGGCCCCACATCCTTTTATACATCGCCATTGTGCCACGATCGCCTTTCTCCTTTACTGTAACAAAACTTCATGAATTTTTGTGTCTTAACTTAAAAATAAGACAGACATCCCATGTATTATAGACATTGGTTTTTGACGTTGAGCCATTCCGTAACTAAATAGCATCAGGAGAAATCATGGACTTTCTTGCACCACTAACATCATTAAATCTAGAGCCGATTTTCCAACTCACGTTTGTTGCCTTAATCATGTTAGCAGGCCCCTTTATCATCTTTCTACTCGCTTTTCGGGGCGGAGATTTATAAGAACCTTTCCAAGAGGATTTCATCAAAAAGCCTCCTCTGCCCTGGAGGTTTTTTGACTCGAACTACCGAGTAAGAGTGAATCCGAATCCCTAAAATAATTGGCCATACCGCCTCACAGGTCACGATCGAGAGTAGGAAACCTGGAATCGGGAAATTATTTTGAGATTTCCGAGTCCAAGTCTCCATAAATGATTTTATTACTTCATTAGATGGGAGGGTAAAATTATTTCCGGTAATATGAGTCTGAGATCGTCTACGGAAACGGGGCCGAAATTCATGATGGTCGGATTTTCCAGAGTGAAATCGATCAACGTGCCTCGCCGTCCGTAATAACTGCGCCCGCCATCGACGATCAGGGGAATAGTATGACCGAAATAACGAAACGCCGCCTCAAAATTAGTGACCGGCTCACCTCCGGCTTTAGCCGTGGCGCAAACGAGAGGGAAAGGAACCGCCCCGACTAAATCGTAAATAAAGCGATCGGGACAAGATAGGAAAATATTAGCGAAACCTTGAGTGATCTCTGGACTTAAAACGGGAGCGGCTTTAACGATCATGGTTACGGGGTAAGGAAAGTGAGAGATCATTCGTTTGGCCGCCTCATTGAGAATAGCTACTTCCTCGGCTTTTTCGCTCCGCGTTAATATCCCTAAAGGTTGGTCTTGACCGAAATTTTTTAAAGCCCTTAATTTGGCAAGTGCGCGAGGTTTCTGCCCGTGTACCACCAAACCATAAACCGTATCCATCGGTAGTAAGACTACCTCTTCCCTTTCCAAGTAATCGAGCAAAGTTGGTACGATACGATCATCGGACTTTAATACTTGAGACTGTGTGGTATTCATAACTACTTTTTAATGACTGAATGTATAAATTAATACTAAAAATGAAAACGATCATCCCTCTATATTGAGAGTTAAATTTACTGTGGAGAGGGAGCGGGGCGAAGAAAGTCAACGGGTCGATTAAGATAGTAGATAAGCGATCGTAGAAAAACAACGCAATGAATAATCCAGCAGAGCCTATCAAACTCCCCCGTACCAGCGAATCGGAATCCCTGAAAAAAATTCGCCATACCGCCTCACACGTCATGGCGATGGCGGTACAAAAATTGTATCCCAAAGCCCAGGTAACGATCGGCCCTAGCACGGAAACAGGCTTCTACTATGATTTCGACGTGCCCGAACCCTTCACGGAAAAAGACCTGAAAGCGATCAAGAAAGAGATGATCAAGATCATCAACAGGAAACTACCTGTCATCAGGGAAGAAGTGAGTAGGGAAGAAGCGAGAGAACGTATCCAGAAGGTGAACGAACCCTACAAATTAGAAATTTTAGAAGGCCTCAAAGAACCGATCACCCTGTATCATCTAGGGGAACAATGGTGGGATTTATGCGCCGGGCCTCACGTAGAAAATACGAGTGAGATCAACGCCGCCGCCATAGATTTAGAATCGGTGGCCGGGGCCTATTGGCGGGGAGACGAAACCAAAGCGCAATTACAGAGGATTTACGGCACCGCGTGGGAAACCCAGGAACAGTTGAGCGAATACAAACGGAGAAAAGAAGAAGCCCTCAGACGCGATCATCGTAAACTGGGCAAAGAATTAGGTTTATTCGTCTTCTCCGACTCCGTGGGGCCGGGATTACCCATGTGGACACCGAAAGGTACGATCATCCGCAGCACTCTTGAAGACTTCCTCAAGCGGGAACAGGTAAAACGCGGTTACTTATCGGTAGTAACTCCCCATATCGCCAGGGTGGATCTCTTTAAAACTTCGGGACACTGGCAGAAATACAAAGAAGATATGTTCCCGATGATGGCGGAAAATTCAGAACTAGCCCAGAAAGAAATGGGCTTCGTGCTAAAACCGATGAATTGCCCCTTCCACATCCAGATTTATAAAAGCGATTTACGCTCTTATCGAGAACTACCGATGCGACTGGCAGAATTCGGCACGGTGTACCGTTACGAACAATCGGGCGAGTTAGGAGGCTTAACCAGAGTCAGGGGCTTTACCGTCGATGATTCCCATCTTTTCGTCACCCCGGAACAATTAGACAGTGAATTTTTAAGCGTGGTGGATTTAATCCTGAGCGTGTTCAAGAGTTTACAATTGAAGAACTTTAAAGCGCGTCTGAGTTTCCGCGACCCCGAATCTGATAAATACATAGGTTCCGATGAAGCTTGGGAAAAAGCCCAGAACGCTATCAGGAAAGCAGTACAAACTTTGGGGATGGATTACTTTGAAGCGCCGGGGGAAGCGGCTTTCTACGGGCCGAAACTAGATTTCATCTTCCAGGATGCCTTGGAGAGAGAGTGGCAATTAGGAACCGTACAGGTGGATTATAATCTACCGGAGCGTTTCGATCTAGAATATGTAGCCGAAGACGGTTCGAGAAAACGTCCGGTGATGATCCACCGCGCTCCTTTCGGTTCTTTAGAACGTTTGATCGGTATATTGATCGAAGAATACGCCGGTGATTTCCCCCTCTGGTTGGCTCCGCAACAGGTGCGGATTCTGCCGGTAAGCGATGCCCAGTTAGATTACGCGAAAACCGTGGCGCTACAAATGTTAGCCGCGGGTATCCGGGCCGAGGCCGATACTTCCGGTGAGAGATTAGGGAAAATGATCCGCAACGCCGAAACGCAAAAAATACCGGTGATGGCCGTCGTCGGCGCAGTGGAAATGGAATCGGGCGGCCTCAGTATCCGAACTCGCGCCTCCGGAGAGTTGGGTACGCTAAAGGTAGATGATGCGATCAACAAACTGAAAACGGCGATCGAAGATCATGCTAACTTTTAAATACTCCTGCAGTGTTTAACTAAATCCGGGGAATCCTGAGTAATAGGAACACCTCCATTTAGCTACCCCTCTCCCCATGCAGAATAGCCGCTTTCCCTACGAAGATTCGATGAAGCATCTGCCTCAATGGTTATCTGATATTCGCGCCCCCCAAGGTTTCCGGGGAGTGGGCTATTCCGGTCGTCAGTGGTTTCGTTTGGCAATTCTCCTCTGTAGCGATATTTCCGCCCTCGTTTGCGGCTGGCTCGCGGCTTGTTATTTAAATCAATTTTATTCACCGATTCCAGCGCAGTTGGTTTGGTGGCAATGGTTCGGTTTACCCAGTTTATTCTGGGTTTTTGTGGCGATTACTATCGTGGTTTTCGCTTATAACGGTTTATATAGTCTCTCCAAACAAAGTCAGAATTATCTCAAATCGGCGGAGATCATCAGTTTTGTCCATTTAGGGTTTTTGGTCTTGGGGTATTTTTATGACCCGAAACTAGACCCGCCCCGATCGCTATTTTTCACCAGTTGGTTTGCTACTGTTATCTTAGTGGTGATCTTCCGGTTATTCGCCAGTTTGATCATCGGGCAGATACGGTCTTCCAAAAGAAAAATTAAAGTTTTTCTGATCGCTTCCGGTTCTAAAGTATCCAAGTTGGCTCAAGTTTTAGAACAGCGTCATCATTATCAGGTAGTAGGGGCGGCCCTGTCCGCTACCGCCAATAGTGCCCCCACTTTCCAAGCGATTCTAGATTCAGGGGCGACGGAAGTATTAGCCGAAGATATTCCCAATACTAATTTAGCATCGGGCCTGTATTGGCATCTGAGGAGATCGGGTATCCCGCTGCGATTACTGCCATCTAGCCGCGAAATTCTTTACCGCCGAGGCATCCCGGAAGTAGTGGCGGGTTTGCCCACCATCCGCCTCCAACCTCCCCTATTCATCGGTTGGGATTATCAGATCAAGCGTTTAATAGATTTTTGCGGGGCTTTTTTTGGCTTGATCCTTCTTGCGCCCTTATTCGCAATCGTGGCTATAATTATTAAAATTTCTTCTCCTGGCCCCATATTTTTCCGTCAGGAAAGGATCGGTTTACAGGGTAAAGTTTTCCAGATGTGGAAGTTTCGCACCATGGTGGTTAACGCCCCGCAATTGCAAGCCGCATTAGAATCCCAAAATGATAATAAAGACGGGGTTTTATTCAAGCTGAAACACGACCCCCGAATTATTAACTGCGGTCACTTTCTCCGAAAAACCAGTATAGATGAGTTGCCCCAATTGTTTAACGTTTTGCTGGGAGAAATGAGCTTGGTGGGCCCCCGCCCCCTGCCTTTGAGAGATGTGGATAAGTTCGATCCTTGGCATCATATGCGTCATACCGTTCTGCCAGGTATTACCGGACTCTGGCAGGTGTCGGGACGCTCGGATATAGCGGATTTTGATGACGCTGCCCGTTTGGATTTATACTATATCGATAATTGGTCTTTAAATATGGATCTGGATATTCTCGTGGAAACGGCGCGGATTGTTCTTTTCGGGAAAGGTGCTTATTAATTAATTTTTATTTTTTTCTTACCTGCTTATATATTTTTCTTATTTATTAAACAATTGTAGTGTAAATTACCGAAAAAATTTATTAAATCGTGAGTCTATTTACTGTATTAATTTATTTTGATTGATGCTCATGAAAAACCTTATAAAATATAGTCTTATGTATATAGACTATATAAAATAAAATCTATAAAGTCCCCATATTAATTACAGGTAAATATTAAATTTGCCTTGAACTAAAGAATCTTCGTATTATAATGAATTTGTTGTTAAGATTACTAATAGGTGAGAGTTAAATTTGAATACACCATTCAATTCCTATTCTGAAGGGCACTCCCCCGATGATGGGACGGGGGGAATCAAACCGAAAAAGCTCGTGGGCAAATCCTTCTGTATCTGCCGTAATTACGCTTTTGCCGTAGTCGCGGTAGTTGTCGGCAGTGGGGCGATCGCTGATATTTACCACAACCCCGCCCGATTAGCCCAACAAGAGAAAATGGAGGGATACGTGCCATATGCCGTGGCGGCTCTAATATCCCGCAAGTGTCAGGTGTGCTTGATACCCAATGGAGAAGCTCTTAAAAAATAAGTTAAGAAGCTTGTCTGTGTCCGAGATTAAGAAATATGCTTTCTAAGTCTTCCTCCACACTATGAAATCCGCTTACGGATACACCATCGATAACCAGCGATCGCAATAACTGACTACTATCGTTGACCGTACCGGAGAACTGTACTTTAAAACCGTTATTGTCGGGTAAGGGTTCCCATTCCTCTACAAATGAACACTGGCGCAATCGCGTTTCTAAATCTTTTAAACTTCCCAGAGTGGTGATGAGGAGATATTGACGGGATAAACGTTGATATAACTCTTTTAAAGAGGTGCTTTCTACTAAACAGCCCAATTCCATGATACCGACGGAAGTACAAAGCTGGGCTAAATCGCTGAGGACGTGGGAAGAAATGAGTATGGTCATGCCCGCGGATTGTAATACACCGACGATCTCACGGAAACTTTGACGGGCGATCGGATCTAATCCCGACACGGGTTCATCTAATAAGAGAACGATCGGTTCGTGAATGATAGTCCTGCCTAAGCTCAAACGTTGTTTCATACCGCGGGAGAGAGTAGCGATGAGACTATGCCGTTTCCCCGTTAATTGTACTAACTCCAACACCTCACCGACGCGTCTGCGCCTGCGGGAGGAGTGTAATCCGTAGAGACGGGCGAAGTAATCGAGATAATCAGCCACGGTTAAATCATCGTAGAGGGGAAAATCATCGGGAAGATAGCCGAGACGTTGCTTCAAGCGGAGATTGCTGTCATCGCGCAACAGTTTTTCGCCGTGAATATAAATTTCTCCGGTGGTTGGTTCTTCGGCAGCGGCTAACATTTTGATCAAGGTGGTTTTACCTGCGCCGTTGGGCCCGATCAAACCGTACACTTCACCCCGATTTATCTGCAATTCCACCGTATTGACAGCTAGATAACGATCGAACTGTTTACTGAGTCCGTAGGTGGCTATGGCTATTTCTTCACTGTTAGCTTTCATAGGGGCTATTTAATCCGTAGACTTCTTTTACTCTAAACTAGGAAAAGAGATACTAGAAAATTCAGATGACAACTGCTCAAGAAAATAGGATTAATGTGCGGGGCGTAGACCACTATTATGAATGGATAGGTGAACCTCAAGGCGCTTCCTCGAAACCCGTAATGGTATTCATCCACGGCTGGGGTGGTTCAGCCCGTTATTGGCAGAGTACAGCTTTGGTTTTAAGCGATCGATTTAACTGTTTATTATACGATCTCCGGGGTTTCGGGCGCTCCAAATTACCCCCATCGTCGGGTCAATTATCCTATGAATTAGAAGATTACGCCGAAGATCTGTGTCATTTCCTCGACGCTCTAAAATTAGAAAAAATCTACCTTCACGCCCATTCTATGGGGGCTTCCGTGGGGGCGATCTTTCTCTCCATGTATCCCCAGAGAGTAGAAAAAGCGATCCTCACCTGTAACGGTATTTTTGAATACGACGAGAGGGCTTTTAATGCTTTTCACAAATTCGGTAAATATGTAGTGCAATTTCGTTATCGCTGGTTTTTAAATGTGCCTTGGTCGGATAGATTATTCATGGCGCGGTTTTTACATCGTCCGATTCCCGCCTCAGAAAGACGCATATTTCTAGAAGATTTCCTCTTAGCTGACTATGAAGCTGCTTTAGGGACTATCTACACCTCCGTTAGTAAAAAAGCGGTGGAAATAATGCCAGGAAAATTCGCATCTATTACCGTTCCCACTCTTCTGATCTCCGGTGAGAAAGATATTATCATCCCCGCCAGGATGGGTAAGGTGGCGGCGGCATTAAATCCCCGGATAGAGTACGTAGAGATGACTAAAACCGCTCATTTCCCCATGCTGGAGGATGCAGGTACTTATTTAAAAATCGTGGGTGATTTTCTCGAACAAGATGATCTTGTTGGCTCTAGCCAAGCTTAAATATTTTCAAGGAAAATAAATCTATCTTTAGTAACAGATCGAGTTTATACATATTGATAATTTTCAATATGTAATGCCGATTACTTCAGGGGATTAAATCTAAAATAATCTGAAAAATTAGCCGGTTAGCGCCAATATTTGGTAATATCTCAATAGTGCAAACAGGAGAGATCACAATGGGTTGGTTAAAAAGAATCTTCGGTCTGGAAAAACCCGCAAACCCGACTCAAGTCGTTCAGGGTCAGAGTAACGACTCCAGCATCCCCGCCGAGAGAGTCGGTTTGAACGGGGAGTATGACGACAGCGGTTTAGCCAAGAGAGTAGTGTTAGCTTTCGATAACGAATCGGATCTAGCTGATGAGGAAAGACTCTGGGTAGCTCAAACCGGCAGCAAAGTGGTTTTGAAAGGTACTGTCTCCGACCAGGCGACCTTGACTAAAATGATCTCCGTCGCCAGAGGTGTTAACGGTGCGACTGAAGTCGATGTGACTGAAGTTACCGTGGGCTAGTTAGTGACTAGTGACTAGTAGACTTTATCTTTTACTAGATCCGTGAACGAAAAACTACTCATTCAACCCGGCAGGGAATCAATTCCCTGCCTAAAAACTAAAGTCGGTTTAAACTGAGATCTTGCACCATTGTCAGTAGGGCGCGAAAACCCAAAATCTCATAATGTCAATCTGCTAGTAAAAGCGAAACCCGACCGGGATTAAAATCTCGGTCTCATAGGAAAAATCGGTTAAAACCGAT
>JADQBB010000005.1 GCA_016903695.1 Chlorogloea purpurea SAG 13.99
AGCATCCCATTTTTGCAACGACCGGCGGGGAATCAATTCCCCGCCTCATAGTCCAAGTCCTCTTAAGAGGACTTCTGCTATGAGACCGTGATTTTAATCACGGTCGGGTCAGGTATACCTTGCATAATTGGGATGCTCCCCGACTCCTGACCTACGATCGTCATTTATTCAGGCTTACACCGCTTCCAAGAATTGTTTTGAGCGTTCGTTTTGGGCTTTCAGAAACGGTGAGCGTCCAGCTTCTTCGGGATACAGGTTTTCCAGGAAGTAATCCACCGTCGTTTGGGCTAACCAACCTTTCAAAACTGCCATTGTTCCCAATCTCACCCACATCCGCTGTTCTTGTTGTTCTGATACGATCGTTTCGATCTGGTTCTGATCTAGCAAGCCCGCTTGTTGGAGATAATATCCTAGAGGCTGTTTGTGCGTCTGTTCGATCAAAGATTTCCACTTCCCGGCGAAAAAGTCGGCGGTTTCTTGTTTGAGCCATCCCTTAGCCGCTATGATCTCCCCTAATTTCTTATAGGGTTTGTCAGATTGCTCTCTCAAAGCTTCTTCTAATTGGGTTGGGGTGATTAAATAAGCCGTTTCTAAGATTTCTCCTAGTTTTTGGGATTCTACAGGCTTATGAGCGCTGGAATGTAAATGTAGCATAGTATGTTTTATAGCGGAGTTTTTGTTGCTGTCTTAACTTAAGTTTAGTATGCCCAAAAACTTTCAGAAGTAATAAGGCTACTGTAATATTTTTTATAGTATACCAGTATTGAATGAGCGGTCACCGTGGGAAGTGATCATTGTATAGGCAGACAGGACAATTAAAGGAAAGTTTAACTACCGAAAAACTTTTTCACTTCGGTGATGGCAGATTTGATATTATCCCACCTGATACCGAGAATGGAGAGGATACCGACGATGATGAGGATGAAACCGAGGAAGAAATTGCGATCGTACAGGAACAAACCCACCACCACGATAAAATAAGGCGAGAGTATACCACTCAATCTCTCTACCACTTTAACGCTCTCCGGGGCGGGTTCAGTATTCAAGGGAGAATAGAGGTTAGGCTTGGGGGGAAACATTATCTCCGGTAAATCTTTGATTTCGGGGGTGGGTTTTTCTGGGGGCTGATTGTACATCTTTTTCCATATTTTTGATTTTTATGGTTTTATTTTAACCAGAGATGGGAGGATGGGTTATTTTTCCAGTCTGGTGACGTACCATTGCAGGTAATTACCGTCTTTTAACTCGATCTGGCAGAAGTTATCTTTTAAATAAACCGCTTGTCGATCGATACCGGAAATACCCTGTAATTCGCAGGGGAGGGTTTCGAGTTGGTTTTGAATCACGTCTTGAAGTTTGAGCGATAATTCTTCGTGATTCAAAAATTGTTCCGGTTGGTGGGCTTCGAGGACTACAAAATAATCCTCTTGATACATAATAGAATCTGGCATCGTTGTTATCCCTCGTACAGCTCTTTTTTAGTTTAACTTCCCCCATGACCCTTCCCAATCCCTTTCTCAATTTCGACTACGAAGCCGCCGTTTATAGTTTAGGTGATGATTTTTACGACGAGGTGAAAGCCGCTAGTTTCCCGGCTCATATCCTCCGTTTTCGCAACGATGATTTATTACCCCGGTTGGGTTTATCCCCCGAATCGGTCACGGATGAGCATTTCATCGAAGCTTTCGGCAAGTTCGAGAGTATCACCCCTCTTCTCGCCCTACGCTATCACGGTTATCAATTCGGGGAATACAATCCTTTTCTAGGGGATGGTAGGGGGTTTCTGTACGGGCAGGTGCGGGGTGTCGATGGTAATCTCTACGATTTCGGTACGAAAGGTTCGGGGCGCACTCCCTATTCTCGCACCGCTGACGGTAGATTAACCCTCAAAGGAGGTGTCAGGGAAGTTTTAGCCGCGGAAGCTTTGCACTCTCTCGGTGTTACCACTTCTCGCTGTCTGAGTTTAATAGAAACGGGGGAATCTCTCTGGCGAGGTGATGAGCCTTCTCCTACTCGTTCATCGGTTATGATCCGATTTAGTTGTTCTCATATTCGCTTCGGTACTTTCGAGCGTTTATTTCATATCAAGCGCCCGGATTTAATTACCAAGTTACTGGATCACGTCATCGCTTACTATTATCCCGAAGTTAGCGAGGGGGAAGATAGATATATCGAGTTTTATTCTGCCTTGGTGGAAAAGGTGGCTAAATTATGCGCTCAATGGATGGTAGCGGGTTTCTGTCACGGGGTTCTCAATACGGATAATATGTCGATCACGGGGGAAAGTTTCGATTACGGCCCCTATGCTTTTATTCCCAATTACGATCGGGATTTTACCGCCGCTTATTTTGATTACGGTAAGCGTTATAGTTACGGTAATCAGCCCTACATCTGCCGTCACAATCTGGAAATGTTACAAGCACCGCTGGCGATGGTGATTCCTTTCCTTCATTTACATCGTGTGTTAGATAAGTTTGATGAGCATTATTCTCGCTATTACTGTCAATTCATGCTGGGGAGATTGGGCGTAGAAAATTATGATAGCCCCGATTCTTACCTGTTAGTAGATAAAACCGTTGAACTATTAAAGGAAACGGGTATTGGCTATCATGATTTTTTTGTGTATTTAACAGAAAGCTTCAATCAGGGTTGGTGGCAGGATAAAGATTTGATTTTAGAAAATGTGCAATTGCCTTCCGGTGATTGGCATCAATGGCGAGAGATTTATTATAGGGTATTGAATGATTTACCCTCGGAAACTAAGGCGAATGTAGGTGAAACACTGGAAAAATACAATCCGAGAACGAGCTTGCTAAGACCGATAATAGAATCCGTTTGGGAATCGATCGCCAACGATGACGATTGGCAACCTTTCCAAGAATTAGTAAGAAAATTACAAACCAAACAATGATAGAATTGCCGAGAGATTCTAGAGAAATTTTACAATGTCTTGGCAACGTCCCGACGATCGTACCCCCGCCCAATTACGCCCGGTAGTTTTTCAAGTCGATTACACTCGCTATTCGGCCGGTTCCGTGTTAGCTTGTTGCGGTGACACTAAAGTCCTTTGTAACGTGGCCATACAGCCAGGTGTGCCTAAATTTCTCTTCAATAGTGGCAAGGGATGGTTAACGGCAGAATATCGGATGTTACCCCAAGCCACTCACCAAAGACACCAACGGGAATTAGTAAGCTTATCGGGTAGGACTCAAGAGATCCAAAGGCTAATCGGGCGTAGTCTTCGCTCTTGTCTGGACTTTAGTATTTTAGGAGAAAAAACTATTATCGTCGATGCTGACGTGATACAAGCTGATGCGGGCACACGCACCACCGCGATTACCGGGGGCTATGTGGCTTTAAGTTTGGCGGTGAAAAAACTTCTCGCCACGGCTCACTTAGAAAAGTCCCCTCTAGTATCTCAAGTGGCGGCGATTTCTGTAGGATTGATCGAGGGGCAACCCTATTTAGATTTGAACTATCTGGAAGATACCCGCGCCGACGTCGATTTTAACGTGGTGATGCGTGGAGATGGCAATTTGATCGAAGTACAGGGTACGGCGGAAGCGGATAGTTTTAGCAGACAGCAATTAAATCAGATTTTAGACCTAGCCGAGTCGGGGATTAAACAGTTATTCGAGTTGCAACGGTCAGTTATTAATTAAGATAGACGCTGTAGAACGTTATATAGTATATGGATGGGGTCTCTAGTCATTTTTCTCAATGAAGCGAAGAAGTTTTCTACAAGGAACAGCATTAGGAATCGGCACAGGTTTATTAGGAAGTTTTGTTTTCAATAATTCCCGTTCAGGAGGAGCGAATAATTCCCGACCCAATATCATTATTTTAGTAGCAGATGATATGCGTTGGGATTGTTTGGGAATAATGGGCGATCGAGTGATTAATACTCCCACTCTAGAACAATTAGCCAAAGAAGGGACTCTATTCCGTAATAATTTCGTCACCACATCTATTTGTCCCACCAGTAGGGCCAGTATTTTCACAGGACAATACGCTAGAAGACATAAAATTTGGGATTTTAATATTCCCTTGACCGCCGAACAATTTAACCTGTCCTATATGGGACAACTGGAAAAATCTGGCTACAAAATAGCTTTTATAGGTAAATGGGGCTTAGGGGGAAAATTGCCAGTTGACGAATTTAATTACTGGCGTGGGTACGAGGGGCAAGGGCAATATTTCGCCCCCGATCGTCAAGAACACTTAACGGATCTAGATACATCTCAAGCTTTAAAATTTATTAAAATAACCACTGAACAACCCTTCTGTATTTCCCTGAGTTATAAAGCACCCCACGCTCAAGATGGAGCTGAAGAACCCTTTCAACCCCAGAAGAAATTTGCGTCCGAATACGAAGGAATAACAATCCCAGCTATAGCAACTAATACAGAAAAGCACTTCCAGAAATTACCTCAATTTTTGCAAAATTCTGAAGGAAGAAAACGCTGGATAGGCAGATTCGATGAAGCAAAATATACTCATTCTGTCAAGCAATACTATCGTTTAATAAGCGGCATAGATGATTCGATAGCACAGATAATATCAGCTTTAAAACAAAAAAATATTCTCCAAAATACATGGATAATCTTTACTTCTGACAACGGCTTCTTTTTAGGAGATAGAGGTTTATCAGATAAGTGGATAGGTTATGAAGAATCCATCCGCACCCCCTTAATTATTAAACCTCCCACTTTGCCTGGCAAACAATTAATAGAAGCCATGACCCTGAATATAGATATAGCACCCACAATTTTGGCCATAGCCGGATTAGAACCGCCGTCGGTAATGCAGGGAAAAAGTTTACTGGGTTTGATGGGTAACGAAACCACAAAATTACGGGAGGAATGGCTTTACGAGTATCTGTGCCCTACCCCCAACATTCCTAAAAGCGAAGGTATCCGCACGGAAAATTATAAGTACATAAAATATCTAGTAGCGGGGCCCGATACAGAAATGCTTTATGATTTAACTAACGATCCGTTTGAAGAAAATAACCTCATCAATGAACCGGGTCATCAAGGGAAATTACAACAAATGAGAAATTCTCTTAATCAGTATCGGCAACAGGTAAGTTAAGCTAGGTAAAGAGAAAATAGTTATAAATTACAGCATATATGTTTGACGCGCTCGCCGATCGATTAGAGGACGCTTGGAAGAAAGTTCGCGGACAGGATAAAATTTCTGCCTCTAACGTACAAGAGGCCATAAAAGAAGTACGCCGCGCCCTTTTAGAAGCGGACGTGAATTTACAGGTAGTGAAAGGATTCGTCGCCGAGGTAGAGAGGCAGGCCTTGGGGGCGGAAGTAATCTCCGGGGTCAATCCAGGGCAACAATTCATCAAGATCGTCTACGATGAATTAGTGAAGGTGATGGGAGAAAGTAACGTACCCTTGGCCCACAAGGATAAACCACCCACTGCGATACTCATGGCGGGGCTACAGGGGGCGGGAAAAACCACCGCCACGGCTAAACTCGCCCTCTACTTACGGAAACAGAATCGTAGCTGTTTAATGGTAGCGACCGACGTTTATCGCCCCGCCGCCATCGACCAGTTAATCACTCTCGGTAAACAAATCGATGTGCCGGTTTTTGAATTGGGTACAGGGACTAATCCTGTGGAAATCGCCCGCCAAGGTTTGGAAAAAGCGATCGAGATGGGGGTGGACACGGTAATTATCGATACGGCGGGGCGGTTGCAGATCGATAAGGATATGATGGCTGAGCTAGCACAAATTAAGTCGGTTGTCAAGCCTGATGATACATTATTGGTGGTGGACGCCATGACCGGGCAGGAGGCGGCTAACCTCACCCATACATTCCATCAACAAATCGGCATCACCGGGGCTATCCTCACCAAACTGGACGGGGATACAAGAGGGGGCGCAGCTTTATCGGTGAGACAAATTTCCGGGCAGCCGATTAAATTCGTGGGCGTGGGGGAGAAAGTAGAAGCTCTAGAGCCATTCTATCCCGATCGATTAGCCAGTCGTATCCTGAATATGGGAGACGTGGTAACGCTCGTGGAGAAAGCCCAAGAACAATTAGACTTGGCTGACGTGGAGAAGATGCAGAATAAGATTCTGCAGGCCCAGTTCGATTTTAACGACTTCATCAAACAGATGCGTTTGTTAAAAAATATGGGTTCCTTGGGGGGTATATTAAAACTAATTCCAGGCATGGGCAAACTGAACACGGCGGACATTGAAAAGGGCGAAACCGAATTAAAACGCACCGAAGCGATGATCAATTCTATGACCCTAGAGGAAAGGTCTAACCCCGACTTACTGGCTAAATCTCCCAGTCGTCGCCGTCGTATCGCCAGAGGTTCGGGTCATGATGAGAGCGAAGTGACGAAACTGATCTCCAACTTTACCAGGATGCGATCGATGATGCAACAGATGGGACAGGGAAGGATGCCAGGTATGCCTGGTATAGGGGGAATGCCTGGTATGGCAGGAGGAATGCCTGGTATGGGGGGCGGCGGGATGTTCGGTGGTAGTCCCCCACCCGGATTTCGCGGTTATGGCGGTCAGGGTGCGAAGAAGGGTAAAAAGCCCAAGAAGAAAAAAGGCTTCGGTAATCTCTAAAGTCAAAATTCAACGATAGCGGGCGGGTATCTTAGATGCCTGCCCGCGCAGATTAGAATAGGATCTAGGCAGAGACGGTTGTTTTTGGATGGAGTTAAAACTTTGGCTCATTTGAGAATTGACCTTTTGCTGATAAGCTTGTTGACCGCCGATCCACTTTTGTCGATTCTTTTCTACTGTTTGTTGGAATTGTTCGTTCCTACTGCGATATATATCCAAAATTGCCAAATTGGTTTGGCGCAGGTTTTCGGAATACTGACCTCTATCGACCCAATTTACCTCTAGGTCGAGGGATGTTTTAAGTATCTCTTCGGGCATCGTTTTATAGTTGACCGTTACATCGACAGTGCCAAAATTTTTCATCGTCTCGCTCAGGTTTCCCGATTCATCCCCGTACCCTTTCACTTGGGAGGCTAAAATATTTCTTGGCCACAGTTGTAAAGCTGACTGAAATTTAGGCGCCGTTGCAGTAGGTCGATCGAGTTTAACGCCGTCTCTAACTGATGGTTTTGTGATTACTCCCTGGGTGTGGACATCTTGCTCATTAGACATTGACGCTAGCATCTGCGTGAGTCCTGTACCGGATAAGCTTAATCCGGTGCGCTGATTATTATATCTATAGCCAAGTAAATTAACCCCCTCTCCGGGGCTAGTTTGTTTATTTAAAAAAGATAAATAATTTTGAACCGATCTGTTAATGGTTGTCGGTGCGAATTTATTTTTAGTTACCGCTACTTTATCGTTACTATTATTATCGTTAGTAATCGGATTATCGTTATAGTTGTAAGTACCTTCATCGCCCATTGATACGGGAAAGGAAGTTGCCTTTTCCACAACACTTAACCATTCTACTTTCTTAAGAGAGTTAAAGGTTTCAGCGAAATTACCAATTTGTTGATCGCCTTGTAACTGATTTAGTTTCTCGGAAAGCAACATTACCTGTAGAGACTTCTCGGAATCACTCAGGACGATAGAAGAGTTGGGAACAGAAGATAATAATAAATCAGTGCTGTCTTGGAAAGCGCTAGAGATCGTGGGAAAGTCGTTACTGATCTCAAAATTCAGCGGCTGTGTCAGAGTAGCCGATCTACTCTGTCCGCCGTCAAGTAAGGCATGTACGCTCAATCCCATCAAGCTAATCATGAATTTACCCCAGCGCTTCATCATTTTTGCCCCTACAGTTGATTGGCTCCTCGCGCCTATATTTTAACATCAACGGTCAGAATAGTTCTAAATAAACAATGCCTGTGATTTTGTAGTAACCACAGGCCAATATTGCTCGCGATCGGTTTAGAACAAACCGAGAGTCAAGGATTTGTCAATGGGGAAAGTTGCCCCAGCGCCTAACCAGATCGTGACTGCAGTACCGATTAAGAAAACGGTAGTGGCCACGGGGCGGCGGAAGGGGTTTTGGAATTTATTGACGTTCTCGATGAAAGGCACTAGCATTAATCCCAAGGGAACACCGGCCATGCCAGCGATTCCTAATAATTTATTAGGAAGAATACGTAAGATTTGGAATACCGGGTAGAGATACCACTCGGGTAAGATTTCTAAGGGAGTGGCGAAGGGGTCGGCGGGTTCACCGATTAAAGCGGGGTCGAGTACGGCTAAACCTGTACAGAGACCGATCGTTCCGAGGATAACGATCGGGAATGTATACAGTAGGTCATTAGGCCACGCGGGTTCACCGTAATAGTTGTGTCCCATGCCTTTGGCTAATTTAGCGCGCAGTTCGGGATCGTTGAGATCTGGCTTTTTTAAAGTGGACATAGGCTTGATTATCTCCTTGAATGAAGCTCCAGTTACCTGTGTTTTATTGAATTATAATGGCCCTGAGATGCCTTGCTTACGGATCATGAGGAAGTGCAGTAACATGAAAACTGCGATCGCCCAAGGTAATACAAATGTATGCAAACTGTAGAAACGGGTTAAGGTCGCTTGTCCTACACTTTCGCTACCTCTCATGAGGGTGACTAATTGATCTCCAACCACGGGAATAGCGGCGGGTACACCGGAAACGATTTTCACCGCCCAGTAGCCTACTTGATCCCAAGGTAAGGAATAACCTGTTACTCCAAAGGTGACGGTGATAACTGCTAAGACTACGCCAGTTACCCAGGTTAACTCGCGGGGTTTTTTGAAACCACCGGTCAAGTAAACGCGGAAAACGTGGAGGATCATCATTAACACCATCATACTCGCCGACCAACGATGGATCGAGCGGATCAACCAACCGAAGTTAACCTCGTTCATGATGTACTGAACCGAGCTTAAAGCTTCTGCTACAGTTGGTTTGTAGTAGAAAGTCATGGCGAATCCGGTAGCAAACTGGATTACGAAACACACGAGGGTGATACCGCCCAGACAGTAGAAAATGTTAACGTGGGGGGGAACGTATTTAGTGCTGACATCATCAGCTAGAGCTTGAATCTCCAAGCGTTCCTCGAACCACTGATAAACTTTAGAATCAGTTACTTGTTTGGTAAACATGAAGCCAGAATAAATGAATGATTGAAGGTTTCTCCTTTAAAAAATGTAACACAGTTTTCATCTCTAATTAACGGGGAGATAACATTCTAAGCAACCCGGCCGCCCATTAAAACTTCAAGCTGTTCAATACCTTTCTGTAAATGACGGGTTACGGTCATCGGACTGATACCGATTTCTTTAGCCGCTTCTTTGCGCGGTAAGTCCCGTAGAAATACGCACTCGATCGCCGCTTTCGTCTTAGTATCTAACTGGGTCATAGCTCTTTGTAACTGTAAGCGTTCATCCTCCCATCGGCGTTGGGTCTGACATTTTAAATCGGGGAGAGTATCACCGAAACTGATATAACCCTCACTACATTGATTGACATTAATATCTAAACTTACCAGTAAGCGATTCTGGATCGCTAATTGACATTCGTGCCACTCATCGAGGGAAACGCCGAGGGAGTTAGCAATTTCTTTTTCTTTAGGATGGCGGCCTAAGACGACGGCTAAATGTTTACGTAGTTTTTTGCCCTTCGTGTACAGTTCTTGCCAACGGCGGGGAATGCGCATCACACTACCTTTATCCCGTAAATAATGGAGGATCTCGCCGCGGATGTAAGGAATGGCGAAAGAACTAAAAGCACAGCCCTGAGACGGGTTAAAACGTTCTATGGCGCGGATTAAACCTACATAACCGATTTGTTCTAAATCTTCGTAAGGTTCGGAACATTGGTGGCTGATACGATGGGCTACTTGACGAACCAAGCCTATGTTTAACTCCACTAACTGATTACGCAGTTTCAAGGAGGGATTGCGGGCATAGGCGCTTAAGAGTTCCGCGCTATTAGTGGTGATAGATTGAGTAGTCATGATGTTTATTGATTGAGCGGCGAACCCGAAAGCGATCGATCGGGCGTTTCTCTATTCCCTATTTTCTGCATGACTCCCCTAGGCTACTATGGTCTATTTACGGAAATATTCTGAGACACGTCTCAGTATGTACGTGATTCTACTGAGTAGGTCTGGATCGATAACTATAAATATCTGTTATCGGGGGATCATCCCCTTTCCCGTGGGAGTAACTTAAAATTAAGTTATAGAACCAAATATATTTTCCTTCCATCAACATGAGCAATAGTAGCAATTTTCGACAAGCTTTGCGAGAGGCCAAAGGGAAGTATGTCCTCGGCCCTAACGTTATTCCCAACGCCCTACCCTATTTAGGTGGTGGCTTAGTATTAACCGCTATCGGCACCTACGGCGGTCTAGGGGTGATTCAATCGGCTCCCAATCTGGCCATGCCGAGTTTCATCGCCGCCATCGTGGGCCAATTGGTACTGTATTTCGTCGCCAGTGGTGTAGCGGCCCGCGGTAATAATAGCACCGCCCTACCCTTACTGGCTATTTATAGCCTTCTATCGGGATATACTCTCAGTGGTATCGTTTATGTAGCCCTGGGGACTTCCGGCGTTGGCTTGATGGGGATTGGTATCGCCGCCCTAGGTTGTGGAGTCGCCTTCGTTCTGGGGCGCAATATCGGTTCCAACCTATCGGAAGAAGATGGTTTAGCTTTAAGCAAAACTATTAGTATCGGCATCCTCGCCCTAGTCGTGGTGGTGATCCTGCAACTGGTTCTGGGATTCTTTGGCGTTTTCACGCCTAGTTGGTTAGAAATAGCCATTTCCGGTTTAGGTGTTCTTCTCTTTACCGGTTCTGCCGTGGTAGATTTCTACATTCTACCCCGTAGTTACCGCGACGATCAGTATCTACTGGCCGCCTTGTCTATGTATCTCACTTACATTAATCTTTTCGTTTTCATTCTCCGTCTGTTAATCGCTATTAATGGTAGCAGTAGAGACTAGAAGTCGGGGCGGGATTAATAATCCCGCCTTTTTTTCGCTAAGATAGTAAAGAAATGTAAAGAGGTATTGAAGATGACGCAATCGCAACCGACCACAGCCCCTAAATTAGAAGACCCGAAATTCGGTTTTAACGAGTACGCCGAGAGATTGAACGGTAGAGCGGCGATGATCGGTTTCACGCTCACGGTGGCGATCGAATATTTCACCGGTCAAGGTTTATTATCTTGGCTCGGCCTACAGTAATACGAGGCAACGGATGGGGGGCGAGGTTATACTGGAAATAAATATAAATAGTATTGACCGTCAACCATGACACTTTCCTTTAAAAAAACCTTAGCCACTGGCTTATTATTAACCACCATTATCGTCACGGGTTGTAATAATCAAGCCCCTTCACCCTACGCTCAAGTACAGAAAGAAACCACCAGTCAAGGTGCATCTGCCGTCGTCAAAGACTCCGTTAAAGGGGGAAGTTTAAACAGGTTTTTCCCCCCCTCCGGTAACGGTTTCAATCGGGTTTACACCCAAGAGAAAAAAGGTTTCGCCGAGGCGAAGTTAGAAAAAAGCGGTAAAACCTTAGCCATGATGTCGATTGCCGATACGAAAAATAACCCCACTTCCGTAGATAAATTTAAAAGTAGCACGAAAAATATTAAAGGCTATCCGGCAGTACAACAAGGAAGTACGGCTACAGCCCTGTTAGTGAACGATCGTTTCCAAGTGAAAGTGATGTCGAGGGATACATCCTTCAGCCCCAACGATCGAGAAACATGGCTGGGCAAATTCGACTTGAACGCCCTAGCGCAAATGAAATAATCAATTAGAGTTATACACTTTACTCATGACCAGACAATTACGATCGTCCTCCAAGCGAACGTAACGGAGTTCATCAGTAAAAGCTTGCATGAATAACAAACCGCGAAAGCTTTCGTGTTCTAGGGGATCGAGAATATTCTCTTGGATTTCTTTTAACTTAGCCTCTAGGTCGAAAGGTTTACCGTAATTCCAGATACGGATCATCAAAGATCTCCTATCTATGGTCAAATCTATTTCAATAGGTGTAGTGGCGGCCAGATTCTCGTGAGCGTAAATGACAGTGTTGGTGAAGCCCTCAGCCAAGGCGACTTTACATTGCCAGATAACAGTTTCTGGTAGGAGAAACTCAGTGGTTTTTTCAAACCATTGCAGGACGGGAACAAGAGCATTTAAATCAGTAGTTACCCGTAACAAAAAGTGATTAGTAAGCTCCACTGTTCTTACGGAATAAAACTAGAATAGTCTTAACAATAAGTTGTAAATCATAACCCAAACTCCAATTTTCTTGATAGCGTAAGTCTAACTTGATAACATCTTCAAAACTACGAACTTGAGAACGACCATTTACCTGCCACTCACCGGTCATACCTGGTTTGACATTTAAGCGCCGCCATTGAGGAACATCGTAACGATCGACTTCATCTTTAGTAGGGGGGCGAGTGCCTACCAAACTCATCTCACCCTTGAGAACATTCCAGAATTGGGGCAATTCATCCAAACTGGTTTTACGAAGGAAACGACCGACGGCGGTGATTCTCGGGTCGTTAGTATTTTTAAAAATGGCCCCATCGGCCTGATTGGGAATCGTATTTTTCAAAGCTTCCGCGTCGACGCACATAGAACGGAATTTAAGTATTTTGAATTCTCTTCCCAGCCAACCGCAGCGAGTTTGGCTGAATAAGATCGGCCCATTACTGTTAACCTTGATAGCTAGGGCGATGGGTAAAAATAATACCGCTGTGATACCTAGTCCCACGATGGCACCGGCTATATCGATAAGCCTTTTCAACCAGCTTTTCACCGAGGGGTGAGTTTCCGGTAAGTCGCTATCGGCGTTATTGGGTTTCCCCTCTTCCGAGAAGGATTGGGCGGGTTGGATGGCCAATAATTTATCCAAACCCGTGATGGCTAATACGCCCATAATGGGGGGATTAACTCGATCAAGCAACAGTTCTATACCTTGAGCTTGAGCCGCCTTGAAGTTGTGAACTAAAGCGCCTACACCACTGCTATCGATAAAAGTAGTCGCACCGAAGTCAAGAGTAATTTTCTTGTATTGTTGATTCTGTTGCAGTAGTTCTTGGAATATTTCCTTGAATTGTACCGCTTCTAATACCGTCAAACGCTCAGGGAGAACCAGGACAGGATATTCTTCAAAGAGGTGGACTAGAGAAAATTGAGTTTCGGGAATTTTAGAAGTCATCACAAGCAGGCATTAAATAGCTTGATGGATAGCTTATTTTAAATGATCTATCCCCAATTTTCTCAGTTCCGATGCCATTAAACACCCTTGGTGATTACTTTTTCCCACTAAATATCAGGATTTTGTCAAGGAATCCTGATAGTTGATAAGTAATGTTTATAAAACCGGTCGCTCTTGTCTCGGTTGGGCCGCTTTAGCTTTAGATGCGCTTTTTCTCAAAGCTTCTAAGCGTTTTTCATAACGTTTACGATTCTTCCGATTAGGAGTTTGTTCCATTAAAGTTTTGAAAGCGCTGCCGAGACTCTTGTAGGCGTTGGGCAGGGAATAACCGAAGCGAGTGGCGATCGCGATCGCCTTTTCATCCGCTTCGATAGCTTCAGCGAGAGTTTTATCGCCGTTATTTTTCCGCCAGAGTCGATAACCGGAGATACCGCACAAACCTAGGGCCAACAGCAGCAACAAACCATCTTGCACCCACAACTCACCCACGGCACCGCCTAAACCGATGGCGAGGGCGGCCATTTCCCAACCCTCCTTAGGAATAGTATCGTTTTGAACCCGGGCCACTTCGTGCCAGAATAACAAATTACGTTGGTCTAGAGCCAAATTTTCCCATTTAGCCAGATCGATCTGAATCTCGATCTCATCCCGCCCGATTTCCTCGCTGCGAATTAAAGGAGGATTGATCTCTGTAGACCCTTCCACCGTCACCCAACTCTGTAACTCCGGTGGTAATAAAGTTTTCAGTCTGCGAAGTTCGCTCATCTCAGCTCTAGCCGAAGAAGCTGCATAAGATGTCATATATTTTCTACCTATGTCACATCAATATATTGAATCTATTGTGGATCATAGCGGTAACAGACAGTATTCGGCTTTCCCCCTTCGTAAATTGATGTATAATTTTATACCCGATAAAAAAAGTCGGGTATATTTGACGGTTATTGTCGCAGGTGATACTATTTAGACAACAGTTGACGGACACAGGAAAAATCATGACCCAAACCATAGACAAAAAAGGTTTTATCCCCACCTTCACCAAATTAGTCTCCAAAGAAGGCGGCACCGAATACCCTCTAGTAGCGATGAATATCTGTGAAGAAACCTTCGCCCCTCTAGAGGTAGCTTACGATTACGATTTAATTCGCTCTCAAGTCAGCCGGGAAATCATTCAATCGGGGCCCAATTCCATCTGGCGTTATCGAGCTTTTCTCCCAGTAGAAAGCCAGAATCCCATCGATGTAGGTACGGGAATGACCCCCCTCGTTAAATCTCACCGTCTAGCGCGTCGTTTGGGTCTGAAAAATCTCTACATCAAAAACGATGCCGTCAATATGCCCACCCTCAGCTTCAAAGATAGAGTGGTGTCCGTGGCATTAACGAGGGCCAAAGAATTAGGTTTCACCACCGTATCCTGCGCCAGTACCGGCAACTTAGCTAATTCTACTGCAGCGATCGCAGCTCACGCCGGTTTAGACTGTTGTGTGTTCATCCCCGCCGATTTAGAAGCCGGAAAAATACTCGGTACTTTAATCTATAACCCGACGGTAATGGCGGTGAAAGGCAATTACGACCAAGTGAATCGCCTCTGCTCGGAAGTGGGCAACAGCTACGGTTGGGGTTTTGTCAATATTAATCTACGCCCCTACTATTCCGAAGGGTCAAAAACCCTCGGTTTTGAAGTAGCCGAACAATTGGGTTGGAAACTACCAGATCATATTGTCGCGCCTTTAGCTTCCGGGTCTTTATTCACCAAAATCCATAAAGGTTTCCGTGAGTTCGTGAAAGTGGGATTGGTAGAAGATAAAGACGTTAAATTCAGCGGCGCTCAAGCGGAAGGTTGCTCCCCCATCGCCCAAGCTTTTAAAGAAAAGCGTGATTTCATCTCCCCCGTGAAACCCAATACCATCGCTAAATCGATCGCGATAGGTAATCCCGCGGATGGTGTGTACGCGCTCGACATCGCCCGCAAAACCGGCGGTAGTATCGAATCGGTAAACGATGCGGAAATTATCGAAGGCATCAAACTACTCGCGGAAACCGAAGGCATATTCACCGAGACAGCCGGGGGCACAACGATCGCCGTACTGAAAAAATTAGTAGAAGCGGGTAAGATCGACCCGGAGGAAACCACTGTAGTATATATTACCGGTAACGGATTAAAGACCCAAGAAGCCGTACAGGGATATATCGGTGAGCCTTTAATCATCGAGCCAAAATTAGACAGCTTCGAGCGCGCTTTAGAACGCTCTCGCACCCTCGAACGTCTGGAATGGCAACAAGTTTTAGTTTAATAGTTTTCAACCTTTAGCGCATTGAATCTCATGTCTATTAAAGTTCTAGTACCCACCCCCCTGCAAAAATTCACCGACAACAAGGCGACGATCGAATGTAGTGCCGGTAGTGTCCATGAATTAATCGAAGCCTTAGAAGGTAGTTTCCCAGGGATAAAATCCCGCCTCTGCGACGAAGAAGGTAAGCCGAGACGCTTTTTAAATTTTTACGTCAACGCCGAGGACATACGCTTTCTTCAAGGCACAGAGACTTCTCTCCAAGATGGTGATGAAGTGAGTATCGTTCCGGCTGTAGCCGGGGGATAATTCTCCCGATAATTTTCGTCAACTGAAATAATCACCTAGGAGTTTCCGGGTGATTTTATTTGTGGGCGAATTAGCCAACAGATTGCTGTTGTCCCCTTTTGTGCTTATCAACCAATCGAATTGTATTTTCTGCTATCGTCGTACCACAAAAAAGTGCGATGGTTTAGCATTCTCATCAGGGAAAATTGACAAATAAAAATTTTTAATGTATAGTCTTGTCCATTGGTTAAATGAACACCACAAATAAAGTCTAATCATTAATGAAACTATACTACTATTACTACTATTACGGTGACAAAAAACCGGTGACATATCCTAACTTTGGAGATTTACTAAACGAATGGTTATGGCCGAAATTGCTTTTCGATGTTTATCATAAGGACAACTGCCAAGATATTTTCGATGAAGATGACACCGCAATTTTAGTGGGAATAGGAACACTATTAAACCGAGAATTAGAACAGAAAACGCCCAATGCACGCTTGAGAATGGTCTTTAGTTCTGGTGTTGGTTACGGCACTCCTCTACAGAAGTTAGACGAGACTTATAAGGTGTATTGCGTTCGGGGTCCCTTATCTGCCAGTAAATTGCAGCTATCGCCCGACAAAGGTTTGGTAGATGGGGGGATAATGATCAGGCGCTATTTCAATCCCCCAAGGAAAGTCAAGTACAAGTATTCTTATATGCCCCATCACGGTTTCTCCGGTTCCGGTTGGGAGAATGTCTGCAAAAGTTTGAATTTTGGTTATATAGATCCTTCTTTGCCAGTAGAGGATGTGATGACTAAAATTTGCGAGACGGAAATTTTGCTAACGGAAGCGATGCACGGTGCGATCACCGCTGAGGCTTTTCGAGTGCCTTGGGTTCCCGTAAAAAGTCACGATATGATTTTGACATTCAAGTGGGAAGATTGGTGCGCCTCTGTCAATCTAAAATATGAGCCTCAGACGATAAATCGTTTGCTTCAACCTAATCCTGTGCAAGATTTAATGACTCCCATCCGCCGAGTGCGCGATTGGACTCGTCAGCGGTTAGCCGCTCAAGAATTAAAAGCTTTAGCTAATAATTGTCGACCTATTCTGGGCGATGAAAATCATCTAGAAAATCTTACGGTTGAATTAGAAAATAGACTGGAGCAGTTAAAAAGTGATTTAAAAGCCGGTTGTTTAGGGCCTTAGTCCTGATTTACATTCTTTAAGAATGCCCCCACGTAGATAAACACGGCAAATAGAGTTGAATCATTAATGAAACTATACTACGCTGAAAGAAAAATAGGAAAACCGACTAACTTTGGCGATATACTCAACGAATGGTTATGGCCGAAGTTTCTTTTCGACGTTTATCATAAGGGCAACTTCCAAGATATTTTTAATGAAGATGACAGGACAGTTTTAGTAGGGATAGGAACACTATTAAACAAAAAATTAGAACAGAGAACGCCCAACGCACGCTTAAGAATGGTTTTTAGTTCTGGTGTTGGCTACGGCAATTCTTTGGAAAAGTTAGACAAAACCTATAAGATATATTGTGTTCGTGGCCCCTTATCCGCCTCTAAATTGCAGCTATCGCCAGACAAAGGCTTAGTGGACGGGGGAGTGATGATCAGGCGCTATTTCCAGCCCGAAAGGAAAGTAAAGTATAAATATTCTTATATGCCCCATTATGGTTTCGCAGGCCCCGCTTGGGAGAATGTCTGCGAAAGCTTGAATTTTGGTTATATAGATCCTTGTTTGCCTGTAGAGGATGTGATGACTAAAATTCGCGAAACGGAAATTTTGCTAACGGAAGCGATGCACGGTGCGATCGCTGCTGAGGCTTTTCGAGTGCCTTGGGTTCCCATAAAAAGTCATCATACAATTTTGACATTCAAGTGGGAAGATTGGTGCGCCTCGGTCAATTTAAAATATGAGCCACGGACGCTCGATCGTTTATTTCAACCCAATCCGGTGCAGGATTTAATGACTCCCATCCGCCGAGTGCGCGATTGGAATCGTCAGCGGTTAGCCGCTCAAGAATTAAAAGCTCTAGCTAATAATTGTCGTCCCGTTTTGGGCGATGAAAATCATCTAGAAAGTCTTACGGTTGAGTTAGAGAATAGACTAGAGCAGTTAAAGAGCGATTTAAAAACCGGTTATTTACTGTCTTAGTTTTTAATTTGAACGCTTAAACAATAAATTTGTTATCTTGAATAAAAAGATTATCGTTAAGCGTTTCTATGAGTTCTTTTTACATGATTGCGGGCTTTTTATTGTCTGCTTATTCGATCGTCGCTAACGATGCTTTACAAACCTTGGGAACCTTTCTCAGCGCCAATGAGGATAAGCCGTGGTGGTTACTCTGGTCTTATGCTGGCTTTATCCTCACCACTATATTTATCGCCGGTTGGTTCTTCAACGGTGGAGATCCTGCTTATGGTAGATTGACAATTATTCCCGTACCCTATGTCTTCACCCCTCTTTATTTAGTACCACCCATAGCTATTTTAATCTTGACCAATTTCGGTATTCCCGTCAGCACCACCTTTTTAGTTTTAACTATTTTCGCTCCTCAAGCTTTAGACGACATGGTGATTAAATCCCTATTCGGTTACGGGCTGGCTTTTTCTGTCAGTTTGATCGTGTATAGATTGATAATTGCCAAGGTGGAAGGTTGGTTTATTGCCGATAAAGATAAAGAAATCTCTCCTCTGTGGGTAGTTTTACAGTGGGTATCCACCGGGTTTTTATGGAGTCAATGGTTAATTCAGGACTTTGCGAACATCTTCGCCTATCTACCGAGACAATTATCTTTACAGTGGTTACTATTCGCTCTAGGGGTGATGTTACTCCTCCACGCTATTATTTTTATCAATAGAGGCGGCGAAATCGGCAAAATTATCACCAGTAAAACCAATACCCAAGATATTCGCTCAGCCACTTTTATCAATGTGATTTACGGCTCCATACTTCTATTTTTCGCTCAATACAGTCAAGTACCGATGAGTACCACCTGGGTATTCCTAGGACTTTTAGCGGGCAGGGAAATCTCTATCAGTTGGAATGGACAGGGACAAACCATGAGAGAGACTCTTACCCTCATAGGTAAAGATGGTGCGAAAGCTTTGCTGGGTTTGGTTATCAGCGTGATCCTCGCCTATGGCTTACCCTGGTTGATCGGGCAGAATTTATAATAAAGTTAATTTTATTCGGGATTTGTATGAGCTTTGTATGAGCTTTGTCTGATCTCGTAATAATTTAATAGAAAAAAGTAACTATATTTCTATGAGTTTTATGGATTGTGAATTAATTTATTTGAAATTAAACTCAGTATCAACAAAATAAAAAAATATTTCTAACATATTTTGTTAAACAGTCCATAATCACCAAGAGGTACACAATGGCATTAGTTTCTACTTTTGAATTATTACTTAAATCTCAACTACCCAAATTGGGTAGTGCCGCTGATAATCTCAGCCGTAACATTCTGCAAGGTTATTTTTTAACCATCGCTAACGTCAACTTTTTTGAAGTAACAGTTTCCATCGTCATAACTTTTAAGTTCCCCATAGACCCTGTTAATCCGACGGCACAACCGCAAACTTTAAAAGATCTTTTAGATGCCGTTGACATCTCTGGACAGAATATAATATCTGTCAATTCTCTAACTCCAGAAGTCGCTCCTAATAAAGCCCGATTAACGTTCACTTTGCCTTCTAACTCCACCGGGCTTCTTTTAATCCAGCCGAATATTCTCGATGAGGTTTTATTGAACGCTCTTAACTTTGAAGCTCGTGGTTATGTAGAAGTTTTCCTCTCCTCTCTTTCTGGTTCCGATACTGCCACCTTGTTATTAACACCGGAACATCGTGGGACTTTCTTCAAGGATATTAACGGCAAAAACTTGGACGAAAGAGGATTGGATCAGATAGCCTACGCTTTACCCGTCAGTAACGGTGGAGTTTTTCGGCTTTCTAACGCTTAATAATCCTTTTTAGGTAAAAGCGATCGCACTTTAACGGGGAGTTGACAAGTAAGCGATCGCTTCTAGGCTGATTCATTCACTCTCAATCATTTAATAAGACGTTGAAAAGATGACAACCCAATTTAGTAAACTTGAATTTATACCCCTGAACTTTAGCTGGGTTGCCCTTCACCCCGATCCCGAAGGCGTGATCTTTTTTATCGGTGGTGCTTTTTTCGGAACCTTCCCGACTGTTTTTTATCGTTTTTTCCTTAAAAAACTATTCGAGCGAAAATATACGATCGTGGCTCTACCCTACCGATTTTCTCTCCGTCACTGGTCGATAGCGACGAGCCTAGTAAGAGATCAAGTTGACTTGAGAGAAAATATGATCCAAGAAGCTAAACGTCGTGGTTACTCTTACAATTTATACAAAGAAAAGCCTACTGAAAAAAATTCTAATTATTTTTGGTTAGGGCATAGTTTGGGGTGTAAATATATTGCTTTACTGGAGTTACTGACAGATTTAGGGGACGACGGGACAGGATCGAGAGTGAGAGATTTAACCAGGGGCGACTGTATTCCCGAGCGAGAGCGCAGGCACTTACGAGAATCCCTAGCTGACATATCTTTAAAAGAGATTTCTCTTAAAAGTCAGCCTTCTATTTTAATGGCCCCGGCGATCGAAGGTCTTGAAGGCGCTATTCCCATTTTCCGTAACGGTGGGTTTAGCGGTCTGAAAAAGTTTTTGAATAGAATTGGTATTAAAGTGGAACCCTCCCAAAAAGAAACCTTCTGTTTGATAGAACAAGAAACACAATTATTTAACTTAACCAGTCTAATTTACTTTAAAGATGATACGCGAATTGCCGCCCCTACAGTTAAATGGTTACTGGAAAATATCAGCGGCAGATTAGTTAATAAAAGGGAACTTAAAGGTAAGCATCTCGCCCCTCTCGGTTGGCTCGATGGCGATGGAGAAATTGCCATGACAGTCATTGATTTTTTAAAACATTAATCCCTTCTAGTAAAAAAAGCATGATGGTATTCGCCTATCATGCCTTTTCCATTAACGATCGAGTTTATTGATTGAAGGATTTAAGAAGATTATTAGTGGATTCTATCGATCGATTCAACTGTCGGACACCCTCACTCACCTGCGACACCAAGGCGGTGATTTCGGTATCAGTCACCTTACCCGCATCCTGAGCTAGAGAAGAAATTAAATCGGACATTTCCTCGAAAGCCCCGGAAGAATCGATAAATTTACCATCCAATCCGGCCACGAAACCTCTCAGGGATTCTTCCATGTAAGATTGAAAATTCCCGGCCCCGGACTGTAAATCCTTAAACACATCTGCCGATGCCTTTAAACTCTCTTGATCCGCTTCAATCTCCCTGAGTAACTCTTGACGAACTTCGGGGCTGATTTCCGGGTCAGCTATCTGCTGTAACAGGGATCTCAATTGGGATATAGTCGTTTTTAGCTCTTTCAAAGTCCCATTAAAAACTCCTTCAGTTTCCTCGATATATTCTTGAGTTACCGATTGAATCAACCCGCCTAACCCTTGATTCAAAGTATCCTGCCAATGAGTGGCGAGGGCGGGGGCGGGATTGATCAGGCACCCGTAAACCAAAAATAAACCGAGGGACAAAAAGAGTAAAAACCGCTTACAAATGATCATCTGATACCTTAAATTTCAGCGTAGGCACGTTCAACTAAACGACGGGCTAAAGTTTGCACCCCGGTATGTTCGTAATACTTGACCGATATATCGAGGAAAGCGCCCACATAGTCCAACTTGTCCTTAGAAATATCGACAAATTTCGAGAGATTATTAACCACTCCCGCTTGAGTCAAACTATGGGCTGAGACAAAACCCTCCATCCAGCCACGGGTGGATTGAAAGCTTTCATTGATAAAGCCCAATTTACCCGCTGTATTACCACCCGGAATCAAATCTTTCACCCCTTTAAAGGTTTGATTTTTTTCCAATTCATTAGGTGTGAGACCCCCAATGGCGTTGAGAGCTTTTTCGGTAAAACCCGCGCCTAAAGGCACTAAGCCGTCGAAGCAAACTAAAGCGGCCATCCGCATCAGAGATTCACCGGAATAATCACCGAGGGAAGCGAGGAAATCACCGATGCTATCCCCTGGAATGCCGTTAATCTGACAGAATGCCACTAATTCCGTCACCAGTTTCACCGACAGATCGATGCTTTGTAGTTTCTCCGGTTTCGGGGTGAGATGTTGTAGCATACCTAAAAAACCTACATCCTGACCGACACGGTTGGCTATAGCCGCCGCGCCTAACATTCCCGCAGCCGAATCGACGGTTTGATATAACCAGAGGGCGCGCTGATAACCTTGAGACTTATCGTTGAATAAAGTTACCGCTCTTTCCCCGATTTGTTGAACGAGCGCAGGGTCTGTTTCTCCGGTAACTTCGCGGATAGTATTATCGAAGCCGACGATATTTTTCCACTGTCCAGGGATGATCACGTCTAAAGATCTCAAAGCCATCACGGTAATGCCGCCGGTGGGCAACTGATCGACTAATTCAAAAATAGGTTTACTCACAATTTAATCCTCAGATGATGGGTATGATTAAGTAGCGGGCTGGGGCACTAATTGACGTGTAGGTGCCGGAACAAATTTAGCCGTTTTTTGAGGTGCTAATTTGTTTGCGGTTGTCTGGGGTAGTGCGGGTAGTTTCGCCAATCCTTTCAAGTCGAATTTTTGTAACCAGCTCACGCGCTCGTCACGGGTAAATTCGGGGTCGCGGGAGAGAACTTTTACCTGATAGCGATCGTTGACGAGGAGGCCGGTGGTAGTAGTGCCCTGCTCCACCGTGGGATAGTTAGCCACTTTCGCCGTGCTATTACGATACTTCTCGGCGGCGGCTGGTACGCTGACCGTATCGTTGATAGATAACATGGCGACGGTTTTGCCATCCTTGTTAACTTTGTACTCGGCGAAACCTTTTTTCTCTTGAGTGGGGATAATATCGTATCCTTTTACTTTATCTGGAAAAAATTTATTGAATTGAGCGCCTTGCTCAGCGGGTTTAGCGACCGCGGGAGCCGCTCCCCGCCCTGTGGTTTCTTTTTGTACTTGTGCGTAGGGCGAGGGAGCCTTGGCGCAGGCCGATACGAACAGGACACAGGACAACAGGAAGGCTATCAAGGCTTTTTTAGAAAATGCACCGAACATAAATTTTACTCCGTAATTCAAGCGAGTATATGGGTGTGAGTGGAACGAACGATACTTAACCAGTGGCCCTCGGTGGTTACATAACCGAGGTCTGCTACATAGTCACGACCCCGAACCGGGATAGGAATTTCCGTGGAATCGCTGAATTCATCACATTCAAACTCTTGGAAGCTGTGAGCGTTTTGTTGATCTAAGTCAATGCCCGTAGCATCGTAGATTCTTAGCAGTAGTTGATTACCGCCGTAGCTTTTGACTTCTTGTATATGTTCCGGGGTAACATTCCAGTTAACGAGAGCTGAATCTGGGCTTTTGGCGGTGATATAGATATGATCGTCACCGTATTTTTTAGCCATATCCTCGCGATTCCAGTTTTTCAGACCGGCAATACCAGCACCGAGGGCGGCCCCGGCTCCGGCGACACCAGAGGATAGATTATTCTTTATAGAGGATGTTGCGTCCCCGATTCTTCCATCAGCGGTTAGATTTTCTTTAGCCGAGGTGAAGGCATCAAAAATATTTTCTTTGATCTCTCCGAAGCCTCCTTCTGGAATGAGATTTTCCCTGGCGTTAGTGAAAGCGCCGGAAATATTATCTTTGATTTCCCCGAAACCACCGTCGGGAATGAGATTTTCCTTCACGGAATTAAATTTTTCCGAGATATTAGCGCCCAAAGATTCCGCTCCTGTTCTTAATCCCCCTTCGGTTAATCCGGGTAAGTGGGTATGATTAGAATGACCCAGACTTAACCAACGGCCTTCCGGTGTGCGATAACCTAACTCGGCTACATAATCTTTATCTTTGACCGGGATAGGCACGTCTAAATGATCTTCCCCTTCATTACAAACGTGTTCCCAGGTGCTGTGAGGTTCGTCCGTCTCCAGGTTAATATCGGTGGCATCGTGCATTCTCAAGGATAGTGTTTCCCCTCCTCGATCGCGTAGGGCGGCTTTCTCTGCCTCATCGATCCGCCAGCTAACCGATGCGGTTTCCTCCGTTCGGGGGGTGATGGTGATCTTGTCGCGCAGATCCATCTCTTTGACGAGATTTTTACCGAATCCTCCGGCCGCTACCGCACCGGCCCCGATAACCGCTCCTGCGGCTGCCAATCCTGTACCCATATTGCCCCCAACGTTATCGATGATGCTCGGAATACTGTTAGTCTCCGGGGGGCAGGCGGGCACATGGGAATGGAGCGATCGAGCGATCGAACTCCAGCCGCCTTCGGGTGTTGCGTAACCGATTTCCGCCATGTAATCTCGATCGTCCCTGGGGATGGGAATCGATTTTTCCCCTCTTAATTCGGTCACGTCGATATGTTGGACGCTGTGAGGTTGTTGTCTGTCTATATCGATACCCGTCACATCGAACAGTTTAACTATCAGATTTGTGCCGCCCTGTTCTCTTAACGCGGTGGATTGGTCTGGATCTACCGCCCAATTGATGGTTCCTTGCTTACAGTTATCGGGCGTTAAGCTAATTCTACTGTTATAAGTTCTCACCGGCGGAACTGGCGGCGGTGGCGGACTCACTACCGGTTCAGCAGGCGGTACTGTTTCGCTGCCTTTGCCTTTCAGTAGGAAGAATAGGGGTATACCGATCAGCGGTAATAACAATAACCACCAAGAGAATCCACCGCCCGTTTCTTGGGCCGAACCCGTAGCCGCGGGGTCTGTAGTTACGGGAGCGGTAGCCGTGGTATCGGGCGATGGACTGGCTTCGGCCGCTACTGGGGCCGCTGCCACGGTTTCCTCGCAAAATTCTTTAGAAACGATTTCTTTGCCTTGAGCGAATTCAGAAGTATTGGCGGTACAGAGGAAAGCTTTCACCACCGGATTAGGATTGGGCCCTTTATATACGTAAGCCAAAGGTTGAGAGAAGGGATAGCGATCGTCGGTGGGTAACACATTATTCATCGTGACAATATGTACATCGGGACGGTCTTTGACCTGTTCTATCACTGCGTATCCCACCCCATCTTTTCCTAGGGCTTTGACCATCTCATCCGTCTCGTGAGTTTTCATCCTCACCGTGTTGGCCCCGTTAGTAAAGGGAGCGTTCTCGAACACGGGGTAGCTTTTGAAAGATTCACGGGTGTAGTTATCTTCCGGCTTGTCGATGAATTTAATCGGTACGTCCGCCCCGCCTAATTCCTTCCAGTTTTTAATCTCCCCGCGGAAGATTTTGGCGAATTGTTCAAAGGTGATGTCTCCTTTAAACGGGTTATCTTTACTAACGATAATGGCGATTTTATATCTGGAAATAGGAACTTCTACCAATCCTTTTGCTTTTTCATCGGCTGTGAGCGATCGTCCCACCGCGGCTAGGTCGATTTTTCCGTCGATAACTTCTTGAATCGCCCCGTTAGTTCCGGTTTTAGCTATATCTACCGTAGTCCCGGCGTATTGCTTACCGAATAATTCTTTTAGTTTCTGGTTGATCACTTCCATGCTTTCGGCACCGTCGATCTTCATCGTGGAACCGTCGGGAACTTTCGGCAGGGTGACAGGGCTTTGAGCCGCTTGTGCGATCGCTTTTTGAGCCGTTAAAGACACAGATACAGGCAGGCCCGTCGTTGTGGCTACCAGTAATAAAGACAAAACGGGAAATAGTTTTTTCCTGTGCATAAAACCTCTTTATGTAGTTTTCTTGTTAATTTGAGCCGGTCAATATTAGGAATCGGTTTTTTTATGAACCTTCGGAATAATCACTTCTTAGACACAAGCAATACAAATGTCCTCACCTGACTTTGATTAGAAGAATGTTTCTATCTTTTGCCAGATGATCTCGTGTATGGCTGTACTTTTCAATACTTTAGAGCTTAAATATAAGAAGATCATAAGAATCAAGATTTTCTTAATATTTTGGCTTCAAAATATTAATAATTATAAAAAACCCCAGTAACGTTAATTACTTGGTTTAGGAAGTGTTGCCAAACGTTTGCTGATTTCGGGGTTATAAATTTGTAAATAATTCCAATAATTACCGAAAACCGATTCCACATAACCTTTAGTTTCCTTGAAAGGTATTTGCTCGACAAATTCATCCTCATCGGCTGTGGAAAACCGTTTCAGCCAACCTCCCACATTTCCCGGGCCCGCGTTATAACTGGCCACGGCTAATAAAGAGTTATTCTTGTACTTATCGTGGGTATAGTCCAAATACCAAGTGCCGAAACTGATATTATCTTCAGGATCGGTGAGAGAATAGTCCTTCACATTGGTTTGTTTAGCGATAAACTTACCCGTATCCGGCATTACCTGCATCAAACCCACCGCCCCTACAGGAGAACGAATATCTTTTTCAAAGCGAGATTCTTGCCGGATAAGAGCCGTTACTAACAGAGGATTCAACTGTCTTTGTTTTGAGGACTGCAAAATTAAATCATAATAGGGAAAAGGATATAAAGCATTCCAATATTCGTTACTCTCCCGCAAAGTCTTCCAGCGTTCTTTCTCTTCGTTCGTTTCTCTTTCTCGCAAACTCCAGATCAGATTGATACCTTCGAGATTCTGATTTTGGGATAGCTTATATAAACCCAGATTAAACTGTTCATCCACAGTCAGATTCCAAGGATCGGCTACCTCGGCGGCGAACAAACTCCAGGCATCCCTATCCTCACCCAACAGATATAATTCTTTGAAGGCGGGCGAGCCAACTGGTAATACTGGGCGGCCCTTCGGTTTCACCGTGACCGGATCGTGCGATCGCACATCGTTAAAATCCCCCACATCCCAACCGAGATTAACCGCCGATCGCCAGGCATAATAAGAATGGGGATAACGTCCGAGAGTATGGGTAAAAGCGTCTTGGGCTTCCTTTTGCTTGCCCAATTTCTGCGCCCATTTGCCCACCCAGAAAGCGGCTTTCGGTGCGACAGTGCTATCGGCGTTATTAACAGCGATCGGTTGCGCCCACTGCCAAGCCTGTAGATAATTCCCCGCTTTAGCCGCCAGTCGAGCGTACTTCCAACGTAATTCCGCGGCCTCGTCCGATGAGGCGTATTTAGTTAATAATATCTTTCTGGTGTCATTAGCCGCTTTCGGATTGGTTTTATCTAATAACTCCGCTTTCTGATTCAAGGCGCGGGGGGCTAAATCGGAAAAGTCCCTCACCACCCGGTCAAGATAAGCCGTAGCTTGAGCGGGGGGTGAGAGTTGGGCTAATCGGATCAGCGCCAAGCCCGTTTCTTCCGATTTCGGGTAAGCTTTTAAAAAAGCCCCATAAGCTTTGATCGCCTCTGTGTTCTTCTTCTGAATATGTAAACCCCTAGCGTAGCGATAGGCTTGCTTGGAACTACGGGTAGCTTTGGCATAAGCTTTAGTCGCTTTTGGGTACTGTGCCTGTTGCCAATAAGCATCGCCAATAATATCCCAGTCTTCGGGTTTGAGCTTATCGGGGAATTTTTTGACCAATCTTTCCCGCGCTTCGTTTAAACTATAGTCGTAGGGATTAGCTTTGGCTAACTGTAGTAATAAATCCGGTTGGTCGGGATTTTCTTTCAGTTTCTGCCGGAGCAGGGCGAGGGTTTGAGGATGACGAGGATATTGGGTTAAAAGTTTCTCGTGATAGGAAGGGTCGTATTTTCCCAGATAATAATAAGCCTCCGCTACCACCGTAGATTTGGGGTAAGTTTCTACTAATTGCTTCCAAGTCTCTTTTGCTTTCTCTTTATTGTTGGTTAACTCGTAAGCCCGCCCTCGTTTGAGTAAGATTTGCTCTGCTAAAATCGGATATTCTTTCTCCAATCCATCTAATAGCAGTAGGGCGCGCCCCCCTTCAAAATCCTGTAATAACCCACTCGCTAACAAATAACGGGCCCGACTACGATCGATGGAAACTTCCTTCCCGTCGGCGATCAGTTTTAATTGCCTGATACGTTCTGCGGATGGTAAGTCTACTAGTTGAGTTACTGCTGATGGTTTATTGATACCGGCTTCTAACGTGGTTTTTTCTGTCTGGCTCAGGGGAGTTTTCTTGTCTAGCCAGTTAGCCACCCCAGGATGTAGCAATACTCCGCCTGAAAGCAAAATCAGGGCTAAACCGGAACCTAGTCCCAATAATAAGGCGGGCTTGGTTTGTAATTTTTTTAGCATCACGCTTAAAAGCAACAGAGACTCAGTTAACTATTATTAACGATTCCGGTCACTTTAAGTTTGTTTCATCCGCCCCAAGACTAGAAAATTTTTTGGAGGCTATTGATAATAATTTGCATTTACTCGATATACTAAGAAGTATCGATACTGAGGTTAGGTTCAAATCCTCGGTATTATTGCTTAAGATTCTGTGGAGGCAGATGAGAATAGATGTCAAATACTTTAAGGTCAGAATTTCGCTTGGTAGGGCAGTTTTTAGGATTAGTGATCAAAGATGGGCACAAAGTTAAATCGGTGCGGTTAAACGTCGATAATCGGGAATATTGGATTAAGATAGACAAGAGCATCAGGGAGACAATACCCTTCAATCTTGCTCCAGGGACGGATTTAGAGATCGCGGGAAGCCAGAAAATCGACCCTAGGACGGGGATGATCAAATACAAAGCCGACCGGCTAAAAGTTATTACCCATGGGGATATATTGGAGAAGAAACCCAGATCCGATAAAGCCTGTGTGTTGATCTGTCAGAAATCGGATTGTTGGAAAAAAGGGGGACAATCTCTGTGCCGGGTACTGGAAGACAGTTTACAGGAACAAGGACTGAGCGATCGGGTGCAGATTAAATTGACAGGTTGTCTGAAACAATGTAAACGGGGGCCCAATGTAGTGATCATGCCCGATAAAACCCGCTATAGTCAGGTTAATCCCCTGGAAATACCGTCTCTGGTGGAGAAACATTTCGTCTGATTTTTTACCCCAGAGTTAAAATCTATGCAGTTGAGTTGGGAAACCTTTACGATCCATAAACGTTACGCTTTAAAGATCAGTCGAGGGGTGACGGGGCAGAATACCAACGTGTGGGTAAAGGTAAGCGCCGACAATATTACCGGCATGGGAGAATCATCAGTATTCTCGATCGTATCCGAGTCCGAAAAAAATACCGAAGTTATCATCGCAGAATTAAACCGTATAGCGCCCCTACTGGAGAGATTCCATCCCCTCGACCGTCGCTCGATCGAGAAAATATTACAAGACCAATCCATATCATCCAATACGAGAGCCGGTATCGATGTAGCGCTACAAGACTGGATGGGTAAACGTGTCGGGCTACCCCTATGGCAAATGTGGGGTTTGGATAGAAAAACGATCGTCCCCATCTCCGTCACCATCGGTATTAGTTCCCCGCGAGCAGCGGTAGAGAGAGTGGAGAAATGGTTAGAGGTAGCACCATTTAGATTATTCAAACTGAAACTAGGTTCACCGGACGGGATAGAGGCGGATAAAGAGATGTTCCTCGCGGTAAGAAACTTCATACCCCATCTACCGTTAACGGTAGACGCTAACGGCGGTTGGAATTTAGAAGAAAGTATCGAGATGTGCCAATGGTTGGCCCATAGGGGAGTGACTTACGTGGAACAGCCTTTAGGAGTGGGCAGGGAAAAAGATCTAGAGGTATTGTATCAACGATCGCCCTTACCCCTATTCGCCGATGAAAGTTGTTTTTGTGGGGAAGATATACCCCATCTCGCGCCCTACGTTCACGGCATCAATATTAAACTTATGAAAGCCGGGGGATTAGGGGAAGTGATGCGAATGATTCATATAGCCCAGGCTTGTAATCTAAAAATCATGTTCGGCTGTTATTCCGATAGTAGCCTCGCCAATACGGCTATGAGCCATCTATCGCCTTATGCAGACTATCTCGACCTGGATAGTCATCTCAATCTCATCGACGATCCTTTCCAGGGAGTAAGCTTAGAAGAGGGGAGGTTATTACCAGGTGATTTACCAGGATTAGGAATCAAATTAAAAAACGATGAAGACGGAATATCTCACCTCTAATAATAGAGTAGCCATACTTCTCCACGAAGGTTGCCAGGGGACAGGGGGAAAAACCGGATTATCCTATCTACGATACGGTAGCGCGCCGGTAGTAGCGGTGATCGACGGGCAAACTGCCGGAAAGACCCTGTTAGAAGCGACGGGGATTGATAAAAATATCCCGATAGTGGCGGACTTGAAATCGACTCTGCCCTATGCCCCCGATGTGCTGTTAATCGGTATCGCTCCTTCTGGGGGCATTTTACCGGATAACTGGCTTTTAGAAATTAAAGAAGCAATTGCGGCGGGATTATCCATAGTTAACGGACTCCACTCTCCGATCGCACCTTTATTTCCGGTATTGAAACCGGAGCAGTGGATTTGGGACATCCGGCAAGAACCCGCAGGCTTGAGAGTGGGCAAAGCTAGGGCTTTAGAGCTGTCGTGCCGAAGGATTCTTACTGTGGGCACGGATATGAGCGTGGGGAAAATGTCCACGGCGATCGAATTACATCGGGCTGCTAACGCAGCCCGAATAAAATCAAAATTTCTCGCCACGGGGCAGGGAGGAATTATGATCGCTGGTGCGGGAATTCCTTTGGATGCGGTGCGGGTCGATTATGCCGCCGGTGCCATCGAGGCGATGGTTTTAGAAGCGGCCGACCATGATCTAGTGTTTATAGAAGGACAAGGCTCACTATTACACCCTGGTTCCACCGCTACCTTACCTTTGATGCGCGGTAGTCAACCGACGGATTTAATATTAGTTCACCGCGCCGGTCAAATTCACGTTAAAGATTTACCCCTGATTCCCATCCCCCCTCTAAAAGCGGTGATCGAGTTATACGAGACGGTGGCTAAAGCCGGGGGAGCGTTTCCAGGGGCGAAAGTCAGGGGCATCAGCTTAAATACCTTTGGATTAACTCTAGAGGAGGCGCAAAGAGCGATCGATTCCGTCAGTCAAGAAACCGGACTTTTCTGCAGCGATGTGGTCAGATTCGGTGGAGGCCCATTATTGCGAGTTTTCGCTTCATCTTCATAATTAGAGAAAATTTTCAGGATAGAGGGAAAGAACGCTATGTGTCACTCGATAGAAAAATATTAAGCTATCTTAATAAATATAAAAGCTCTTAGCGAATATCTCGTTTAACACAGTTTCCACCTTTTTAACTCGCGTCCCTAACCATGTCTCATCTAGTTGTCAGCCCTAGCTTGCTCCAGCTTTCAAATTATCCAATTAAGTTGTTGATCTTGGATGATTCGGCTATCGACCGTCAAATCTATATTCGCTACTTACGATCTGGCGATGCCAACTACCATATTCTAGAAGCTGACTCTTTAAAGAAAGCTTTACAGTTATGGCAAATGCAGAAACCAGACGTAGTGTTACTGGATTTGAACCTGCCCGACGGCAATGGATTAGACTTTTTAGAGAACATTAGGTCTGATTATCCTAGCGGGCAACTGCCCGTAATCGTCATCACTGGTCAAGCAGACGCGAGAGAGGCAGTTCGAGCGATGAAAATGGGGGCGGCGGACTATCAAGTTAAAGAAGATTTAACGAGGGATTCCCTACCCGGGAGCATCAGAAAGGCGAGAGAACGTAGCCGAATTTTCAATGAAAAATTAATCCGCTCGCAACAGCGGGCATCCTTGGTGGCAGAAGTGGCCTTGAGGATAAGGCAATCCCTGAATTTGGATGACGTGTTAACAGCGATCGTTCAGGAAGTGAGACAATTTCTCTCCACCCACAGAGTGCTGGTTTATCAATTTAACGCCGATATGTCCGGTGTAGTAGTAGCCGAGTCAGTGGAAGCGCCCTGGATTTCCTGCCTCAACGCCGAGATAGTGGACACTTGTTTCCGGGATAATATGGGCGGTGAGTATCGCGAGGGAAGGATTTTTATAGCCGATGATATTTATAAAGCTAACTTGAACCCCTGTCATCTAGAGTTATTAGAAAAGTTTCAAGTACGAGCCAATCTAGTAGTGCCGATTCTCCTATCTCAAGGCTCAACTAATGTCCTCTGGGGCTTACTCATCGCCCATCATTGCGGGGATGTGCCCCGTCACTGGCAAGACGGGGATATGCAACTACTAAGGGAGTTAGCGGTACAATCAGCGATCGCTATCCAGCAAGCTAAGCTGTATCAAGATTTACAGAATCTCAATAGCTCTTTAGAAGCGCAAGTGGAAGAGCGTACTAAGGCTTTAACCACGAGCGAGAGGAAATACCGGGCTATTTTCAATAACGCGATCGTGCTTACAGCAGTTTTAGACCTGAAAGGAACTCTTTTGGAGGTGAATCAAACCGCGCTGACCTTTAAAGGTTTACGGTTAGAGGAAGTGATCGGTCAACCTTTCTGGCAAACGCCCTGGTGGGATATTTCCGGGGAAGTACGCAATCGTCTCAGAGAGCAAATAGCCCAAACCGCTAAGGGAGAATCGGTTCGTTCCGAGATAGAAGTATTAGACGGGAGGGGTGAAAGGGTTCCCGTTGATTTCTCCCTGCGCCCTCTCAGGAATGAACGGGGGGAGATAGTGATGCTCATCGCTGAAGGGCGGGATATTAGAGTCACCAAACAAAACGAAGCTACTTTAAAATTTCAAGCGCAAATTCTCGATCAGATCAACGATGGGGTTATTTCCACAGATCTTAACGGTATTATTTGCAGCTGGAATCGGGGAGCGGAGAAACTATACGGTTACACCGCAGAAGAAACTATCGGTCAGAATATCTCTTTCCTTTACGATGACCCTAGAGAATTTTCCACTCAACTTCTAAAACCTATCCTCGAAAAAAATCATCACGAGATAGAATTACGAACGAGATCTAAAACCGGACAGCTTATTTATGTGAGCCTGCGTCTTTCCACGGTTCGCAACGAACGGGGGGAAGTAACCTGGTTGATCGGTTGTGCCAATGACATCAGCCAACGCAAACAAGCAGAAATTGCCCTGCGTAATAGCGAAGCAGCACTGCGACGCAGTGAAGAATTTAACCGTTTAGCGGTGGAAGCAAGCCGTATAGGAACTTGGGATTTAATCTTACCCGCTAACACCTGCATCATGTCTTCTGGGATGGTGGCTTTAATGGACTATCGTCCACGGCAAACTCAAGTATCGATAAGCCAGTGGCAGGCTTCCGTAATTACCGAAGATATGCCCCTATTTAAAGCGGCCCTGAAAAAAACGATCGAGGAAAATGTTCCAGTTAATGTGGAATATAGAATTAAACTGCAGGATGGCAGTATTCGCTGGTTACATTCAAGGGGGGGATTGACCAAGAATGAATTCGGTCAACCGGTACGCATCAGGGGTGCTTCTATTGATATTAGTGAAAGCAAACAATTGGAGTTGGCCCGCCAAGAAGCGGAAATTCAACTACAACAACTCAATCAAGAACTAGAAGCGATCGTCGGGAAACGAACCGCTCAATTACAACAAACGAACGAGGAATTAGCCCGTGCCACCCGCCTCAAGGATGAATTTCTAGCCAACATGAGTCATGAACTGCGAACACCCTTGAACGCGATTTTAGGATTATCGGAAGCTTTACTAGAAGGGATTATCGGGCCCCTCAACGAACGACAGAAGAAATCGATAGACACGATCGAAAGAAGCGGTGCGCACCTTTTAGAACTAATCACCGATATTCTCGATCTAGCCAAGATTTCTTCTGGCAAGATGGAGCTTAATTTAAGCCCTATGCCGGTAGAAAGTCTCTGTGACTCCAGTTTAGTGATGGTCAAACAACAAGCCTTTCAAAAACACATAACGATTGCTAGCGATATTCCCGAAGGATTAAAATCTATCCTCGTCGATCAGCGGCAGATGCGACAGGTGCTGATTAACTTGTTGAGTAACGCCATCAAATTCACACTCCCAGGCGGTCAAGTGAGCTTGAAAGTCGGAGTAGTGGGCGGCGCTACTGGCAGGGGTTCAGTTTCCATCCCCGATTCCGTCAACCGCCAATACTCATCGCTGATTGTATTTCAAGTGACGGATACGGGTATCGGTATCGCCCCGGAGGATATAGAAAAGCTATTCGACCCCTTCGTGCAGATAGATAGTAGTTTGAACCGTCAGCAAAACGGCACAGGATTAGGTCTAGCCTTGGTGAAACGAATCACGGAATTACACGGGGGTAAAATTGTAGTCGAGAGCCAACCCGAACGAGGTAGCACTTTTACCGTGGTTTTGCCTTATAATAACCCCGCCCCACATTCTGTGAATTTACCACTAGAAAAGGTAAAGACCTCATCGGCTTACAACAGGGAGAAATCTCCTAACTGCCCGGTGATCTTGTTAGCGGAAGACAACGAAGCTAATATCGTTACCTTCAGTAACTATCTAATAGCACAGAAGTATAAATTAGTCATCGCTAGAAATGGACTCGAAGCGGTGGCTTTAACCCATTCCCAACAGCCGGATCTAATCTTGATGGATCTGCAAATGCCGGAAATGGACGGATTTGAGGCGATTAAAACGATACGTGCCGACGAGCGCTTCCATCGTATCCCGATCATCGCTCTTTCCGCTCTAGCCATGCCAAGCGATCGAGAAAAGTGTCTCGCTAATGGTGCTAACGAGTACCTCAGCAAACCGGTAAGGCTTAGAAAATTAATCGAGGCGATCGAACAAATCTTTGAAGCCGGTAAGTAGGTTTATCATCCCGAATGTGCGTTAAACTAGTTGGGAATGAACAGGTCAATATGAACGATTATTGTCATTCATAATAGATAACTTTGTTGGCTAATAGAGCATTAATTGCTATTATTAAACGACTCAAAATTCCGCTTGCAAAATTGAATCCACAATACGCTCAAATTTCCCTATAAAAAATAATTAACTGCCATAGTTTTTAATTTGCGACTGCAATGGTAACTATCGGTTTGTATCAAAATCAACTCATCTTCAACAAAATGTTTTCTATCCTTATTGTGGACGACGAACCCTATAACTTTGATGTAATTGAAAATTTCTTAACCCATCCAGATTATCAATTACACTATGTGGCCAGCGGTCAAGAAGCTATCTCTCAATTAGAAGTATTCGAGCCGGATCTGATCATGCTTGATGTAATGATGCCTAGTATGGATGGGATTATTACCTGCCAGAAGATAAAATCCTTACCTAGATGGGAAAAAGTGCCGATTATCGCCGTTACCGCCTTGGCGACAAAAGAATCTCTAGCGCGATGCTTGAGCGCGGGGGCCGATGATTTCATCAGTAAACCGGTGAATCGTCTGGAGTTACAAGCGAGAGTGCGCTCCATGTTACGTATCCGCGAGCAATATCTACAGCTAAAAGCCTTTAACACCAAATTAGAGCTGACGGTAAAACAGAGAACGGCTCGATTACGATCGATGATTTTCCAAGACACCTTGACCGGCTTACCGAGTCGCTCGTTTTTATTACATAAACTGGCGGAGTCGATCAGGAATGGTTATTATTCATTCGCTTTGATCTATCTCGATTGCGATCAATTCAAACTGATTAACGGTTCCTTCGGTCACGCGGTGGGAGATAATCTTTTATTGGCCGTGGCGCAACGTCTACGGCAACATTTAGGACAGAACGATTTCCTGGCGAGGGTAGGAGAAGACGAGTTCTGCTTTTTATTGAAAGGCATAAAGAACGAAAGCAATTTAGATTCTTTCATCCAAAATTTAATGAAAAGTTTTGCGACACCTTTTTCTGTGGCCAATCGGGATATTTTTCTCACCGTCTCCATGGGAGCCACTTTAGGAGATAAAGTTTATCGTAAGCCGGAAGAACCTTTACAAGACGCGGATACCGCCATGTATCAGGCGAAATCTCGCGGCAGAGGTAATTATCAACTTTTTGACCGTCAGATCCATTTGGAGGTATTAAGCCGTTTAACTTTAGAGAACGATTTACAAACTGCCTTGGAACAAGAGCAATTTATCACCTATTATCAACCGATCGTCCATTTGGAAACGAGAAAGGTAGTGGGGTTTGAAGCCTTGATCCGCTGGCAACATCCCAGGCGAGGTTTAGTTATGCCGGTGGACTTCATCGGTTCTCTAGAAATGACGGGGGCAATTATTCCCGTGGGGATGATAATACTAAGACAGGCCTGTCAACAACTATGGCTCTGGCAGGAACAAACCCACAATAATCTTTTCATGAGCGTGAATCTCTCGGTGCGACAGTTCGCCTGTCCCACTCTAGTGGGTGATATTAAACGGATATTGAAGGAAACCGGTATCAATCCGGCCCAACTGAAACTAGAAATCACGGAAACGACGCTCATGGAAAATAAAGAAAACGTCCTCGCCGTGATTGAAGAGTTAAGGAAAGAGCTGATTCAAATTTCTCTAGATGATTTCGGTACGGGATTTTCTTCTCTAGGTTCTCTTGAGCTTCTCCCCGTGAATAATCTCAAGATCGATCGTTCTTTCGTCAATAAAGTTAACGGTAAAAGCGGTGGTCATCACGTTCTCGAAGCTATAATCGCCATGAGTCAAGATTTGGGTCTATTAATCATCGCCGAGGGAGTGGAAACCACAGACCAGCTCGAATGGCTTAAAAAAACCGGTTGTCAATTCGGACAAGGTTATTTATTTTCTAAACCTCTACCCCCATCGGAAATTGAATCTCTCTTTTTGAGGAAGCAAGAATTAGAACTGAAAAAGTCTAATTAGATATATCGCACACCTTTACAATTAAAAGAGCGACTGGGAGAGGTTTTTTAAATGGCTACAGGCATGATGATCGAGGGCAAATGGATTAACGAAACCTACAAACTCGACGAGAAGGGCCGCTTCATGCGTACACCCACCAGTTTCCGTCGTCGCGTTACCAGTGATGGCAGTAGTGAATTTACACCCGACTTCGATCGCTATCACCTGTATGTTTCCTATGCCTGCCCCTGGGCGCACCGAACTTTAATCATGCGTCAATTGAAGGGTCTACAAGACGCTATTTCTATTTCCGTGGTCAGCCCTTTAATGCTAGACGATGGCTGGAGTTTCGAGCCTTTCCCCGACATAATACCGGATACTATCAACGGCGTTACTTATTTAAGAGATATTTACTCTAGCGCCGATCATCAATACACGGGGAGAGTAACAGTACCGATCCTCTGGGATAAGAAAACGGGTACGATCGTTAATAACGAATCGCGAGAAATTATCCGTATGCTCGATCACGAGTTTAATGGGATAGCCCAGAATAAAACCGATTTTTGTCCCGAAGAATTACGGGAAAGCGTCGATGAAACGATCGAGAAAATTTATCAACCTATAAATAATGGCGTTTATCGGGCCGGGTTCGCCCAATCCCAGGAAGCCTACGAAGAAGCGATCGAGCAACTGTTTTCGGCTTTAGATTATTGGGATAATATCCTCAGTCAAAAAGCCTATTTGTGCGGCGAACAACTCACGGAAGCCGATGTGTGTTTATTCACTACCCTGCTCAGATTCGACCCGGTTTATTACGGATTTTTTAAATGTAATCTGCGTCATATTTGGGATTACGACAACTTGTGGCGTTATTTAAAAGTTATTTATCATTACGGCGGGATTAAAGAAACTTGTAATATGACCCATATCAAACATCATTACTATAGAAGTCATCCCCAAATTAACCCCAGCGGCATAGTACCAGTAGGGCCGATTTTTAACTTATGAAACTCGGTAAGGTTTATCTATTGGGGGCGGGGATAGGCGGTAAAGATTATCTGACCATACAAGCCGCTAAAATTCTCTCTAGGGCATCCGTTTTAATCTATGATGCTTTAGTGGATGGAGAGTTATTAGAATTAGTTGCCGATGACTGTTTACGAATTGATGTAGGTAAGCGGGGGGGTTTACCCAGTACCGACCAAGAAACAATCAACGAACTGTTAGTGCGTTATTGCCGAGAAGGGAAAAGGGTAGTGAGGTTAAAAAGTGGAGACCCTGGAGTTTTCGGCCGTATATATCCAGAGATATTATCTCTACAAGAGGCTAACTGTGATTACGAACTTATACCAGGTATCTCTTCGGCTTTGGCCGCACCTCTATTGACGGGTATTCCCCTCACGGAAAAGGATATAAGTAGAGGTTTCACCGTTATCAGCGGTCATGAACCTCAATCCATGGATTGGGAAAGCTTGACGAAGATGGATACATTGGTGATTCTCATGGGGGGTAGGTCATTGCGCTCCATAATCGATCGCTTGCGAATGTACGGGCGCGATGGGGAAGAATCGATCGCTATTATCCGTCACTGCGGTCGTCTTGAACAACAGGTTTGGAAAGGAACGTTAAAAGATATAGTAGAAAAAACTGCTCAAATTTCCCTATCTCCTTGCGTTATTATTATCGGTCAAGTCGTAAGTTTATGTCCTCCCAACTCCCCCTAGAAAACATCACCATCATAGTAACTCGCGCCGCCGACCAATCGAGTCAATTTACTTTTCTACTGCAACAACAGGGGGCGAAAGTAATCGAAGTACCCGCGCTGGAAATCGGGCCCCCCTCCACTTGGCAGCCTTTAGACGCAGCGATTACAGAGTTAGATAATTTTGATTGGCTGATTCTCACTTCCGCCAATGGTGTCGATTCTTTTTACCATCGCCTCGTTAAGTCTCAAAAAACCTCGCAAGATTTAGGAGGTTTAAAAATAGCCGTGGTGGGAAAGAAAACCGCCGCCACTTTAGAAAAATACTCCCTGAAAGCGGATTTTATCCCTCCCAACTACATAGCCGACGCTTTAATCTCTAACTTTCCCGAAGAGATAGCTGGCAAAAAAATATTATTTCCACGGGTAGAAACGGGAGGCAGAGAAGTATTAGTAAAAGAATTAACCGCCGCAGGGGCAAAAATTATAGAAGTAGCGGCCTATGAATCAGGATGCCCACAAAAAATAGACCCCGAAGCTTGGCTGACCCTACAAAGAAATGAAGTCCATATTATTACCTTTGCTAGTTCCAAAACCGTACAAAACTTTCACACTTTAATACAAAAAGAAAATCCTCAATTCACGCTGACGGGCATAGCTATAGGCTCGATCGGCCCGCAAACTTCTAAAACCTGTCAAGAATTATTCGGACGAGTAGATATAGAAGCGGGGGAATACACCTTAGAAGGCTTAACTGCCGCCCTGATAAATTGGGTAAATAAAAAATAAGTTCAACGATTATATAATTCGCCTAAAGGTAACTGAACTTGATAGGACTGTCCTTGTAACTTTAAATGTTCATAAGCTAACTCGGTTGCTACTCTACCCCTGGAAGTGCGATTGAGAAAACCTATTTGTAATAAATAAGGTTCGTACACATCCTCGATCGTGCGACTATCTTCTCCTGTAGCTGCGGCGATCGATTCAATGCCTACCGGCCCGCCTTTAAACTGTTGGATGATAGCACCCAAAACTAACCTATCCGTCCAATCCAACCCCATCTTATCTACATTTAACTTATCCAAGGCTTCATCGGCTAACTTTCCTGTGATTATCTTTTTACCTTTTACTTGGATATAATCGCGAACCCTCTTTAAAAGTCGGTTAGCGATTCTCGGTGTGCCTCTCGAACGTTTGGCGATTTCCTCACAGCCACTTTCATCGATTTTCACGTTAATAATCTTGCTCGTTCTTTCAATGATCTTACTCAATTCTGCCGGGGTATAAAAACGCAATCTTTGAATCAGTCCGAATCTATCGCGCAGAGGCGAAGTTAAAGATCCGACTTTAGTAGTAGCACCGATTAAAGTAAATTTGGGTAAGGAAATACTGCGAATTTTTGCACTCTGCCCCTTGCCGATAGTGACATCGAGGCGATAATCTTCCATCGCCGGATACAGCAATTCCTCTGTCATGCGATTGAGGCGGTGTATCTCATCGATAAAAAGTATATCCCCCGGCTGTAAACCTATTAACAAGCCGGTTATGTCCCTCGGTCTTTCTAGGGCGGGCGCGGCGGTGATTTTACATTTAACACCCATTTCGGCGGCGAGAATTAAAGACATAGTTGTTTTTCCCAACCCTGGAGGGCCATATAATAACAGATGGTCTAGGGCTTCTCCTCTGGCTTTGGCGGCGGCGATGGTAATTTTGAGCGTGTCTTTTAAATCTTCTTGACCGATGTAGTCGTCTAGAGATGCGGGGCGGATCGAGTCTTCCGCGCTTTCTGTCTCGGCGGCGGCTAGTTTAACGTCTAGAAGATTGTCAGCCGGGGAGTCGTCTTGGTTGGGGGTGACGGAGTTCGATCGATTTAGTGCCATTATGATTGGGAGTGTGGGTGTATGTTAGCGAAACGGATTCTACCTTGTTTAGATGTTAAGGGCGGGCGAGTGGTCAAGGGGGTGAATTTCGTCGATCTCCGGGATGCGGGCGACCCGGTAGAGTTGGCGCGCCTTTATAATGAAGCGGGGGCTGATGAATTGGTGTTTTTGGATATTACGGCCACCAGTGAAGATCGCGACACTATTATAGATGTAGTCTATCGCACGGCGGAACAAGTGTTTATTCCTTTGACGGTGGGCGGCGGTATTCAATCCTTAGAGAATATTAAAAATTTGTTAAGAGCCGGGGCGGATAAGGTGAGTCTTAATTCGGCGGCGGTGCGGAATCCCGATTTAATTAATGAGGCGGCCGATCGCTTCGGGAAACAGTGTATCGTGGTGGCTATAGACGCAAGAAGGCGTGAGGATAAGGATAATCCGGGTTGGGACGTGTATGTTAAGGGTGGCAGGGAAAATACGGGGATTGACGCAATTTTTTGGGCCCGAGATGTGGTGCGTCGGGGCGCAGGTGAGTTATTGATAACCAGTATGGACGCGGATGGCACTCAGGCAGGGTACGATCTGCAGTTAACGAGAACGATCGCTGATATGGTGGAAATTCCCGTGATCGCGTCCGGGGGTGCGGGCAATTGTCAGCACATCTACGAAGCTTTGACCGAGGGCAGGGCGGAAGCCGCTTTATTAGCTTCCCTCTTACACTACGGGCAGTTAACGATCGCTGAAGTTAAGCAATATTTACGGGGTCATGGGGTAGCGATTCGAGAAATTGATTAGTTTTTTTAAAGGATGTAATTAAATTTACTGACTCATATCCCTAGAAACCAGTACCATTGAGGGTTGCGCCTCAATAAATAATTTTTGCGCTTCATAAATATGTATTAGAATAGAGAAAACTTAATATTTTTTAAAATATGTTGATACCAATTCTCATATTTGACGTGGCGCTGGTAGCCTGGTCATTACATCTAATGCAGGAAGCTTTTAAGAGTCAGGAATTCTCCCTGATGCTGGCCGGTACGCTGGTAGCTCTAGCTGCGGCGGCGATGATGGTTGTGTATTTCCTGATGGGTCACTGCCTCACTTACCTGACTCAGATTCCCTATCATGTTTAAGAATTGATAAAATTTTTAACAAAATTTTATTGACAAATCTGGGTTCTATACGATACATTTAAAAATAGTCTTGTTTGCAAGGGGCTATAGCTCAGTTGGTAGAGCACTTCAATGGCATTGAAGGGGTCAGCGGTTCGAATCCGCTTAGCTCCATCCCGGCATCTTCAGTATAAATTCATTTTTATAGTTGCAGTTGACAATACACTTGCGACTTTAGGGAAAAATGCCGATAACTTAGAATGATCCTCGAATATATACTATCTAAAACTAATCGATCGTGTCAATGATAAAAAGGGAGGTATGGCCTCCCTTTTCAAACTTAATCGCTAGAGAAAACCCTTAACGATAATTCGGGCTTTGAATATCTCTTAAACGAGCTTCAGGGCGCTTGAATCGATCTATTTGCGTCTCGAAGAAACGACGATTCTTCAGGAGGTGACGGGGATTGGGATCGTCCAGGGGATACAGTAAAGCCGTGCGTAAAGCTTGGATTACCGCGGAAGTAACGTTATACATGGAACGTTGGAAAGTGATCCCTAGTTGGATCAGAATATCATCCTTACCGCGACAGTGTTGGTCGTAGTAACTCGACAGATAGGGCGGCAAGAAATGATACATATCATCCATCAATAACGTCGGGGGGATACCGGCCGTACCCACGGGGAAAACGTCCGCGTAGAGGATGCCGTAGTGGAAATCTTTCTGTTGGTCTGGCACTTGACCGGCTTGGGCGTTATAAGACTTCGTACCGCGGAAAGGTGCTGTCCGGTAGAATACAGCCTCTACATAGGGTAGGGCGGCTTCGTATAACCAGGTAAAGGCTTTGGATTTGGGGATGATCTCGTAGCATTCACCGCGGATGTAAACGTGATGGTAGATGGGACGACCGGCGATCGCAAAAATGCCGTTAACGAGGTAATTCATCGCGTCGGGCACACCTTTAAATCCGCCCTCATCGTATATATCCGACATCTCGAAGAACACGGGGGCCATGATCTCCCAGAATAATCCGAGATTGGAGTAATAGGACATCATCTTCACCTGTTCTAAGAACATATCGGGGAAGAGCTGATATAACCCCATCATCAGCGGATTATATTTGAAATAAGCTTTGATGGCTCGATCGGCGTTCTGACGGTATTCTTCCGTATCGAGATAAGCGTCGAACAAACCCCAACCCATATCGCGCCCGTGCCATAACATCGCCTGCATACAAGCTTCGGCGAACTCCATGTTAATGCGATCGTGCCACAGGTGATGAGCCAATTTGGGCATCTTCAGGGTTTTGCCCTTTTCCATGAACTCCAATAACTCCGGGTGGGCTTCGGGAGTGCCGCGCCAGAATTTCCAATCCGCCCCATCGCCCGCGTAGTGATTATGAAGCTTCAGATATTCGGGGCTGATGAAGTATTTATAGAAAGGAAGGGGATCTAAAAATACTTGTTCGGCGATGTATAGTAAATCACGCCAGTAAAAATCCATCGGCACAGCATAAGCTTTGTAGATGCCGATGATCTGCATGAGATTTTCCGGCGTATCGGGTAACATCGAACCGCCCGCCTCGAGACGGTGGATAACATCAGCGAATTCGTGGGTAGAGGGGGGGAGTTTGGCTTTAATGAGTGTTGCAGTCATAGTTTTACCTGGTGTCAAGAAAGGTTTTGGGACTTTAACTGTGAGATAAGAACTTTTTCCCTGGTTTTAGCCAGTTGCCGGACTTTTTCAAACTTGGTGCTTTCAGGGTTTTAGTCGAGGCGACTTGTGCGTCGTCGGGGGTGACGGGAATGGCAGCCACGATCGAATTAGTAGTAGGTTCGATCCATTTCACCAGATAATTAGGTTGCACCCCGAAGAAAAAGATCAATGCTGTCAACACGAAAGCGGGGATGTTTTCCGATGCTAGGACTTTCGGGTAATAGGCGAGTTTATTGTCCAACTTACCGAAACAGGTACGGTTGAGGAGAATCACGAAGTAAACCGCCGTTAAACCGGAAGCGACGATACACAGTAGGGTCTGTATGGGAAATCGGGAGAAACTACCCTGAAAGACCATGAACTCGGAGACGAATCCCACCAATCCTGGAATACCTGCGCTCGCCATACCGGCGGCGATTAAAAGCGCGCTGGTGAGAGGTAATCCGCGAATCGGATTCATCAAACCGTTTAATACGTCTAAATCTCTCGTGCCCGCTTTTCTCTCGACGATACCCACCAGATGGAAGAGGAGGGCGAGGATCAAGCCGTGGCTGAACATCTGGGCTACTGCACCCAATACGCTCAAACTTGTGCCCGCGGCAGCCGATACGAGTATATAACCCATGTGACCGATCGAACTGTAAGCCACCATGCGTTTTATATCCTTCTGGGCGATGGCGCTCAAAGCCCCGTAAATAACGCTCACCACGCCGATAATCGCCAATCCTGGAGATACTAAAGCCCAAGTATCGGGGAATAACTGTAAGCCGAAGCGTACTAATCCATAAGTGCCGAGTTTAGCTAATACACCACCCAGTAAAATCGCTGTGGCGGGTGAAGCTTCGGTATAAGCATCGGGCAACCAAGTATGGAGGGGCACGAGGGGAATTTTAATCCCGAAACCTACCAGTAATAGAGTTAATAGGAGTAACTGGGTTTCTTGGGAGAAATTAGCGGTGGAAAGAGAAACGTAATCGAAGGTAAAACCGTTGCTGTTGAGGAAACCGATACCTAAGAAAGCCGCTAACACCAGTAAACCCGATACCGCCGTATAAAGTAAGAATTTGATGGAAGCGTAGGCGCGCTTTTCTCCCCCCCAGATCGCGATCATCAAGTAGAAAGGGATCAACTCCAATTCATAGAAGATGATGAATAGTAACAGGTTACTGGCCATTAAAGCCCCGGAAACCCCGGCGTTAATGAGCAAGATCAAACTGTAATAGAGGCGCGGACGTTCTACCTTCTCCCCGATGCTGTAAATAGCGATCCCTGTGAGGAGGTTATTGAGGATGACCAAGGGGAGGGATAAACCATCGATGCCTAAACTGTAACTTAAACCGATCGGTTTCGCCCATTCCATGTACTCGCTGAACTGAAAACCAGCCTTAGAGAGATTGAATTGACCCAAGAGATAAAGAGACCAAACGAACGTACCGAGGATGAAAATAGTGGTGATCTGACGTATTTTCCCATTGGTGACTTTTTCTGGGAAAAAGCCGACGATCACAGCGCCGATCAAAGGCACCCAGAGGAGAGGACTTAACAACATAGTTCGATCAAGAGTTAGCTAAACACTAAGGAAATTTGAGCCAGTAGAGGCCAGCAGACCACAATTCCTAAAAGGGCAACGCCTAAAAGAATTGACAGCACGTAGAATTGAGTTTGACCTGTGACGTTGTATCTCAAACTTTGACCGCTGAATATAGTGAATATGCCCACTAGATTCACCACGCCATCGACGATAAATTTATCGAACCAGTTGATCGTTTGGGAGATTAGATCCACCACGAAAACGATCGTTACTTTATACAACTTAGCTGTATAAAGGTCGTAGGCGAAGAAGTCCTGTAAAGCTTGAGGTTGTAATTTGATCGGTTTAGCCACCGACTCACTGAGGTACATATTAGCCGCTACTAAAATTCCGAGGGCGCTAGAAGCGACCAAAAACCCGGAAGCACCCAGATTGATTTGCGACAGGCTAGGGATCAAACCCCACTGGGCTAGTAATAAGGGTACGTGTAAAGCGAAGCCCATCCCTATAGTGGTGGGTAATACCAGGGGCCATAAAGCTTCTGGTGAGCGTAAGGTCATGGGTTTGACCGGGCCGCAGAAAAATAGACAAAATTCTCTGGTGACGCTAAAAGCGGTTAAGCCGTTGACTAATAGTAGGACGAAGAATAAACTCGAACTAATTTCGCTTAAACGCTCGGCCATCGCACCTAAAGACCAGAAACCACCGAAAGGAGGTAGGGCGATCAAGGTGGCTCCACCAACGAGATAACAAATACCGGATACGGGACGACGCGACCATAAACCGCCGTATTGGGTGAGGTCTTGGGTGATGTTATTCCAGATCAGTCCACCTACTACCATAACTAATATGGCCATGCCTATGGAGTAAGTGAATAGCAGGGTGAGAGCCGTTTGTAATTGCCCAGTGGCCACGGCGATGAAGATTAAACCCATGTAAGCACTGGTGGTATATGAGAGCGATCGTTTCACATCGATTTGTGCGATCGCAATCAAGGAAGCACCGATGGCTGTTACAGAGCCGATAACCATCATTACCTGTAGTGTCAGGGGCGACAGGGCTAACACGGGTTCGATCTTGATCAATAACCAGGCACCGGTGGACACCACCACCGTATTCCGTAGGATGGAAGCGGGAATCGGCCCTTCCATCGCTTCGTCTAACCACAGGTGCAGGGGGAATTGAGCGCATTTGGCGAGGGGGCCGGCGATGATAGCCAGACAGAGTAAATTAGCCACGCCCGGATCTAAGTTAGCTGTTTGCGCCCATCTCGCCAATTCATCGAAATTCCAAGTACCGGCGAGGGGTAATAGGGCTACTACCGCCATCAGGAGGATCAAATCGCCTATCCTCTTAGTCAAGAAAGCATCTCTCGCCCCGGTAACGACTAAAGATTGATTGAACCAGAAGCCGATTAACAGATAAGTACCGAGGGTGAGAATTTCTAGCACCACGTAGCTGAAGAAGAGGGAGTTACAGAGAACCAGGGTACACATCCCCGCTTCAAATAAAGCCAGGAGAGAATAAAATCTCGCCCAACCCCAATCCATCTCTAAATAACCGATAGCGTATATTTGCGCTGCGAGGTTCAATCCCGTGATTAACAGTAAAGCCCCGATATTGACCGCGGAAATTTGTAAATCAAAAGAAATGTTTAAGTTTGCGGCATGAAGCCAGGGAAAGGATAATGATTGAGGGGGATGGTTCCAGGTTGCTGGTAGGGCTAGCAAACTATGAACGAACGCGATTAGCGTCATGATGATGCTGATATAACCCGCGGGGCGGGGCCCTGTTTCGCGGATGATACCAGGAGACCAGGGCACGACCAGCAATGCCCCCAATAATGCGTACAAAGGCACCAACCAGATCGACTGGCTGAATGATTCAAACATCGTGAATTACCTCAACAGCAAAAAATAGTTATTTGTTTTTAAGTTTAAAGGTTAATGGGACAACATTAAGCTTTTGCCGTTCTTATGACGACCATAAACAGGAATTTCCTGACTCGCTTCTAACAGGTAGTGTAAGAAAGCGTCAGCGATTACCGATAGTTGCTTACCCCCTAGATAGCAAACGTACCAATGACGTTGTATGGGAAAGTTTTCCACGTCTAAAATCGTTAGCTCTCTCTCACCGTCGGATATTAAGGTGTGTTTGGATAGTACCGAAATACCTAAGCCTCCGGCGATCGCCTGTTTGATGGCTTCATTGCTACCGAGTTCCAAACGCACTTTCACCGATACATCATGTAGATTGAATAATTTCTGCACTACATGACGGGTTCCCGAACCTGGTTCGCGCATGATGAAAGGTTGATTATTTAAACGCGAAATCGGTATATTTTTTTCATTAGCGAGAGGATGATCTTGGCGGGCTACGACAACTAAAGGATTATCTAAAAAAGGACGACTACATAATTCCACTTCTTCGGGTGGCTGACTGAGAATGTATAGATCATCCTCGTTTTCGTACATCCTTTCTTGTAATTTTTGATGATTGGTTACTTGTAATGCTATATCGATCCCTGGATATTGTTGGCAGAAAGCCCCCAATAATCTGGGTACGAAATATTTAGCAGTGGTGATCACTCCTAACTTTAAACGCCCCTGACGGGTGCCTTTAAAATCAGCAACTTTCATGTCAAAATTTTCTAATTTGTCAAAAATTTCTTGACAGGTAATTAATAGTTCTTTTCCTGCTTCGGTCAAGTAAAGGCGTTTACCGATCTGTTCAAATAATGGTAAACCAACAGCTTTGGTCAGTTGTTTAACTTGGGTGGAAACAGTGGGCTGGGTGATGTACAGTTCCTCTGCCGCTTTCGTAAAGCTACTATGACGTGCTGTTGCCTCAAAAACCCTTAACTGATGCAGGGTTGCCTGAATCACATCGCTCCTCCCCTTTGTCTATAACTACTATTCGTTACGATAAATCCTACTCCCTTAATAGACTATAGTCAATAAGTAATTTTATAAATATAGACCACAGTAGATATAAGTTAAACTTAAGTACAGTGCCAGGGCGAACCCCAATTCATCAATTAACTCTAGAAAATAGGAAAAATAAACCAAAACTTACCGAAATAATCAATAAAGCAAAGATGATAAAGGAATAGTTCTGACTTTTATCTAAATTCATCGGCTCTATGGGTGTTTCTTCTTTTTTGGGTAGATTAGTCCCCTTTTTATATTGAGGTGGGCTCTCCGGTAGTTGATCCAAGTCGGGAATTTTACTCATCCACTGTTCGGGTCGTTTTAATCGGGGAGCCTCTAGGATGTAGAGAAGTTGTTTTGCTTCGTCACGAACGTCATAACTGGGATGAGTCGTTAAAGCGCGACACAAATCGAGAGCGTTTTCTCCCTCGCCGAGACCTTGATAAGCGTAAACCAGTTTTAATTGAGCTTGTCCGCCCTGTAGGGATTGAGGGGATATTTCTTCTAAGGCGGCGGTTAGCTGTTTAATACAGCCCCGGTATTCGCCCCGATCGAAAGCAATCTCCCCAGCTTTATAAAGCTCCGCAAAAGTACGTTTGGACTCCACCATAAATCGATCGAAGATAATAGATTTTCAATATAGCAAAAACTCAGCCCGTTCTAGGACGGCCGAGAGTGGTGATATAAATAACCGCTTCATCGGCGGGGATACCCAAGACCTCGTTAACCTGGTCGTCAAAGAAGCCAGCGATACCGCTGACACCGAGATTCAGATAAACGGCCGCCAGATTGAGACGCTGCCCTAGATGGCCGGCATCCATGTGTAAATAGCGGTAAGACCTATCGCCCCACCGGGCCACGGCTTTTTTTAAATCAGCCGTGTGGAAGACCACCGCGCCCGCGTCACGTCCCAAGTCTTGACCGAGACAGAGAAAATGTAACTCGGCACGAAAGTTTTTAAAACGTATCTGCCGTAACTCCCTGGCTCTGGGGGCGTAATAATAACAGCCTTCTTCCAAACCATCAACACCAGAAACGGCGATGAAGGTTTCCAATAAGCTCAAGTCGAAATAATCGGGAGATCGATCGAGTTCCTGATCTAGATAATCTTCGGGATGATAGGTAAAATGCAATAGGGCTTTCAATTGGTCGAGACTGAGACTATCGCCACTATAGGCGCGACACGAGCGACGTTTAAAGAAAGTCGTTTCCAAACCCGATAATTTTTCCCCCCAGTAGATAGGGGGAGAGGATACGGAAACCTTCAGACAGAAAGGAAAATTATACTTATCGGTTTCCGATGGCGAAGTTGCGGCGATAGGAGGGAGGTTTTCGGTAATTTCTGTAGCTTTTTGTAAGGCACTCAATAACTCCCCTTCGGGGATTTCTGGGTAAACAGTCAGGGAGGGGGAGGGGAGACTCGTGATACCAGGGGGCAAATTTTGCTGGATGTCTAAAAGGTCAGCCAAGGCGATAACGGTCATCACGCTCTCTTGAGAGGAATCTAGATAAAGTAACTCATTCATGGCGCGGTCGTTAAATCCACCCATTACATGGGCGTGATAATCATTCATGGCGGCGGCTAACTCTATATTGCCCAAGAGATGCCCCGTATCCAGAAAAATGCGTCGGTAAGCCCGGTCTTCGTAACGCCACTGAGAACGATAAAAAATCGCTGATGTGGCTAGAGCGATACGGGTGTTCTCTAAAGAGGAATGCCAAAAACCAGCGGATTGCAGTTGAGACCACATATCACTTTCCCAGAATAATAACAGAGAGTGACTTTGAGCTTGATAGTGATAAAGCCCCGGTGGTAAAATCCCGTTGCCCCTAGAGATGAGATAAATTTCCGCCGGATATAATCCCCCGGCAGAAGGAGCTGATCTTAAACACATCGGCTGTCCCATCGTGGGAACTTTTGCCGTTAAGCCGTAACTGTAACCTAGTAGGCGAGACAAACGCCGCCAATAGACAAAATCGCTGTCAGTTGTTTTTTGAGCGGATAAATAAGGCTTGAGGTCAAAAATTTGCCCGATTTTATATTCTTTAAACGGTATCGGTTGCTTGTTCGGGTCCAGGGCTTTGTTTTTAGATGCGATCGTCCGGGGGTCGTATTTGGTGCGTTCGTGGTAATATTGAGCGATCGATTCGGACATACACTATCTTTGGTCTAAGCTTCTCTATCACCAGTGTAATACAGGGAGAGTCGCAAGTCGGGAACCATTAAACTAGTACCTGTAGAAATTTTTCTTCCCTCTATGCCCCCAACTATCAAGCCGCCTCTCGTTATTTCGGAAAGACGACACTGGTTCCATATTTTATTTTTATGGAAGGGTTCGGTAGTACCGGCTATTTTGCCCAGAGTATTTTTCTGTGCCGCTTTTAGTTTTCTCGTTTCTTTTTTCTATCATTTCGGACTGAATCTCACCTTACCTATAGAAAGCGGTCTCGTGCCCAGTCTCGTCCTCGGTTTACTACTAGTATTTCGCACTAATACCGCGTACGAAAGATTTTGGGAAGGGCGCAAAGCATGGGGCGCATTGGTCAATACGGTACGGAATATGGCGCGGAATATTTGGGTGACGGTGAAAGAATCTCATCCAGACGATAGGAAAGAAAAGATAGATACTCTGCGCTTATTAGTAGCTTTTGCCATCAGCACTAAACTGCATCTACGGGCAGAAAAAAATTTTGAAGAATTACGTCCTTTTGTCAAGCCCACCTATTACGATAAGTTATTGACGATGAATCATCCACCTTTAGAGATCGCTTTTTGGATCGGCGATTATTTACATAAACAGTACGAAGAACAGAAGATTAATTCTTACGTATTTACATCTATGCTGAAATTGCTAGATTTATTAGTCGATAATTTAGGAGTATGTGAAAGAATTTTAAAAACTCCTATTCCTTTAGCTTATTCTATTCACTTAAAACAACTTTTGTTGATTTATTGTTTAACCTTACCATTTCAATTTGTAGACGAGTGTAAGTGGTTCACGGCATTTTTCGTGGCGATAGTTAGCTTCACAGTGTTCGGTATTGAAGAAATAGGTATTGAGATAGAGAATCCTTTCGGGCGGGATGATAATGATTTACCTCTCGACCAGATCTGTGAAACGATGGAGAGAAATATCAATGATTTAATTACCTTATCTCCAGATGCAAGACATTGGCAAACTCAGGATCAGTTAATAGAATAGAAGAATACATATACTAATTATGCAAGAATGAACCAGACCCTTACTTTTGCCGAATCCCTAGGTTGTAGTCGAGAACTACTGGAAGCAATGCGATCGGGTGACTTAAAAGCAGAGCGTTTAGTTTCAGCAGTTTCTACTTTAATTGCCACAGAAAATGGAGCTAGAGGATTTTTTGTTACCTATCTAACGGATGATGTATATGGAATGGCCGATCGAGTGACCCCGGAAATTGTCGAAGCCCTAAAAAACTCTCCCGAACTCGTTAGCGATTTACTGGTAAAAAATATCGCTATGTCTACGGCGATGGAGTTAACACACTTGAGAAATAATGATGAAGATATGGCCGGGGGTTCGCGACGAGTGCAGGCTAGAACTATGAATTTAATCAGCCTGTTAAAGCTAGAAGAAATTAACGATAAACTTCAGCAATTACGGCAAACTTTAAAAGATGATGGCGGAATATATCAAGATTTTCTCGAACGCTGGGGATACGATGAGGAACAAAAAGCTGTGATTGCCACTAAGATAGACCCGCTTATCAACAATCTTTAAACGATCCAGTCAACTTCAGCCTATGATCGAAACAGAACAAGATAAATATTAGGATTGTCATGGGGAAGTTTTGGAAAGGAGTCAGTGCTAGTTGTCTGGGCACTTTGATCGGCTTAACTCTGTTCTTAAGTTTAGCAGGCGGAGGATTAAGCTTTTTGCTCGCTTCCCTGTTGTTCCGGGATACCAGTACAAAAGTTTCCCCTAGGTCGATATTAGTTTTCGATCTATCTACCTCTATCAGCGATACTGAACCCGCCTCTACTCTGGGTCAGGCTTTAACGGAGGGCAATAGTAACACTTTAACTCTACGGCAGGTGTTACAGGCGATCGATATAGCCACTAGAGACAACAATATCACCGCCCTATTACTTTACGGTCGCGGGGCCGCCGGTGATTACGGCTATGCCACCCTGGAGGAAGTGCGTCAAGGTTTGAAGAAGTTTAAAGCCGCCGGTAAAAAGATCATCGCCTACGATACGGGTTTCAGCGAGAAGGAATATTACCTGGCTTCTATGGCTGATGAAGTGGTTCTTAATTCGATGGGGCAATTGGAATTTAACGGGTTGAGTTCGCAACAAACTTTCTTTGCCGGGGCGATGGAGAAGTACGGTGTCGGGGCGCAAGTTGTCAGAGTGGGTAGCTATAAATCGGCAGTGGAACCTTATATTAGAAAGAATTTAAGTCCCGAAAACAAACAACAATTAGGAGCTTTGTTAGGGGATGTTTGGACTAATTATTTAACCGTCATCTCCGAGAATCGACATATACCAGTACAGAAGCTAAGACAAATTAGCAATAGAGAAGGTATTCTTTCACCTGAAGTAGCCCAAAAAGCCGGTTTAGTTGATAAGGTGGGCTATCTAGATCAAGTAATAGATAAAATGAGAACTATAACCGGCGAAACAGCAAATGAGATAGATGAGGATAAGCCCTCTTTCCGGCAAGTATCTCTAGGGGATTATACAGGGGTTAAACCCGCTAAAGAAAATACTTCTACGAATAAAGTAGCGATCGTATATGCTGAAGGTACGATCGTGGACGGCCAAGGGACGAGTAATGAAGTGGGCGGCGATCGATACGCGCGCATCTTCCGCAAATTGCGAGAGAATAAAGATGTAAAAGCCGTGGTCTTGCGTATTAATAGCCCCGGCGGCAGTGCGACGGCTTCAGAAGTTATGGGGCGCGAGATTACCCTGCTAAATCAACAAAAACCCGTAATAGTTTCCATGGGGGATGTGGCCGCATCGGGGGGTTATTGGATCACCACGGGGGCGAAAAAAGTTTACGCCCAGAATACCACCATCACCGGCTCGATCGGCGTTTTCGGTTTATTATTCAATATCGAGAAAATCGGCAACGATAACGGGGTTACTTGGGACACTGTAAAAACGGCAACCTTCGCTGATATTAATACCTCTACTCGCCCGAAAACCCCAGCGGAATTGGACATATATCAACGATCGGTCAATCGAGTATATAGTTTATTCTTGGATAAGGTGGCTAAAGGTCGCGATCTTCCCCTCGATAAAGTGAAAAATATCGCTCAAGGGCGAGTATGGTCGGGCCAGTCCGCTTTGAGTATCGGTTTGGTGGATGAAATCGGTGGGTTAGAAAAAGCGATCGGTTTCGCCGTTGAAACTGCCAAGTTAGGAAAGGATTGGACTCTAGAAGAATACCCCACTAAAAAAACTTTCGAGCAGGAAATAATCGGCAGATTACTGAATACACAAATGGCAAAATCTTCAGATCCTCTTAACAGCCAATGGCAAAAATTTCAAAAAGAATTGCAGAGTATCAAGAGCTTGAACGATCCTAACGGCGTTTATACTCGTCTTCCTTTTAATTGGGAAATTCGCTAAATTTGAGTAAAAATACGGTTGTCATATAGGGAATATAAAATAGAGAATCCTGATAATTAGTATGTAATCGAACAAGAAAGATAATGAATCGTAATACCGGGATAATCTTTTGCTTATCCTATGGATTGGGATTATTATTAACAGGGTTTTTCGGCTTTCCCAATCCTCGTCCATCCGCTGGGCAATGGTTGATAGTTCTAACTTCAATACTGTTAATCTTCGGTGTGATGGGCACAATCGCACAACGAGCGTTGTACCCCCATCCAAGAAGAAAAGTTTGGTTGATAGGGGCGGTGATAGCGTTTCTAGGCGCTATATATTTACAGTGGCGTATACCCACGCCGGGGGTGAATGATATTAGCCGTTTCGAGATCAATCCATCGGCGAGTCAGTATGTCACCCTAGAGGGAAAAGTATTATCGGAAACCCGATTGACCCGTACCGAGAAATTACAGTTATGGTTGGAAGTAAGGGAAATATTAGCAGGAGATCGATCGCAACCCGTCACGGGAAAACTATACGTCACCTTACCTCGATCAGAAACAAATAAACTTTATCCAGGTCAACTGATCACCGTGAAAGGTTCCCTATCCGGGCCCAAAACTCCTACTAATCCAGGTAGTTTCGATTTTAAATCCTACCTGACAGCTCGTGGTTGTTTTGCCACATTAAGAGGTAAGGAAATTATTAAAAAAAGTTCTCCGCCTCCCGGATTATGGCAACTCAGACAGAGAATAGTTAACGCTCAAAAAGAAGGATTAAAAGAACAGTTCGGCTCTTTAGTGAGTTCCATCACCCTAGGTAGACAAGCAGTAGATTTATCACCGGAAATACAAGACCTATTCACTCGCACCGGGTTAACCCACGTTTTAGCCGTTTCTGGTTTTCACATCGCTTTATTATTAGGAGTCATCCTGAAACTAACTCGGAATTTATCGCCGCGTCAACAATTTTTCATCGGTATTACAACCATGATTTTTTACATAGGATTGACGGGGATTCAACCGTCGATTATGCGGGCGAGTTTAATGGGGGTAGCCGGGTTAATAGGCTTGGTGTATAACAGACAAGTTAACGCCTACGGTTCATTAATCGTCGTCGCTACCTTACTGTTATTATGTAACCCTCTCTGGATTTTCGATTTAGGTTTTGATTTGAGTTTTCTGGCGACCCTGGGATTAATAGCGGGTGCGGGGCCCATTCAGAAAAGGTTAGATTATCTGCCGTCTATTATTACTGAACCCATAGGGATTACTTTAGCTGCTTCCCTGTGGACTTTACCCCTATTACTGTATAGTTTTAGTTCTTTTGCCGTTTATAGTATACCTGTTAATATTATTACCACTCCTTTAACGACTGTTATCAGTCTCGGAGGTGTCCTCAGCGGGGCTTTAGCTTTAATCTATCCTCCCTTGGGGAGTTTCGCCGCTTGGTTACTTTACTATCCTTTGCAGTTGTTAATTAATATCCTTTCTTGGTTCGCCAATTTACCCATTACTTTTTATGCTGTGGGACAGTTATCATTAGGAGTCATGATTTTAATTTATGGCTCGCTCTGGCTAGTATGTTGGCTGAAGCCATTACAGAAAAGGTGGTATCTGGTGGGTTTATTCATTATAAGTTTGATTTGCATACCAACTATTTATAATCGTCTGAGTTTAGTACAAGTAACCGTTTTTGATAGCCGTCATCCCACGGTAGTGATTCAAGAAAGAGGCGAGGTTATAGTAATCAATGGTAACGAGCCTAATACTTTTAAATACAGTCTTCTTCCTTTTTTACAACAACAAGGGATTAATAGGATCGATGTAGCGATCGTTAAAGATAACGATGTTTCTACCATAGAAAAAACTTTGAAAATTTATCGAACGATCGATCCTCGTGAAAGTCAGCAGGTGAGTTTAGGTTCAATAGCGATCGATGTTTTCGACAATGGTTTACTAAGGTGGGAAATAAATAATTTATCTTGGCTATTCATACACGATAAAAAAGCTAAAGATAATCTCTCATCTTCGGGTGCTGAAGTAATATTATGGGCGGGGAAAAGTTTACCACCTTATTGGTTAGAGAGGGCTAATCCTAAAGTGGCTATAGCCATAAGTAAATTTTTAACCCATAAAACCCATCAGAGTTTAGTGGACGCATCTATTGATGTACATATCACAGGGAGGGATGGGGCGATTATGTGGACACCAGATAAGGGGTTTGAGAAATTTTTAGAGAAGGAGTTCGAGTGGTAGGATTGAAAAAATATTACCCCGCTCATGGTCAAATACCTTTTCATTCTCTTAATTTTTATTACCTCGTGGCTGTACGTACCCCCGGTGATGGCGGCTTTCTGTCACAGTGAAGATGCTCACCGGGTTTGTATCGTCAGCATCAAGCGCAGTGCCAAGAATTACTGGCAATACCAGACAGAAATTGCTGTAGACGGAGTGAAGAAACCGATCGTTGTTTATAATTGTCGTACCAAGGAGAAAATATCTTTAGACAGTAGCCGATTACCCCTCGACCCTACAGGCAAGATCATCTGTAAATTGCCAGCGAATCGGGATAAAGAAAGATATTCGAGCGGCCATAATATTTAATAACCCCTACAAGTTTTAATATCATTAGTTTCTAGAAAACCGCCATTCCTGGCGGTTTTCGCTCATCAAGCGTTCTGTAACAGCCCGGAATGGCGTAATAAAGGCTCCGTATCCGGTTCACGCCCGCGAAACTCTTTAAACACTTCCATCGGGTGTAAACTACCGCCCAAACCTAACACGGTATCGCGGAAACGATAACCCACCTCTTTCACCGCTTCCTCGTCATCCAATCCGGCTTCTTCAAAAGCAGCGAAGGCATCGGCGCTTAACACTTCCGCCCATTTATAACTGTAATAGCCCGCCGCGTAACCACCAGAGAAGATATGTCCGAAAGAACATAAGAAAGCGTCTTCCTCTAAAGGTGAAATCACAGTAGTGCTTCGGGCTATACGCTCGCGTACCTCGGATGGTGTCTCGCCGCCCCCCGGTTGATAGCGATGGTGTAACTCCAAATCGAGGAAGGAGAAGTGTAACTGTCTCAACATACCCGAACCGCTCATGTAGTTGCGTGCTGCCAACAACTTCTGATAATAATGTTCCGGGAGAGTCTCGCCGGTTTCGTAGTGTTTGGCCATGTTCATCAGGGTAGGTCGATCGTAGCACCAATTTTCCATGAACTGACTCGGCAACTCCACCGCGTCCCATTCTACATTATTTATCCCCGCAGCCCCCGGATAATCAACCCTCGTTAACATATGCTGTAAGCCGTGACCGAACTCATGAAATAAAGTCGTCACCTCATCGAAGGTCATTAAACTGGGTTTCCCATCTACTGGCGGTGTTTGATTACACACCAGATAAGCCACGGGCAAGCGGATTTCGTCACCGATTTTAGCGCGCCCAATACACACATCCATCCACGCGCCGCCGCGTTTCTCCGCGGGGCGACTGTAAGGGTCAAGATAGAAATTGGCTATGGGATGGGCTTTCTCATCTCTAATCTCGAAATATCTGACTCCTTCGGCCCATACGGGGGCGCTACCATCGGCCGCGGTTATCGTCACCCCGAAAATTCTTTCGGCGAGGGTGAATAAACCTTCTAGAACTCGCGGTAGGGGAAAATAAGGGCGCAATTCTTCCGCGGTAAAATTAAACTTGGCTTCCCGTTGTTTCTCTGACCAGTAAGCTATATCCCAATGCTTGAGGTCATCAATACCCGCGAAAGCTTTAATGAGTTCTAAATCTTCTTTCGCCGCCTCATAGCTAACCTGGCGTAATTCTTCTAAAAGTTGTTCCACTTCTTCGACAGAGGCGGCCATTTTTCGGGCTAAACTGACTTCGGCGTAAGTTTTATAACCGAGTAGGCGGGATTGTTCTTGTCTTAACTCTAATATTCTCTCTATCAGTGGGTTATTATCCCATTCCCCACCCGATGCGCGACTGATGGAGGCTTTATATATTTTCTCCCTTAAATCACGATTGGCGCTGTATTTCATGAAAGGAAAATAACTGGGAAAGTCTAAAGTTATCACCCACGGCCCATCTTCGGGGGTGGCATTCTCTTCGCCTTCACTTCTGGCGGTTTGGGCGGCTAAACCCAGCAAGCTTGGCGGCAAACCATCGATTTCTTCGGGTTGCGTCAGCTTCATTTTGAAGGCTTTAGTGGCATCGAGGACGTTATTGGAAAATTTAGTAGATAATTCCGCTAACTCTAATTGAATATTATTGAAACGCTCTTTCTTCTCGCCTTCTAAACTCACGCCCGATAATTCCGCGTCTCTGATAGAAGCGGATACTATGCGCTTTTGCGCTGGTTGTAGGCTTTGCCATTGAGTGCTATCCCGTAAGGCTTTAAAGCCTTCGTAGATGGGTTTGCTCTGGCTGAATCGACTGATGAACCCCACTACTTGAGGTTGTACGGTTTCGTAAGCGGCGCGCAATTCGGGGCTATTTTTCACCCCCATTAAATGCCCGACGATTCCCCAAGTCCATCCTAATCTTTCTTCGATTCCGGTGAGGGATTCTACTAAATCGCTCCATGTGGGGGTAATATTGTTTTCTAATTCCGTGAGTTGGATTTCTAAGTCGCTCAATAATCCGGTTATGGCGGGGACTATCTGCGCGGGTTCGATTTTATCAAAAGGGGGTAATCCTTGACCGATGAGGAGGGGATTGTCAATGACCGATGTGTTTACCATGTTCTGTATTAATTAATACTTCTCTTTACATTATTATCTATAAACTCGCTACTCGGACATAGTAAACTGTAGCGTTGGCTAAACAATGTGCATTGCCACAAGGGTTTGATACTTTATCCTTCTATACTTTTTTCTTGGCACAAATCAAGTATTGTGTCGTTAAAAATTCTTCTAAAGAATTAGAAGTGAAACGATTTATAGTCTTTAATAATTTATATCCAGAAAAAGATCTGGGTTTTATGCCCGTTATTTCTAACCCGGCTTCTTCGAAAAGAGCGATCATGGTTTTTTTGGTAAAAAATCTCAGGTGAGTTTTATCCATTATTCCCATATCTTGGTAAGACCAATCACCTTTAAACACCAGCTCTTTAATAATATAAATATGCCTGATATTAGGAATACTGGCGATTATAATACCATCGGGATTTAATAAATTCATATGGCTTTTAATTGTTTCCCAAGGATTGGTTAGATGCTCTAAAACATCAGGGTAAAGAATACAATCAAAGCTCTCATTTTTAATTGCTTCGGGGATGACGGTTCTATCCAAGTCGCAGATAACTAATTTCTCGTAGCAATTTTCTTCTTGGGCGATCGAGAGCGCTTCTGCACTTATATCCAGTCCTATGACTTGACTACCTATTTTTTCAACGATCGCTTTACCGGTTTTGCCAATACCACAACCAACTTCGAGAACTTTATCCGGTTTATTCGAGATTAACTTTATCAGATCATGTCTAACATGGGAGCTAAAATAATATGATGATAAATTAGTTGGCGTTTTTATAGTATCTGACATAATAATATTAATGATATTTTTTTTATAATGTTAGCAAAAATCCAATGGAGATTAACCAGAAGAGAGAGAAAATTGAGAAATAAAAATTTAAATAGAAAAATCGAGCCAACTTTCTAATTTCAATATTATTCTATCCAGCTTTCTCTTCCGTTTTTCCCATTGAGGATGACTAATGTAATAAAAACAGTTTTGCGGCTTAACAGGCTCAGTGATATAGCCCGCAGCTTGCACTTTTTTCGAGATAGCGATCTCCGAGGCGATCGCTTCCCCGTAGCTATTGCCCGCGCAGAAACCACCTATTTTATTAAGGATCGGGCGCTCAGTGAACAAAATCAAAGATTGCAAGTGATCGGCCCGTGAGCCTTCTGGAATAGCATTTTTTTTTAAAAACGCCCTATATAAATCTATCCTACGCATTTTAACGCCATCTAGAGTGTGATCCCGATGAAAGTTGTTATAATTTGACTTTTCCAGAGATTCCCAAGTTACTGACCAGTTCAAGCTCTCACCTAACAAGCCGATGCTAGAATTGGAGCAAAATTTATCCAAGTAGCCTTTCAACCAGTTTTTTCGCAAGATCAAACAATCGTCTTGCAGGAATAAAAAATTGTCGTGGTCGGTAAGTTCTCGCCAGCCAGCATCCCATGCCCCGATGTTATAACCTGTATTAGGGCGTTCTAAGAGAGGGGTCGAGGAAAAACCTTCTTGTATCAAAACTGACTTGATGTTAGAGGAATCCCCGTTACACACTAATAGTATATCGAACGCCGCCCCGGCTTTGATCGATCGAATCTGTCCCAGTAGATTAATCAAATTAGAGGGAGGGCTAGAAGACCAATAAGAAATAACAATCGCATTTTTCATATTTTCAACGAACAATAGCCGCTACTCACGCCATTAATCAATCCTCTCGAGGAGATAGAAACTTTATTTTACTCCGAGATATTCACCTCGCCTCGATCTTTCCCCGTTCGACTGTGAAAATCTGGCTCGATTTCAGCCAAGCGCCATCGAAGGCGTTGAGGTGCGTGGCGGTGATGAGGGTTTGAAATCGGTCTTCGATCGCATTCAATAACTGATTCTGTCTCTCTAAATCCAATTCTGCGAGTACATCGTCCAATAATAACAGGGGCGGTTCGCCGATCACTTCTTCCAATAGTTGCAATTCAGCTAATTTCAAGCTTAATACGAGTGTACGCTGTTGTCCTTGAGAACCGTAGGATTTAGCGGGAGTGTCATCGATTACCAGACTAATATCATCTCGATGGGGCCCCACTACCGAGGTAGCCAATTGATATTCAGCGATGCGACGGGTGGCTATCCTATCGATAAAAGCTTTCTGCACGCTGGCGGGGTCATCGCTAGTCCATTCTACATTGGGCAGGTAGTTAATCATCAGCGTTTCTTTCTTGCCGCTAATACTCTCGTGCCATTTCTGGGCCAGGGGTGCGAGTCGGGTTAACACTCTGGCCCTTCGGCGCGTCACTCGCGAGCCTGTTTGGGCCAGTTGTGTATCCCACAGGGATAATTGCTCTAGATAATCCCCCAAATTGTCCGCGCCTTTTTCTTCCCGGTGACGGATTTCTTTCAGTAGTGCGTTACGTTGCCGCAACACCTGGTTATAGTCTTGGAGGATTCGTAAGTAAATAGGTTCTAATTGCAGTAGGAGAGTATCTATCCAATTACGCCTAGTTTCCGGCGCACCTCTGACTAAATCCAAGTCCAAACTAGAAAATTCTACGGCGTTAAGGACTCCTAAAAAGTCGAGATGACGGCGTAGGGGTTCATTATTGAGCATAACGGTTCTTCTGCCCGTTGTCCGCAAAATTAACCCCAGATGGGAAGTGCCGTATTTACGGTTGACGGTGGCTAAAATTTGCCCCGTCTCCGCGTCTTCCGTCACTAATTCCCTGTCTTTACTCACGCGATGACTTTTGAGGGTGGCTAATAACTCCACGGCTTCGAGGAGATTGGATTTACCTTGAGCATTATTACCTAGGATTATCGTTTTCTGCCCGGAAAAATTCACTAACTGTTCTTGATAGTTACGAAACGTGCGCAGGTGCAATTGCGTGAGATACATTAAAAGAAAACCGCTCAACAAGGTTCAACGCCTTACTCATCATATCCTATGAGATTTCTTCCCACTTTGACTTTATTGCTATGCTTATCCACTTCGAGGGTAGGGGCAGTTCAATTAGCAGATGGTACGAGCGCTTTCACTCGCTCGCCGCGTCTGTTAGATTTCATGACCACCATGAGTAGTGTAAGTGTCTGGGGTGCTAAATATTATCTCACGATCGATTTTCCCGCGGGTGCCCAAGAGGGCTTACAAAGCGTCGCGATACAACAGAAACAAGGCACGGAAGATATACAGTTTGACCTCCAGAAAACTTTCGCTTTCTTTGGTGATAGAGATAATCGTCAAGAAGCTATCCCGATTAGAGAGGTGACGAGGGACGACGGGGGCAATATTTCTATTGTTTTCGAGAGAGCGATCGATTCCGGCCGAACTGTTACCATTGGCTTAGTCCCCTATCAAAACCCTTTCTATGATGGTGTCTATCTATTCGGTGTCACGGCTTTTCCTACCGGGGATAAGCCGAGGGGTTTATATTTAGGAGTGGGACGCTTACAGTTTTATCGTGGTGGTAGTGCTTGGTAATGGGGAATAAATTAGTTTTCACGGGTAGTTTCTTAATAACATTTTTGACGAGCATTATGGGGGCTAATTGTCAACCCGTTAACACCATAGATATAGAACCGAAAATCATAGAAGAAAGTCCAGTATTACAGCGTTGGATGAAAGAAATACCGAACATTTTAGAAGAGATAAAAAACGATCCCAGTTTCCGTACAAGGGTAAGGTTAGGCTATAGCGTTTATCCTTCCGCTCATAATGAAGGTGGAGTTTATATAGGAGTAGAAGATATATTTATCGGGCGTACCGGTTTAACCGTTAGCGGCCAATATCAAACATCTTTTAATAGTAAACAACAGTCGGGCGGCGGTGATTTACAATACTACGTCTTACCTCTCGGTGGTTACGTTAACCTCGCTCCTGTGGTGGGTTATCGTTACGTGGAAACTGGGGGCTACTCCACTAATGGGGTGAATGTAGGTGCGAGATTAGTGCTGGCTTTATCCAGGAATGGCGCGGCTGATATAGTGGTAACTCAAAGTTTCGTTTCCCCCGGTGGTAGTGATGAAGTGGGGTTAACTTCTTTCTCCGTGGGTTACGCCCTGACCAAACAGATTAGATTAGCCGCCGATATTCAAGCGCAAAACTCTAGGCGGGCGAAAGATAGTAGGGTGGGGATATTGATAGAATGGATGCCTTGATCGTTCACTCAAGCTCTAGGGGAAACCACTCAAAATCGAGAACTTGTTCGGGCGAACCCATAGGGTGTAAAGGAATATCATCTATGCCGGTTTCATCGATGAAACTGAGCCTGGCAAATAAATAATATTCCTCGAATATTTCTTTCAAGTAAGGTTTCAGACTGGGGCTTTCTTTTAAGAGTTTCAAAATTTGAAAGCGAAAATTTCTAATTTCTTTTCTCCACCCTCTCTGACAGCGTTCCCGTTCCGATTCCCAATAAGTTATTTTGAGGAGATGTTCAAATAATCGGGCTAGATAACTTTCGAGTGCGTGCTTGACACTCCGGCCCATATCCTCTATCTCCTCCATTAAATTGTTTAGATCAAGCTCATCAAATTTTCCATCTCTTAGCTGTTCTAAAGTAGTTGATAGCCACAGACTATAATCTCGTTCATAAAGATATTGGGTGGGTAGATTGATTTTTGCTGTCATAGGAGAAGATAAAAATGAATCCTACACTCTTATTGTATCGGACAGTGATCTACTTTTTGAGCGAATATACATTGGTCGTGCCATATCCTACCCCTTGATTGTGAGTTATAAGTTCAGTTGGATTTCTCTTTTAGTAAAAGGTAGATCGGCGTTGATAGCATCAATTTCCTCCTGTTCCATATCGTTAATCTGACCGATATAATTTTGGAAAATCTTCGTCATTTTTGGATTATACAAACGGTGTAAACTGTGATTCGGTGTAGCCGGGAAACCTCGCCTTTTCTTATGTTGTCCCCCCGCCCCAGGGTCGAACATCGTCACCCCCCGGTTAATAGCCCATTCGATCGGCCCGTAATAACAAGCCTCAAAATGTAAGCAATCGTATTCTTGAAAATTTCCCCAATATCTCCCGTATAAATTACTGCCTTTGTACAGACAGAAAGATAACCCCACTGGCTTAACATCGGTTTCCTGATGATAGGCGGCCACTAACATAACTCGATGACGGTAGTTAGGATAAAGCCCTTCAAAAAACTTTTGGGTTAGATATTTACTGCCCCAGTAAAACTTATCGCAGGTACTACTATAGAACTTATAGATCAAAGGAAAAAGATGATGGGGTATTTCATCAGCAGCGAGGGTTTTTACATATAATCCCGCACTCGTTACCGCTTTTCTCTCCCTCTTGATATTGCGGCGTTGATTGGCGTTAAACAGATTCAGATAATCATCGAAATTATTAAAACCTTTGCTATTCCAGATGTAACTATGATGTAGCCAACTATTAAAGCCCATCCCTTCCATCCGCGCGCGCCACTCTGGGTCAACAAAAAGGAAATGACAGCCGGATATACCGCAACGATCGCACAGATGATCGATCGCTGTTACCATCAAGCCTGTAAGGGCCGCTTCATCTTCTCCTTGGGCCACCAGAAAGCGATAGCCGGTTGCGGGAGTGAAAGGAGTCATGCCCAATAACTTCGGGTAATACTGTATGCCCAAGCGATAAGATAAATCAGCCCACTGACTATCAAAAACGAACTCACCGTAACTATGGCTTTTAATATATAAGGGGGCGGCGGCGATCAATTCTTGTCCCCGCCAGAGAGTCAGATGACTTGGTTGCCAACCCGTGCGGCCCGTGGCGCTACCGGAGGTTTCCAGATTATTCAACCATTCCCACTCTAGAAAAGGCGTGGCTAGAGGCATGGCGAGTCTATCCCATTGTTGCTGGGGGATTTCCGCCATTTTATGAATCCAAGATAGGGTAACTGGAGACTTTAACTGTTCTACCATGGGTCTGAGTCGAAAAAACTTTTATCTATATAGGGTAATCTAATCTTTTGTCTCTCTGCATTGAGGATCTTTTTGGGAATTTACCGAACACATCGGTAATGTAAGAACACCTCTTCCCCTAATATCTGCGAACTTAATAACTGGAATCTTTTGGCAGTATCGGCTAGAAAACCCTCACCGCCTACGGGGGTAGGTGCTGTTACTCCCCCTAAAATCCAGGGACACAAAGTCAGCCATAATTCATCGATTAAATCTTCCGCCAGTAGAGAGGCGATTAATTTCCCCCCGCCGATTATGGCTAATCTCTTCAAGCCGCAATCGTAGAGATGGGAGAGATTTTGAGCCTCACTATCAGCAGAGATGATTATACGATCGAATCCAGAGTGTTTTTCACTCTCCCATAAATGAGAGCCTTCTTGGGTGGTCAATAACCAACGGGGGAAGGGTTGACGGAAAAAACGCGCCCCAGGGTCAAGATTTCCCGAAGCGGAATAGACAATCTGCACTGGCTGGGGGGGTTTCCCCTGTTGTTGTCGCCACTGTAGTAATTCTTCTTGCCGGATTGAAAGACTAGTGCCGTAAGCCCGCAGGGTGGAAGCCCCAAAAATTACACCATCCGTTTGAGATAGTTGGGTTTCCAGATGTGTTAAGTCGGAGGCGGAAGAAAAACGGGCGGCAGAGCCAGTTTTATCGGCAATTTTGCCGTCGATGGTCATGGCGAGAATAACCGTGGTGTGAGGGCGAGGGTGGGACACAGATAGTTTTTAATGATTGGGTTAATATGGGTTTATTAATTAAGTAGTTTTTCTTAAATATATTTATGCCTTTTTTTCAATCATCTTTTAGAAGGATTTTGTTATCGAGGTTATTATTGGTAAGCGTGCCGGTGTTATTGATCGGTATGTACGTTACCTATCGTAAAGCTCGATCGGCTTTTTTGGAAACGGCGCGGCAGAATCTCACTGAAAGCGCGGTTAGGAAAGGGGACACGATCGATCAAAATATTAAGGCACTGAAAACATCTTTAATTACCGCCACGGATAGTATAGTTTTCAAAGAAGGAACTTTAGAGAATAAAAAAACATTTTTACGGCAATTAACCGAAGAATTACCAGGTAAAGTTAGCTGTATTCAACTATTGGATTTACAAACCTATCAATTGGTAGTTAGTACCTGTGATGAGCGGGATATAACGAGCAATAATAGTAATCCTTGGCCTAAGAAACAGAACACAATCCTAACTGGTAAGTTAGATGTGTACGTGGATAATTTGCCCACTATCTCTCCTAAAAAGATCAACACAAATCAGCTGCCATTAAATTTATCAGCTCCCGTGTACGATACCAACAAAAATCTTAAATATCGCCTCACCATACAAACTTTAGTGCTATGTAACGAAACCCTATTACCAGGCTCATTATCGGGGTATACCGTGATCATCGATGAGAAAGGAACAATTTTAGCTCATCCCTTCCCCCAGAGAATCGGTATTAATATCAATCAGGAAGCTGACTCAGAGCGATTAAAATCCATTGTGAACAATGCTATCAAAGGGCGGCAGGATTTTTTGCATCTTTTTTCTTTCGAGAAAAATGGCGTGGAATTGGTGGCTGGGTATAGTTCTATACCCAGTCCGATCACTAGAAATATCCATCAAAAGTGGATTATCTTGGCGGTGAGTCCTCTTTACACAGCCCTTGCGCCTTTGAGAGAAATTAGAGAAGTATTGTTACAAATGCTGATAGCTTTGTTGATCGCCAGTGGCATAGCCACCTCTTTAATAGCTAGAGAATTAGCCCGTCCTTTAGAAAAATTACGGGATTATGCTCTTAATAAAGATAATTTAAACTCTCTCGATACTATTCCTCAAGATTTTTATATCCGCGAGATTAATCAATTATCGATCGCTTTAAAACAAATGATCGAACATATAAAAGCTTGGAGTGAAGAAGTCCTTAATGCTTGGAAAGAGTCAGAGAATGCCAATCGTCTCAAAAATGAGTTTCTTGCCACTACTTCTCACGAATTAAGAACACCTCTCAACGGGATTATCGGCTCTATTCGCATTATTAAAGATGGTTATTGTGATAGTGAGGAAGAGGAAAAAGAATTTTTACAACAGGCAGATAACGCAGCGGTTTATTTATTGGGGATTATCAACGATATTCTCGATCTGTCCCGTATCGAATCGGGTAAGCTCTCGGTTAATCTTGGGCCAGTTGACCTGAGAAAAATAATTATTGAAGTAACTAACTTGCAATTAGCGAATATACAAAATAAGGAATTACAATTGAATCTGTCTCATTGTCAAGATAATATAATCGTTTATGCCGATCCTTATAAATTAAAACAAGTCATTCTCAATATAGTAGGTAATGCTATTAAATTCACGGAAAAAGGAGGTATTACTATCAAGACGAAAATAGATGATAAACAGGCGATCATCACGATCATTGATACCGGTATCGGCATAGATCCGAGCCAACAACATAAACTATTCCGTCCTTTTGTCATGGTAGACGGTTCGACCACGAGAAAATTTAGCGGCACGGGTTTGGGATTAGCCATCTCCCGAAATTTGATCACCTTAATGGGAGGCAATATCATTCTTTTCAGCGCCGGGAAAGGGCAAGGTACAACTTTAGAAATTACCTTACCTTTAATGATAGAAATTAACCCAGAAGTTAAGAAAGCTGTTTCGACCGTTTCATTTATCTAAATAATTTCCCTAACTTGTTCCGTATAATCTTTAGGTTTAACTTTGCGAAAATTTTCTAAAGCTATACGTCTTAAATTTAAAGGTAGATAGGAAAGAAATAAACCGAGGGTGCGGCGCTTTGATGCGGTTAACACTTGAGCCGATTCTCGCAATAATCCCCTACCCGCAACAACGTCGCCCCCTTCTATAAGCCTTAAGCCTAAAGTCTCTTGAATAGAGGCTAATTTTAAAATACGTTCCCGTTCTAAATCAGTATCCGTGAACCTATAACTTTGTAAACAGAAAGCTTTAGCCCCCAAAAAATGGACAGCCTGTTTCAAGCTACTCTGTCCGCCGTGAAAACGATACTCCATAAGGTATTCGGGCAAGAAATAACCCCGTTTATTGTCTAAAGCTAATCTCACCAATAGATCGAAATCCTCGCAGCCGTCCGCTTCAGGACGCATATAATCGACACTTTGTAAACAATCTCGACGGAATAAAGTAGAACCAACCTGGAGACTTTGATAATAAAAAGTTTGCCACAGTAAATCCTCGATAACTCCGGCGTGAAGTTTATCTTTACCCCATTTAGCCGAATTTTTATCTGTAGCGGTAATATCTTTATTACCGTACTTATCGATGATCCAATGATTCGTACAAACAAAGTCAATATCGGGGTGACTATCTAAAATTGTTACGGTTTTACATAGAAAATCCGGCGTCAAAGCATCATCATCATCGAACTTGATAAAATACTCGCCCCTAGAGGCGGCAAACCCCGCCCGCATATTTCTACTTCTACCAATATTTTCCTCATGACGGATATAGCGAATACGAGAATCATTAAAATTTTTCACCACTTCGGCAGTATTGTCGGGAGAGGCATCATCGCAGACGATCAGCTCAAAATCTTCGTAAGTTTGTTTTAATACACTAGTAATAGAATAGGTTAAATAATGAGAACGGTTATAAGTAGGAAGACAAAGGGATACTTTAACCATAGTGACAGATTGATAATAAAATTCTTGTGACCATGATCTCTCGCAAAACTAAATTTGTCAAATTGAAGGATTCCTATCTAGCCAGAAATCACCGAAGATGCTAAACATATTACTTAAGCATAAGAAATGTGTTTTATTAATCCATGTTAGAGCCAGAAATAGCCGGAATAATCTGCACCCATAATCGAGATTACTACTTGGGTGCAGCTATAGATAGTCTCTTGAACCAGACTTGTAAGAATTATGAAATCATAGTGGTGGATAATGGCTGTACCGACGATACCAAAACAGTAGTATCGGCCCGCTTAGCCCATTCCCGTTTAAAATATGTCTACGAACCGACTTTAGGACTATCAACTGCCAGAAATCGAGGTATGCAAGAAACTCAAGCCCCGATTCTCGCCTACTTGGACGATGATGCAGAAGCGAGTCCGGGATGGTTACAAACCCTGTTAGAAGCCTATAATCATAACGATAAACTAGCCGTGGCCGGTGGTAAAGTTAGCTTGATCTGGCCTGAAGGCCATGGCCAACCCTATTGGATGTCCGATGACTTGGCGGGGGCCTTGGGCTTATTCGATTTGGGTGACGATGTGGTTTATATAAATAGCCCTAATTTGACCCCAAGGGGACTTAATTACTCCATCAGGCGTGATTTTTTAGAGAGTGTAGGCGGATTTGACACCAATCTAGGAAGAGTGGGTAAAAAACTTCTTTCTAACGAGGAACTATACATGACCGAACAGGCTCTTAAAAAAGGATGGCAAGTGGCTTATATACCCACCGCGTTGGTGGCCCATAATGTTTCCTTGGAGAGATTAGAAAAACAGTGGTTTTATCGACGCAGTTGGTGGCAAGGAATCAGTGAACATTATCGGGAAGAGGTAGGGGGAAGAACCGGGATAGGGCAATTGGGCCGGGGAGGCGAAAGATTTATCAGGGGGATTTATAAATCGCTGAAAAATATTAATAATCCCGCTCGAAGCTTTGATAATTTGCTTTACGCCTATGGTCAAATCGGTTACTTAACTGGTGTTGTCAAGCATTTATTAAAAACGAAACAATGAACTTTATGTCAAAAAAAGCGTTAATTTGTGGTATATCGGGGCAGGACGGAGCTTATTTAGCCAAATTACTTCTAGAGAAAGGCTATACGGTTAGTGGCACTTCTAGAGATGCACAAGTATCTAATTTTCAAAGTTTATCCCGTTTGGGTATTCGAGGAGAAATCAAACTGGAATCCATGTCTCTCAATGATTTTCGTAGCGTCTTGCAAGTATTGAAAAAAATCCAACCGGATGAAATTTATAATTTAGCCGGACAAAGTTCTGTAGGGTTGTCCTTTGACCAACCGGTGGAAACTTTAGAAAGTATAGCCACGGGCACGTTAAATCTTTTGGAGGCGATTCGTTTCACGGGTGAACCCATTAAATTCTACAACGCCGGGTCGAGCGAATGTTTCGGTGATATAGGCGATCGTTCTGCCAACGAAGCCACGCCCTTCCGCCCCAGAAGTCCCTACGGAGTGGCAAAAGCTGCCGCCTTCTGGGAAGTGGCTAATTATCGAGAAGCCTATAACCTTTTCGCTTGTTCGGGGATTCTCTTTAACCACGAATCCCCCCTCCGCCCCGAGCGTTTTGTTACTCAAAAAATTATCACCTCCGCTTGTCGTATCGCTAAAGGAGAAACAGAAACTCTTAATCTCGGTAATTTACGTATAGAAAGAGATTGGGGCTGGGCACCCGAATACGTTGAAGCCATGTACCTGATGTTACAGCAACAGCGACCCGATGATTATGTTATCGCCACGGGAGAAAGCCGTAAATTGCAAGATTTTGTCGCGGAAGCTTTCGCCTGCGTGGGGTTAGACTGGTCTCAATATGTGACCACTGACAGTAGTTTACTCCGCCCGACGGATTTAGCGATTAGTCGCGGCGACCCTAGTAAAGCAAAAGCCAGATTAGGTTGGCAGGCCAAGTATAAAATGTCGGATATTATTCGCTCTATGATCGAAACTAAATTGGCTCAATAATGGCAATTCATCTATTTTATTAATCCTTCATAAATTAATGTTAGACAAGCTTAAAAAAACTTTTGCAAATTTGCCGAATTATCTCAAACTATTAGTTATAGTATGTGTGATAGGTGGTATTTTATTAAGGTTCAATAACTTAGAAGGGAAATTATATTCTAATGATGAAACATTTAGTACAACTTATATTTATGGGCAACAATTAACTGAAGTTATCGAAACGAAAATAATCTCGGCAAAAGATTTACAAAGTTATCAAAGGCTGAAAACAAGTGAATCTCTAGGGGAAGGTATCGGTCGAGTGATTCGACAACCTTATGTATTCCCTCCCCTCTATCCCATTTTAATGCAATTTTGGGCGAGAATTACCGATCGATGGTTTACCAATCCCGCTATGATCACTCGTAGCCTATCCGTGGTGATCAGTTTATTTTCCTTACCATTCGCCTACTGGCTATACTGGGAATTATGCGAATCCCATACTATCGCCTGGTTGGGAACAGCGTTAATAGCGGTTTCTCCTTTTCAATTACAGTACGCTCAGATCGTGAGAACTTATAGTTTGACCATCACGGCGACTTTTTTAGCTTCTGCCTTGTTTTTAAGGTGTTATAAATTTCCCGGAAGATCGAATTGGTTACTTTACGGTTTATCGATCGCGATCGGTCTATATTCCAACGTTCTTTTCGGTTTTGTCATTATCGGTCACGCTATTTATACTCTCTGGACTCAAAGAGTAAGATGGAACTCAATAGTCAAAAACTATACTTGGTCTTCTTGTTTGGGAATCTTCCTGTTCATGCCTTGGTTTATTCGATTTATCACCGATGAGAAATTATTAAACTATTCGGTAGCTCAACCGGCCCAAGGTGGAGCTTCTTTAAAAAGTTTGGTGACAGATTGGATTAAAATTATTCCAAAATTCTTTGTCGATTTGAATGATCCATGGATAGAGTCAACGGCACAATTTATATCTTTACAGAAAATATTTACGCCTTTGATTTTGCTACTATCAATGGCATCTCTCGTATTTATTATTATTTATTCTCCTAAAAACATACGTAGGTTTATCCTAAGTCTCATCTTTGCCGGGGGAGTCCTATTAATGCTTAAAGATATAATTTTGGGAGGAACTTTTTCTACCCGCCCTCGCTATTTAATACCTTATGTTATCGGCATAGAATTAGCAGTGGGGATTTTTTTAGGTTATTCTCTAGCATCGCCCGTACATTGGTGGCGAAAACTAGGGCAATTTTTACTAGTTTTAGTATTAACTGGTGGTTTGCTATCCTGCTACGTTATATCTAGTTCACCTTCTTGGTGGGCATTCGGGGCGCCGGATTATCCCTTGATGGCGGAAAAAATCAATAAACAAACTCTTCCTGTAGTTATTTATGATGATTTTGGAGATGCCTTGACCATGAGCTATTTAGTTAATGAAAATACCAAATTTCATCTAACTCGTAACATAGAACAAAATTTACTAAAAGATGATGGCAAAATTTATCAAGGATACGAGCAAATAATTCTCTTTAAACCACAGGAAACAATAAAAGAAAAAATTCAGCGCTCAGCGCGGTGGAATTTACAATCTTTATTTAATAATAAAAATAATAATATACCTAACGTGCCCCAACTATGGTCAGCCTCCAGAAAATGAAAATTTTAATGATCTCTGCTATCTTTCCCTACCCTCCCACCAGAGGGGGTACTCAGGTAAGAACTTTCAATCTACTTCAATATTTAAATCTCTATCACGATATTACTTTAGTAACTCTCCAAAGTGATGATATAACTCCGTCGGAAATAGAAACACTCAACTCATGGGTCAAACAGTTAATCATATTTCCTCGTCCCCGAGGACGACGAGCAACATTATGGGGTAAATTAATTCGATTTTTAAATTTCCTGCAAAGTGGCACGCCTCCTAATGTTACTTCGATGTACTCCTTAGAAATGCAACAATGGTTAGATAATGCGGTTGCGGGCGGCGAGTTTTCCGTGATTACTTGCGAACATAGCGTTAATGAAATTTATATACGCCCCGATTGGCAGAAAAAAGTCAAAACCGTGGCTAATATTCATAGTTCTGTTTATCTTACCTGTCGCGATCAACTGCTAACTGGGATTTCGGAAAACCCTCGGCGAGACCGAATATACGCCCCTTTTCTTAAAAACTACGAACGGCTATCGAGTCAAAAATTCACTACCTTGGTGGTGACAACACCGGAAGATAAAAAAAGCATAGAAGATTTAACATCTCACCGGGAAATTTCCGTGGTACCTAATGGAGTGAACTTGAGTCTTTTTCCTTACCGTGACGAGGATTCAGGTGGTCATCATCTTATCCTCACCGGAGGTATGGATTATAGCGTTAATATTGATTCCGCTTGCTTTTTCGTCCTAGAAATATTTCCCATGCTCCAGCAGAAATATGCCGATGTCACCCTCACTATTGTAGGTTCTAACCCGGCTGCCCCGGTTTTAGCATTGGCTCATTATCCAGGCGTTACCGTGACTGGAAGAGTGCCATCGATGATAGAGTATCTACATCGAGCCAGTGTTTGTATTGTGCCTATGCGTTCAGGTTTCGGGATTAAAAATAAAACTCTCGAAGCGATGGCTGCGGGTGTACCGGTAGTGGGTAGCGATCGAGGTTTGGAGGGTTTAACGGTGGACGGTCTTGATGTGCCTTTATCGGCTTTGCGCGCTAATAAAGTTGACGAGTATGTAGCCGCTATCTCTCGCTTATTTGAAGACTCTAATTTAAGAATAGCCATCGCCCGTAATGCCCGCGATTTAATTGAAAATAATTACACTTGGCCCATAGCGGGGGCACAATACGAGAAGGTGTTGACCGGTACTATATGAATACTTTAGAACTATCGATCGTGGTTCCCATATACAACGAGGAAGAAAACCTCGATTATTTATTCCAGCGACTATTTAAAGTTCTCGACAACCTCCATACTACCTACGAAATTATCTGTATTAATGATGGTAGTAAAGATAAAAGCTTAGATTTTTTAATTCAATATAGTAAAGATTATCCCGTTATTAAAGTTATCAATCTATCTCGTAACTTCGGTAAAGATATTGCTTTAAGCGCTGGTATAGATTTAGCCAACGGTAACGCTGTAATTCCCATCGATGCCGATTTACAAGACCCGCCCGAATTAATAGGCGAAATGGTGGATTTATGGAAACAGGGTTATGACGTGGTTTATGCTTCTCGACGGATAAGACAGGGGGAAACCTGGTTCAAAAAATTTACCGCCGAGGGTTTTTATAAAGTGATCAATGGACTGAGTAAAATATCCATACCTCATAACACGGGAGATTTCCGATTGATCGATCGCTGCGTGGTAGAAGCGATAAAAAGAATGCCCGAAAAGCAAAGATTCATGAAAGGCCTATTCGCTTGGGTAGGCTTCAAGCAAACCGCTATTTACTTCGACAGGGAACCCCGTTATCAGGGTCAAACTAAATGGAATTATTGGAAACTTTGGAACTTTGCTCTAGATGGGATTACCTCTTTTAGCTTTTTGCCTCTAAAGATTTGGGGTTACGTGGGATTAATAATCTCCTGTTTATCTCTTATTTACGCCCTCTATTTAGTAATTCGTACTTTAATTTTCGGGATTGATGTACCTGGCTACGCTTCTTTAATGGTGGCGATTTTATTTTTAGGCGGTATTCAATTATTAACTTTGGGAATTATCGGAGAATATCTAGGTAGAGTTTACGAAGAAGTCAAAGATAGACCTTTATATTTGGTGAGAGACCTATACGGCTTTGATAAATCCGGGACAGGATATAATCAAGAAAAATAAGTAAACTTAACTATGACTCATCCTCAATTCAAGCAATTTTTCGATCACTGTATCGGTCAATGGATTACCGAGCGCACTTATCATTATCTCACTCATCAAGATGTAGAACGTTCCCGCACCGAGTTTTTCATCAATCCCCTGACTCCCGAAATCAAAACTAAAGTATTTAATGATAACGAATATCCCCTAGTCCCAGACTTAGATCCTATCCCCGGATTTAATTTAGGTTTTTATACCATTTCTGATAAAGGAGAAGAAGTCAGTCAGAATTTGAATCTTCTCTTCGTGGTCAATGGAGAAACTCAGGATTATTTAGAAGGGGATTACCTGCGCGATAAATCTTACAGCGAAGGTAAACCGATTATTTCTCATTTCCGTTTCGACTTGGCTAAGAATGAGTTATTAATGACCACTAAATATACAAAAGTTATCTCGGTAGACTCCATAAGAATGATCAATCCCAGTTTGAGAATTCGCAATATTGTTAACTATCAACGCCCTGAGGAGGGAGAAGCTTTAACCGTGGTTAATTTAGTCGGGTTTGGAGTAGAGGAGAAGGTAGTGGTAGTTAGTGGTTAGCCCCTTCTGGCTTCTGTCTCCTGTCCCGTGACGGATTTTTCGAGGAATTTTTTCTACCTTTAAGAAATCTTCTCAGAGATTCCATATAGAGATAGAAAACGGGGGTGAGATACAGTGTGAGAAATTGAGAGAATAATAAACCTCCCACTACCGCTAAACCGAGGGGGCGACGCGCTTCCGCACCCGCACCGATACCTAGGGCGATAGGTAAAGTACCCATCAAAGCAGCCATAGTGGTCATCATAATGGGGCGGAATCGCACCAAACACGCTTCGTAAATAGCCTTTACAGGAGGTTTTCCCTCTCGAACTTTTTCTATGGCGAAATCCACCATCATAATGCCATTTTTCTTGACGATGCCCACTAGGAGTATGATCCCGACGAAAGCGTAAATGTTCAAATCCACTCCGAATACCAACAAAGTTAATAAAGCACCGAAACCAGCACTAGGTAAACTAGAAAGAATGGTCAAAGGGTGTATGAAATCCTCGTAGAGAATACCCAATACCAGATAAATCACGAGGATGGCGATTAATAACAATATCCCCAATCCCCCGGTCGAAGATTGAAACACCTGCGCCGACCCTTGGAAACTTCTAGAAACCGACGCTGGTAATGTTTCTTTCGCCAACTTTTCCACTATGGGGGTGGCTTGTCCTATAGATACACCAGGTTTGACGTTAAAAGAGAGAGTGACGGCAGATAGTTGTCCCAGATGGTTTATAGAAAGGGGCCCCACCGCTTTCTCGATCGTGGCTACGGTATTGAGGGGAATCTGTTCGCCATTATTGGAGCGAATCGTTAGCCAATCTAGGCCCCGCGGATCGTTCTGATAGGATTTGTCCACACCTAAAATCACCTGATACTGACTGTCGGGGGCGTAGATAGTAGATACCTGTCGGTTGCCGTAAGCGTTATTTAAAGCGGTTTCTATCTGTTCGGCCGTGAGTCCTAAAGCACTGGCACGATCGCGATCAATCTTCACATTAATCTGGGGATTGGTGATTTGCAAGTCGCTGTTCACATCCTGTAACTCTTTCCGGTCTCGTAGTTTCCTCTCTAACTCTGGGGCGTAGCGATACAGGTCAGCAGAATTCGGACTCGTGAGGGTATATTGATAGAGAGCCTTACTCTGTTGACCACCGAGACGAATCGCCGGTGGTGCTTGCAGATAAACTCGGATACCTGGCACTTTAGACATTTTCGGGCGCAATTCTTGAACGATTTCATCAGCACTGAGAGGTCGATCGTGACGAGGTTTCAACTGCATGAATATCCGGCCCGTATTCCCCGCCCCATTAGGCCCCCCAGCCCCGACTGTAGAATTAACCGCCCCGATATTCGGGTCTTCAAGAGCGATGGCCGCTAACTGCTGTTGATGTCTCACCATATCGTCAAAACCGATACCGGGGGCCGCTTCCGTGGTGGCCGTGATCTGCCCGATGTCCGTAGCCGGGATGAAACCCTGAGGCACGATCGTAAACAAATAAATGGTAGCCAAGAAAACCCCCAGAGAAAGAGTCATAGTCAGAGGGTGAAATTTCAGAGATATTTTCAGGGTCTGGGCGTATACCCACTGTATACCGTCAAAAACTTTTTCCGACCAACGATAAAGTAAGTTAGGTTTCTCTTTCGCGGGCGATAAGAATCTACTACACAACATCGGGGTTAAACTGAGGGAGATCAGCCCCGATACTAAAATCGCCACGCTGATAGTGACGGCGAATTCTTTAAATAAACGCCCCAGTATTCCCCCCATGAAGAGAATCGGGATGAACACCGCCACTAGAGAGATGGTCATGGAAATAATCGTAAAACCAATCTCTTTCGAGCCATTGAGCGCAGCCTCGAAGGGCTTCTCGCCCATCTCTATATGACGCACGATATTTTCTAACATGACGATCGCATCATCGACCACGAAACCCACCGATAAAGTCAAAGCCATCAGGGATAGATTATCGAGGGAATAACCCAATCGGCCCATCACCGCAAAAGTACCGATAAGAGAAACGGGTAAGGCTAAACTAGAAATGATCGTCGCCGTGAAGTTGCGTAAGAACAGGAAGATTACTAAAACCACCAGACACAGGGAGAGGTAGAGGGTAAATTTCACATCGTCCACTGATTCCCGCACCGCTTGGGAACGATCGTACAATATATTTAAATTCAGTGCCGCCGGAATTTGCTCGCGGAAACGGGGTAAAAGCTTTTTGATGCCTTCGACTACCTCTACCGTATTGGTGCCTGGTTGCCTTTGCACCGCCAGTACGATCGAGCGCTTCCCATTATACCAACTGGCCAGGCGCTCGTTTTCCACGCTATCGCTGACCGTACCTAAATCCCCCAGTTTCACCGGCGCGCCGTTGCTATAAGCCACAACCAGAGAGCGATAATCATCGGCGTTGTTCAAGCTGCCGTTAGTTTGAACGGTATAATTCTGTTTATTGCCGTAAAGATTGCCGGTCGGTAAGTTAGGATTACCCCTGCTAATATTAGCCGCGAGTTCGTCCAAACCGATGCCTTTTAAACGTAAAGACTCTGGATTGACGAGAATCCTCACTGCGTATTTTTGTGCGCCGTATACTTGCACCTGTGCCACCCCGTTTACCATGGAGATTTGTTGTGCCAATTGGTTCTCGGCGTATTTATCGATGGTAGACATGGGCAGAATATCCGAACTCAGCACTAAATAGAGAATCGGGTCATCGGCGGGGTTAACCTTGCGATAGAAAGGCGGCGTGGTCATCGTGGTGGGTAATTGCCTTATCGCTTGGGAAATGGCAGTCTGTACGTCTTGGGCGGCGCTATCTACGGATCGATCGAGGTTGAACTGTAAGGTTATCTGTGTGGAACCGAGGGAGCTAACCGAGTTCATCGAATCCAGACCGGCGATACTGGAAAACTGCTTTTCTAGGGGAGTGGCCACGGAAGAAGCCATCGTTTCGGGACTCGCCCCAGGTAAGTTAGCCGTGACGGATATGGTGGGAAAATCTACGCTGGGTAAATCACTGATGGGTAATGACCCGTAACTGAACAATCCGGCCAGAACTATCGCCAGCATTATTAATGTGGTGGAGATCGGGCGGCGTATAAATAAAGAGGCTACATTCATTGTTTCACACTTACCTTTGAACCTGGAGCTAGATTGAATTGTCCCTCTGTAACGATTTTGTCCCCTTCCCGCAAGCCGGATGTAATTACGGTGTTATCTCCTTGCCCTGCGCCGACTTCCACCGTTTGCACTCTGACGGTTTTGTTTTCATCGAGGACGAAAACGAATTGACCTTTCTGCCCCATCTGCACCGCCGCGCTGGGAACGACGATCGCATTATTGTCTTCTCCCAGTTTTAAAGCCACCCTCACTAATTGCCCCGGAATTAATTTCTCTTCGCTATTGACAAAAGTGGCTTTTAATATTATGGTGCCCGTGGCTGTATTGACCCCGCTATCGACGAAGGTTAATTTGCCAGTTTGCGGGGGGGTATTCTTCTGGTCTGATTGAATCTCTACGGTTAATTTATCCTTATGGGCGTATTGTTGAATTTGGCTTAAATAGCGTTCGGGAACGGCGAAAGAAACGTAAATCGGGTTAATCTGGTTGATGGTGACGAGGGGATTACCGGTGTCGTTAGCCTTGACGAGATTACCCTCGTTAATATTCAGGGTTCCCGTGCGCCCGTTCAGGGGAGACTTGATATAGGTGTAGGATAATTGAGCTTTCGCGCTATCTATTGCCGCCTGTCCCGCCTCGATTTGCGCCCGTGCCGCCTGTAGGTCGGCCCTCGCCGCCTCTACCGCCGCCTGCTTGTTGGCGATGCCGCTTCGATCGGCATCTATACTGGCCTGCAGGGCTTCGGAGTTGGTACGATATAACTCTCTCTGTTCTTGGCTGACGGCACCCTCTTTCTGCAAGAAAGTATAGCGTTTCAAGTCGGCTGCCGCTTTTTGAGCTTGGATAGTATCTTTAGCTAACGCGGCTTTCGCCCCCGCTACATCGGCGGTAGCTTTGTCCTCATTGGCGATCGCTTGTTGTAAGGCGGCGCGGTTTTTCGCCTGATTTGCGATCGCACCTGACCAGTTAGCTTTCAGGGTGCGTTGGTCGATGGTGAACAGTAACTGTCCCTTCTGAACGATTTGTCCTTGGGTGAAGAGAACTCCGGTAATCTGCCCGTCGATCTGGGATTTCACCGATACGGTACTGTAAGCCTGTACGTTACCCGTGGCCAAAATTTGCACCGGCACATTCCGGGAAGAAACAACGGCTATTTTCACGGGTACAGGGGGCTTTTCTTTAGAGGCTCGGTCATTGGAGCGAGCATCGGAAGCGTTACAGGAATTAAGAAGGAAAGGCAGGTAGATGAGGGTTAATGCCCTTAGTAATTTATTTTCGATCAGGGCGAGAATCATAGTGCGATCGTTGAAGTGCTAGCTAAGAGTTAGGCTAACATATAGCTCTTGGCGATCGTATCAATCTTAAGTTATTTGTTCTTTCGAGGGAGCGCGAGCATCAAAATACACGCTTGCTCGTCGCGCCCCCCTTTTACTTCGCTACAGCCTGACAGTAAATTTCCTCCGGTGCCGATTCAAAGTACTTGAACAGAGCCGGGCATAACCAACCCTCTAAACCCTGTGCTTCCCATTTGTACCAGTTGCCGTCGTATTCGCCCCGTAACCACTTTAATTTAACTTGGTAGCCAGGAAAAGGTCTCGCGGAGAATAAAAGTTTGAAACCGTTGTCCGCGTCGGCAATATCGCGGACGAGAACGTTGATCATCTCTGGAATACCCGCGACGAAAGGCTCTTTGCTTAACCCTACCGCGGCATCGTCAAAAACCCAAGTGCCTTCGTGCAGATAAGGAAAAATAACTAACATAGAGTTTAACAAGATGCTTACTCCTATCGAGCGATTATTTATTAGATTATGGGCCAATCTATTAGACTCTAACTACTACCGTACACTACCCATCTCCCGTAGCGGGGTAGAGACCTTCTCCAACTTCTCACTTTATCATTTCTCACTAAAAAAATAAATAAAGCCGGTACCCGAATTAGAAATCTTTTGAAAAATTATAATTTTTCATAGGAGAACCAAGCCCGGAGCAAAAAATAAATAGCCATCAGCACTAAAAAGGAACAGAAACTGACACGAACGAACTTATCGGAGAATTTAGGTAGATAACGGGTGCTAATTTGCGCACCGACCAAACCCCCCAATCCTAATATCAATCCGGGTAAATATAAAACATTTCCCTCTCGGGCGTGACCGGCACAAGCGGATATAGAAGTAATCATGATTACCGCCAAACTAGTCTGTATGGCCAATTTAATCGGTTCCGCCAAAAGCAACATCTGTAACGGCACCATGATCACCCCGCCACCGACACCGAACACACCCGCGAGTAATCCGGCTAATCCCCCGGTGAAAATTCTAGCGGCGGCGGGATTTTTGGCGCGGGTAGAAACTCCATCAGATACCAATTTCTGTCGTAAATTGGTCAGGTAGATATTGGACATCAATAAAATGGCGAATGCCCCTTCAAGGATATACTTAGGGGTTTTCCCCACTATGTAACCGCCCATGAAAGCGGTGACGATACCGGGGATACCCAAGAGAATCACTTTACGCCAACTGATGTAACCCATGCGCCAATTTTGGAAAGTGCCGGAGATAGAGGTAATGACGATCGCTAAACTGCTAGTGGCCACCGATTGAGCGTAGGAGTATTTGAGGGTGATGAGAATCGGCACCAACACCGTACCGCCTCCTATACCCAATAAGCCCGCTAATAAGCCGGAGAAGACACCGGACAGAACTAAAATTAACCAATTGTCCATGAAGAAATATAGTTGGGGGGATAAAAGCTATAATCGCTTAGTGTGTATTGGTAAGGACTAAACTCATGGGAGATTTTCTCGACAACGTGGGGCGTTATCCTCGCTATATGGTCAGTTTTATCTTAGGCATCTTTTTCGCCTTCTTCGGCTGGCTATCACCTTTATTTAAAAATCCCGTCTCGGCCGTGGCAACAGTGGGCTTACTGGTAGGCTTCTTCGTCTTTATCTTCTTCACCCTGCAGGCCATGCTGGCGTGAGCGAAAAAAGCCCATTTTGTTTTGATCCCCTAATTTAGTAGACTGGGTAAACACTCAGTTTTTCTAAAAATAAGGATAATTAAATCTATGGCAGAAATTCAGTTTTCTATTGGACTAACCGAAAAAGTTGTCCCAGATATTCGTTTAACGAAATCACGATCGGGCGATAGCGGTACGGCAACCTTCTATTTTGAAGACCCGGATATTCTCAACGCCAAGCAGACAGAGGAAATAACGGGAATGTATCTCGTGGATGAAGAGGGCGAGATCGTCACCAGGGAAGTAAAAGGTAAATTCGTTAACGGTAAAGCCCGATTCATCGAAGCCATGTTAAAAATTAATTCTCAAGACGAATGGGATCGTTTTATGCGCTTCATGGAGCGTTACGGTAAAGATAACGGTCTGGAATTTACTAAATCCTAGTATGTCTCTCCCCCATCCCGATTTAGAACCGATTAGCGTTAAATGCGGTGTGATTACGGTCAGCGACACCCGAACCCTCCAAAACGATCGCAGTGGTGCCATAATTCGGGATTCCCTCACGGTCGAGGGACACGTAGTTATCCTCTATCTCATCGTCCCCGACGAGCCAACTCAGATCCAGTCCCTGTTAAACCAACTCGGTAAACAGGATGAGATAGAAGCGGTGATCTTTAACGGCGGCACCGGCATCGCCCCCAGAGATACCACCTACGACGCTTTAGCGCCTTTATTGGAAAAAACTATCAGCGGCTTCGGGGAATTATTCCGCTATCTCAGTTACGCGGAAATTGGCTCTCGCTCGATGGCTTCTAGAGCGATCGCAGGGGTTTACAAGAATAAGCTGATATTCTCCCTGCCAGGTTCGAGCAATGCCGTGGCTTTAGCGTTAGAAAAACTTATCCTCCCGGAGTTAAGACATTTGGTAGGCCAGCTGAAACCGTCGTAACCGGATGGAAGAAAAACGCCAAGGCTAAGACCAAGTATGTAGCCAATAGTAATGTACCTTCTAGCCAGTTCGAGCGACCATCGCTGCTGATAGAATTAGCCAACCACACCGCCACGGTTACGGCCACTAATTCAAAAGGATTAAAGTTCAAATCCATCGGCTGCCCGATCAACCAGCCCAATACCACCAACACCGGGGCTACGAATAAGGCTATCTGCAAACTCGAACCCACAGCCACGGAGACCGATAGATCCATTTTATCTTTCATCGCCACCGTCACCGCCGTAGCGTGTTCGGCCGCGTTACCAATAATCGGCAGTAGGATGACACCGGTAAATAGAGGGGTTAATCCTAACTCCTTGGTAGCCTCTTCTAAACTGCCCACCAATAACTCCGATTCTATCGCTACCCCGATAGTCACTACTAAGAGAATCCCCACCCAAAACCATACATTAGGTTGTGTTTTCCCTTCGTCTTCTTCTGTATCTAGGGGGAATTCCGTCTCTGCTACCCCCACATCATAAAGATAGGTGTGAGTTTTCATGGAGAAAAATAAAGTTAAGCAGTAAACGGAGATTAACACTATGGCCACGGCCACGGATAAACGCTGTATTACCTCTTGAGTTACCCCAGTAGAAGTGAATTGTACGGCGGTGGGTAATAATAAGGCCACTACCGCCAAGTTCATCGCCGAAGCGTTGAGGCGGGCGGTAATGGGTTGAAATTCTTGTTCTTTATAACGTATCCCCCCTAGAAACATGGATAGGCCCATGACTAGGAGTAAGTTACCGATAATAGAGCCTGTGATGGTGGCTTTGACTACTTCGATATAACCCTCTCGCAGAGCCACATAGGCGATAATTAATTCGGTGGCATTACCGAAAGTGGCGTTGAGTAAACCGCCGATATTCGGCCCCACTACGACGGCTATTTCTTCGGTAGCTTGTCCCATGTAAGCGGCTAGAGGTACGATCGCCAGACAAGCTGTGATGAAGATAACGGTAGAATTCCAGTGCAGGAACTCTCCAGCTATAGAAAGGGGGATAAATATCAGCAGTAAGGAAAAAATTAAGTTTTTGTTGGCCATTTAGAAATCACATTGGTTATCGGTGATTCTATTTTAGGCGATAGTCCGCATCCAGCCAGCACAAAGGTAAATCTTCCCCGGAAGGAAATTTCAAACTCTGTTTAGAAAAAGATTCGGGAGGCTGTTCCTCTTGACCGGCTTGGATTTGCCCGGTGATTTCTCCTTGACTTGGATTAATGAGAGCGATAATATCTTCGATCTCGACTAATGTCCCTGTTTCTTTGTCTTGTAATAGCATAATAGTTAAAGTTTAATGATTTATGGGAACAGAAGGTAATTTACCTTCTGTTTTCTTGGTTGATTTAGCACCAGATCTGATCGCCGTTTTCGTCCATCCGCGCCACACGGATAACGTCGGAAATAGCTTCAGCGTCTTTGACGTGATGGAGAGCTTTTTTTTCACCGTCGGGGTAGTCTACGATAAAATAAGTAGGCACTTTGACGTGATCGCCGGTGATGTCCGGCACGTCGACGGCAATTTGTTCCGCTTTCTCTTCGATCGTCTGGGGATGATCGGCGATACGATCGCCAGGGTTAGCTGTCAGGTTGCGTTCTTTAACGCTCAGTTTCTGTTCTGCTGGCACGGCATCTCTAGCTTCGCTAGGAATGTCTTCCGAGTTAATTTTGCCAGACTGTTCATTAATCTCTTTCATAAAGTTGTCCTCTTAAAGTTATGGGGATATAAAAAATGGTCGTGAGAATCTGTCCCTGAAAGGGACAATAGTAATTGATGCTATTGATGTATGTGAACCCGTACGGTAAAACTAGCTTTTCTTACTGTTTTTATGGATCCCTTTACCGGCCTCGGCGTGTGGTTCTGGAGTGCCCCCCCCATTGCCACCTTTAGTGTCCGTAACTTTTTCAGTTTCCTCTAACTGTTCGGTTTTAGACTCGGTTTCCGGGGATTCCTCTTTTTTCTTGCGGCTACCTTTATGGGAATTTTTACCGCCTTGACGACCGATAGCCGCCATGTGTTCTCTATCTCTGCTGACCGTTTCTCCTCCTTTACGGCCCGCTTCTCTGGCTTCCTCGGGCGTGAATTGATGTGCTGTACCTTTTTGGTGGGCCGCCTTACCTCCTTTGCTGGCTATTTCCCGCTTTTTGGCATCGTCCATAGAAGCGAATCCGCGCTTGCTCGTATCTGCCATTATTTAAACTCCTTATAACTCATTGTTTCCATTGAAGCAAATTTTTAACACCCATAGGGAGTTATATATAATTTAAGAAATATGACCCTTTTTAACGTCTCTCTTAATGAAGACTTTGGCATTAATTTACATCTGTAATTAGGTGCATTAAGAGATTTAACACTCAAATTGGTTAAAATAAACGAAGAAAAAGAAAATTCTACAAAATGGATGATTTTATTGTTGAAGCGATCGAGGAAGCAAAACAAGGTCTCAGAGAAGGGGGAATTCCCATAGGGTCAGTTTTGGTTAGAGACGGTAAAATTATCGGTAGAGGTCATAATAAGCGGGTTCAAGATGCTGACCCGATAACTCACGCCGAAATCGACTGTTTGCGTAATGCCGGGCGCATCGGTAGTTACGGAGACACGATTCTCTATTCCACCCTCATGCCTTGCTACCTGTGCGCCGGTGCAGTGGTACAGTTCGGCATTAAAAAAGTTATCGCCGGTGAATCCAGCACTTTCTCCGGTGCGAGAGAATTCATGGAATCTCACGGGGTAGAAGTGATCGACTTGAATTTAAACGAGTGTAAGGGATTGATGAGGGACTTTATCGCCCATCACCCGAGGCTGTGGAACGAAGATATAGGGGTGGATTGAATGGTTACGACGGCCAGACTCTCGGATAAATAGCGTCACGGCCCGATAGACGCTGGCGTAGAAAATGCCAAACCCCTACGAAGTAGCGGCGCACCTCAGAAGTAGAATTACCACGATAGCGACAGATGACACCATCGCCTAAAGTTTGACTGATGCCCCACTCTCCCTCGGTGACGTGTTGACCCGCTAAAAGACGTATCTCCGCGATGGTGCTTTCACTGACCCGATGACCTAAATACAGAAGATTAGCAACGATCGCACACCGATGTAATCCGTGAGGACTATTAATTATATCCGCACTCCCCTGTAAGAATTGTCGATCGATCCACAAAGGCTGTCCATCTCGATAAATCTCCGTGTGGCAGCGCCATAAACCCTGTAAAAACTCTTCTCCCCTGGCGGTGCGGCCTAGGCGGGTAATATCCCACCCTAACCATTGGGCATCGGGGGCTAAATTCACCCGTGAATTTTGCTCGTAATCGGCACCGTTAAAAATAATCGTCTCTTGAGGCAACCATTCTAAACAAGCACCCTTGCCTACATTTATTTCTAGGTCGTTGATAGCTTTATTACCGTTAGTTCTATACACCTTTCCAGCGGAAGCCGTAGTTATTAAACTCTGTGAATCGGGTTGTAATATTATATTCTGTTTGAGGCTATCACCCCCCACGATGCCACCGGCGGTATGGAGAGTCACCGTATGACAAATTGCCTTCCCTTCGGGATAGAAAGGTCTCTGTACTTTCAGGGGGGCCACAGAAAAGTTATGGTTTAAAGAAGTGCGTCCACCGCTATACCCGTAACTTAAATCTAATTTACCTTGCCACATTTTAACACTCTTTTGTTTGCAAAACTGTAGGAATTTTTTCTAGGATATAATCGGCTAATTCCAAGGGTGAGCAAGCGTCTTTAACTTCAATATGTAAATCAGCTTCAGCGTATAAGGTACGTCTTTGGTTTAATAGCTCTGTCAGGGTGTTCTTGAGGTCACTAGTTAATAAAAGAGGACGGGTGCGAGCGGGTAGCGTGCCTTCGGCATCGTTTTCCAATCTTTGAATTAATAGGTCTACAGGGGCATCGAGCCAGATGATCAAACCCTGTTTTAAATAACTCCAATTGATTTTTTTTAAGACTATACCTCCCCCTGTAGCGACGACGGTTTTCCTATAGGAGCATACTTCTTGTAAAACTTGACTTTCTAATCCTCGAAAACCTGTTTCACCTTGAGAAGCGAAAATATCAGATACCGACATTTTTGTAAGTTTCTCGATAATAATATCCGTATCCAAAAAACTATAATTTAATTTTTGGGCTAACACTTCTCCCAAAGTGCTTTTACCTGTACCCATCATACCGATTAAGAAAATACTCAACCCTTGGAGTGAAGACAACTTGGTGCTAGTAGTCATAAAGTTCCCATAGATAAGTAATTAGTATAGAGAAGGTGTTAGAAAAATCAGAAATACGAATGGAGCGTGTCATAAATAACAGTGCGTGGCACAATCAGAATAACTATGATACTATCTTTGTGATTAATAGACTTATACTGAAGTCTATTATAAGTGGGTGAGGAGTGTGTAAAAGGAGCTTTGAACATTCATGACCGAAAAACAAAAAAATATCCCCAGTGGTAGGAATCAACCTCAACCGTTGAGGATTGGTGTGATTGGAGTGGGCAACATGGGTCAACACCATGCCCGTATCCTCAGTTTATTAAAAGATGTAGAATTAATCGGTATATCTGATGTGAATATAGAAAAGGGCCTCGATACCGCTAGTAAGTATCGGGTTCGTTTTTTTGAAGACTATAACGAACTATTAAAAATAGTAGATGCGGTTTGTATCGCCGTACCGACTCGCTTACATCATCGAGTAGGGATGGATTGTTTACAAGCCGGTGTACATACACTAATTGAAAAACCGATCGCGGCGAGTATTTCTGAGGCGGAATCCTTGGTCAATGCGGCAGCCGAACATAATTGTATTCTCCAAGTAGGACATATAGAAAGGTTTAACCCGGCTTTTCAAGAACTTTCCAAGGTTTTAAAAACCGAGGAGATCTTGGCGATCGAAGCCCATCGTATGAGTCCTTATTCCCAAAGGGCCAACGATGTTTCTGTAGTCTTGGATTTAATGATTCATGATATTGATCTGATTCTAGAGTTAACCGCCGCCCCTGTAGTGAAATTAACCGCTAGTGGTAGCCGGGCGGCTAATTCTGGGTATTTAGATTATGTCACCGCTACTCTCGGTTTCAGTAATGGTGTAGTGGCGACTCTTACTGCGAGTAAAGTTACCCATAGGAAGATCCGCCGCTTGGCCGCCCATTGTCAAAACTCTCTCACGGAAGCGGATTTTCTCAATAATGAAATCTTGATCCATCGTCAAACTACCGCTAATTACAGCACTGATTACGGTCAGATTCTCTACCGTCAAGATGGTCTGATCGAAAAGGTTTACACTAGTAATATCGAGCCACTACACGCCGAATTAGAACATTTTGTTTCTTGCGTCCGCGGTGGCGATCAACCTTCTGTAGGCGGCGAACAAGCTTTAAAAGCTTTGCGCTTAGCGAGTTTGATCGAACAAATAGCTTTAGATGGAAAGGTTTGGCAAAAATCTCATATCAATTCTCCCTATGTTAATGACTATTTTGTCAGCGCTTCTTAATATTAAATAGCACCTCCAAAAAAGACAGGTGCTATTTTTATCTATAATTTTCTTGAATTAATTTATATAATTCACCACTAACTATCTCATTACCTTTAGAGGTTATGTGGATATTATCTCTATATAAGGTTGCCGGAGCATCATCGGTCATAAATAGAGGTAGGAAATCTAAAAAAGATATATTTTGATTTTTAACGAAAGTTGCTAATCTTTCTCTAGATTTAGTATCAAAAGGTTTAGGGCGTTCCTGTACCTCTCGGATTAAAGGAGTTATAGCTAGGAGAAATAAGGAGTCATTATCTTTAACGATCGTTTGTATTTCTCCCACCGCTTGAAGATTAATTGCGATTCGGTCTCCTGGGTCTGGCAACTTATTCACGAAGGCTTTTTTCTGAATATAACGTTGATACAATTCCTCTAAAGCTAAAAAAGGCTTATGGTCTGGATAATTCCAATCTTTACCAACTATTTGGGAGTTGGGGATACCGGAAGCTAAATCATCTGTATTCATCAAGAGAATAACTATCTGGGCGCCGAATGTACCATGGTGTTTCAGATAAGCCAGTTGATTACGTGGCCCCCAAGAGTTAGCTGAGGCGTTAAGGACTTCAATTTTCTGATAATGGGGTTGCAATTGTTTTTCTAGCAAGCTAGAGATAGTTTGGTCTTGGTCTGTCCACCAGGCACCGTTAACGATCGAATCTCCTAGTAGAAGTATCCTCAAGGTATCGGTTGGACGTTCTCGACTGATAGACCGGCTACGCATGGAATATTCATTGATCTCTACACGATTAGAAAATCGCCGTGAGCGTTGATTGGGGGCCAATACGTAGCCCATAGCATCATCAGCCCTATAAATGAGAGGATTGCCCAAGCCCAAGAACCATCTTGACACCAGTTCCAATAAAATCAAGAATCCGGCGAAAGCTGCGATGATGGAGAAACCTAACCGAACTATATCAATTTGTAATAACACGGATCTGAAAATATTCGCTAATCTATTATGTAAAGTGTCCCATATTTTGATAACTAATATTATTGATAAGGAGATGAGCGAATGTCAGATTTAAACCGGGGTATCATGAAATTCGATGGGGCCGATAAACCTATTGTGGTCGCCATCTCAGCGATCGTCATTTTAGGTGCGATCGCTTTATTAGTGTTTTGGGCGATCAAAGTTGCTTACGTAGTTCCTTAACTATCTATTGACTTTCCTGTTGTTTATGCTACTATTAGTAATTGTGGAATAAAGGGTCGATGCCCGAGTGGTTAATGGGGGCGGACTGTAAATCCGTTGGCTACGCCTACGCTGGTTCAAATCCGGCTCGGCCCACCACAATAATATTTAATGCCCGTGTAGCTCAGTGGTAGAGCACACCCTTGGTAAGGGTGAGGTCATGAGTTCAATCCTCATCACGGGCTTGAACACCATTCTCCCAGTAAAAATCAAGGACAAAATAACGAGGATACGGGTGCGCTTCGCACGGCGCATCGTGAGCTGTCCGTCACGTAGAACGTTTTAACAACATCCTCAGGCAGAGATGTTCTCGGTTGGTGAGAAAATCTCTATCTTTTTCTAAAAGCTTTTTTAATTATAAAGGTGATCTTCTTTATTTTATTGCCTCCACCATTATAACGAATGTTTATCAGCATAATTGATGCACTTTCACTACATAAATAACACTACCTAGACCTGAAAGTCCCTGAGTTTTTGCACTCACTACAATTTTTGTCCTGTACTTAGACTATCTGTAATCAAATTTTTTTTAGCGAATTGGTATTATTTGCTTGGTGCTATATATGGAAGGAATTTGAACGGTAGATGTTAGACAGGAAAAACCCCCGATAAAAAGCGTCAACTTGACACCCTTACCAGAGGTTTCATAGCAGGAAAAAATTACTCTTTATCTGCGGGTTTAGCCGTTTTATCGGCCATTTTGTACTTACGTAAGAATCGATCGACCCTACCTTCAGTATCGATGATCTTCTGAGTACCGGTGAAAAAGGGATGATTTCCCGACCAAATCTCTACATGGATTTCTGGCTGGGTCGAACCTACGGTCGTTACCACTTCACCATTACAAATAACTTTCGCTTCAGGATACCAAGTGGGATGAATATTGGGTTTCGGCATGATCTAACCTCCTTATCGTTTCGAGTATTGGGGAGCCTTGCGGGCTTTGTGTAAACCGTATTTCTTCCGTTCTTTCGCTCTGGGGTCGCGAGTTAAATAGCCTTCGCTCTTGAGAGGTTGACGGTTTTCTGGCGCTAACTGACATAAAGCCCGGGCTACTCCCAGTTTAACAGCATCGGACTGACCCGTTAAACCGCCGCCTTCGGCTGTGACGAGAATATCGTAATCATTCTCTAAACCGAGAGTCTCTAAAGGAGCGCGAATGCTTTGGATATAGGTGGGAATACGATTGAAGTGAATATTACCGGGGCGGCCGTTGACGGTAATCTCGCCGCTACCTGGTACGAGGCGCACGCGGGCGATCGAAGATTTCCGTCTACCCGTACCCCAGTATACTACTCGATCTTTATTATCAACTGCCATAATTAATTAGCTCCTGGAATGGTATTGATGGTTAAAACTTCCGGTTGTTGGGCGGCGTGGGGGTGTTGAGCACCGGCGTAAACTTTCAACTTGGTGAATAACTTTCTTCCCATGCTGTTTTTCGGTAACATACCTTTAACAGCGTGTTCGATGATCCTCTCTGGAATACGTTTCTGTAACTTGCTGAAAGTTTCTACTTTCATCCCGCCTGGTCTGCCGGAGTTACGGCGATACAATTTCTGTTCCGATTTTTTGCCGGTGACGGCCACTTTCTCGGCGTTGATGATGATCACGAAATCCCCGGTATCGAGATGGGGGGTGAAAGTCGCTTTGTTCTTGCCGCGTAAGATCATGGCTATTTCGGTGGCGAGACGGCCGAGGCGCTGATCGGCCGCGTCGATCACAAACCACTTTCTATCGAGGTCGTTGACATTAGGTAGGGGTGTTTTGTTCATAGCTAGTACAAATGTGATTATGTTTGCTTGAGAGCGGGGCGAAAATTAAATAAGGGTTGGGTGTCGAACCAGACGCTATCGGGAAACGGAAAATCGGGATAGCCCACCCGCAAAAGACACAAGCCTTGGGGGGGGGCTGCGTACTTCACTTCCTCACGACGTTCGTTAGTCCAAATGTCGGTGAAATTGGCGATCGATCGCTGTCCTCGCCCCACCTCTACTAACATCCCCACCAGTAACCGCACCATGCCATAAAGAAATCCGTTGGCTTGAATTTCCACTATCACGAAGGGGCCGTTCCTGTAGCATTCCACCGCCTGTACATCTACCCAGGAGTGTTGTCGGCTGGAATTAGCGCGATGGAAAGCCGAGAGGTGATGTTTTCCCTTTAAAGGTGTCAGGGCCGCCCCCATCAGGGAAGTATCTAAAGGATCGTGGTAATAATGCCAAGTAAAAGGGCTGATAAATAAATTAGGTTGGGGGTCGGTATAGAAGGTGTAACGATAGCGCCGCCAAATTGCTGAGAAGCGGGCGTGCCAAGGATACTTCACCGTTTCCGAGGCTGTGATCACCACATCGATCGGTAAGAGAGAATTCAGCACTTTCGACCATTTATTTCCAGGAATAGAACTCCCATGATCGAAGTGGGCTACTTGAGCGGCCGCGTGAACACCAGAATCGGTTCTGCCCGCACCGTGGAGGGTAACGGGATGACCGAGAATCGACTGTAAGGCCGATTCTATAGTCTCTTGAACGCTTCTATGGCGAGGTTGTCTCTGCCAGCCGTGGAAGTTAGTGCCGACGTACTGAACGATTAGAGCCACTCTCTCCTTAGAGTCCGGGGTGTTCATACTCTCTCCCACTACATCAGTTCGATGATCGCCATTTCGGCGTTATCGCCGCGACGGCGGACGGTACGCACTACTCTGCTATAACCGCCGTTGCGATTACCGTAACGGGACTGGGCTTGTTCAAAGAGGGCGTGAACCAGTTGTTTGTCGTAAATATAGCCCATTGCTTGGCGACGGGCCGACAATGAGCCATCTTTAGCGAGGGTGATAATATGATCTACTTCGCCCCGCAGCGCTTTCGCTTTCGCCAGGGTAGTCGTGACTTGACCGTAGCGGATCAGTTGGGTGGCTAAGGCTCTAAATAGAGCTTTCCTCTGATCGGCGGGCAAGCCTAATTGAGCTACTCGACACCGATGTCGCATGATTGTTCTTCCTCCGAATAATAACTGGGTTTATGCTTTGGTTTTCTCTTGGGGGAGGGTGATTCCGAGGCGCTTTTGTAGGGCTTCGATCACTTCTTCCGCTGATTTTTGACCGAAGTTTTTGATCTCTAGAAGATCTTCTTGCGAGTAGTCCAATAAGTCGGCCACCGTGTTGATCTGCGCCCGTTTGAGGCAGTTGTAAGCCCTCACGGATAATTGCAGCTCTTCTATGGGGATTTGACTTTCTGGATTGATCTCGTCTGGATGATCGGGTGAGACCGTATCGATCTCGTTGAGATCCTTCAGGGGATTGAACAGGCTCACGAGAATTTCCGCCGCCTGGGATAGGGCTTCTTTCGGGCTAATACTGCCGTTGGTGGAGATTTCGAGCGTCAGACGGTCTTTTTGTTGACCGTTTTCGGCGCGAATGTCCTCGACGCTGTAATTAACCTTAGTGACAGGCATAAAAATAGCGTCGATCTGTAGGAAGTCCAGAGACGTGTTATCGTCTTTCCCCCGTTCGATCGCTCTATATCCTTTCCCCTTCTCTACTTTAAATTCCATCTCCAGCTTCGCACCTTCCGATAAGGTGGCCACGTACTGGTTCTGATCGACTATTTCGATCTCCGATGGTAATTCAAATTGACTGGCCACTACCGTAGTCGGCCCTGTGGCTACTAACCGCCCGATTTGAGGTTGATTGGTATAACTTTTCAGCGTGACTTCTTTCATGTTGAGCATGAGTTCCATCACATCTTCTCTAACCCCATCTACCGTGGCGAATTCGTGATTAACTCCGCCGATCCGAATCGCAGTGACGGCGGCTCCTTCCAAGTTCGATAAGAGAACTCGTCTGAGAGCGTTGCCTACGGTCGTCCCTTGTCCCCTGTCCAAGGGTTCTAGGACGAACTTACTGTACTGACTCTGATTTTTGAGAGTTTTTGCTTCTACACACTCGATTTGAAACTGTGCCACCCTTTGACCTCCCTTGTAACGCTTATCTTCTGGCTCTATTACACTCTCCGTCTTTTCGGGGGACGACAGCCATTATGAGGAATAGGTGTTACATCCCGGATCAGGGTTATTTCTATCCCCGCTCCTTGAAGGGCCCGGATTGCCGTTTCCCGTCCCGCACCGGGGCCGCTCACCATAACTTCTAATTGCCTCATGCCCTGTTCGATCGCTCTTTTGGCTGCGCTATCGGCCGCGGTTTGGGCGGCGAAGGGGGTTCCTTTTTTCGCTCCTTTAAAACCGCTCGAACCGGCACTGGCCCAAGAGATTACGTCGCCTTTAGTATCGGCGATCGTAACGATCGTGTTATTAAAGGTGGATTGGATGTGGGCCACTCCGTTAGGAATATTTTTTTTCTGTTTCTTCGGCCCTGTTTTTTTAGTTGGTCGCGCCATAATTCTTTATTTAACTTGATCAATTGAACAATTTTTCGCACGGGAATCTTGAGTCTTGAGTCGGGAATTGGCAAAAATCTCGCCAGATCGCTGCCCACCCAACAATGACTATTATTTCCGCGGTGCTTTTTTCTTCCCTGCCACGGTGAGCCTTCTACCTCTACGAGTTCGGGCATTAGTCCGCGTTCTTTGCCCTCTCACGGGTAAACCGAGGCGGTGACGACGGCCTCGGTATGTACCTATATCTACTAGACGCTTGATGTTCATCCCTTCCCAACGGCGCAGATCTCCTTCGATCTGGTAGTTAGTATCGATGAACCCCCTCAATGCCGCTAAATCCTCATCACTAAGATCTTTAATTCTGGTGTCGGGATTGACACCAGTTTTTGCTAAGATTTCTTGTGAACGTGATAGACCGATCCCATACAAATAGGTCAGGGCAATTTCCACGCGTTTATCGCGGGGTAGGTCTATACCTGCTATCCTTGCCACGCTTGTTTACTCCCTTTATAGTTTGTTTTTTACTGGTTCACGATAATGGTCTGACTCCTTTTACCCTTGACGTTGCTTGTGCTTGGGATTATTACAGATGACCATCACTCTGCCGCGTCTACGTATGACACGGCACTTTTCACACATTTTTTTAACTGACGCTCTAACTTTCATGCCTATCTCTATGGCAACACTGCAAGCTTATTATTATATCAGAAATAATTTACCGATGTCACCTATATATAAATATTTTTTGGGAACAGGTTATTTCTTGTTTTTCAGTCGGTAGGTGATCCTTCCCTTACTGAGATCGTAGGGAGTTAACTCGACTTTCACCCGATCGCCTGGTAAAATTTTGATATAGTTACGGCGAATTTTACCAGAGATGTGGGCTAGCACGTTAAACCCGTTATCTAAATCAACTCGAAACATGGCGTTAGGTAACGATTCAGTCACCGTTCCTTCCATCTCTATCAGGTCTTGTTTTGACAATGTGTATTCCTCAATTTGGACAGGTCAAATCCCGCCACACTAGTTATTAACACATTTTCCCTAGCATGGCTAATTTGTCTACTAATATCGTAGCAAAAATTCACCGCTTTAACTTTGCACTAACCCGTCAAGATTATTGCTAATTTCTTCCACGGCTCTATTGCCGTTAACGGAGGTGAGAGCGGATTTTTGCTGGTAATAACTAATAACCGGCTGGGTTTGTTCATAATAAACTTGGAGACGGCGACCGATCGTTTCGGCGGTATCGTCTTGACGGCCCCTCTGCATGAGTCGCTCAATCAACACCTCGTCCGGCACTTCCAAGTTAATAACATAGGTAGACAAATTGGCAAACTCGGATATTAGTAGATCTAAAAATTGGGCTTGGGCTACATTGCGGGGAAACCCGTCTAAAATCCACCCTTTTTCCGTATCGCTTTGATGGAGACGTTCACGGATTAAATCAAGTAAGAGAGGGTCGGGAACCAATTCGCCGCGGTCAACGTAACTTTGGGCTTGTTGACCGAGGGGAGTGTTGGCAGCGATCGCACCTCGTAAAATTTCGCCGGTGGAAATATGGGGAACTCCTAACCGTGAGGCTAATTCTTGTCCCTGCGTACCCTTACCCGAACCTGGCGGGCCTAAAAAAATCACCCCTTTCTGTTTGTTCATGATTGCTCTCGATAAGAAATAAAAAAGATAAACAGGGTTCAAGCTGTTTATCTTCTGAAAGAAACTACTGTTTGATCATGCCCTCATAGCGTTGAGAGATGACGTAGGTTTGAATTTGTTTGGCAGTATCGATCGCCACCCCCACCAAAATCAGGAGGGAAGTAGCGCCGAGACCGCGGAAAGTAGTCACGCCGGTGGCGCTTTCCACTAAAGTCGGTAGAGTAGCCACCAAACTTAAGAAAACTGCGCCGATGAGGGTAAGACGATTGAGAACCCCTTCCAAATAATTACTCGTGGCCGTACCGGGACGAATCCCAGGGATACTAGCGCCCATCTTCTTGAGATTCTGGGACATATCCTTGGGATTGACGATCAAAGAGGCGTAGAAATAACTGAAGAAAAGGATCATCGACGAATAGAACAAGACGTAACCCCAGCTACCAGGAGTAAGGGCGTTAGCGAATTGAACTAAAGCTTTACCTACGGGATTATCAGCGGGTACAGCGCGAGCGATCTGATAGGGAAGGATCAAAACCGCCGAAGCAAAGATAATCGGCATTACACCGCCCTGATTGAGTCGTAGGGGCAAGTAGTTAGTTCTCTCGCGATATACCCGGCGGCCCACCTGACGACGGGCGGAAATAATGGGAATACGGCGAGTTCCTTCTTGAACGAAGACGATGCCGACGATCATGATCAAAAAGACTACTAGCAGTAGAACTACTTGAGCGATCGTTTGTCGGCCGCCCTGTTGAGCGAAAGTAATCGTATCACCGAGAGTTTTCGGTAACACCGCCACGATGTTGACGAAGATGAGCAAAGAAGCACCATTACCGATACCCCGTTCGGTGATCAGTTCCGAAATCCACATGACGAACATCGAACCGGCGCAGAGAGCCAGTACCGTAGAGAAAATGGGGAAGAATTCATAAGGTAAAACCCCGTTACCTGCGAGTAAACCGAGGGTGATGACCAAACTTTGAAGAATCGCCCACCCTGCGGAAATATAGCGGGTTAATTGAGCGATCTTTCTTCTTCCCGCTTCACCTTCGTTTTTCTGTAAATCTTCTAGAGTTGGTAGGGCGGCAGTGAGTAATTGAATGATGATCGAGGCGTTGATATATGGCAGAATACCTAGGGCAAAAATCCCTAAAGTAGACAGACCACCGCCACTGAACACATCTAAAATACCTAAGGCCGCGTTACCTTGAATAATTTCTGCCAATCTGGTGCGGTCAAGACCTGGGATAGGAAGATGTATCCCGAAGCGCACCAAAATTAAGAGTCCAACAGTAATAAGCAGCCGACCGCGAAGGCCAGCCGCTTGAGCCATTTGTATAAATGTTTCCTGTGCCGTGGGAGCTTTATCCCGACTAACGACCATTGTTATCCCCCAAAAGTCAAGTTTTTTATTAAGTCGCTGCCCGATCGGGAAATTATGCAGCTTTTTTTAATATTTCCCCTTTTCTTTATATGATAAACGAGAGGAGGCAGAAGGCAGAAAGCCGGAGAGTAAATAAAACAACTCCGGGCGATCGTCAAAGAAGTTTTTAAAATTTAAACCATCTCTGTAGTGCCACCGGCTGCGGTAATCTTCTCGATCGCGCTAGCGCTGAAAGCCGCCGCTTTTACAGTTAAAGCTACGCTAATCTCACCATCGCCCAAAACCTTAAGAGGATCGTTACCGGAATTGATAATCTTATGTTCTTTGAGGCTTTCCAAAGTAACAACGGTATTAGCGGGGAGAGTAGCTAACTGCTTGACGTTAACAATCGTGAAAGTTTTCGGATTGACGAGGGGAAAGTGTTTGAGTTTAGGTACGCGGCGATAAAGGGGCATTTGACCACCTTCAAAACCCGGTCTCGTACCTGTACCGGAACGGGACTTCTGACCCCGCATTCCCAAACCGCAGGAAGCGCCTTGGCCGGCAGAGATACCGCGGCCAACCCGTTTTTTGCGTTTAGTGGCCCCTACTTGGGGTGAAATTTCGTGTAATTTCATGATGAAGAACCTAAGTGTAGAGGTGTTCGAGGGGGACACCGCGGTCTTTGGCCACTTCGGAGAAACTGCGGATAGTTTCTAGGGCATCGACGGCGGCGCGGGCATTGTTGAGGGGGTTGTTAGAGCCGAGTTGCTTGGCAAGGATATTCTTCACGCCAGCCAGTTCGAGGACGGTACGCACCGCACCACCGGCGATAACACCCGTACCGGGGGCGGCGGGGCGCAGGATCACTTTTGCGCCACCGCTCGTACCCCTGGCGACGTGGGTGATGGAGTTGGCTTTGGTGAGGCCGATCTCGATCAGTTGTTTTTTGCCGTCGGCCACGCCTTTACGTACGGCTCCGATCACATCACCGGCTTTACCGACTCCCACACCTACTTGTCCGCTTTCGTTGCCGACGACGACGATCGCTCTAAAACTGAGTTTCTTACCGCCTTTGACTACCTTACTGACGCGGCGGATCTGGATCACCCGTTCCTGCCAGGCGTTTTCCTTCTCTTTCTCGCGGTCATTCTTACGACGTTTTGCCATATTTTTACCTGGTATTATTAACTAGAAATTCAATCCGGCTTCACGGGCGGCATCGGCTAGGGCCTTGACGCGTCCGTGATAGAGATTACCCCCCCGATCGAACACCACGCTCTCTATGCCTCGATCGAGGCTGCGTTTGGCGACGAGGGAACCCACCAATGCGGCGGAATCACAGTTAGCACCGTGACTTAGTTTCTCCCGCAATTCGGGTTCTAAGGTAGAGGCCGCAGCTAAGGTATGACCGGCTACATCGTCGATGACTTGGGCGTAAATATGATTGTTGGAACGGAAAACGGCGAGTCTGGGACGATCGCTCGTACCGTTGACGGTTTTGCGTACCCGGCGGTGACGGCGGTGGACTAAATCTTTGCGTGTTTGTTTCATGGTTATTTCTTACCTCCTTTACCGCCTTTGCCGCTCTTACCAGCTTTTCTGCGTACGGCTTCACCGAGGTAGCGGATACCTTTCCCTTTGTAGGGTTCGGGGGGACGGACGGAGCGGATTTTGGCGGCGGTGTTGCCGATCTCTTCTTTGTTGATGCCGGTGAGTAACACTTGGGTGTTGTTCTCCACAGCTACCTGTACCCCTTCGGGCATGGGCATTTCCACGGGTTTACTGTAGCCCACGTTAAGGATTAGTTTGCTTCCTTGAGCTTGGGCCCGATAACCTACGCCCTGGATGTCGAGGCGTTTCTGGAAGCCGGTGGAGACTCCTTCGATCATGTTGGCGACGAGGGTTCTACAGAGTCCGTGGCGTTCACGGGCAGTGCGGGAGTCGTCGACCCGACCGACGTGGATGCCTTCGTCGTCTTGAGCGATCGTGATCATGGTGGGCAGGGTTCTCTCCAAGGTTCCCTTGGGCCCTTTAACTTTGACGTGGGAACCGTCTAGGTCTACTGTTACGCCCTTGGGGAGGGTGATTAAACGTTTGCCGATTCGAGACATAGGTTTTGTTTGTTGTGATGGATTACCAGATGTAGCAGAGGATTTCGCCACCTACTCCCTGTTTACGGGCTTCACGATCGGTCATGATGCCTTTGGAAGTGGATACTATGGCGATGCCGATGCCGCCGAGGACTCTGGGCAGGTCTTTCTTGGTGGAATAAACTCTCAATCCTGGTTTACTGACCCGCTGGAGGGTGGTGATCAGGGGTTGGCGGTTTTTACCTTTGTATTTGAGGGAGATTTCGATGAATTTCTGGATGCCCTCGCCGGTTTCCTCGAAGTCTTCGATAAAGCCTTCTTCTTTGAGTACCTGGGCGATACTCTTGGTGATCCGGGTGGTGGGCACTTTGGTGGTGGGATGTCTTACCGAGCAAGCATTACGGATGCGAGTCAGCATATCCGAGATCGTATCGTTCGATGCCATGTATTACCTGTGTCTATAATAATGTGGTTATCGGAAGGGCATTCCCATTTCTTTGAGCAGGGCGCGACCTTCTTCGTCGTTGCGGGCGGTGGTGATGATACTCACGTCCATACCCCGGATTTGGTCGATTTTGTCGTATTCGATTTCGGGAAAGATTAATTGTTCGCGGATGCCGATGCTGTAGTTGCCCCGGCCGTCGAAGCTGTTGGCGCTGACTCCCCGGAAGTCCCGAATTCTGGGCAGAGCGAGGTTGATTAGGCGATCGAGGAAGGCGTACATCCGGTCTTGGCGCAATGTGACCATCACGCCCACGGGCATTCCTTTACGGATCTTGAACCCGGCGATCGCTTGTTTAGCTCTGGTAACGACTGGTTTCTGCCCGGTGATCATGGCTATTTCATCGACGCTGGACTTGAGGGCGTTGGCGTTCTGAGCTGCTTCGCCGAGTCCCCGGTTGACGGTGACTTTGATCACTTTGGGCACTTGGTGGATGTTCTCGTAACCGAATTGTTCTTTCAGTTTGGGAACGATCGTTTCTTGGTAGATGGCTTTCAGTTTCTGGGGCATGATAATATTTCCTGGGCTTGGTCAGGGTTGAGATTTACTTTTTCTTACTCGGTGGGGTATCGACGATCTCGCCGGTTTTTTTCAGTACCCGCACTTTTTTACCTTCTTGAGTGAAGGTGTAACCGACTCGGCTAACGGTACTTTCCTTTTTCGAGTAAAGCATAACGTTAGAACTGTGGATGGGGGCTTCGTAGGTGGTGATCGTACCCGATTCCCCTTCTTGTTGGGGTTTGACGTGTTTGGTGCGGATGTTGACACCTTTGACCACTACTTTACTTTCCCCTGGGATGGCGCGGAGAATTTCGCCGATTTTGCCTTTGTCGCTACCGGAGATCACTTGTACGGTGTCGCCGGTTTTGACGTGCATTTTATAGGTTCTGGGTGTTTTCTTGGTCATAGGACTTCGGGGGCGAGTGAAACGATTTTGGTATAGTTTTTATCCCTTAATTCCCGGGCGACGGGGCCGAAAACGCGCGTTCCTCTGGGGTTGCCGTCGGCGTTGATGATGACGGCGGCGTTGTCGTCGAAACGGATGGTCATACCGCTATCCCGGCGCAGGGATTGTTTGGTACGGACGATGACGGCTTTGACAATGTCGGATTTTTTGACGGGCATATTGGGGATCGCGTCTTTGACGACGGCGATGATCTCATCACCGATGCCGCCGTAGGTACAGTTGCCCGTACCGAGGACGCGCAGGCACATGAGTTTACGCGCTCCTGAGTTGTCGGCGACGTTGAGATAGGTTTGCTGCTGGATCACGAGGGTTGGTCTCCTGTCGGTCTAGGGGCGGGTGGTTAGTATTTCCGCTAGTTCCCAGCGTTTGGTTTTGCTGAGGGGGCGGGTTTCTCGGATGCGCACACGATCGCCTTCTTTAGCGGAATTCTCTTCGTCGTGGGCTTTGAATTTACGGGTAGAGACGATGATCTTGCCGTATTTGGGGTGAGGGGCGCGGTTCTCTACAGCTACCACTACGGTTTTCTGCATTTTGTTGCTGACCACTACGCCGATTCTTTCTTTGACTGCCATAGGTTTATGCTTCTTTCTGGGCTGCTAGTTGACGTTCGCGCTCCACTGTCAGGAGTTGGGCGAGACGGTGGCGGGTGTGTTTGAATTCGTGGGTTTTTTCGAGTCGCCTAGTGGCTAGTTGCAGGCGTAACTCGAATAGTTTCTTTTTAGCGGCGATGACTTGTTCTGATATTTCTTCGTCGGTGAGTTTCCTCACGTCGGCTACTCTGGGTAATGCCATTAGACGAACTCCTCGTTTCGGGTGATGAATTTGGTTTGGATGGGTAGTTTCTGGGCGGCGAGGCGCATGGCTTCGCGGGCTACGGGTTCGGCGACTCCGGCGATCTCGAACATGATGAACCCTGGTTTGACCACGGCTACCCAGAATTCGGGGGAACCTTTACCGGAACCCATCCTGGTTTCGGCGGCGCGCTGGGTGACGGGTTTGTCGGGGAAGACTCTGATCCAGATTTTGCCTCCCCGGCGGATGTAACGGGTCATGGCGCGTCGGGCGGCTTCGATCTGGCGGCTGGTGATCCAACAGGGTTCGATCGCTTGCAGGGCGAAGTCACCGAAGTTGATAGTGTTACCGGCGGTGGCTAACCCGCGCATGCGCCCCCGCTGTTGTTTGCGGAATTTTGTACGTCTTGGACTTAACATTGTGTGTCTCCTTTATTTCTCGTCCGTGCCGAAGGCGCGCTCTGCGCTTCGATCTTCAAATTGTTGGCGGCGACGTTGTTGACGGCGGGGGGTACTCGTGGGGGTTTCCACGGGGGTTTCTTGTCCGGGGATGATCTCACCCCGGAAGATCCATACTTTCACGCCGAGGATGCCGTAGGTGGTTTGGGCGGTGCGGTAGGAATAATCGATGTCGGCCCGCAGGGTGTGCAGGGGCACTCGACCTTCTCTGACCCACTCGGTACGGGCGATCTCGGCTCCGTTGAGACGACCGCCGATCTGCACTTTGATGCCTTTTACTTCGGCTCTTTGCGCTCTCTGGATTGCTTGACGGACGACGCGACGGAAGGATACCCGGCGCTCTAATTGTCCGGCGATGTATTCGGCGATCAGGTTGGCATCGGCATCGGGGCGGGTGACTTCGATGACGTTGATGCGTATCTGCCGGTTGCCGCCGAGAACTGCTTGTAAGCCGACTCGCAGTTGTTCGATGCCGCTGCCGCCTCTACCCACTACTACCCCAGGTCGGGCGGTGTGGATGGCGAGGTCGATCTGGTCGGCTTTGCGTTCGATGCGGATGTCGGAGATGGAGGCGTTAGCCAGTTGTTTCTGAACGTAGGTGCGGATCTTGAGATCTTCTTGCAGTAGTTCGGGATAGCGTTTACTATCGGCGTACCAGCAAGATTTGTGGTCTTTAATCACGCCGAGGCGGAAGCCTAATGGATGGATTTTCTGTCCCATGTTGTTTATTCCTCGGTGCTGGGGGCGACGGCTACGGTTATATGACAGGTGGGTTTGTGGATCTGGTAGGCTCTACCCTGGGCGCGGGGGCGGAATCTTTTCAAGTAAGGGCCGGCGTCGGCGTAGGCTTGACTGACTACCAGTCCCGCTGGGTCTAATCCGGCGTTGTGTTCGGCGTTGGCGACGGCGCTACGCAGCACTTTGATGATCGGCTCGCAGGCCCGGTAGGGCATGAATTCGAGGATGATCAGGGCTTCCCGGTAGGAGCGCCCGCGGATCTGATCTAGTACCCGTCTCACTTTTAACGGTGATATACGGATGTACTTAGCGATCGCTTTGATTTCGTTTTCGGTGTTTACGGGTGGCATTTTCTTAGCTGTTTCTATTTTCTACCGGCTTTTTTATCGCTTTTGGCGTGACCGCGGAAGGTGCGGGTGGGGGCGAATTCTCCCAGTTTGTGTCCTACCATCTGTTCGGAGACGTAGATGGGTACGTGTTGTTTGCCGTTGTGGACGGCGATCGTGTGACCGACCATATCGGGAATGATGGTGGAGGCTCTAGACCAAGTTTTGATAACTTGTTTCTCACCTTTGGCGTTGAGTTTATCGATTTTTTCCATGAGGTGGCCGGCGATGAACGGCCCCTTCTTCAATGAACGACCCATAATATTTTTCTAACCTTGATTACGACGACGGACGATGAGGGCGGAGCTGCGTTTTTTCTTGTCGCGAGTTTTCCGACCGAGTGCGGGTTTGCCCCAAGGGGTGACGGGGCCGGAACGTCCGATGGGCGCTCTCCCTTCTCCACCTCCATGGGGGTGATCCACCGGGTTCATGACGGAACCTCTGACGTGGGGGCGTTTCCCGGCGTGGCGGGTGCGTCCGGCTTTACCGAGTTTGATGTTACGGATCTCGGCGTTACCGACTTTGCCGATCGTGGCGTAGCATTCTCTCCTGACCATGCGCACTTCTTTGCTCGGTAGGCGCAGGGTCACGTAGTCGCCTTCTTTGGCTACTACCTGGGCGAAGGCTCCGGCGGATCTCACCATCTGGCCCCCTTTGCCGGTTACTAATTCGATGTTGTGGACTTCTGTACCGAGGGGGATGCGTCCGAGGGGGAGGGCGTTACCAATTTCAAAGGGGGCATTTTCTCCGGCGGAAACGATCGCTCCTACTTCCAAACCTGCGGGGGCGAGGATGTAGCGCTTTTCTCCGTCCTGGTAGAAGAGGAGGGCGATGCGGGCGTTGCGGTTGGGATCGTATTCTATCGCTGCTACTTTGGCGGGGATGTTACGTTTGTCGCGACGGAAATCGATGACCCGGTAAAGGCGTTTGTGACCGCCGCCCCGGTGACGACTGGTGACGACACCGCGGTTATTGCGCCCTTTGGGATTGTGTTTATGGTAGGTGAGGGACTTTTCCGGCTCGGTTTTCGTGACTTCTTTGAAGTCGGAAATCGTCGATTGCCTCGTCCCTGGTGTTAACGGTCTGAATGTACGGATACCCATAGTTTTTTAATGTGCGTTTATCGGGTTTGCCTGGACTATACTTCGGGGTAGAGGGTGATACTGTCTCCTTCTGCAAGGGTGACGATCGCTCTTTTATAGTGGGGTTTGTGGCCGAGGAATTTGCCCACCCGTTTTTTCCTTCTCGGCGGTACGGCGGTGTTGACCTTGACCACGCTCACCTCGAAGAGGGCTTCGATCGCTGCTTTGATCTCCGGTTTGGTGGCTTTGGGTAATACGTCGAACACGTATTTATTCATTTCTAGTTGCATGGTGGCTTTTTCTGTGACTATCGGTCTCAGGATCAAGTCCACTAGGTCTCTGGTGTTAGTTCTCATCGCCGTGTACCTCTTTAATTTTTTGGAGTGCCTCGCTGGTTGCGACGAGACGGTTCGCCACTAGCACATCGTAAACGTTGAGACTGTCGGCGCGGATCAGTTTGACGTTACAGAGGTTGCGGGCGGAGAGGAGTACGTTTTCGGGAATTTCGGTCATGATCAACAGGACTTTTTCCTTTGGGGTGATGCCCCAACGTGTCAGGGCGGCCGCTAACTCCTTGGTTTTTGGTTGAGCCAGTTGTTCGGTGAAGTTTTCCACGACGATCATGGTTTCGGCTTTAGTGCCGAGGGCGGTGCGGAGGGCGAGGCGTTTTTCCTTGCGGTTGATCTTGATTTCGTGGTCTCTGGGTTTGGGGCCGAAGATGACACCGCCGCCACGCCACAGGGGTGAGCGGATAGAACCGGCGCGGGCGCGTCCTGTGCCTTTTTGTCGCCAGGGTTTACGTCCACCACCTCGGACTTCGGCGCGGGTTTTACTGGAGGCGTTGCCTTCTCTAGCCCCTGCTAGTTGTCCGACGACGGCTCGATGGAGAAGTCCTTTCGCGGTTTCGGCTTTGGCGACTTTCAGTTCCAGGGTGGCCGTCCCGGTTTCTTCGCCCTGCCAATTTTTGATTACTGGGTTAACCATTGTTTATTTCCTTGATTATTTGCCGACTCGTTTGGCGGGGGTGATGCTCACTAAGGCCCCAGGCTTTCCTGGTAAGGCTCCTTTGATCAGTATCAGGTTCTGTTCGGTGTCTATTTTCACCACGGTTAAGCCTTTGATGGTTACTTGTTCGTTACCGTATTGACCGGCCATTCTCTTGCCTGGGAATACTCGACCCGGTGTGGTTCCGGCTCCGGTACTGCCTGGTAGGCGGTGGTTTTTCGACCCGTGGGTCATGTTGCCCCGTTTGAAGTTATGGCGCTTTTGATAACCGGTGAAGCCTCTCCCGATCGTTTTCCCCGCTACATCGACTTTATCGCCGGGGTTGAATATGTCTGCCGTGATGGCTTGTCCTAACTCGTAGGCTGAGGTGTCGTTTAATCGATACTCTTTTAAATGACGGACGGGCCCACTACCCGATTTACTCAAGTGTCCCAGTTCGGGTTTATTGAGAGATTTCTCTTTCACTGCCAAGTAACCGAGTTGGATGGAGTTGTAGCCATCTGTCGCTTTGGTTTTTACTTGAGTGACGGGACAGGGGCCGGCTTGGACGACAGTAACCGGAATCGATACTCCGGTTTCTCGATCGAATATTTGGGTCATGCCCACTTTTGTTCCTAGGATACCGACGGTCACGGGTTTTACCCACTCTTTACTAGACGACAATACAAATCAAGGCAACCGTGACTATAGAGGTGGGCAACGATTCCCACTTTATCAGTCTGCTAATTTGATAGCCGGATTACGTTTGATTTGCGATCTTGTGCAGCTTTTTTTAAAATTCAAAAACTGCCTTTGAACGGCTGTTTTCTCTTCGAGACTTGAAAAACCATTGTTTATCAGTATCTCAAAGCAGCCCATGACTTTTAAAACCCGCTTAAAAAATAGGGAATTTTTAGTCACAATCAAATATCATATACCATGTTTGGTAATAATATCAAGAGTGGGAAAAATTTTTTACCTGAAGGCGAAGTTACCTATTGAAGTGAGAATCGACGTTAGGATGCCTAGCGTGGCAACCCTAAAGATTTAAATAACTTATCCTTGCGGTACAGGGTTTCAATCGGGGTTCGTGCTAGATTTTTTAAGCGTGATACTTGGCCAAGTTACATTTATTCTCATCACATATATGAAATTTTATCAGTTAGCCAACGGCGATAAGATCCCGGCTTTGGGTTTAGGAACGTGGAAATCTGAGAAAGGAAAGGTAGCGCAAGCGGTCAAAGAGGCTTTACAAATAGGCTATAGACATATAGACTGCGCTCCTATCTACGGTAATGAAATGGAAATAGGGCAATCCCTTAAGGAAGCTTTGGATTCAGGTTCGGTTAAGCGAGAAGAACTGTGGGTTACTTCTAAATTGTGGAATAATGCTCATGAAAGTCAGTCGGTTTTACCCGCACTCCAAAAAACCATCGACGATTTACAAATAGACTATTTGGATCTGTATCTCATTCACTGGCCCGTGGCTTTTAAAAAAAATGTGATCATGGCGCAGACCGGAGAAGACTATCTATCTCTCGATGATGTACCCTTGATAGAAACATGGCGAGCGATGGAAAAATGTGTGGCTAGAGGTTTGTGCAAACATATAGGAGTTAGTAACTTCAGTCAGAAAAAATTGGCTCATCTAATCCAGTCAGGGTCGATTAAACCCCAAGTTAATCAGATTGAAGCCCATCCTTTACTACAACAAAAGGAATTGTTTGAATACTGCCAGAAGGAAGATGTTTTAGTCTGTGCTTATTCTCCCTTGGGGTCTGGAGGGGAACCGAGTTTGCTCGAACATGGGGTAGTTAAAAAAATTGCCGATAACAGAGGTGTTTCCCCGGCTCAAATATTACTGGGTTGGGGGGTAACGAGAGGTACTGCCGTTATCCCCAAATCCGTTAACCCCGCCCGTCTCTTGGATAATTTCCGTGGTGCCAATATTGAATTAAGCTCTCAAGAGATGGAAATTCTCGCCAAGGTGGATAGGGATTATCGCTTCGTAGATGGTAGTTTCTGGGCGATACCGGGATCACCTTATACGGTTAGTGGTTTATGGGATAATTAAATTTAATTCTCTCAAGATTGCCGAGCATTTATTAATAATGACGGCAACGATCGGGTTTAGTTTTCAAAAACAGCAACCGTTAGTATTACTTTACAAAATGACTTGATTGCCGTTAAAATTCAACATGGGGCGCAAAATTTAATCCTGAACGCAACTGATTTACATTTTTTAAATCCTACACTCTAAGCTAATTTATCAAGGAGCAACTACAAATTTATGGCTACTACTTTAACCGTTTGGAAATTTCACACCTCTGAAGGTGCGGAGAATGCTCTTAAAAAATTAGGAGATTTGCAAAAGCAACATTTAATCGAAATTAAGGATGCGGCGGTGGTATCTTGGCCGGAAGGGCGGAAAAAACCCAAAACTATTCAAGCCCTTGACTTAGTAGGTGCGGGCATGGTAGGCGGTGCTTTCTGGGGGATGTTATTTGGATTCCTCTTTTTCATGCCTTTTTTAGGTGCTGCTGTAGGAACTTTAGTCGGCGCACTATCGGGGCGTTTCCAAGATTACGGCATCAACGATGATTTCATCAAGGAAGTTCGGGATAAAATTACCGAGGGAAGTTCTGCACTTTTTATCATGACCGGACAGGTTACTCTCGATAAAGTAGAAGCAGCTTTCACACCGGAGGAAAGAGGGGTATTAATCGAGTCTAATTTAAGCGAAGAGCAAGAAGCTAAACTTCGTGAAGATTTTAGCGGCGAGTAGAAAGCGAGTTTTTAAAATATAAGTGGAGGTTAATTGTTAACCTCCACTTTTACCGTTTTTAAGAGAGTATAAATTATGAGTAATTACTCGTGGGAAATTATCCACAAAACTTCTGGTAGAGCTAGATTGCGCCTCAACTGGTTAAAAGCCTATCCTTCTCTACATTCATCTCTGGAAACTTCTTTGATAAACCTAGATTGGGTTAAGGATGTTCAATTAAGCCCGATTAATAATGCTCTTGTGATTTATTATGAAGAGCGAAACCTTTCACCGGAAAAGTTTAATGCTGAATTAGATAGAATATTTTCTTTTATAGCTCCAGGTAACTGTTTCGCTCAAGAAGAATACAAGGGCGAGTCCACCGTTTCAGGGGAAGATATTTTATCGCAAGTTTGGGGAGAGAATAAATCCGCTATATTGTTAGGTGTGGGGAGTAGTTGTCTGGTACTAGGTGCAATTTTTACGCCCCTTCCTTTACTGCCGGGATGGCCGTTTTTACTTTTAGGAAGCTATTGTTTAAAAATGAGTACGGAAGTAACTTAACTGCCTTGAAATGTGTCCATTAACCACATACTAACCTCGGTATGGGTGCTTTCTCTCGCTCGTCTTAAGGCTTCTTCGAGTATTTTCATCGATAAACCTTGTAAAACGCTCGATTCCCCAATCCGCCTACTACCTCCATTATCGATTTTAAAAGCGATAATCTCCCCCGTGGATACATTAACCACCCAATATTCTTTGACCCCGAATTCTTCATATAAAAGACGCTTCTCACCTAAATCGTCGGGTAAAGAAGTTTTGGCGATCTCTATGACTAAATCCGGGCATGGATATATATTCAGGTCAACGATAGATGTTCCGTAGGAAATAGCTTTAGCGTTGTCACCGACGTAAAAAGATAAATCGGGCTGTGCCTCCCTGATTCCAGGTTTACGGTAAGAACAAGAATCACTGCCATTCAAAGGTATTTTTCTTAATCCTGCATAAAGATAAATTGCATGAGTAACAATACTATGATCTCTTGAATGATCTAAACCAACTGGAGCCATTTCAATACGCATCCTCCCGGAAAAATAATAAAATTTCGCTTTATCTAAATCAGGAGTGTCACAAAGTTCTAAATACTCTTCCCACGTTCCTTTTATCCAAGTATCGCTGGTAATTTTTCGTGATGTTTGTATCATATTAATAACTAAGAGCTAGATAAACGTTTAACATTTTCCCCTCCTATCATCCGATGGGTTTCCTCTAATAATTGCGGTATTATCTCTCGATGGGGGCTATTGAGCAAACATGGGTTCAAATCGTATTTACTGACGTTGCCTGCCTGTTGTCCTGGAAACCAATGTCCCCCATTACCTAATAAGTTATAACGGGCTTTAGCGAAACTCACCATATCGTAAGCCAAAACTAGATTTCTCAGCCACAGGATAGCCGGAATATTAATTTCCCCTGGTGTTTCTTCCACGGTAGGTAAACCCACCTGCCAAGTTTTCGCCCAATTTTCTCCCAGTACATCGATATAGTGTTTTTCTAATCGAGCCAGGATTGGCGGTAAAATTTCATCAGCACGATCGAGCCATGCCAATGTTTTTAAATGTTCGTCGAAGTCCGAAGGTTTAGCCGCACCCAAACTGAGAGTATGTACGCCGTTATGACCTAAGCAGAATAGGTTATTAAAAACCATAGGGCTTAGAGGTTGGCATAACTGCGTTAACTTCGGTGAGGGATTATATAAATGCCCGCCTTTATCGTTGGGGCTGATGATAAACACGCCCATATCGTGGGCCGCCGCCGCTTCTATTGCAGGCCAGTTATTCTGAAAGATATAATACCAGTGGAGGTTAACGTAGTCGAATTGATTGGTTTTAATCGTCTTGACGATAACATCCGTGGGGCCGTGAGTGGAGAAGCCGATAAATCTAACCTTGCCTTGGGCTTGTAGTTTTCTTGCTTCGTCTAAACAACCGTCTGGACGTATGGTGTCGGAGATGATTTCTTCGGTGTTGATGCCGTGTATGCCCAACAAATCCACGTAATCAAGTCTGAGGAAGCGCAGGGATTGTTCAAACTTGCGGCGGAATTCCTTGGGGTCTTTTGGCGGGGACACTTTGGTCTGTACGATGATCTTATCCCTGGGAAAACTGGGCAGAATCCGCCCTAGTTGTAATTCTGAAGTGCCATAACCTCTGGCGGTTTCGATGTGATTGATACCCAGATTGATCGCTCTCCTAATGGTAGCATCGAGATTATCTTGGTTATCTTTGGGAATCGTCGGGCCCGGTACATCTTGCCATTTGTATTGATAGCGCATCCCCCCGCAGGAGAATACGGGCATTTGTAGATTAGTTCGACCGAAACGACGATATTGCATGGGCATCCTCTCACACTGTCTTTTTTCAGATTAACGATTTTTTGCCCCGTCAGGGGATTTAATGTCAGAATAACTATAAGTAAAGTTTTACATACTCATTTAAAAAAATATTACGATATGAGCGGGTCAGACAATATATATGATATAGCGATCGTGGGTGGTGGAATCGTCGGGACTACTTTAGCCGCTGCCTTAAAGGATACCGGTATCAAAATCGCCATCATCGAAGCCCAAGCCACTGAAATAGGAGTTAGTCGTCGCCAATCCTACGCCCTCTCGATTATGTCGGGCAAAATTTTTCAAGGTGTAGGGGTTTGGGATGATATATTCCCCCATGTTGGCAAGTTCAGCAATATTAAATTATCTGATAACGATTACCCTACTTATGTCCCTTTTATTAAAGAAGAATTGCAAACTGATTACTTGGGCTATGTGGGAGAACATCACACAATTTTAGGTGCTTTACAGAGTTTCACTGCGGAAAAGGAGAATATTGATTGGCTATGCCCCGCAAGTGTAATAGAGGTGGTTTACACCCCTGATGACGCAAGGATTACAGTAGAGATAGACGGAAAGATTCAGCAACTAAAAGCTAAATTGGTAGTGGGGGCCGATGGTGCGAAATCTCAGATCAGACAGTGGGCGGGGATTAAAACCAGGGGCTGGAAATATTGGCAGTCTTGCGTTACTTTTACGCTAAAGCACAATCTACCGAGTAACGATACCGCCTTCGAGCGTTTCTGCGCCACGGGGCCCATGGGTATACTACCACTGCCGGACGATCGCTTTCAAATCGTCTGGACTGCCCCCCACGATACAGCCCAAAACTTACAGGCATCAGGCGAGGCAGAATTTATGGCCCAGCTGCATCAACATACGGGTGGTGTATTGGGGTCCGTTAGATTAGTGAGTCCGCGGGTTTTATTTCCGGTACAATTGATGCAGTGCGATCGTTATATAGCTTCCCGATTAGCCCTGATAGGAGACGCAGCCCACTGCTGTCACCCCGTGGGCGGACAGGGTTTAAATCTCGGTATCAGGGACGCTGCCGCCCTAGCACAGGTCTTGATGGAAGCGACAAAAGAGGGGCAGGATATAGGGCAGGTAAAGGTGTTAAAGCAATATGAGCAATGGCGGAAACGGGAGAATTTAGCGATACTAGGGTTTACGGATTTGCTCGATCGAATGTTTTCCAGTCACTGGCTACCGCTTATCATTATCCGTCGCGTGGGTTTAAATATGATGCGTCATATTCCCCCCTTAAAACGCTTCGCCTTAAAAGTGATGACGGGATTTAAAGGCAAGATTCCTCAATTAGCCGTTAGAGTAGATTAATAATTGAAAAACCCCGCCTCTTGCAAACTCCCTACTTTTACCGCCTCCTATGTTGTTAAAAAACCTGTTCAATCCCACCGTTAACCCATGGCAACCCATAATCAAGCAAATGAGCGCCGTAGTGGGCAAAGATGGAGTGATTCAACGGAAAGACGAATTACTAACCTACGAGTGCGATGGCATCACCGGCTATCGCCAGAGGCCAGCCCTTGTAGTATTACCTAAAACCACCGGAGAAGTGGCCGCAGTGGTCAAAATATGTCATGACAACGATATTCCTTGGGTGGCTAGAGGTGCGGGGACGGGTTTATCGGGTGGTGCGTTACCCTTAGAAAACGGGGTGCTTATCGTCACCGCGAGGATGAAAGAGATACTCTCGATCGATTTGGATAATCAGCGGGTGGTGGTGCAACCTGGAGTCATTAACAACTGGGTGACGCAAGCGGTAAGCGGCGCGGGATTCTATTATGCGCCAGACCCTTCGAGTCAGGTAATCTGTTCTATAGGTGGTAATGTAGCGGAAAATTCTGGGGGTGTCCACTGTCTCAAATATGGTGTCACCACCAATCACGTTATTGGCTTAAAAATCGTCATACCCGATGGATCTATCATCGACGTGGGCGGCACAGTACAAGAAATGCCAGGCTATGATTTAACTGGTTTATTCGTGGGTTCCGAGGGTACATTAGGGGTAGCCACAGAAATCACCCTGCGTATTCTCAAAACACCCGAATCTATCTGTGTACTTTTAGCTGATTTCACCTCTGTAGAAGCAGCCGGGCAGGCTACCGCGGATATTATCAGTAACGGTATCATCCCCGCCGGTATCGAGATCATGGATAATCTCAGTATTAACGCCGTAGAGGATGTGGTGGCTACGGGATGTTACCCACGTGATGCGGAAGCAATTTTACTGGTGGAATTGGATGGCTTAGCCGTGGAAGTAGCTAGTAATAAAGAGCGTGTGAGCGAAATTTGTAGAAATAACGGGGCGAGAAATATCACTACAGCTAACGACGCGGAAACTCGTTTGAAGATGTGGAAGGGAAGAAAGGCGGCTTTCGCGGCGGCGGGTAAGGTTAGCCCTAATTATTTCGTGCAGGATGGAGTTATTCCTCGCACCCAGTTGGTTCATGTTTTACAGGAGATTAACCGCCTCGGTGAAACTTACGGCTATCGCATCGCTAATGTGTTTCACGCCGGTGATGGGAATTTACATCCTCTGATTCTCTACGATAATAAGATACAAGGTGCTTGGGAAGAGGTGGAAGAATTGGGCGGTGAAATTCTGAAACTTTGTGTGCGGGTTGGGGGTAGTTTGTCGGGCGAACATGGCATCGGGATTGATAAAAATTGTTATATGCCGGCCATGTTCAATGAGGTAGACCTGGAAACTATGGGATATGTTCGCGATAGTTTCAATCCTAAAGGTTTGGCTAATCCAGGAAAGTTGTTTCCTACTCCCCGCACTTGTGGAGAGTCGGCTAATGTTAGTAAGCCGGAGTTTAAGGAGATGGATTTGTTTTAGGTTCTTATAGCTTCTTGAATCATCTCAACGATTCTATAAACGTGAGACCCGATCGTCGGCGACCAATTTTGTTGAGGCTTTGGATGTAAAACTTTAGCCATTTCAATTGCCTCGAAAATTTGCGTTTCAAAAGGAGTAGCATCTAAATGGCTTTTGTTATATTTTCCTAAAATTAAGCACAAACGGTTTTCAAAATCTTTACAGGTTGTATCATTCGGATCTAATTCAGCAAGATGTAAACACAACCAAACTTCAAAGCAGGGATTGCTAATCGCTAAACGATACTTTTTTTGCTTTGCCTGACGACAAACAGAACTTAATGTTTTTGTAGGCCAGCGCTCCACGTCAAATAATAGCCATAATGTATCCTCATCCTCTAATTGATATTTTAGAGAGAACTCATTCAGTCTATCCATAACATATTCGGGGGCAGATTTATTATCCTCACCCGTTGGCAAAATTTCTATTTTGATCCGAGAATCGTGAAAAATATCAAAGTAACTTTTTTGGGAGCATCCCAATTATGCAAGGTATACCTGACCCGACCGTGATTAAAATCACGGTCTCATAGTAGAAGTCCTCTTAAGAGGACTTGGACTATGAGGCGGGGAATTGATTCCCCGCCGGTCGTTGCAAAAATGGGATGCTCCCACTTTTTTCAGTTTTCGCACCCTCGGTGGCGATGACAAAAAGTTGTGCATCTCTGTTATTGTAACTTCGATCGAGCAATTTTGTTCTGTTAGCTTTTCCCATAGGCGACATCAAACATTTACATTATCAATAGGATATTCTTCCTGACAATCAGTCCAACCCAGACTATGAATATCTCCGAAAAATGGTATAGCTCCAAACCTGCCGTTTAAATATCCTTTTTCAATTGGTAAATCAGGCCTTATCTTAAATTCAGCTAATGAGTAAAGTTGTGATGCTCCTTGCCGATCTTTTTCTACAAACCAAATTTCGTCTCGACGGAGTAAATTTAAATCGAGTAAATTCGTGTCATGAGTTGTAAAAATAAGTTGACTTCTACTTTTTTCTGTCTTGCATTTTAGGAAAAAATTTAAAAATTGACGTGATAGTAAAGGATGTAAACGCCGATCTAGCTCATCAAGCAATATAACTTTTTCTGAACTTTCTTTAAGCATAAATAAAGCGGGAATTAAATTAATTAAGCCCTGAGTACCATCAGATTCCTCCTCTATAGAAAAATCAATAAGTTGTCCTTGTTCATGACGACGCTTGGTTTTTAGTTGCATCAGGCTTGTTTGGCCTTGCTCTCCTTTCGTCAAAATATAGCTTTGTCCCCAAATATTTGTTTCTATCATCATTGTAGAGTTTATATCTACTTCAGCGAGCATCTCTATTATCTTCTCACGTAATACATCCGGTATTGTAGGAAATAGAGAATCTATATTCAGATTAACTTCGTCCACACCGATAGAATCAATACCCGTTCCCGCAAATTTGAGGAAATTACCTAAAAATTCCGTGAATTCTCTGCTATTCAATATTTCCATCTCTAAACCTGAAGCGTGAGACTCAGCCGAAAGTATAGTTAAGACTCTTTTAAACCAATTAACTATAGGTATCAATTCTTTAACATTACGCTCGACAGCTTCTGTCAGAAATAATTGATTAGGGCGCGTCCCTTGAGCAATAAAATCTAGAAACTGTTTATTCTTACCTCTTTTTCCTTTCAAGGTTGCTCCGTACTCTACTTTTGTTTCTTTTTTGTCGGAAGTATTTCGCTCAAAGTAGAGAACTTCTCTTTTTTTATTTTCAGGAATAGCGTAAAGCCATTCTTCAAGTATTTGACCAGAAGTTAAAGTAAACCCGTAGGAGTATCTCACATTTTTATGGATAAAAATAAATTGAAATCGACTTGGTTTTTTACTATAATCTGCTAACTTGAAAGTCGAAACCGGTATAACCTGCCCTGTACGTGTTCCTACAACTATTAAATTCTTGGCAAAACCGATCGCTTTGATGAGATTGGATTTACCGGCTGCGTTAGCACCATAGATAGCAGCAACAGGTAAAATCGATTTCCCCGCACCCGCTTCCATCGTAATCGTTAGATGAGAACTATGGTTCGAGTCACTATTCACCCCTAGCATACTAAAGGTAGTTGCTCCTTTAAAGGATAGAAAATTCTCTACGGTTACTTGAAGCAGCATGGCTTTTAATCTTTCTGGTTATCAAAGCTGATCTCTTAACCATAATAATCCGACGAAATTCAAAAACTTGAAAAATTTTCTCCTCTATCAACTTTTCATGGTTCTTTATTAATACAAAAGTACCGTTAATTTTTTTTAGTATGGTTGCCTTCAAGGGTATAAGCCTAACTTAACTTCCTCTCATTTAAGCACTATTTTAAATATTAGATACTACAACCGGTTTCTTTGTTCTAGGGGCTGGTTCGGGTCGCCGTCCCAGTTAAACCAATGTATTTTATGGCTAGGAATGTAAAGGCTCGTTTCTTCTGTTTCCATCGGTTGATCGATATTGACTAGCGCTTTGAGAAAGTGCGGGGTATTTTTTAAAGTAAAAGTGATTAGTTTTTCTTTGCCTAGTTTTTCTTCTAAGTAAATCTTTCCCTTGATCGCTAAAAAATTAGATAAAGGTGTGAGGGATATATCTTCAGGACGTATACCGAATATGACGTGATTTAATCCCCCTCTCCGTCTCGGTAGCGGCAGTTTATTTTCTCCCAGTAGCGCTTCGTTTTCCTGACAGTTTAATTCTAATAAGTTCATGCCCGGACTGCCGACAAATGCGGCTATGAATTGATTAGTCGGCATTTTATAAATGTCGTCGGGTGTGGCTAGCTGTTGTATGAAGCCATCGGATAACACCGCTATTTTGGTAGAGAGAGTCATCGCTTCCGTTTGATCGTGGGTCACATATATAACGGGGCGGTTTTGTTCTTTGAATAATTGCTTTAATTCCCCTCTCACTTGTTCTCTTAATAGCGCATCTAGATTACTTAATGGTTCATCCAATAAAAAAACATTCGGTTGACGCACCAAGGCCCTCGCTAAAGCTACCCTCTGCCTTTGTCCCCCGGATAGTTGACCTGGTTTTCTCTCCAGTAATTGATTCAAGTCTAATTTGTCCGATACATCTTCTACTCGATGACGGATTTTGTCCGGTGATAGGCGGCGTAATTTTAAACAGGCGCTGATATTATCTCTTACCGTCATGTGAGGATAAAGGGCGTAACTTTGAAACACCATCGCTATATCTCGATCGCCTGGGGCCATTTTATTCATCAGTTTATCGTTGAGAAAGATTCTCCCCCTAGTGGGTGTTTCTAAACCGGCTACCAGACGAAGTAGTGTGGATTTACCGCAACCGGAAGGGCCTAATAGGGTGAGAAATTCCCCATCTTTAACGCTAAAGCTAATGGATTTCACCGGAGCGATCGAGCTATTATATTCCTTGCGAATATTATCTAATTGTAATGTCGCCATTTTTTATTGAGTGTTGCCCTCACCTTTAAATTAGGTTTTTCACTTCAGAATAGGTTCACTTGAATAACTACACGCGGGGGGTCAATAATGCTATTAAATTACTAGGTTCTCTCACACTTATTAATAGTTCTCGCAATCGAACGGGAAAACCGAGAACGCGGGCCCGCCCGCGGGGATTCAAGGTAATACTCACTATACCTTCTCCAGACCCATTTACCAGCCATCGCCCGGCAAAGCCGTGTACTCCTCGCGTGAGACCAACTTTTTGAGCGACGGTAACGGAGGTGATTGCAGATCTAGAAAACTTCGATCGAAACGCCCAAGCCATGCGTACTTTAACCCATTCCCTATCTACTTCCACGTAAGATGCGCCGGGGGGCATCAGCAAAAAACTTGACAAACCTACGTACCACACGTCAAAACTTATAGGAAATCTTCTGACATCAAAACCAACCATAAAATTTTTCAGCCTTCCCTATCTAACATAATAATAGAGACAATCATGATTCTTTTTCGTGCCAAGGTGCGAACCAAGGTAATAAAGCCAGCCCCGGTAAAGCCGCCAAAACCGTGACGGCGAAAAATAAAGGCCAACCTAAAACTTTAGCCATCTGCCCCGCCGGTGCGACGAGAATATCCCGGCTAACCGCCATCAAACTCGATAGCAAGGCGAATTGAGTGGCCGAGAAGCGTTGATTACAAAGACTCATCAGGAAAGCGACGAAGGCGGCCGTACCTAAACCGGCGCAGAAGTTTTCAATATTGATAGCGAGAATCATGGTCGGGTAATTTTTACCCAGTTGCGATAGGACAAAATATACAAGATTGCTGAGGGCTTGTACGCCGCCGAATATCCATAAAGAGCGATTAATCCCCCAGCGACTTAACAAAGCGCCCCCGGTTAATACTCCCACTATAGTCGCAACCATCCCCATACCTCCTTGAATCGCCCCTATATCGGTTTGAGTGAAGCCTATCTTCAGCAAAAAGGGTGTCACCATATTATTGACTAAAGCATCTCCTAACTTGTAAAGCACGATAAATGCCAGTATAGCGATACCACGCCTTACGCCCGAACGTTGAAAAAACTCTTGAAAAGGCAACCAAACCGCATCGAATAAAGTTTGTGGTGGAAAATTATCTTCCGTCGGTTCTGGGGCGAAAAAAGTGGCGATGGAGATGATGCTCATCAATCCCGCCAAGAGTAGATAAACGGTGGGCCAAGAAAGACGATCGGCCAGAATGAGAGCGATCGATCCCGTCACGATCAAGGCTATCCTATAACCTAGCACCCCCGTGGCCGCACCCGCCCCCATTTCCCTCTCTTCTAATACGTCTGTACGATAGGCATCGTAGGCAATATCTTGACTGGCGCTGAAAAAGGCGACGAGAAAAGCATTGATAGCCAGTAGCTGTAAAGATTCTTTCGGTCGTTGCCACGCCATCGCCGCTATAGATAGGGCCAGTAATATCTGGGCGATTAGTAACCAGCCCCGACGACGACCGAGAAAGGGGGGGATGAAACGGTCTAAAAAAGGCGACCACAGGAACTTGAGAGAGTAGGGTACTGCTACTAAACTAAACCAGCCGATCGATCCTAAGTCAACCCCTTCTGTAGTCATCCAAGCCTGTAAAGTGCGACTCGTCAGGAATAGAGGCAGGCCGGAGGCAAAGCCCAACATCAACAGGGATGCCATTTTCTGACTGCCAAAAACGTTTACCAAAGAGGAAATTGATTTCACTTTTCGCTTTTCTCGTGGAAGAACTCAGGAACCGATGGAGGTGAGTACCTCTTTACTTTCGGTCTTGATCATTAGCACATTATCCCCCACAAGAAGACTTCTCCCGGTGTAATGTTCCACCTCTTCTTAAAGCTTTTATCGTTCTTGCGGGCCGCCAGCTATGCGTCTGATTTGTTGTAGGTCAAGTTCCATCTACAAAATAAAAGGGTTGTTCTCGATTATCGGGCAAGAAAACCCCGTCGAGACGAAAGCGCGAGGGTAAGACAGGTTATATTGAGCGCGGAGGCAATATGATGATCGAGCCTTTCTATGGATACGGCGGTAAGTTTTCTGAAGGCTTGGCTAAGGTTAAAATCGATAATCGTGTCGGTTATATCGATACAGATGGTCGGTACGTCATCGATTTAGCAGAGATTTCACCCGATATTGATTTTGCCTACGATTTCGTTGCGGGATTGGCGTAAGTACAAACCAGTAATTTTCTTTACGGTTATATTGAGCGGGAGAATTAGTAATCCCGCCAGGGTTTGATTCCGCCGGCGATTTTTATGGGGAGCGTTCCAATTATGCTATGTATACCGGAGCCAAAGATTAATAGTTGACCGTCAGACATAGTTAAGCGAGGATAGAATTGCTTGAATTGTAGTATTCATTAAGGGAGAGCGAATAACTGCTAAATTTTTAATTTCTATGAAAGTCAACGATTAGTTTTGATTAAAAAGATTGTCGCTATTGGCAATTTCAGCTTTAAAAGGCAGAATTGCCCCGGTCAAATTAGTGCCGGTCAAAATCGTATCAGTAAGAATGGCATCGGTTAAATCTGCTTCTGCCAGATTAGCGTCGGTTAAATCGGCCCCGGTAAGATTTGCCCCTGTAAGATCCGCCCCTTGAAGATTAGCACCTTTTAAGATGGTGCCGGAGAGATTAGCCCCTCGAAATCTACTGTAAGGAACCTCTAATCCCTCTAGGTCAGCCCCCTGTAGATTCATATTATCTAACCAGAGGCCATCTTCATTAAGGTCTTCTAGAGCATCAAGTCGGGCCAAACTATTCACAAGACCCAATTGAGCACTAGTAATAATCGCTTCCAACGCTTGTTTATGCTTTTCTTGCTTATGCTCCCTTCTTTCTAGGATATAAAGTAAGGCCACGGTCACGATACTAAAAGACTCGATATTACCAACGCTAATAATTGACAACGTATCATAGGTGAGGCAATTGGCTTTATAGTGTAGGGCCCGACATACGTCAAAGCGGTTCACCACCGCTAAAACAGTGAGGGCGATCAACACGGCCATCAAAAGACGGAGAGAAAAAGATCTTTGAAAAAAGCGGAAAAATCGTGAATTTCTCCGTTTTTTCTGTTGTTCGTACCAAGTTATCCGGCGGCTACGGGGTGACATATAACAATTAAGAGCTGGGGATTCCCGCTTGTAATTTCTCGACTATTTGATCGATACCAAAACTAGCCGCTTTCTGACGGGGTGGATAATCCTTAAAGGTGGAGAGAAATTGAGCCACGTAATCACTCGCCGGGATGATCAGGAAAACTCGATCTATCATCCAGTCATAATAGGTGTTAGAGGTTATATCCGCACGTTCATAAGGGTCAGTGACGAGATTAAATATCTTCGGCACTCGCAAAACCGTAAAAGGTTCCGCCCAAATCTGTAAAGTACCCGGACAACGTTGCTCCATAAAGACGAATTTCCAGTTTTCGTATCTTAGAGCCGTGAGATCACCGTCATCGGAGAAATAGAAAAACTCTTTTCGAGGGCTGATAATAGTTTCTCCCGTCCAGTAGGGCAACATATTATAACCATCGAGATGAATCTTAAAGGTTTTATTCCCTACCTGATGCCCCTGTAACAATTTCTCTTTTATCTCCGTCTCTCCCGCTGCGGCTAAAAGAGTGGGAAGCCAATCCAGATGACTGCCGATGCCGTTGCAGATACTGCCGGCCGCTATCTTACCGGGCCAGCGTACCATCGCCGGAACCCGATAGGCTCCCTCCCAGTTGGAATTTTTCTCATTACGGAAAGGAGTCATACCCGAATCCGGCCAGCTATTCATGTGCGGGCCGTTATCGGTGCTGTACATGACGATCGTATCTTCAGCTATCCCCAACTCATCGATCAAATCCAGTAATTCACCCACCGTTTTATCGTGATCGATCATCGTGTCGTGATATTCCGACTGCCACTGACCCGCCTGACCCTTGCTTTCCGGTTTACAGTGGGTGCGGAAGTGCATATGGGTGGTATTAAACCAAACAAAAAAGGGTGTGTCAGCTTCTTTCTGTTTGCGAATGAATCCTTCCGCAGCTTCGAGAAATTCGTCGTCAACGGTTTCCATCCGTTTTTTAGTCAGGGGGCCCATATTCTCTATTTTTTGGGTGCCGTCACCGTTAGCCCAACAGTGGAGGACTCCGCGGGGGCCGTAGCGTTGACGGAAATTGGGGAATTGTTCGGAATTGGGATAATCTACGTTTTCCGGTTCCTCTTCGGCGTTGAGGTGGTAGAGATTGCCGAAAAATTCATCGAAACCGTGCATGGTGGGCAAATGTTCGTCTCTGTCACCGAAATGGTTCTTGCCGAATTGACCCGTAGCGTAACCGAGGGGTTTTAAAAGTTCGGGGATACTAGGGTCTTCCGCTTTGAATCCCAAGGGTGCGCCTGGTAAACCCACTTTACTTAAACCGGTGCGGAAGACGGATTGACCGGTGATAAAAGCCGCCCTTCCCGCTGTACAACTTTGCTCGCCGTAGTAGTGGATGAAGCGCATTCCTTCTTTAGCCACACGATCGATATTGGGGGTTTGATAGCCCATCAAGCCATCGGAATAACAGCTTAAGTTGCTGATACCGATGTCGTCACCCCAGATGATTAAAATATTCGGTTTACCTTGAGGCATGAGTTACTCCTGATTGAATAGTGGTAGCTAGTGAACCGGGGGCGATCGCTACCTATGTCGCCCCGATGCCGTGTTATTGGCGAGCCAGATAGACCCGCATTTTCTCTTCGTAATCCTCTACCGGAGTCCCCGTCACATCCACTAACGCCTTACGAATCTCTCCGTTGAAAGCAAAAGGAGGTTGATAATCTGGCATAGTGGGCGAACCGGGATCAGCCCCTACCGCTACCCCCGCACTAAGTCCGAGAGATAAAGGTATGGTTACGGACAAGTTACCTTCTCCTACAGGCTGAGCGTCAACGAGTAAGGTTATTTTTGCGGGAGCGCCCTTACCTTGCCCCGGATTAGCCGGGCCCGTAGGCTCGAATTGAAAACTGAAAATATGTTTGCCACTAGGAAGAGATGTGGTGGACTGGATTTTAAAATAACTATCGGCTACATAGTTATAACCGTAGGTTAACTTACCGTTTTGCACGTAGAAGCTAAAACCACCGTCGTTACCACCCATAGAGAAGAGTACCCCCTCGGCTCCTCCTTCAGGAACCACCGCTTCTATGGAAACAGAGTGAGCGCGGTTCAACAACCGTGGAGCAGCGTTAATAGGCACCACCTGAGTACCGGGATAATATACATATCGTTGACGATCGCTGGCTATCTGCGGGCGTTCCTCTGCAAATCGCTGAGTTCCCCGGCTATCGATGGGTAGGACGTTATATTTCCCCGCCTCTACGTACCACATACCGATCATGGCGATCAAGCGTTCTTGTTCTGAGGCGGCGAGGTTATTGGTCTCGGCGAAATCCTCCTTCAGATTATATAATTCCCAGCCATTAGCGTCTAATTCTGTTAGTTTATCGTAGGAAATCGGTGCGCCAAAAAACAAGCCCGATTCGGTAAAAGAAGTACCCGGCCAAGGACAAACAGCCCGCCAGCCATCATGATAGAGGGAACGATGACCGAACATCTCGAAATACTGGGTGATATGTTTATCGGCAGCTTTGGCATCGTTAAAAGAATTGGCAAAGCTGAATCCTTCAATAGGAGACTGGGTAACTCCCCTGATGGTCGTGGGTGGTTCGATACCCAAGGCTTCTAGAACAGTGGGAACCATATCGATCGCGTGGGCGTATTGATGTCGGATCTCGCCTCTAGCGGCAATTCCCGCGGGCCAGGAGACAATAAAAGGATCGCTCACACCACCTCGATAGGTTTCCCGTTTCCAGCGGCGAAACGGAGTATTCCCTGCGTGAGTCCAACCCCAAGGATAGTGATTGAAGTATTTAGGGCCACCCAAATCATCTAGCGCCGCGAGATTCTGTTCCAGATTATCGGGCACATTATTAAAAAACTTATTCTCGTTGATCGAGCCGGTAGGCCCCCCTTCGGAACTGGCCCCATTATCGGAAATGACCATAATTAAAGTATTTTCATACTGACCCATATCTTTGAGAAATTGGATTAACTCCCCGATGTAATGGTCTGTATGTTCTAGGAATCCGGCGAAAACCTCCATCATCCGCGCGTACAGTTTTCGCTCATCACCCGATAAAGAGTTCCAATCTTGTACATCGGGGTCGTGGCAGGAGAGAACCGTATCCGGCGGGATAATACCCATTTCCTTCTGTTTGGCGAAAACTTTCTCTCGATAGGCATCCCACCCATCATCGAACTGCCCCTTATATTTATCGATCCATTCTTTGGGGGCGTGATGGGGCGCGTGCATGGCTCCAGGACAGAAGTACATGAAGAAGGGTTTATTCGGAGCCACCTGTTTAGCATCGGCGATCATCGCCTTGGCTTTTTCCACTAGATCCACCGTCAGATGATAGCCTTCTTCCGGGGTTTTCTCCGCTTCGGTCTGGCTATTGTCCCGCACTAATTCCGGGTAGTATTGATGGGTGTCACCGCCGAGGAAACCATAGAAACGCTCGAAACCGCGACCGAGGGGCCAGCGATCGTAAGGCCCCGCGGCGCTACCCTGTTCCGAGGGTGTTAAGTGCCATTTTCCTATAGCGTAGGTGTTATAACCCTTTTGTAAGAGGATTTCCGAGAGCAGACCGTTTTCAAAGGGCATATAACCATTAGCCCCAGGATAACCCATCGCTCCCTCGGTAATGCAGGCGAGACCGTTAGAATGGTGATTGCGTCCCGTCAAAATGCAAGAGCGTGAAGGAGAACAGAGGGCAGTGGTGTGCATATTGCTATAGCGCAAACCATTGGCTGCCAGTGCATCAAGGTTAGGGGTGTGGATGGGACTACCGAAGCAACCGAGTTGACCGAAACCCGTATCATCTAGAACGATGAAGATAACGTTGGGCGAGCCTTCTTTCGCCCGATTAGGCTCGGGCCAGGCGGGAGTGGAAACATCGGCGGTACGACCGATGACACCAGGGAAAGCTGTTCCGGGTTTGTATTCTCTTAGAGACATAATTGTTACTCCTGATAAAGATGTGTGATTGAATCCTGCTTAAGCTCTAACGAGCAGGCGGAAACCTATATGACAGGTAGAAGTATCGATCGGCTGCGCCATCCTCGCCGCCGGGCGATAACGACGGCAATAACTGGGCGCACAGAGAAAAGAACCACCTTTGATCACCTTGCGGGGAATTTTTATATCGGGCATGGAAGGATCGAAACTTCTTTCTAATTCCCCGCCGCGAGGATTATCCACCGTACAGCAGGAAGGTTTTTTAATTTCCTTATGTTCCTGATACCAGTCGCTCGTCCATTCCCACACATTGCCGATGGTGTCATAAAGTCCGTATCCATTGGGGGGAAAAGAACCCACGCCAGAGGTGCGTTCATAGCCGTCCTGACGGGTGTTCTCGTGGGGAAATTCTCCCTGCCAAGTATTGGCCATCATCCGCCCCCCCGGATGCAGTTCGTCTCCCCAAGCAAATTCCGTCCCCTCCAAACCTCCCCGCGCCGCCAATTCCCACTGGGCTTCCGTGGGGATGTCTTTCCCTATCCACCTGGCGTAAGCTTCTACATCTTCATAAGTGATATGAACCACGGGATGTTTATCCCTGTCCTTGATCGAACTACCGGGGCCTTCGGGGTGCCGCCAGTTTGCACCTCTTATATATATCCACCAGTTATAACGGTTGTTTTTATCGACTTTCTGTTTCGGTTTCACGAAAACCGTCGAGGATGGCTCTAGTAGTTCCGGTTTAGCCCCAGGGTAATCTTCTGGATTGGCGGGGCGTTCGGCAAAGGTTATATACCCGGTTTCTTTGACGAATTTTCGGAAATTGGCGTTGGTGACGGGAAAGCGATCGATCCAAAATCCGTTAACTTTAACTTTATGAACTGGTGCCTCTTCGGGATAATGATTATCGGAACCCATTGCAAAAGTTCCTCCAGGTATCCAGACCATATCTTTAAAAGGTGGGCGGCCGGCGGAAGATTTCGTTATTTTTTGTAAAGGCGAGGTAGTAACTTTCATAAATTTTTAAGGTAGGTTTTAGTAAAAGTAAGAGTAATAATTGAGAGTATCTCAAAGATAAGAAACTTATCATTAAGTATTACCTTAACTTAAAAAAAATAAGAGAATAATAAAAATTAACCTGTCAAAAGTCAATTACTGTTTTTATTTTCTATCACCGAAGTAAAGCTAATTCAACTTTATAACTAATTTTTAACAACTACTTTATGCAGTTTATTTATCAAAAAACAAGTAATCGTAACATTTCTTGTTATAAATAGAAAAATTTGGGGGGAGCATCCCAATTTCGCAATAAATCAATTAAACGAACTCGTGAGCGAGAGAAGATGGGAAGAGAAATAATAAAAATATAACCGATTGTGAGCGACTCTCGATTTCTCCTAAGACCTTGCGGCGGTGCTAATCAATGAAAAGTGGGGATATATTAACCGGGAGGGACAATTTATCATTACCCTTGGGTTTGAAGAAGCGCGTAAGTTCGCTCAGGGATTGGCAACGGTAAGAGTTAATAATCTCTGGGGATATATTAACGGAGACGGAGAAATTGCGATCAAACCACAATTTTACGGGGCGATCGAGTTTAGCGAGGAATTGGGGGCGGTTGTCAAAGGTGACTTGTGGGGATATATTGATAGAAGTGTTTGTTTCATAATACCACCTCAATATCACACCGTTGAAAATTTCGTGGGTGGTTTGGCGAAGGTCAATAGGTACTTTCAATCGAGTTATATCGCTCGAACCGGTTCCCCCGTCGCTAGCGATGACCCGGGTTTGAAGGTTAATCTAGAAAGGTTTCCCGAGTTAATACTATACAAATTACTGGAACCTGCTTTTACACATTCAAGAACTTTCTATCCTGACCTATATAAAAAAAGAACATTAATAGATATTGTTCAGCAAATAGGGAGCATCCCATTTTTGCAACGACCGGCGGGGAATCAATTCCCCGCCTCATAGTCCAAGTCCTCTTAAGAGGACTTCTGCTATGAGACCGTGATTAAAATCACGGTCGGGTCAGGTATACCTTGCATAATTGGGATGCTCCCAGCAAATATATATAATTATATTTGGATTTTTATTTAGGTTATTTTTCATAGTACCTTGGCACATTATTTATTATAGATTTAATATATGGGAGCATGCTGAATTTAAAACAAAAGCTGAAGGATTAGGCGCGCTCGGTATCTTAAATCAGTGAGTCAAGAGAAGGGAGAAGCGAGTGTTGGTTCATGCGGTAGCTACTAGTTACCCTCTCTCCTCTCTTCTCGTTTCTCACTAATACATTACTTTTCTATCTCGTGGACGAACTTAGGAACCGCCGCGGTGAGTACCTCGTTACCTTCGCCCGTCACTAACACATCATCCTCGATACGAACCCCGATACCGCGCCAATGTTCCGGCACTTCTGGCTGTCCTTCGGCGGGTTTTATATCGGGTGCGATATAGATACCGGGTTCAACGGTCAACACCTGTCCTGGTTGCAGGGTCTGCCAAGCCTCTTCCCCGCACTTGTAAGCCCCCGCGTCGTGTACGTCCAAGCCCAGCCAGTGTCCGGTGCGGTGCATATAGAAGGGTTTATATTTCTCCTCTTTGATGATTTCTTCTATATCTCCCACCAGTAGTTTTAAATCCATTAAACCTTCCACTAAAACCCTGACGGCGGTGTCGTGAATCTGGTTGTAAGGATTACCCGCTTTCACCGCTTCTATGGCTTTTAACTGTGCGTCTAATACTAATTGATAGATGGTTTTTTGTTCTGGGGTGAATTTGCCGTTAACGGGGAAGGTACGGGTAATATCGCCGTTGTAATATTCGTAGGCACAACCGGCATCGATGAGCAGTAAATCGCCGTCTTGAAGTTGTTGATCGTTGTTAATATAGTGCAGTATACAGGCGTTAGCGCCCCCGGCGACGATCGAGGGATAGGCGGGCCCCATCCCCCCCGACCTACGGAATGTGTGCGCTATTTCCGCTTCGATTTGATATTCATACTGTCCGGGGCGGGTGAATTCTCTGGCGCGGTTGTGGGCGGTGGCAGAAATAGCTGTGGCTTTCCGCAACAATTCTAATTCGGTTTCGCTCTTAATTAAACGCAGGGGATGGAGGATGAAGTTAGTGTCTTCTATTCCCGTGGGGCCGTAACCTTTCCTCCCATAACCAGCTACCTGTCTCTGCCAGTGAGTCAGGATAGTGTTATTGAGATTTTTATCGCGCCCGAAATGGTAATAAATGCGATCGCTTTTATCGAGATATTGAGGTAATTTCTCGTCCAATTGGTCGATGGTATAAGCTTCATCAGCGCCGAAATATTCTTTCGCACCTTCTACACCCCATCTGTATCCAGTCCAAGTTTCCTTTTCGGGGTCTTTCGGTTGTACGAAGAGTATATATTTATGTTCACTGTGGTGCGGGGCTAATACTGCCACTGCTGAAGGTTCATTGAAGCCCGTCAGATAATAAAAGTCGCTTTCTTGGCGGTAGGTGTACTCAACATCGTTGTGCATTACCGCCATCGGCGCTGACACGAATATAGCCGTGCCGTTGCCGATTTTCTCCATGATTAGTTCCCGCCGTTGCCGGTATTCGCTTTGAGCAATTGCCATAGATGATCGATCGTATAGATAATATATCTATCTTAAAGCGAGAAAAACATAGGAGTAGTCCCCATGTCAAATCTACAACCTCAGGCTTTACAATTTTTACCTATTAGTTAAGGAATCTAGATATACCGCTCGCTGAAATTGTTTGAGCATTTTAACGTTATGGGGAGAGGAAATAGGGAATACGTGAAAAAACAGGCTTTAAGCCTGTTTTATTTACTTATGAGCAACTAAACTTTATTTATTCTTGGGTTGGTTTTTAGCTTGTTCTAGCGCTAACTCTTTCATCGCTTCGTAGGAGTTACGATTAGAAGAACCTTCGATTGCTTTCACTGCTAAATCCTGTACTTGTTTCAACGACGCGTCTAATTGTTGCGTCAAGGTGCGGATACGGGCTTCTTGGTTCTGAATCGTTTGGCCCAAGCTTTCAATTCTCAATTGATAATTTCTTCTCTCCCCTTCCACTTCTTTAGAACGTAGATCGGATTTCACTTTAGCTTGATAGTAACCGATACCTTTACCTTCTTCCGTACCTTGCTTGATCTTCGCTTCTAACTCTTTCTCGAAACTTTCTACCTTCTCTTGAGCTTGGGTTTGTTCTTTTTCCTGCTTGGCGATCGCATCTTCCCTGTCTTGCCATTGTTTTTCCTGTAACTCCCGCGTCGTTAGTAATTCTAAATACAATTGCCGTTTTCGTCCCTCGTATTCATCTTTATCTAAATTTCTTTCCAAATTCAAGTTATACCAGTATTCCTCATTATTTCTCTGACCCGTTTTTTGCGCCTCTGCATTACGTTCCTTAAGGGTTTGATTGTGATTATCCTGCTCTTTTTTCCAAGAATATTTTAACTCTTGTAACTCTTGCTCTAAAGTTTCTTTCCGTAAGTTGAATTCTTCTGAAAAAGTTTCTGACTCCTCCTCGTAGGATCGAATCAGATCATCTAGAGTAGTTTCGTCCACCGCTTCTAATTCGTGTAGTTCGGCTAATTCTTCTATTTCTTCACCCACTAATTCTTCTAAATCTTGTAATGCCGTGGCTTCGGTGATTAACTGTTCCGACAAATTACTCACGGCACTACCGAAACCGATTTGCAACGCTTCTAGTCCTTCGATGACTCCAGTGATACTTTGCTGTACTGTGGTTGGTGGTTTATTCATGGGTTTTTCGGTCTCCTTAACTGTGGGGGTAGGTTTCTCAACGGATTTAGGGGCTTGATTCAGTTTTTTAACTTCTGCCTCTAACTTGGCTTTCTCTTGTTTTAACTCTTGGACTACTTCTAAAATTTCCGCTTTGGTACTTTTAGCATTGATCGATTTAGTCATTGTGGACGCTCCTTAAATATATTAGTTGGCTGATGTACCTTGGAAGGCTCTTAAAGCCAGATTTTGAGCTTGAGTCGTGGTAGCTTGTAATTGGGCCGTGAGTTGAGCGATTTCTTCGCTGTTTCTCGCAATTTGGGATTCCAAAGATTGAATATTGAGGTCGAAACCCTGTTTCGCCAATTCCCAATCTTTCTCGAATAAATCTGATTTTACTTTTGCATCTCTCTCAGCGTCTTTAATAGCTTCGCCCTTGGCTTTGTTGTATTCCGTTTTCAGCTTCTCTTCAAAGCCTTCGATTTTTTTCAAGTTTTCCGCGTGGGTTTTAGCGTTGAGCTGTAAAACTCTTTCTCTTTCCGTCCACCCTTTCTCTTTCTCTTGATTCATTTCCCGGAAACTTTGCTCTTGCTTACGTTTGGTTTCTTCGTAGTTATCGGTTTCTATCTTCCGCTGGCGCTCTAATTGATATTGGTATTCCGCTTGTTCGGCTTCTCTCTGTTTTAATACCTTTTCTCTTTCCTCAGTTTGTAGAGTTTCAAACTCCAGTTGTTCTTTCTCCCATGATTTTCGAGATTGGGTCATCTCTTTTTCGATCGCTTCTTTTTGGTCGCTGCTCGTCTCTTCTAATACTCGCACTCTCTCTTGATGTTCCTGTCTCAAGATATACAGGGCATCGGCAACCACCCGGACTCTCTCTAAAGATGCTAATTGTTCCTTTCTAACTCCTATAGCCCGCTTTAACTCGTTCAATTTTTCCGATTGACCCGTTAGCGTGTCGGCTAATTCATTGATGCTACGGCCGAAACTAAGCTGTAATGTAGCCAGATTGGTGACGATATTATCCACCGTGTACTCGGCGGCCTGTTCTAATAATTCCTGATTCTTGGCTTTCTCTGCTTCTTCTTCCTTGGTGGCTATTCTCGTCTCCGCTTTCTTATACTCGCCTAGTAGTTTACCGAAAGCGGACATTATCGATTCTTTAGACCCCATTTGACTCATTGCTTTTGTCCTCCTATACTGGTTTTACCGTTAGTTGATTTTTTAATCAACTTAGTTACTTATGCTATAGTAGCCATAGTTGATTTTTTAGTCAAGTCCATTTAAAAAAAAAATTAACGAGAGGGAAAATGAAACAGAGTTTTGGGGAAATCATCAAAGGGGCTAGGAAAGACAAGGGTTACAGCCAGAGGGAATTATCGGAACGTCTCGGACTAGATTTCACTTATCTGTCTAAACTAGAGAATAATCGGGCTGACTACGCCCCGAAAGAGGAAGTCATCCGACTACTAGCTCAACAATTAGACTTGGAAGCGGAAGAATTAATCTTTCTGGCGGGGCGAATCCCGCAACAGGAAGAGGATTTATTGAAACAACACTATAAGACCATGCCCACTCTTTTCAGGAGGATGCGGGAGAATCCAGAGTTCGCGGAAAGAGTATTACAAGAAGCCCTGAAAGTCGAAACTAACGAAAGATAGAGAGGATTTGCATGAGTTATCCCTTAATTAAACCGTTTAAGTTCCTGCACAAACAACAGATAGAAGATAAAGCGGTGGATATTTTAGCGCAGATGGATAAAACTTCTAAATACGGAGTGAAATGGCCTTTAGATGCCAGTAGAGTAGCGGAATTCTTAGGCTTGGATGTGGTGTGGGATAATATCCCCGATGATGAAGAGGGTAAAATCGCCGCTAGAATTTTACCGGTGGAAAAGTTGATCGAGATTAACGATTCTATTACCGAATTAAGGGGGGGATTCGCTGAATCTACTATCGCCCACGAAATCGGTCACTGGGTGCTACATATCGACCCGATCGCGGTGACTAAATACCTCCAATTATCGCACAAGGGGTTAGTAATAAAAGTGGAACCGCTTCTCTGTCGCAACGATTTAATCTTGCAGGGGATTGAATGGCAGGCGCAGTATTTTGCGAGTTGTCTTCTGATGCCGGGGTTTAAATTAGAACAATCCTGTCGGGGAAAAGAGTTGAGTCAGTGGCGACATTTATACGCCATAGCGGATGAGTTAGGGGTGACTATTTCTAATCTGATCCATCGTCTTAAAGATACGGGTTGGATTTATAATGTTACTTCTGATAAGCGCATCGAGTTAATTTCGGAGGCTAATTTATATGGGTAATTTCGATCGTATTCCCGTCTGGATCTTGTAGGAATAACGCTGGACGACCGGATGCACTCCTTTGAAAAATATAGGATTGACTTTCTAGATACGATATGGTGTCCTGCAAGTTATTAACACCGAGAGCTATATGGGGATTTCTACCCCATTTATCGGCGTTAATCCGGGTGTTTTTGTAATTTATATCCACCACTAAATGAATTTGATAATCGCCGATTTGATACCAGACACCGGGAAAATTAAGAGAACGTCGGGTTTGCTGTAAGCCCAGAATAGTTTCGTAGAAATATTGCGATCGAGCCAAATCAGAAACGAGGATGGTTGTGTGTAAACACTTCATTACTACGAGCATAAGGAAACTAAGGGCGAAAGTGATAAAATCGTATACACACAGCAGAAAGCACTTATAGAAATTAATATCAACAATGCGAGTTTCCGTCAACTGGTTGAAAGAATTAGTAAAGATCGATCGATCTCCCGAAGAAATAGCAGAAATGTTAACGATCGCCGGGATTGAAGTAGAAGAAATCGAAGATCGTCGTCAATGGGCTGATGGTGTAGTTGTGGGAAAAATAATCGCTCGCGAACCCCATCCCAACGCCGATAAATTGAGTGTATGTCAGGTAGATACGGGCGCAGGAACCCCATCGACTATAGTTTGCGGCGCTCCTAACGCCAGACCCGATATATTAGCCCCCGTGGCCACCCTGGGGACTCATTTACCCAAGGTTAATATCACCATCAAATCGGCGAAATTAAGGGGCGTGAAATCCGAGGGCATGATCTGTTCCTTAGCGGAATTGGGTTTAGAAAAAGATTCGGACGGTATTCACATCTTCAGCGATACTAACCTACCTATCGGCTCCGATGTGCGCCCTTTATTAGGACTCGATGACGTGATTCTCGATATTGCCCCCACTGCTAACCGCGCCGACGCTTTAAGCATGATCGGAGTGGCGAGAGAAGTAGCTGCCTTGACTCGCTCTACTTTAACTTTACCGGAAATTTTTCCTACCCATTTCGCCGCCGCCGACTCCTTGGGCATAGATGTAGAAGATAATAACGCCTGCCCCGCCTATATAGGGACGGAAATCGCTGGGGTAAAAATCGCCCCCTCTCCCCAATGGTTACAGCAACGCTTACAAGCTGCGGGAGTGAGGCCGATTAACAACGTGGTCGATGTTACCAACTATGTTTTATTGGAATGGGGACAACCTTTACACGCTTTCGATGCCGATCGATTAAAATCCTTAGATAAAGGAGACAGTATATGTATCGGTGTGCGTTTCGCCACGGAAGGTGAAACCCTTAAGACTCTCGACGGACAAAATAGAAATTTAAAAACCCAAAATCTTCTCATCACGGCTAATAACCATCCCGTCGCCCTGGCGGGTGTTATGGGGGGAGAGGAAACGGAAGTCCAGGTCGGCACTCGGAATCTAATTTTAGAGGCGGCCCTTTTCGAGCCGATAACCATTCGTCGCTCATCCCGCGCCCAAGGTTTACGCAGTGAATCGTCGAGACGTTATGAGAAGGGAGTCAATGAGACCGCTTTAAACTACGCTTGTCAGAGAGCGATCGATCTAATTATAGAATTAGCCGGGGGCGAAGTAGTATCTCAAGGAGTTGCTGATAATCGCACCCAACAGACGGGGCAGGGTTTAGAACTGAATCTGAGCAAAATTCATATGGTGTTGGGTACAGTGAAAAGAGGTGAGGAAATCGGTTACATCGAAGCTCATGAAGTAACTCGAATACTTACAGATTTGGGATGTGAAGTAACGGTGAAAACTTCTAATCCCGCCGTTTGGACGGTAAAAGTACCACCCCACCGTTATCGAGATTTAGAGAGAGAAATCGATTTAATCGAGGAAGTGGCCCGCCTATTCGGTTACGATCGTTTCTGTGACACTCTCCCCGCCAAAACCCTACCCGGTGGCCTATCCGAAAAGGAAAAGTTACAGCGTCGTATCCGGGAGACTTTACGAGGATTGGGATTAACCGAATTGGTGCAATACTCCCTCGTCAAACCCGATAAGGCAGAAGTAGTCATCGCCAATCCCCTCTTCGCTGAATACGCAGCCCTCCGCACGAATCTACTGGATGGTTTGATCGACACCTTCGCTTATAATAGCGCCCAGGGCAACGGCGCATTAAACGGTTTCGAGTTAGGTAGAGTCTTCCGTCTTTCTCCTGGCCCCGACTCTCCCACCACAGAATACGATGTTATCGCCGGTATTTTCGGCGGCGATACTTTCGGTGCCGGCCGCTGGGTTCGATCGGGAAAAGAGCAACCCATGACCTGGTATGAGGCGAAAGGAATTTTAGACAGTTTCTGGTCGGCCTTGGGATTGGAGGTTAGTTATCACCCTCACGGAGAGGACGCTCGTTTTCATCCAGGCAGAACTGCAGTACTAAAAATCGGAGATAAACAAGCTGGTATCTTCGGACAACTTCACCCAGCCCTAAGAAAAGAGAAGGGATTAATAGATGCTGTTTACGCTTTCTCGTTAGATTACCCGGTAATCGAATGGGTTTTAGACAATCCAGGGAAAATAATTCCCCGTTTCCGTGTCTACTCGACTTATCCAGAAGCCGCCAGAGATTTAGCCTTTTTCGTGTCTAATGAGGTGTCCGTGTCCCAATTAACGGGAGCGATGACGAAAGCCGGGGGGCAGTTATTAGAAAAGGTGGAATTATTCGACCAGTATCAGGGGGATAATGTACCCGCGGGACAACGCAGTTTAGCTTTTAGTTTAGTTTATCGAGCGCTCGATCGAACTTTAACGGACGAAGAAGTAGAACCGTTGATGAATAAAGTTCGTGATACTTTGGTCAAACAGTTCCAGGTATCTTTAAGGAGTTAACGTCACTAACCACTAACCCAAGGGTCACTACTTTCCCAAAATACCTGACGATGGTAGTGTTATTTATGTAGTGAAATAAATAACACTAGCCAATCTTTCTTTTTCAAATGGTCGGTAACTTTATGGAAGTTAAGCTATCGGGAGGCAATTTTAGGGAGCATCCCAATTATGCAAGGTATACCTGACCCGACCGTGATTAAAATCACGGTCTCATAGCAGAAGTCCTCTTAAGAGGACTTGGACTATGAGGCGGGGAATTGATTCCCCGCCGGTCGTTGCAAAAATGGG
>JADQBB010000023.1 GCA_016903695.1 Chlorogloea purpurea SAG 13.99
CCATTCTGCGTCCGATAAGTCAGTTGGATAAGTTCTTTTGCCTGCCATTTTTCGTTATTACGTTACTTATTCTTTTAAAATAAACACTCTCCGCCCCGAAACTCTTTGCTATTTAGCTTTTCTTTATAAATGACCTCTCATTCGCAAGCATTACCACTTTTGTAGTTATACCGTAGTTGTGATAATGTGGAATTCAAGATAATTAGGGTTACAGTTAAGCATTTTCTAGTTATAAAATTAGGGTAAAACTGGCAGATTATTCGGCTCCTGCTTACATATAACTAATTAATACCCTGTTTGTCCCACGCTTCCACTATTATTAGCTTCCTAAATGGGGCTTAGTTGGAGGAGCAAGCAGTGTAAATGTTTAACATTTTGTTTGAAATTGAAAATTCAATGTCCAGAAAAATCTTTTGAAGTTCCATATCTTTTTGGCGTAGCTCTTTATTATGAGCGCACAAACGATAATGACCCGCTATCTTGGTAAGGGAGAAAATTGAACCGATGAAAGTTCCTCCGGGAAAGCCAATAACGTTCATTACTTTCGGGATAAGTTTTTCCCCACACGCAGATGAATAGGCCAGTTTATTTCCGATAAACCATCTTTAGGATTCCAATGGTCAGCGATATTTGCTATCACATCCTGAAGTGATTCTTCACCATGAGTTTTTAAATAATTTCGTGTTGCCGACCAAGTGTTGAGATAGCCTACTAGATGGGCTACCGTCCATCGGGCCGTGAGTATGAATTGGGGGGAGTGGATTTCGATAAAGGGGAAATTTACCGTTTGATAACCCGTGTTGATTAATTCTCTTTCGGGAGGCCAGAAACTATCTACCCGAAGATAAAACTCCTCTAAGGCGGCATTCAAAGAATCGCTAGCGTTGGCAATGGCGAAAAAGCCGTAGCACCATATAGCGATGATGCCATCAGGCTTAAGAACTCTTTCTACTTCCCGATAAAATCTCTCGCTATCGAACCAATGAAAAGCTTGAGCGACCGTTATCAGATCGATCGAGCTGTTGGGGAGGGGACTTAATTCCGCCGGACAGTGAAGGTATTCGATTTTATCCGCTACTATGGCTTGGCTCAGTTGCTGTTCACTCGCATCCGAGGCGTAAACTTTCTGGCAGTATTTGGCCAGTGCCTGAGCGACTTGACCGTTGCCGGTGCCGCAATCCCAAGCGGTAGGAGAAGGTTGAGCGACTAAACCAACCAGGTAGGAAAATAATTCATCCCCGTAATGGGGACGAAAACGCCGATAGTCCTGGGAGCGTTCGGAAAAGTGATCTTTAAATGACATGAGGATCTTTTCGCTCTCTCTTTAAAAAAGACCACTAATTAGTATAGTCGTATGTTGAAGAAAATTGGCCCAAACTTCATTTTGGCGGGAGAGACGAGCGCCCTTTCGGGAATTACTGGCGATACAGATCATACACAGCCCCGAGAACCGAAAAACTTGCTCATCATCCCGACGACATTCACATTTACAATTGCACTACTGAACGCTTGAGGTTAGGAAAAATATGAATAACATTTTTGCATTGTCAACAGAGTTACCTCAAGAAGAAGTATTTGAGGCTATTTTAACCGGGTCTAACATTTTCTTGAAGAGAATCATCTCTACTGGACAGGTTACGCCCCCCGGAGAATGGTACGACCAAATAGAAGATGAATGGGTTTTGCTGTTGCAAGGTGACGCATGTTTAAGCTTCGAGGACGGTTCGTCCATTGATTTAAAGGCGGGGGATTATTTATTAATTCCGGCGGGGCGAAAGCATAGGGTCGAGCGGACTTCTTCAGAGCCGCCCTGTATCTGGCTCGCCCTTCACGGTAATCTGCTAAATTCAGAGTGATGATGGGTAAAGATAGATGATCTAAAAAAAGCTTTATTTTTGGCGTTAATGATCGTAGCGTTAGCTGTTTCAATCATCATGTCATCGAGGGCAACCGAATCCCAATCCACGTCAGCGCCCGTAGAAATATCTCGCGCAGTGCAGGTATCAGCCGTCTGGCGGTGGATAAACGTCGTCTTGCCAATAAACTATTAGCAGTCGACAAAACTACTGATGGACAATAATTTCATCACGGGTCAACTCGATATATTTATACTTTTCCAGTGAGTCAACAATAGTTGGCAATCCTTTAGCAAATAAAGTCTCAAGTTCTTTGTTTTTAATATTACCTGTTGAAACAAGAAGCAATTTATAAGGTTTTTGAGAGGTTATAAAAGAATCAACAAAATCTGAATCCTTGGTAATTACTACTCTTTCTTGTTCTATTGAAATCTTATTAATCTGATTATCAGAAGTAGAATTTTGCTCTGGCAAATCTTTTGTATGGACAGTATCATAGCCAGAATCCTGTAAAAATCTCGCTAAACGAACTGGTAACTGAGCATCTATCAAAAATTTCATGAGGCAATTTTATGAATGCTCTTTACTTCAGTTATTCTAGCGGCGAAAAGCAAAACAGCTTGAATATCTTCAACTTCTAAATCTTCATAATCTTCTAAAATTTCTTCTATCGTCATGCCGGAACTTAATAGTTCTAAAATTAGTTCTACAGGATACCTAAGTCCCCTGATACATGGTTTACCATGACAAATATCGGAATTTTGAGTGATACGTTTAAGAAGGGACTCGCTCATAAATTATTTTCAGTTAAAGCTAATGACATATCCAATGATTTGAGCCTATAACAGCAAATTAAAAGCCTTTACGTTCATGGTTGCCCATAACTAGTTTAAACTTTTGACGGGTCTTTTTCCTGTTTTTTTCTGGTTACTCAAGAGACTGGCCTGATAGATCTCGATCGCTCTCTGATGGGCTACCGGGTCGTGACGGTTGTGGAGCCAGTCTTGGATAAGGTCAAGATTATAGCGGATACATCTGCTGTTGAGCCGAACCCAGTGAATCCCCTCGACCAGTAGCCCTTGTAGCCTATATCGCTTGAGAGTGGTTCCGCTGAGCTTTAAATATTGAGAAGCTTCGCTTTTATTGGCAAAATGAGTCATTAATACTTTCCGAGCGTAAAAACCAACGAAAGCCCTAAATGATTTCGGGTGCAGGACTTTAAGGGAAAGATAAGACTTCTTGGGTGAAACTTCAATTTATGTGGGTATAAGAATGAAAAATTACCCCTATTTTAAAATTTCCCGATTTAAGGGAAATTAAGATAAAAGTTACTTTTAACCATGCCGAAGTGTTTCGCCGTTGGTAGGAATCGGGTAGGAAATGTTATTGAGAATGGCTATAATGGTGATGTAGTGGGAAGTAAAGAGATTTTTGCACTTCGTTCGGGACGAAGGGGCCGCAGGTTCAAATCCTGTCATCCCGATTTTTTCAAGTGATAATTTGAGCGATTTTACCGATGTTACTTGCCATATTTAAACCTTTAAATATCCGCTTGGCCTTATCGAGGTCTCTAGGCTCTACACCTGGACTCGATCGAGCTATTACCGCTACAATGTAATATTTTCTTTATAGCAGATTTTATATCTAAAGAGGTATGGAAAATTTATGACAGTAACCACTACGATTCCGGCATTTTGTCAAGGAATTAAATTTTTTGGTCAAGACCTCCCCGACTTCGATCGATATGGAAAATCGGCGGTGATAGGAGAAAACTCCACGGCGATCGTGGCTCCTTTCGATACCGCGGCGGCCTATCAAACCTTATTAGCGGCTGATGCCTTACGTTACCTGACGCTACAAGTTACAGCCACGAAAGAATCAGGGCATCCAGGCGGATTTGCCAGTGTAGCGGACGTGATTGCCGCCTTAATGATGCTGGGTTACAAAAACATCTTGACGGAAGTAGGACACCACGCGCCAGGCTTTTATAGTAATATGTTCCTCGATCGTTCCTTAGAAGACATGGGCATCTACACAGTAAGCCAACTAGGGGAAAGATTCCGAGAGATGCACGGACTTTTAGGACACCTATCGGGACAGATTCCAGGACTACTCAACCCCGCGGGGCCTCTAGGACAGGGGCAACACTTCGCTATGGCGGGAGCGAAATTACACCCTGGGATACTATTCCCCGTTACGATCGGTGATGGTGGGTTAGGCGAACCTTATATCATGAGCAGTTTTGGACACTTCCACACCGCCTACCCGCAAGCCACCAACTTTCTACCCGTATTAGTGTGGAATGGTTACTCCCAAGAACATCACAGCATGGTTTCCACCAAATCTAACGAGGAAATGATCGCACTCTGGCGGGGCAACGGCTTCAAAGAAATTATCCTCCTCAACGCTAAAGATTACGACGACGCGAATCAACCGGGGGAATATGTAGACAGCACTAAATTCTCTTTTGCCGGCAGATTGAGCTTCTCCCAAGCCGTTTTAGAAGCCACCGATAAAGCGGCTAAATCGGCTCTAGGCGGCACCCTGACCGTCTTGATCATCAAACAACTCAAAGGCGCAGGTGTTCATAAGCGGGGTGCAGCTTCCCATAACCTTTATCCAGGGGATAGCCTCGAGAAAGATTATATAGTAGCCGGATTACAAGAAAGAGCGCTGTCTTCCGCCGCTTGGGAAATAGTCCGTACCAACTTTGAACGCGCGGGCGGTGGCCCTGCATCCCGTCAGGTAGTCACCGAGACAGAATTACCCCTGACTGATTTAGGTACGTTACCCCTCACTGAATACTCCGTGGGAGGCGATAAAAAAGTAGCCACTACAGCTATGGGTGAGATCGTCGTCCACGTGGGCAAAAATGACCCTAATTTCTTGGTGACGAATGCCGATGGTAACGCGGCATCGGGCATTAATAACATCAACGTGGGCTTAAAAATCATTCACCCCACGATCGATGATACCTATTATCAAGGGCCGGGCGGGCAGGTATACGAACCTCTCAGCGAGGATGCCTGTGCGGGTTTAGCCGTCGCTTTAGCCCTATTCGGGGCCCGTACCCTCTGGTGTTCTTACGAGTCCTTCGCAATCAACGGTTTACCGGTATGGCAAACCGTGACCCAAGCGATGGCTGAATTGCGTCGCCCCACTCCTTCCACTATTACTTTATTCACCGCGGGTGCTTTAGAGCAAGGTCGTAACGGTTGGACGCACCAGCGCCCGGAAATAGAAAATTATTTCGCCGCTATGATGCGTAATGGGAATATCTTCCCACTCTTCCCCTGTGATGCTAATAGTATTCAAGTTTGTTACCAGTGGGCTTTAGGGACTAAAAATAAAGGCATCACCATCACCGCTAGTAAATCGCCTTTACCCGTCTACACTACCTTCGAGCAAACCCGTCAAGCTTTAGAAGATGGTGGCGTGATTCTTCACGATACTCAGGGTGCGAAGAAAGTAGTTTTCGCCGTGATTGGCGATATGACTTTATTACCGGTGTTTGAAGCGGCTACCGCCTTAGAATCCCAAGGAATAGGAGTGAGAATCGTCTCGGTTATTAATCCTCGCCGTCTCTATCGCCCCGGTGATGTGATGTCTCAAACCTGCACCGATGCCGATAGCGATTTCCTAGATGATACGGGTTTTGAACGTCTTTTCGGCGGTGACGCTTTAATCGGTGTCACGGGTGGAACTAGCGCCATGCTAGAACCGATCATATTACGCAGTACTGCCAAACGGGATGTGTTCGCTTGGAAACGAGGCGAAACTACCGCTAGTGCAGGGCAAATTATGGCTTATAACGGCTTGACTCCCTCGGCTCTAGCTCAAAGGGCAACGGAGTTGTTAGGTTAATCCCAGAAAATATACACTAGTCCTCACCTCGAATTCAAATCTGTTTGATGAAGAGTTGAGGGTCTAAGTATCGCGTGGATTGTTGTTTAAAAGGGGTCGAACAGCGATTCAGTTGTTCCATGTTCATCCTTGTTATTCATACTATCCCCTTGTCTCTAGGGAATTATCCGAAACGCCCCGTGATATACTGCCGCGCCTCTTCGGTTTCGGGTTCGCCGAACAGTTTTTCCGTGGAACCGAACTCGACTAACTTCCCGTAACGTCTACCACCCTGGTTCGTTTCGGTGTTAAAGAAGGCTGTTAGATCGGCGATCCTCGAAGCTTGTTGCATATTGTGAGTCACGATGACGATCGTATATTTCTCCTTGAGTTGTAAACACAAGTCTTCAACTTGACGGGTAGAGATGGGGTCTAAAGCGGAACAGGGTTCATCCATCAACAGAACATGAGGTTTCATCGCGATCGCCCTAGCGATACAGAGACGCTGTTGTTGCCCTCCCGATAGTGCGGTTCCTTTTTCCCCCAGTTTATCCTTCACTTCATCCCAGATCGCCGCCTGTCTCAGGGACGATTCCACCAACTCATCGAGATTGCCTGTATAACCGTTGGTTTTGGGAGCGTAGGCGATATTGTCATAAATGCTCTTGGGAAAAGGGTTAGGACGCTGAAACACCATTCCCACCTGTCGCCTTAATTTCACCGCGTTCACTTGGGGGTCATAAATATTGCGGTCACGATACAGGAGCGCCCCCTCCACCTTGGCTCCGGGGATCAGATCGTTCATGCGATTGAAGCAACGCAACAATGTACTCTTGCCGCAACCGGAAGGGCCGATGAAAGCGATGATTTTCTGGGCGGGTATTTTGATATAAACATCCGTAAGGGCTAGAAAACCGTTATAGAAAACCTTAATTCCTTCCGCATCGAAAACGCTGCGATCTTTGTTGAGATCAGTAGTCATGATGGATAGTCTCCTTAATTTTAATTGGGGGTGGAATAGCGTTGGCGTATATATATAGCGATCGCATTAAGTGCGAGGATCAGGGCGATCAGGACGATGATCGCCGCCGCCGCCGCGTTGGCGAAACCTGGTTCGGGACGGGTGATATAGCTAAAAATCTGAATCGGTAGAGCCATGAATCTCTGGAATAAACCGGGGTCGAAAGTGAGGAAACTCACCGCCCCGACTACTATCAGAGAAGCCGCGTCACCTATAGCCCTAGAAACGGAGATAATAACTCCCGTGAGGATTCCGGGTATGGCGTAAGGAAGAACGTGGTGCTGGATTGTCTGCCATTTGGTGCTACCCAATCCATAGGAAGCGTGCCTGAGAGAGTCGGGAACCGCCCGGATCGCTTCCCTCGCCGTCACGATGATCACGGGCAGGGAAAGAAGGGCGAGGGTTAAGGCACCGGAGATTAAAGTGGGGCCGAAATTCAGCAGGTAGTTAAAGACCGCTAAACCCAGTAAACCGTAAACGATCGAAGGTACACCCGCGAGATTACCGATATTGATCTCGATCAGCACCGTCCACCAATTTTTCGGGGCGTACTCCTCTAAATATAAAGCGGCCCCGACACCGATCGGCACCGCTACCAGCAGCACGATAACACCGAGGTAGAAGCTACCCACCAGCGCGGGACGGATACCGCCCCTTTCGGGGAAACGAGAGGGGGTTTCGGTAAGGAATCCAGGCGTTAACAATCGTGCGAGTCCGTCGTGGAGAACGTTGATAATTAATAGGGCGAGGACGAACAAACCGATCAGTAACCCTAACAGGAATAAATACTCGAAGATCTTACCGATTTTTTCACGGGCTTCTAAGCGATCGTTGAATTGGGCGCTTTCTAAAGTAGAGTTTGTTAAAGAAGGTTTAACCATAGGGTAGCTCAGTCGTATTTTTCTTTGAAACGATGGGAAATCCAATAACTGGCGAGATTAAGGCTCAGAGTGATCACGAACAGAACCGCACCGACGGCGTAGAGGGTTTTAAAACTGAGGCTGCCCCTCGGTGCATCCCCGCCGGAAATTTCCGCCATGAAAGCGGTTAAAGTGGCGATCGATTCAAAGGGATTGAGGGTCAGACGCGGTTGTGACCCGGCGGCGATGAGAACCGTCATCGTTTCCCCTACCGCCCGGGATATTCCTAAAATGATCGAAGCCATAATTCCCGATAAGGCGGCGGGGAGAACCACTTTAAAGATCGTTTCCGCCTTGGTGATGCCGAGAGCGAAAGAACCTTCCCTGAGGGAACGGGGTACGGAGCGGATCGCGTCTAAACTGATCGAGCCGACGGTGGGAGTGATCATGATCCCCATCATTAACCCCGCGCTGAGGGCGTTAAAAATTTCCAGGGGGAAAAGATTCTTTAAAGTGGGGGTGATGAACAGTAGGGCGAAGTAACCGTAAACTACCGTGGGAATCCCCGCTAATAGCTCGACGGCGGGGCGCAAGATCGCCGCTACATTGGGTTTGGCGTACTCGGCGAGATAAATGGCAGAGGCTAAACCCAAAGGCACGGCTACGGACATAGCGATCACGGTCGTTAAAAAAGTACCGTTGATCAGGGGCCAGATACCGAAGTGAGGGGTGGCGAAAAGGGGTGTCCAACGGGTATCGAGGAAGAATTGAGCCAGGGATACTTCCTGGAAGAAACCCCAGGTTTCGGAGAAGATGATGGCGACGATACCAATGGTGGTGCCGACCGACACGAGGGCGCAGGCGAACAGGAGCGCGCCGATAATTTTTTCTTGAATATCGTCGGCGGGTTTTTTCAGTAGTGAATCGTCTCGCACGAATAAAGAATCATCAAAAGAGCTAGGGCTGCTCGTCATAAGTTAATCTCCTCATATAAAGTTCGTGATCGGTTCGCCAGGTTTGGCTTTATCGAATTTAGTCCCCGTCTCCTTACGCTCGAACTTCTGTAAAGTTCTCACGTAAGCTTCATCGGGTAGGGCCACGTAGCCCACCCCATCAACCCATTTCCAAGAATTCTCTAGATAGAAATGCACGAATTTTTCCAGGGATGGGTTATTGTCTAGCGCCTTTTTGCTCACGTAGATGAAGAGAGGGCGGGAGAGAGGGTTATAAACATTCCTGAGGACGTTATCGAGAGGGACGGGTTTAACACACTTACCGTCGGCGTTTTCTATGGACACCACGTTCAAGCGGTCTTGATTCTGCATGAAGAAGGCAATACCCAAATAGGCCAGCGACGAGGGATTACCGATCACGCCTTGAACGAGGGCGTTCTGATTGCGATTAGGGGTGAAATCGGTGCGGCTATTTCTCCTTTTGCCGGTGACGGCTTGGGTGAAGTAATCGAATGTGCCCGTGTCCGATGGGGGGGCGAATAGTAATAGTCTCTCGTTGGGAAATTTGGGGTTAACCTGTTGCCAACTATCGATCTTTCCTTCGGCTTTGGCGTTCCACATCTTATCTAATTCTTTCAGCTTCAGGCATTTGGCGAAGTTATTCTTTTTATTGACTATTACCGCCAAACCATCGAGAGCCATCGGTAATTCGATGAATTCCACCCCATTTTTCTGACATTTCTCGATTTCCTCTTTGCGGATCACCCGCGATGCCCCGGCTATATCGAGATTCCCGGCGCAGAATTTGCTGAAGCCCCCCCCCGTACCGCTCGCCGCTACGCTGACTCTAGCTTCGGGATTAACTTTCTGATATTCTTCGGCGACGGCTAGAGAAAGACTGTAGCCCACCGCACCACCATCGATCGCTATCTGCTGTTGTTGGTTATCTGAGCGCTCGCAACTACCTAACAGATTGCTGCCTACCAGAAGGCACGCGAGTAAAAAACTCGTTTTCTTCACCATTTTAGACCCCCGCTGCCTTTCTAATTTTGCCGAAGATACCCCCCTCGAGGAAGAATTCTTTCTCTATCGAAGGCCAGCCCCCTAAATCTTGAGCGTTGAACAGGGTTTTCACCGGGGGGAATTGCAATCCGTCCGCGAGGGCCACGAAGGGATTAACCGAGCGATAACCCAACCCGGCGAACTCTTTCTGGGCTTCCCCGGAATAGAGAAAATCGACGAACGCCTCCGCTACCTCCCTGTTACCGTGTTTATCAACGTTTTTATCCACTACCGCCACGGGGTTATCGATCGATATATTCACGGGCGGGATGAAGTAATTGATGTCCGGTCGATTTTTTTTGGCGAGTATCACTTCATTCTCGTAAGTAACTAACACATCGCCTTTTCCATCTTGGAAGAATAAATTACTAGCTTCTCGCGCGTCTCTCGTTAGAGAAGGGATTTTTTGATAAATTCGGCTCACTAGATCGAAGGCTTGATTCGATTCGCCCCCCGCCCCTGTGATGGAACCCCACAAGCCCAAAAATTGCCACACCCCTATACCGGATGTTTTCGGGTCGGCCGCTAATACCGTCACGTCTTCCCGGGCTAAATCCGCCCAACCGGTAATTTTTTTGGGATTACCTTCCCTGGTGACGATCGCCGCTACCGATTGACTCACCACTCCCCGCCTCGGTACTCTATCCTGCCAGCCCCGATTGATTAAATTCGCTTGTTCTATACGTAGTACATCTAGAGGTAGGGCTAGATGTACTACATCCGCTTCTTGTTTGCCCGCGATAATATCTCCGGCTTGCGCCAATGAACCGCCATAACTGCGATCGAAGTTAACTTTCTGGTTATGTTCTTTCTGCCACTTCTCGACAAATTTAGGGATGATTTCATCGTGTGCCGCCTTGGTCACGGAAAAAGAAACTAAATTCAGCGTCACTTCCGGTTTGGCGGCGATACTATGACCACTGCACGAGGCTAGGCCCAGACTGCCGAGCAAGCCGAGGAGCATCAGGTATATTAATTTAGTCCGTAGCAATCGACGTAGGGGGAGTGTTAATGAGCGCCAAGTGCCCTTCCTGCTTAACCGCGGTAACGATCGTGTTAGTATCCGGTTCATTGATAATTTTTAATTTACTGTTTACCGATCAATATACTGTAGATTAATCTAGTTAGGGTAAAGGCGCAAGGATTGTTATGAAGTTTAATATTTTTTAATATTTATGCAGTGCTGCTAAACTAGATATGTTTGCGTTGAACTAAAATAGCGGTAATAAATTTATTTATAGAAGAGGTAGAAGTGACGAGTAATCCCAGTTGCTCACTGTGGTTCTTTGCCGCGAGAACGGACACTTGGTATATGATGAATACGATTCCTCATCTAGTTAAAACCAGTAATTTTCCTTTTCAAGAGCGGGTGATCGCTATAGACACGGCCCCCTTAAGCGGAGAGAAAGTTCATCGCCCCGGTATAGGCACGATGGAACAGCTAAAAGAATGTACGCGACGATTGATCGATATGGACGTGATCGATCGAGTGGTAGAAATGAATTACGATCCCGACTATGTAAAGTCAATTTATAGAAAACACTTCGGCTGTGCCGTGCGTCCCACCCATAATTACAAGGGTTATCCCATTTTCGGATCTATCTTCAAAATAGAAGCCTGTGAGAGCGATTATATGGTGCATTATGATAGCGATATGATGCTCTACCAAGACCCCGATTATAGTTGGATCGAAGAAGGTATCAGGTTAATGGAAAAGCACGAGGAGATGATGTTTTTCCGTTCCTTCGGCGGCCCGCCAACCCCTGAAGGGAAGATGCTTCAAAATGTGCCTGCTGATTTTCATCCCGATGGCTTTTATATTAGTAAAACTTTGGGTTCTAGAGCTTATCTGGTTAAAAAACAAAGGTACGATCGCCTGTTACCCTTATCTCCCCTCTGGCATAATAACTACAAAAATAGATTTTTAAACAGCGCACCGAAAAATTTAAAAACTTGGCTGAATATTTTTACCGGTAAGGGAAAATTAGATTCTTGGGAAACGATCGTCAGCCGGGGGCTACAAGATAGCCCCTATTATCGAGGCATATCCGCTAATCCTAAAGGTTGGACTTTACACCCGATCGATCGTAGCCCTATTTTCCGTCAAAGCTGGCCCGAAATCATCAAAAAAGTTGAGGCGGGTATTTACCCACCTCAACAAGCCGGTTATTATGATCTGGTTCCTTCCGCTTGGTACTAGGGTGCTAAAGCGTTACCGCGGATTAAAGAACCGATCGTTTTAGCGGTGATCTTCATCTGTACGAGGGGATTGGCCGGTACTACGGTTTTATAGAGATAACTGTCGAAGGTCATCTTCTGTACATCTTTATCGGCGCACATTTCCACGAAAGCTTCTCTGGTGGCATCGCTGCGATAGAAAACTCTCTGGAGAATATCTAACACTAGATAGGTCATGCCGTATTTCTTATCCCAACGTTTGAGATAGATTTTTAACTCTTCTTCCGTGGGCACTCTCTGACCACCGTTGGTGACTTCGACGATGGTTTCGGCGCACATCCGCGCTGATTTAGCCGCGAAGTAAATACCTTCTCCCGAAGATTTAGTAACCGTGCCCGCAGCGTCTCCCACTAGGGCAACTCTACCCACTACTCGACGGGGGCGGGGATGTTCGGGGATGGGATGGGCTTCTACTTTGATGATCTCTCCACCTTCTAAACGGCGGGCGGCCCGGGCGCGGATACCTGCTTGTAAGTCTTTGATCATCGCTTTATTGGGTTTCATCGTGCCCGTACCCACGGCTACGTGATCGTATTTGGGGAATACCCAAGCGTAAAAGTCGGGGGATACATCTTTACCCACGTACATTTCCGCTAGGTCTTCGTAGTAAGCCATTTTATCTTGGGGGAGACGAATACGTTCTTGGAATGCGATCGCATAATTATAATCTCCCGCGTCGATAGCTTTCGCTATCCTAGAATTAGCTCCATCAGCACCGATAACCACATCTACTTTTAGAGATTTCATTTCTCCTTGACCGCTGCCGTTGGAATGATCCGCGTAGTGTAGGGTGTAGGGGTCTGTGTTGTTGATGGGGATGTCTAATCCGTATACAGTGCCGTTGATCAGATGTGCGCCCAGTTTGGCTGCTCTATCTCTCATGAAGCCGTCTAATACTTCCCGGCGGCACATACCGATATATTCTTCTTCGTTGTTGATGTTGATGTCTACTTCAATGTTCGAGGGTGAGATCATTTTCATTTTTCTCACACGACGATCGATTATTTCTGGTGGTAACTCGAATTCGCTCACCATACACAGGGGGATAGCACCGCCGCAAGGCTTGGCATTATCTAACTTTCTTTCAAATAAATAAGTTTCAATACCAGCTTTAGCTAATGTTTCCGCCGCCGATGAACCGGCTGGCCCTGAACCCACAACAGCGACTCTTAACACTGGGCTTTCTCCTACGTGCTTATGATTATTACGGTTTGCAGTCTATCACACCCCTATCTTGGTTTCTACCTTTACCCCCTCTCTTTCCCCAACTTGAAACAGTGCTTAACAACTTTTGTAATAAAAGTTTATTTTTCCCCATTGGACACTTTGATTACTTATGTAATACAATATATTACTAAAGCGATTTTAATAATATATGTCTTATTGGAAAGAAGATGGGTCTGGCAATAACCAAAATTTGTTAGGCAGTGGCTGGAGACCATTAAGCAGAGAGTTCGATATAAATTATTTTGGGGGTTTGTTGATAAATGATACAGAAAAAGTATTTCATAAAAGCTTGGATTTAGTAAGCGATTTTGCCGATGTTTTGGGTCGCAATCACTACAGTTGGTGGGCAAATTTAGTGGGTATGTTCTCAGAAAATATGCAGTACGAGGTGAACGAGTTCTGGGATTATATCACCCCGCCCCTGAATCTTTACGATAATCGGGATCAGAGAATATTAACGGTAGAAACTCCCGTGAAAAATTTATCTGATCGAGATACCATAGCGATTAATTACGCCCTCAATAGATTGGAAGAACTGATACTGTTTAAAGTTTTGGATTTATTAGCCGAGCCGGATCTGATCATACAGGAATTTGCCGATCGGACTTACCACTATCCAGTACAACAATTTAGAGGTTGGCAGAAACTCGAAATATTAGGTACGGTAACAGCCCTATGGAAAAAAGAAGGAGGGGTGCGCCTAGTGATCAACGCGGCGCAGGGGGGGAAAACCTATTACAACCTCTGGGCGAAAGATGATATATCACGAGCCATAGAAAAAGCCAGTTATAATCTCTCGGCCTTAGTGAGCGGTTATCAAACCCGGGTGGGAAAATTAGCTAGCACTTATCCGATCAGTTCTTTTCCCGAAGATATACAAGCTTTTAGCGACGCAGTGCAAGAGGCTGTATTCAATCAAAACCGATTGGCTGTTCTAGTACAGGGTGTTCCAGGTACGGGAAAAACAGCTTGGACACAGGCGATCGCACAAGAAATCCTCACGCCCTTGGGTTACGTGGTATTCATATTAGATCACGAAGCCGTAGAAAATTTCATGCCGCCTAATTATTTGGAAAAAGTCTGTTTAATTATTAATGAAGCCGATAATTTAGCCCAGGATAGAAGTAGAGACACAGCCCAGAATAACACCAAGACCGAGCATATTCTGAGTTTATTAGACGGTACTTTATATCAAAGTGTGATCGACGAATCTAATCCCTATCCTACTCAGAAACTAGTGATATTGATGACCTGTAACACTACGGAGAGACTAGATCCCGCATTTTTAAGGAAAGGCAGAGTCGATTTAACTTATGAGTTCACCCATCGCTACGTTTAATTAAAATAGCAACGAAAAAACAGCGACCATATCAGTAATTAATAGTTGGCTACTTATTGCTTCTGACTGCTAAACTATTTCCATAGTTAGATAATTCGTCTAAGTTAGATGGGATCGCTTAGAATAGATAAAATTCATTTAATCGCAGTTCATAAGCTATGCCAGTATTAGCAGCAATCGCTGTTTTAGCAATCTTAATAGTCGTCCATGAATTAGGGCATTTCTTCGCCGCCCGATGGCAGAATATTCACGTTAATCGCTTCTCGATCGGCTTCGGCCCCTCTTTATTGAAATATCAGGGAAAAGAAACGGAATACGCCCTCAGAGCCATTCCTCTAGGGGGTTATGTAGGGTTTCCCGACGATGACCCGGAAAGTAGTAATATACCGCTCGATGATCCTAACTTACTGAAAAATCGCCCCGTGTGGGATCGGGCGATCGTGATCAGTGCCGGAGTGATCGCCAATTTAATCTTCGCCTATTTCCTGCTAGTAACTCAAGCGGGCACGATCGGTTATCCCCAGATCAAGTATGAACCTGGGGTACTAGTGCCGCAGGTGTTAGACGAAAATTCGATCGCAGCTAAAGCCGGTGTCAAATCGGGAGACATCGTTCTGTCAGTAGGAGATCAACTTTTAGGCGCTTCCCCCGACGCTTTGCTCAAGTTAAGAGAAACTATCCAAAACTCTGCCGAAAAGCCGTTAGGATTAACCCTCAAAAGAGGCGAAGAAACTTTATCGGTGCAAGTGACACCCCAATTAGCGGAAGGTAAGGGAAAAATCGGGGTGATGTTATCCCCTAACGGTATCCAAGACCGCCGCAAAGCCGATAATATAGTCAAAGCTTTCGCTATGGGCACTGCAGAATTCCAGCGCGTCATCGAATTAACCGTGAAAGGATTCTGGCAGTTAATCAGTAACTTCCAAGAAAACGCCCAACAAGTAGCAGGGCCGGTAAAAATAGTGGAGTTCGGTGCCGCTATTGCCGAAAAAGACGCGGGTAATCTGTTTCAATTCGCCGCTTTAATCAGCATCAACCTGGCGATCATTAACATTCTGCCCCTGCCTGCCCTAGATGGTGGTCAATTAGTGTTTTTATTGATCGAAGGTTTATTCGGTAAACCTTTACCGAACAAACTTCAAGAAGGGATCATGCAAACAGGATTGGTGCTACTTTTAAGTTTAGGTGTTTTCCTGATCGTCCGTGATACATTTAATCTGGCGGTATTTCAAGGACTATTCCAATAACGGACGATGAACATCTCCCGAAAGTGGGCTTCTAAAAAACAACGCGCTTTAGAGATTCTGGTATTACTTAAGCGCTTTTATCCCGACGCTACCTGTAGTTTGAATTACGAGACACCGGTTCAACTATTGGTAGCGACGATTTTATCGGCTCAATGCACCGATGAGCGCGTTAATTCCGTCACCCCTGGACTGTTCAGTAGATTTCCCGACGCGCCTGGTTTGGCGAAAGCCGATCGCGGTGAACTAGAAACCCTGATTCGCTCCACGGGTTTCTATCGTAATAAAGCCAAGAACATTCAAGGGGCGTGTCAGAAAATAATTACCGAATTCGGGGGTGAAGTGCCGCGGGAGATGGAACAGCTTCTCACATTACCTGGAGTGGCGAGGAAAACGGCTAATGTGGTGTCAGCCCACGCTTACAACATTATTCAAGGGGTGACGGTGGATACCCACGTCAAACGGTTGAGTAATCGATTGGGATTGACAAAAAATACAGATCCCGTCAAGATAGAGCGGGATCTGATGCGTTTATTGCCCCAACCGGATTGGGAGACTTTTTCTATTAGTTTGATATACCATGGTAGAGCCGTATGTAAAGCCCGTAAACCCGTTTGTGAGGGTTGCTTTTTAGCGCATATTTGCCCGGCGGCGGAAGTATCAAGAAGCGTGAGCTAGTACCCCTTGATGGGTGAGATATTGTAGGGCTGCTTGATACTGGGAGTCGGCTTCCGAGCCTACTTGCCCATAGGTGATAGCCTCTTGGGAAACCATTTGATCCGGTATGATACCCAGTTTGTGAATATCATGGTGATTGGGGGTTTCGTATTTCGCTACGGTAATGGCGATACCCGCACCGTCTGGAAGTTCAAACAGGGATTGAATCAGCCCTTTGCCGAAAGTTTTTTCCCCGATGAGAGCTGCCCTACCGTTGTCTTGTAACGCCCCGGCGAGGATTTCACTGGCGCTGGCCGTACCCCCATTGACGAGTACCGCTAGGGGCGCGTCGGTGAGGGCGTTGCCGGATGCGGTGAAACTGTCGGAGATACCTTCACGGTTAACTGTATAAACGATCGTACCTTGGTTGACCCACATACGAGCGATTTCGATGCCCGATTGCAGTAAGCCCCCTGGATTGTTGCGTAAATCGAGGATGTAACCTTTAGCCCCTTGTTTTTTCAACCCTGTTACCGCTTGATTGGTTTCTTTGGCGGCATTGGCGCTGAATTGGTTAAGGCGTATGTAACCCACCGGGAGGTCATGGCTTTTGTCTAAAGAAGCGACGACGGGGCTGAGGGCTATGCGTTGCCGCGTTAATTGCACGTTCTTCTCCGGGCTGTTTCCCTGGGAGAGAATGGTCAGGGTTACTTTTGAGCCGGAGGGGCCGCGCATTCTCGCTGCTGCTTCGTCTAGGGAGAGTGTTTTCGTATCCACGTTATCGATGTAGAGGATACGATCGCGTGATTTTAGTCCCGCTGATTCCGCCGGTGAGCCGGATAGGGGGGCGACTACTTCTAAGTTACCGGTTTCGGGGTTGATATTGATCTGTAAGCCGACCCCCGATAGTTCGCCGGTGGTGCTAATCTGGAGATTGTGGTATTGTTCGGGTCGTAGTAAACGGGTGAAGGGTTCATCGAGGGTGGCTAACATTTTTTCGATCGCTTCGTAAGCCTGTTCTCGATTGTTCAGGGGTTGTTTGATGAATTGCTGCCGTACCGCCCACCAGTTTTGATGGTTGAATGTGTCGTCGTAGTAAGATTGATTCACTAGCCGCCACGACTGTAGTAATAATTTCTGTTCTTCGGTAAATGCGGCCGCCTCCGGTGTCCAAAGCACCGAGGATAAGCAACACCAAAAGCCTACCAATAGCGTGACCCAAAACGCTCTCTGTCTCATAGACTCTAATTACTCGCTATATTTATTTATATCTTTTAACTTTAAACTGCACTTCGGGTTTTTGTCTTCCCTAACACACTACTAAATTTTTTGGGTCACTTGTCTGTTACTCGCTTATGTGCTATTCTAGTTAAAGTCTATAAAAATGCGGGTGTAGTTTAGTGGTAAAACCCTAGCCTTCCAAGCTAATGATAGGAGTTCGATTCTCCTCACCCGCTTTTGATTAATATTGCAAACCTAGGGTTTTACTAACTTCTGTCTCACTTTTATCTCAATCACTATAACTAGCACAAAACAGGAAAACTGTCAACTGCAAGGGTTTCGAGCAATCGACAGTAACTTACTGGTTATTTTTGCCTTAAAAGTTTAAGGCAAACTTGCAGGACAAGAGAACAATCGTCATATCATCAATGCAAAGTACCAGAAACGGCAGTACAATTTTTCCTCTTCTATGTACTGCAGAGTTTAGTACATTACCTCAATCCTTTTTCAAACATCACCGCATAACTCTTGATAAGGGTAGCCCTATCCAAGCCTTTGATTATACGTCTAGCGTTGATATAATCGCTCATTTGACCCTTACTGGTATCCCCTAGGTAGTGTTTTAATGCCTTACCTGTAAACGTACCCATAACCGAACCATAAAACAAGATAGCCAGTGCAACTGGTTCTTTAAGTGTGTAGTTGGGGTATTCGGTCAAGTCTACATGCTCCACAAAGAATTTACGAAGTATCTCCGTAAACTTCCTGTAAGCTTAAGGAAGTAACAGTGCAGGTTAGCCAGATAGAGTTTTACTCTAAGGGTCAAATGGATGATGACGGGAAAAAAATAACCCGTGATTGGGTGATTCACTTGAGGCCGAACTAAAAAATAAAAACCCCTAAGCCGTAGTTAAGCCTAGGGGATATTTTTAAGTTAAAAGTTTAAGTCAAAAATTACCAATCATCTAACTGGTAAATCATTTTGAGGATAGCCTTAACTTCTTTTTGGTTTATATCGAAACCATTGTTAGTTAGAGCCTGTTTAGCCATATCAAGGCTTAGTGGTTGCTTACTGTGGTTAGTAATCAGGTCAATGCTAGTCCGTATGTTGGAGCGTTTCTTATAGGTGTTCTCATTGACTGCAGTGGAGTGACCCAATAGCCTAGCTCTTATCTCTTGAGGGATACCGTACTTTTCTCCCAATTGGTTAGCTAGGTGACGGAATGCGTATTTATCCGTTATAGGCAATTTCCAACTAATCATCCTATTCGTAAACTGGTTATTAAACCCATTACATATTGAATCAGGTTTACTACCTTCCTTAGGCGTGTAGATAGGCAAGTTAGGCTCTTGTATCTTCAATCGCTCTATCAAGGCTCTATCCGTAACCATAGGTTTACAAACTCGTTTACCCGTTTTAATACGAATACCGAAGTATGTAAAGTCTCCTAAGTAAAGCAATAGCTCTTTATTATTGGGACTGTTCAAAGCAGGGATAGTAACCCCATCTACAGTAAATGGACTAAACAAGTTTTGGGCGGCCGCTATTTCTGTAGGACGCAACCCGTAAAGGACGCACATAGAGGCTACCCAGACCCAGTTTACCCTAGACTCTATATCTCGTTTATTGGTCATACCATCTATGGCGGCTAATGTACGCTCATGCCATAGCAGGAAAGTATCAATGTCGATAGACTGTTTCTCCTTAAAGTCGGTTTGGTCATACTCTATACCATCTAGCTTCTCTAGTAGTGCTTCTTTGTTAGGACACAGACCGGCTACTCGTTTGAGTACGAAGTAGGCATTTTTAAAGCTTTTGCTTCCTTGTTTCCACGAGTAGAGGACTTTTTCTATATCCGTCCATTCCGGGTATTTATCCCAGTTAGTGAACCGATTAAAAATATCTGTATATGCTCTATTGAAGCTAGCTAAATCGCTAGCCTGTTCTCTAGAACGCTTAAGCTTAGTATTCTTATTCACTCCTTTGAAATACTTGTCCTCAATCTGGGTGAATATCTCACGGTACGTCACTAGGTCATTCTTTACCTGATTTTTACCTAACACTTCTTTGTCGTACCATTCCCAAAACTCAGAAGCTTTAGTAAATTTGCCCAGTGCCTCATGTATCTTGACTGCCTTGGCACTAGCTAGTATGATTCCCTCTTCAGTTAAACTTTCACCAGTTGGTTTAGATGTGCGCTTATTGGTAGCAGGGTCAACGAATTGAAGTCTTAGGTATTTGCCGTACTCTACTTTAAGAGAAATACCTTTTGGTAGGGATTTATTTTTAGACTGGACAAGCTCCAAAATCCTTTCGTAGCCTGTATATTTTCCTTCACTCATTTTTCACTCAGTTAGTTTTTATAGGACTAAGAGCAAAAAGTGATTTAACGAGAAATCAAGGTTCTGGGTTAAGTCGGGAGTTCGATTCTCCTCACCCGCTTTTGATTAATAAGCTCTTGGGGTCTATTTTATAAGGCTTTCGGGTATCAATTTAAATATTGTGATCCTCCTCGCTGTTACTGATCTGTTACTGCTTATTACGCTTTCTGGATCGTCGCCACCCCGTTAATTATCGTACATCTACTATTCCTATGCAGTACGACCGCATTAGGCGGTAGAGAATCTTTATCTGGTCGATTACTTTCTGTTGCATCTGGTGGTTGCGCCAAGAGATGGTTATCAGCGCCAAGGACTACCTACACGCCGACGCTGTGGCTCACGACAGAACACACATTGATATATCCGTGGATGTCAGGGGGGTAAAGTCAAAGGCTCCGAGCTCGATGTCGGCTTGAATCGCTCTAAGCTTCCTTTCGTTAATACTTCTATTATCTACGCTCGTCATTCATTTTATTGACAAAACTACTTATTATTGTTTTTGATAAATCTGATTGTCAAGTCAGCGGATTTTGGTGATACAAGAGAGTTAGACTTAAAATATTCACGAAAATATTGAGTATATAATTCGCAACTGGGGCTGGCTAAATTACCTTGATATTCGATTAAACCCAAACTTTGTAATTTAAACAGGTTAACAACTTCTAGTTCTACTTGGCTTTCTGAGCTAACTACTTTTCCTAGAGACTCTATTAAACCTGGATCGCTATTTTGTAACTTCATTAATTGCCTTTGTAAATGGTCTTTATAAATATTATTATCGGCAGTAGCGGGCGTTAAAAGAATTTGTTCTAAAGTTTGCTCACTTTGACTGATGTGATAGAGTGCTTGACGGATAAGAAAAGGATTGCCGCCCACATAAGATATTAATAGTTTTGCTTGAACTAATGACCAGTCTAAACAATATCTGTTGGCTAATTCCTGTACTTGTTCTGAGGTTAATGGAGGTAACTCGATCGGTAATCCCACATTAAAAGGAGATTGATTAAGACTCAAGGGAACATAAACTTCTGTGGAATGAATGATCACGAGACGTAACTTCTGCCACAGCGGTCTATTTTTTGCTTCTTCGTGCCAGGCTCGTAACAGCCCGAAAAAATCATCGGCTAAATCGGGATACTGGAATAATCTATCTATATCATCTAACCCAATAACAATTGGTTCGGTAGTATTAGCTAGTAAATAATGTTCAAAATAAAACTTACAACTCATTTTACTACCGATCAGATCATCCCAATAATCCGTTACTTTATTGGGTAAACCTATAGCCAAACTCACATTAGCACAAAACCACTGCAGAAACTTATCTAAATTACCGAGTAGTTTATATTCGGCTAACTGTAAAGTTAAATAAACCGTATGATAATTTTGCTTAGTAGATTGTTCTAAGATTTTCATTAATAAAGATGTTTTTCCCATTCTTTTCGGCGCTTTTATTCTGATTAATGCTCCTGATTGAGCCACAGCTTTATAGCAATTAATTTCGATTGGAGCCCGTTCTAAATAATAAAAAGAACCGAGGGGAACTTGTCCTTCGGGTAACTCACTTTCTGAGGTAAACTCCCGATAAAAGTCAACTTTATCGATCAAAAGTTCGTCGGATTCAGGATAGTAATAATCTTCCTTCTCCAAGAGCAAGCTAAAAGCGGTGAAACAAGTTTTTAAAGTTTGTTTATCCACTCCGAACTCGCAAGCGAAAACCTTCATTAAAGTATCAACCGCTAATTGAGTTTTCTCACTGAGAGTCTCCAACGTGAATCTCTGACCTCGATTGTCTCTATATTCGGCGGTTTGCTTAGCTTTTTGGAGTTTTTCTAAGCCTCTCAAGGTTAAAATAACCCCACGTCTACGGCGCTTGAGCTGCTTTTCCATAATTACCGGTACTCCACTTTCTTTAAAATTGCTTCAGGTAATTTTCAATAATCACTGCATTGTCTGGTAGTGAGAACCGGTTCTCACTGCTATATCCACAGCTAATCACCGATAAAATTTTTGGTTATTACAATTTTGCTTTAAAAAACGCTTTCTTGTATTTCATTAATAGGAATATATTATGTCATAAAATATTCCGGGGAGGTAGGAATCGTTCCCCGTTCTACTGGCAAAAAACTGATCAAAACCTTGGATTCTGACCCTAATGTCACTAAAAACTTTTGTAAAGATTATGGCACGTACCAGATATTTTCTAAATGTTGGGCTATATTGACCAATTCAGCCCGATCGTTAGTGTCCGTCAACACTGTAACGTGTCCTAACTTGCGACCGGGACGGGCTTGATTTTTGCCGTACCAGTGGACATGAGCGTGAGGTACGGCTTTCAATCGTTCTCTAGCTTTTAGATAGTCATCGGTTTTACTCTCGTACCCCAATAAATTCACCATCACAGCCCCTGGACACTTTAATGCAGGTGAACCGAGGGGTAAATCGGTGACAGCCTGTAATTGCAGGGCGAATTGAGAGGTGGCGCAGGCATCGAGGGTGTAGTGTCCAGAATTGTGAGTGCGGGGTGCTATTTCATTCACCAGTACCCGTCCCTCGACGGTCAAGAAAAATTCGATACCGAAAACCCCTATCACTTCTAAACTCGTCAATATTTGACGAGCTATCTCATGGATTTGAGCTTCTATATCGGGCTTCAGGGAAGCGGGGGCGATGACCCAGTGGCACACTTGGTCTTTTTGATGGGTTTCCACCACGGGATAAATGACGATCTCTCCCGCCCCATTCCTAGCGGCGATAACCGCTAACTCTCGATCGTATTGCACGTATTCTTCTACCAGGTGAGAAACGGATGATAGGGGAGGTAGATCCGAAAGCCCTGTTATATCCTTGACTATATAAGTACCTTGACCATCATAACCGTGACGGCGGGCCTTAATTACCAGAGGAAAAGAAGTTAATTGGGAGCGATCATACAAACTAAATTCCGGTACGGGAAGCCCTAAAGCTCGTAGCATAGATCTTTGATCGTACTTATCTAGCAGTAACCCTAAACAATTAAGAGAAGGAGAAAACACAAAACCTTGTTTCGCTAAAGGAGAGAGCGCGTCCAGATTGACAAATTCATTCTCGAAAGTGATCACGTCGCAAAGTTGAGCCAATTCTGCCGTAACCCTAGGGTCATCGTGTTCTCCCAAGACGATCTCGGTGGCTAATAAAGCTGCGGGATCGTCGGCGCGCGGTGTTTGTACGATCAACTCTATACCTAAACCATTGGCCTCGATCGCCATCATCTGGGCCAATTGCCCACCCCCAATTACTCCAACCCGTTTCCACATAATTAATCACATCCTAATGATTCGCGGGTAGAGACTCCCGTTTTTGAATTCACGCCGCTGGCAGTAGCACAGAGATTTTTAATTTGTTGACCGTCTAATACTGCCAAGCTGAAATCAGTTCCCGTTACATTAGCGTTTTTAAAACTAGTGCGTAGCATGATCACTTCAGCGAAGATAGCGTCGCTTAAATCGGCATTTTCAAAGCTACTGAGATAAGCCAAGCCGTTAGTCAGATCAGCCCCGTGGAAATTAACCCTCGTCAGGGCGGAACCGTTGAAAACCGCACCTCTGAGATCGGCATCGGTGAAATTGGCCTCGCTGAGATTAACGTTAGTAAATTGGGCCGTTTGTAGATTTTGCCCCGAAAAATCTTTGCCGATGAGAGAGGCGTTTTCATAACTGGCACTAGCTCCCGTCACCGAGGAAGAACTGGCAGCATGAACGGGCGATGATGACAATAATAATAGTATGAATACCGCGGCGATCGTCAGAAGCTTTTTCATCTTGTAGTTTAGTTAACTAGGCATTTTAGATCTTAAGATATATTGGCTATCCTGGCTGTTGCCAATATTTATAGGCGGCGTAGGCGAGGGTTACTACCCCGGTGACGATCGCTGATTCATTAACTTTAAATTCGGGATGGTGTAAAGGGGGATTGAATCCATCATCATAACCCACGCCGAGGCGGAACATACTACCGGGGGCGTGTTGTAGATAGAGAGAAAAGTCTTCCGCCCCTAAAGAAGGTTCCGTGAGTATCTGTACCTTATCATTGCCCCAAGCTTCCCTACTGGCTTCTTCGAGGATCTGGGTTAATTTCGGATCGTTCTGTACCGAAGGCACACCCCGACGGTAGTTAACCTCGCATTTTGCCCCGTAGGTGTGGCAAACGTTGGTAACGAGATTTTCAATCCACTGGGGGAGATTAGCGTGGGTTTCCGGGTGGAGAGAGCGCACCGTACCCGACATTCTCACTTGATCGGCGATCACGTTGGGAGCGCGCCCGCCGCTGATCTGTCCTATCGTGAGGACGATCGGCCGGAGGGGGTTCTGGGTGCGGCTGATAGCCTGTTGTAGGGTCGTCACCACCTGAGAAGCTATCCAGATCGCGTCGATCGCTTCATGGGGGCGCGCCCCGTGCCCCGATTCACCTTGGATGAAGATTTCCAGATCATCGGCGGCCGCCGTCAGTGCGCCGTAGCGGATACCCACACAACTAGCTGGAATAGAAGGAAAAACATGAACGCCGAATACGGCACTCACATCTCGCATCACCCCGTCTTGTACCATCCAACTCGCCCCCTGGGCGATCTCTTCAGCGGGTTGAAATAGGAAGCGCACTTTTCCAGGCAGAGGTTGGGAAAGACGTGATAGCACCATGGCCGCCCCTAAACCTAATGTGGTATGAACATCGTGTCCGCAGGCGTGCATCACTCCAGGCTTACGGGAAGAAAAATCGAGATTGGTGCGCTCTTGGATCGGTAGCGCATCCATATCGGTGCGTAGAGCTAGGATTCTTTTATCTTCACCGCTGCCTGGAAGATGGCCGATAACGCCGGTTTTGCCGATCGCTTCTTGTACTGACAAACCGCAGGAAGACAAAACACCGGCCACGTAAGCTGCCGTTTGATACTCCTGACCGCTCAGTTCAGGATTAGCGTGAATATGACGACGAATTTCGATTAATCTGGGGCTGAGAGTTTCAGCGAGGTCTTTAATTTCCGAAAGCATTATGTGACCGACAGACTTCAATCGCTCCATTATAACTTTTCTCAGATTCCCAGAACCTCTAAACTATTTATTATTGCAATTAAAATGAAGATATGGATATTAAAAACGGCTTTGTCAGCGCCGTAGGTAACACTCCCCTGATCCGCTTGAACAGTTTCAGTGACGAAACCGGCTGTGAAATTTTAGGTAAGGCGGAATTTCTCAACCCCGGCGGTTCCGTCAAAGACCGCGCCGCTTTATATATTATCGAAGATGCGGAGGCGAAGGGGTTACTCAAACCAGGTGGGACAGTAGTAGAAGGTACTGCCGGGAATACGGGTATCGGTCTGGCTCATATTTGCAATGCCAAAGGTTATAAGTGTTTGATCATCATTCCTGATACTCAATCTCAGGAAAAAATTGACCTATTGAGAACCTTGGGTGCCGAAGTGCGGACAGTTCCTGCGCTTCCTTACCGTGACCCCAATAACTATGTAAAATTATCGGGACGGATCGCGTCAGAATTGGATAATGCTATCTGGGCTAATCAATTTGATAATCTCGCCAATCGTCTCGCTCACTACGAAACCACCGCAGCGGAAATATGGGAACAAACCGACGGGAAAATCGATGGCTGGGTGGCCGCAACCGGTACGGGAGGAACTTATGCCGGGGTGGCTTTATTTCTTAAAGAGAAAAATCCCGATATTAAATGTGTGGTGGCTGACCCGATGGGTAGCGGCTTATATAGTTATGTGAAAACCGGAGAGATTACTATTAGTGGTACTTCTATCACTGAGGGTATAGGCAACAGCCGGATCACCGCTAATATGGAAGGTGTACCGATCGATGATGCGATTTTAATCGACGATCCTACCGCCATTAAGGTAGTGTATCAGCTTCTCAATCAGGACGGTCTCTTCATGGGTGGTTCCGTGGGTATTAACGTGGCCGCAGCAGTGGAATTGGCTAAACAATTAGGGCCGGGTCATACGATCGTTACCGTACTTTGTGACGGGGGGGCCCGTTATCAATCCCGTCTTTATAATCCTCAATGGTTAGAGTCGAAAGGTTTGGCGTAGAACATTATGGCTGGTCATACTTATTGTGGTTGCTCGATACTTTAGAATTAGTAGACGATGTGCAAAATGTTACTGGGAATTTTGAAATGACTGCTCACCACCGAATCTTGTTATGGGCTGGTTTTCGGTGACAGGAGCTGGTGCCTTTGTTGATAGAGAGACACTATTTTGGCGGTTACTTCTGCCACGGTTAATCCATCGGTATTGACTTCGATAGCGTCGAAAGCTTTCTTTAAAGGAGCCAGAGGGCGATGACTATCAAACTCGTCCCGACTTTGAATATCCTTTTCTAACTGTTCTAAACGAATATTCTGCCTTCCCTGGGCGATTAAATCCCGCGAACGTCTTTTGGCCCTCTCCGACACGGAAGCGGTTAAAAATATCTTTAATTCAGCTTCTGGGAACACATTCGTCCCTATATCCCGACCCTCCATAACTATTCCGCCCCCTTGACCTAGTTGCCGTTGCTGTTTCACCAATACTCTTCTGACACATTTTTGGGCGGAAACGGGGGAAACACTCTTCGTCACTTCGGGCGTACGAATAGCTAATGTCACATCTTCGCCGTTGATTTTGACCGTCGTGGGATCAGTCTCATCCTGACCCGGTATCAATTCTATCCGCGATAAGCTCACTAATTCGGCGATCGCTATTTCATCATCCACATGAATTCCCGATCGCAACACCAACCATGTTAAAGCCCGATACATAGCCCCGGTATCCAAATACATCAACCCCAATTCTCGCGCCACCAAACGGGTGACGGTGGACTTACCCGCCCCCGCCGGCCCATCGATGGCGATAATGAATTGTCGTTGGCGCAGGAACAAATTATCGATTAACCGCGTTGACCCCACATAGACGGCCACGGCTAATACACCCCCTGCCACACCTATATCCGGGAGAGGCTCCAGGGTTTCGGGGTGGACTAATTGGACGTACTGAACCTTAAAGCCCCGATCTTGTTGCAATTCCCGTTCAACGATCGCTATTAACCCGGCGCTATTAGTTTCACCATGTAAAAAAGCTTCTTGGGCTTTTTGTAACCCGCGATAGATGCGGGTTGCTCTTCCCTTTTCTTCTGGGGTTAAATATTGATTACGGGAACTATAAGCCAACCCCGATATTTCTCGCACCGTGGGGCAACCTCTAATTTCTACCCCTAAATTCAAGTCCTTAACTAACGCCCGGATTATCGCTAATTGTTGCCAATCTTTTTCACCGAAATAACTTACATGGGGCTTGACGATCTCAAATAACTTGGTGACGATCGTAGCTACTCCCTGAAAATGACCGGGGCGAAAAGCGCCGCAGAGACATTCTGTCATTGCCACTGGAGGTAATACGGTAGTGGTGTCGGCAAAAGCGGCGGTAGAAGCATGAGTGACCATGCCCATTTCTTCTGGGGCCGGGGCGAATACTATTTCTACTCGCCAATCCTCGCACAATTGGCAATCCGCCTGTAGCGCGCGGGGATATTTGCTTAAATCTTCTGCGGGGTTAAATTGGAGGGGATTGACGAAAATACTCACTATTACTAAGTCGGTTTCGGCGGCAGCCCGTTCGATCAAACTGGCGTGACCCTTGTGGAGTGCGCCCATAGTCGGCACGAATCCTACGGTTATACCCTCTCCCCGGCTTTCCAAATAGGTCTGTAAACCGGCGATCGTTCTCAATAAACGCACGTTTAAAACTAACCTCCCGACTGAGCGAAAATCACCTTTATTAGCTTAGCGGAGATCCTCGTTCCTGCAAACAATTTCTCTTAATACAATTCGTACTTGAGCAGGGTACAGGGCAAAGAGCCGTTATAAACTGGTATGCGGGCTGATGTTCTCAGTCCTACCTGTTTGCCTAACTCTTTATTGCCCGTGAGGATAAAAGCTGTCCAACCCCGAAAGCGTTGTTTGAATATATCCCCCATCAATCGATAAAATGATCTCAGTGTCTCCACATCACCTACTCTTTTGCCGTAAGGGGGGTTACAGACGATGATTCCCGTGTCTGTGGGCGGGTATAAGTCCTCTAGGGATTCACAGGTAAACTGAATTTTATCTTCCAGGTGACAGAAACTCGCGTTGGTATAACTTTGGTCGATCATGGCTTTATCCGCGTCGGAGGCGAAAATAGGTGCTGTTAATTCCTCTTTCTGCTGCTGTTTCGCGGCAGTAACCAATTCTGACCATAATTGTCGATCGAAGTCGGGCCAGTTTTCTAAGCCGAAGCGACGGTATAATCCAGGGGCCACCCCGATACTTTTCAGTGCCGCTTCGATCGCTAGAGTGCCCGAACCACAACAGGGATCGAGGAAAGGTATATCGGGAGTCCATCCGGCCAGATCTAATAAGGCTGCCGCCAGAGTTTCTTTCAAGGGGGCGACTCCCATGGCCGGGTGATAACCCCGACGATGGAGACTTTCACCGGAACTATCGAGGCTGAGGGTACAGCGATCGCCTTCGATATGAGCGTTAATACTAATATCAGCCCACTCTTTATCTACCGATGATCTGGTTCCCGTCTGCTGACGTTGTTGATCGACGATCGCGTTCTTGATCTGTAGGGCGCTGAAATGGGTGTGATTTAAAGACCCGTTCGTACCCGTACAGTGAACCACTAGAGTCTGGTTCGGGTTCAAATACTTCCCCCAATCGATCCCTGCCACGTTATCGTACAGTTCCCCTGCATTCTTGCTGGCGATGTCTGCAATAGGAACCAATACCCGGAATACTAACCGGGACCAGAGGTTAACTTTGTAGAGTAATTGCTTATCTCCGCTAAATTTAACGCCTGTGAACACCGGTTGTACTTCTACCGCCCCCAGAGATTCTAATTCTCTGGCGGCTAAATCTTCTAAGCCTCTGGCGGTAGTGGCGAAATAGGCAGTAGTCATAAATCTCCTAGGGTTCCTAGGTTTATTGTACTGCCTATGGTTCTAGCGGCCCAATACCTCTAAAAGTACCGGTGCTACTCCAGATTGAAATACGCCGATGATGCTGGCCGCGCCTTTGGAAAGGTCGATAATACGACTGCGCAGATGGGGGCCTCGATCGTTGATCCTTACCACTACAGACCTACCATTGTTCAAGTTGGTCACTTTTACCCGCGTCCCAAAAGGTAGGTAGGGGTGCGCTGCCGTGTTACCGTAGGCGTTAAATGATTCGCCGCTCGCGGTGCGTCCGCCGTGGAATCCGGGGCCGTACCAGGAAGCCATACCCTGTTTTTTCGCTCTCCCTTTGAGCGGTGCGTCCGCGTTATCAGATGGGGTCACTTTTTTTGCTTTAGCGGGTTTGGGCGCTACTTCCTGGGGGAGGGAGTTTTCTATATTTCTTAAAATTTCATTATCACAGAAGGGCTGAACTTGTGATAAGTTATTGATAGGCTCTATTGCACGATTCGTTTGGCAGTCAGGTAGGTTAGCTACCTCTTTGATATTGGAAGCAGTTAGTCGAGCGGTAGTAGTGTTCGTCAAGCTGTCAGCTAGTACCACAGATTGGGAACTAATCAAACTAGCAGTCGTCCCCATTACTGTACTCAAGGTGAGTATAGTGAGTTTAAGTTGTTTTTTCATAGGCTTTCTTCATTTTGTTAGCGGGTCTTCAGCACAAAGCTGAGGACTTCGCTGACCTTTATCTTTACCGGATTGGTTGACTATCTCTAGTCTGTTCAAACCGTATCACGATTTTTTGGAGGATTATCCTCATAATTCAAATCATTCGCCCAATAATCCATCAAAAATTTCTATAAGGTCTTGACGCAGCTTGAAAAAGCCCTTATTGTGAAAGGTTATTCAATTTTCGCCTGATAGTAAATTAGTTTTTCCGTACAAATACTGAGACGGTATAAAAAAGAACAGGTACGAGGCCAGATTTCATGGGAGTTTGAGGGAATGAGGTCGATCCCGGAATTACTTCCTCAATGCACATTAAGACAGAAACCGCTGTTATCTAAAATACAAAAAACGAGAAAATTTTTCAAAAAGATTAATCAGAACTAAGGACATAGATTGAAATTTACAATAGGGGGTTGACAAGCGCTATTTTTACCCCTGATATAACCCGGTATTATGTTTATAATAAGTAAAATGTATGGTTCGGGGGGTTACGAAGACTAAAATCTGGCACACAACCCCCTTGATTTCCGTTGTGAAGATAGAAATATCTCGATAATAGACCTGGAAGAGATTCTATCAGTCTATATATATAGATATAAGCCAATAATTCCGGTTGGGAAAAACCGATTTTAACGTCTCCGGCGACGGATCACAGTGGGGGCCGATCGAGAATAGGGAGTTCTGGTTTCCTTTCTACCGCCCAATTCAGCGCTGACAGTGCGGAAAAAGTCCCGGCGGAGGGCGGGATATTCGCCCACCCAGAGATTAACCTGGGGTAAATGCACGTCAGAAACTTTAGCAATGTCGCTTAAATCCGATACTTTGGAGAAAACTAAAGCCTCGGCGATCATTCCGGGGCGGATACTTTTATGAACCCGCTGTAGGGGGGCTTGAACGATCGTCGTGAAACCGGATTGATCCCCTATCTCTATATTGATACGTCTTTCCCGATTCTCGATAATCACTAATTCCCCCTGTTTATTGACCCTCTCTTCTTGCCCCACATATTCTTCGGTGATAAAAGCGTCCAAAACCCGCCCCCGCCAGAACCCGCAATAGGGCAGGCGACGATAGGAACCGTTACGTACGCCCGCCCAATACACGGGGGCCCAAAGCCAATACATCCCGGCGATAATATCTATTAATAACTTGATCGCCAGGAAACCGTCGCCGAATAACTTACCCAGTAGCCAGAATAGGGTCAAGGAAACCATAGAGATCAGCAGACGACGCAAGAAATCCGACCAGTTGCCCCAAAAGTAAGCGTATTGGGGGCCGGTAGCGGTGAGGGGAAGCATTTGCTCGAAGGATTGACGGGTGAGGGGGACTAACATAGTTAAAGGATTTTTTCTAATCCGTAGATCAATGATTTCAATTGCGTGACCTTACGAATCGAGAGTAACACACCTGGCATATAACAGGCTCGATCGATCGTGTCGTGGCGGAGGGTGTATATCTCCCCAGGTGAACCGAAGATCATCTCTTGATGGGCGATAAGTCCTGGCAGCCTGACGCTATGGACGCGGATATTCTCCCCGATTACCCCGCCCCTGACTCCTGGAATTGTTTCTTTCTCTTGGACTTTCGGGGGGTTGAAAGACTTACCTAATTCGGAGAGCATCTCGGCGGTTTTAATGGCGGTGCCGCTGGGTGCATCGGCTTTCTGGTCGTGGTGTAATTCGATAATTTCCACATGGTCGAAGTATTGGGAAGCGGTAACGGCGGCTTGTTGTAGTAATACCATACCGATCGAGAAATTCGGGATTACTAAAGCGCCGGTGCTGGCTTTTTCGGCGAAATCGGCTAGATCTTGGATTTGCTCCGGGGATAAGCCGGTAGTGCCCACCACGGGACGAACCCCGTAGGCGATCGCACTTCTGACGTTATCGTAGACACCGCTAGGGTGGGTGAAATCCACCATCACACCCTGTACCTTCTCTTGGGTGGCCATGACGAGTATACTCTGTAAATCATCGAGAATCGGAATTTCCAAGGGGCCGCAACCGGCTACCTCGCCTATATCCAGACCCCGATAAGCGGGATTTCTATCTACCGCCCCCACCAGTTTCATGTCCTCGCAACCCGAAACGGCTTTAATCACTTCTCGCCCCATCTTACCCGCCGCACCATTTACCACTACAGGTATAGGGGAATCACTGGCTACCATCGCTATTACTGTCCTTATTGACGCTTATTCAATGTTAATTCTAATTGAAATCAGTTTTTTCGATTAAAGCGCTAGCATTACTTTAACATTCGCACCGGCGGGAATCAGGGTTATGCCCGCATCCACTACAGCTAGGGCATTAGTGCCGCCTAAATGGATCAAATTAGCGGAATTGTGACTTCCCGATGCTAGTTGGAAGTGATATTCTCCCTCGATGGTGCGTAAGTCCCCCCATAAATATAATTCTCTCTCACCTTTAGAATGTAATGAATCGAGGGTTTTGGCGTTGATAAAAATGGGGCTGTAGTTATCCTTCAATCCGCAGAGTTTCTTCAAAGCGGGTTGAACGAAACGCCAACAACACACCAGGGCGGAAACGGGATTACCTGGTATACCGAAATAAACGCAACCATTGGGAAACCGGGCCACGGTGAGGGGTTTTCCAGGTTGTATGGCCACAGAGTTAATATGAATTGTCGCCCCTAAATCTTTGAGAATCTGTTCTATATAGTCATAATCTCCCACGGATACGCCGCCGGTAGATAAGACTATATCGGCACTATTGACCGCTGCTGAAATCGTGGCTTGTAAGGCGGCGGGTCGATCACTTACAATTCCCAAAGGTACCGGTATACCGCCTACTGTGCCCACGAATGCCCTCAGCGCGTATTGATTCGAGTCTACTATCTGCCCCGGCCCCAAACTGTCGTAAGGACTGATCAACTCGTCCCCGGTGGAGAAAATGGCTACTTTCGGTCGTCTGTACACATCGAGCGTTTTTACTTGTGCCGTGGCTAAAATCGCCATTTCTTGGGGATTGATGGCGATACCAGGGGTTAGTAAGGGTGCGCCACGACGATAGTAATCCCCCTTTTTCCGCACGAATTGCCCTGTATTTTCGGGTGGGGTGAGGATGGAAACGCGATCGTTTTCTCTGAGAGTGTTTTCTTGCATCACCACCGTATCGGCACCGTCAGGCATCACGCTGCCGGTGAATATTCTCGCTGCTTGTCCGGTTTCCACGGCTTTTTCCGGGGGTTTACCCGCTGGTATCTCTTCGATTATTTCCAGACTGGTAGGGGTTTTCACGTCTTCGTACCGCACCGCGTACCCATCCATGGCCGAGTTATCCCAATAGGGAAAGTCTGAACGCCCGCTGATCGATCGAGCTAAGATCCTCTTGTGGGCGCCTTCTAAACTAATACTTTCTGTTTCTTGTAGCGCCGTGACCAGATTTAAAACGATCGCTTCGGCTTCTTTTACCGATAACATACTCTACGACACTATAAATATAATTACTCCATTCTCCTATGAATTTGTCCAAGTGGTTCAGGTCAGCGCATCAGTTAGCGCGCACGGGACAATTACCTCAATATATTCCTTTTCTCAACTCCCCCGATCGCCAAAACCAGATTACTTTAGCCGTGGGTGACACCTTCCATAGTATATATACTACGGGAGGTCAAGAATTAACCTTTCCTTTGATGAGCGTTATCAAACCTTTCTTATTATTTTACCTACTGAAAGAATTTGACCCCGGATCGATCGCCTCTAAGGTAGGTCAAACGCCGTCGGATTATCCTTTTAATTCCTTACGGCAATTGCGAGAAGATGGGGGCTTTCCCAGGAATCCGATGATCAATAGCGGCGCCCTAGCCCTGACGGATTTATTGCCTGGCGATAATCCCTGCGCTAGGTGTGAAAATCTCCGTAGCTGGCTCGATCGAGAAGCAGGTACTAATCTGTTTTTAAGCGAGGATGTATTAACATCGGTACAGTCCCTACCCAATCCGAGAAATAGGGATTTAGTGAGGGAGTTAACCATTCATAATCGTTTACACGACCCGGAAACCGTTTTAGAAACCTATAATCATATCTGTTGTCTATCGGGCACTATTATCGATTTAATCAAGTTGGGTCTGTTACTGATTGAATCGAACTCACCGCAAACCGGTCTCGTCATCGATATTATGGCCAGTTGTGGATTGTACGAAGCTTCTGGGGAGTTCCATCGACGAACCGGTTTGTCGACAAAATCGGGGGTGAGTGGGATCATTTTATCGATCGTACCCCACCAAGGAGTTATCGCCTGTTATAGTCCCCCCCTCGATCGTCAAGGTAACTCCGTAGCGGGATTATTTTTAGTGGAGAAGCTGGCACAGTTAAATTTTCAGCAGATAATATCTGAATTCGTCGCCCTATGAAATTCTTGCACCTCACGGTTAAACAGTTAGGGGCTTTAATAGCAATTCTGATAATTTTTCTGGGGTTGAATATCGGTAGTTTACTTCTGCCCCTGCGAGAAACTTTAACCTACGACGAAGATTATCACTATCATGCGGGCTACGCGGTTTTAACGGGCAAAGCCGCCCAGTGGGGGCGAGAAGATTTAAGCCAGAGAAATGTCATACCGGCTATGGCTATTAATACTCTCACCGGTATGTATCTTAATAAGATATTTCCTCGCATAGTTTCCGTACCGGAATCGATCGCCGGTTCAAATGTAGTTTTTCTGGCTAAGTTGGCTACTATTTTTATCTCTACTATCTTGGCGATATATATATTTATATGGTCACGGGAACTTTACGGTTTACCCTCGGCTTTTTTAGCCATAGGTTTGTATATTCTGGAGCCGAATATTATCGCTCACTCTCGCTTAGTTACTCAAGATTTATGGGGTACGGCTTCCGTATTTATCGCCGTTTATTATTTCTGGAAGTATTTACAATGTCGAACTCTACGAAATGCGAGTTTAAGTATCATATTCTTCGCCTTAGCCCAAGTATCTAGATTCACGTCCGTTTATTTAATCCCTATTTATCTAATTCTGGGACTGAGTTTTTTTAAACCATATATTAGTAAGTTTCTAGGAAAGATTAATATATATGCCTTCTCACGAGGGTTAAAGAAACTGAGTCTCTATATGATTTTCTTGATTATTACTACCACGCTCATTATTAATTTAGGATTTAGTTTCGAGAGAAGTTTCACACCTTTAAAAGACTATCAATTTACCAGTAAAACTTTTACAAAATTGCAGGAAAACCCGATCCTGAAATCCCTGCCCGTTCCCCTGCCTTACGCTTATTTACAAGGTCTGGATATGGGCCAGTCAAAACAAGAATCGGGTTTCGGTAGCGGTTCTTCTTATCTTTTAGGTGAGATAGGATTTACCAAGGGAAAATTACACGGATTCCTTGACTATTATGCGATCGCTTTTCTATTTAAAGTTCCCATCTCCCTACAAATTTTTATATTTCTGGGTTTATCGAGTTTATTTTTCTACAGGAAGGAACTTAATATATGGCAGAATGAAAGTTTTTTGCTTCTTCCCGTATTTATCTATTCCCTTAGTTTCAGCCTGATGAACGCTCAATTAGGAATTAGATACATATTGATGATCTTTCCGTTTCTTATAATCTTGGCAGCCCGCAGCGTTCTGATGTGGCACGAACATCGCCGCCGTTATAAAATTTTTGTGGTGGTATTATTCATATATTTACTGCTATCTAACCTTTCTTATTTCCCTCACTATATATCCTATTTCAATGAATTGGTGACTAATAGAACCATGAGCTATAAGGTATTAGCAGACTCTAATCTAGACTGGGGACAGAATAAAATTTATCTGCAAGACTATATGAAAAAACATCCCGATTCTGCATTGGTGACAGTGGAATCGGGGAAGATGGTACTTAAAAGGGGAGAAGAAACTATCAACACCGACGAAAAGCCTATTAAACGTTTAATTATCGAAGCGAATCAATTAGTAGGTATTACCACTGCCCCGGAGTTTTTTAAATGGTGGCGGGAGTCCAAAACCCCCATAGATAATGTGGCTTATAGCTATTTAGTCTATGAACATAATTCAGCCGCTGAAAAAGAATTAATCAGATGGTTAGATTGAATTTAGCCAACTGAACGATCGCGTCGCCTTGATTGACTAAAGGATTCTGGACGTGACCGATAACCATACCGTCTGCCGGGGAAGAAATTTTAACTTTATCTTCACCGAAAGCATCGGTAATCATCCCCAAAGATTGCCGCTTCTTTACCCTCTCCCCCAAACATACCCCCAGATGCACCACGCCGCCGCGACTCGCCCGCACCCATGTAGTCTCCCGCACCTCGATCGAATTACGATCGATCAAAGTGGAAGTATAGGGGTACATTTGTAAGTAAGCCATAGCCCGAAAAATCCCCTCCACGCCGATTTGAATGGCAGACCCGTCAAAGCGTAAAGCTTCCCCGCCCTCGTATAATAAAACGGGAATACCCTTACTGGCGGCCGCTTGGCGTAAAGACCCGTCGCGATGAGAAGAATGGATTAATAAAGGCGCGCCGAAGGACTGGGCGAAATTATAAGTAGCTTCATCTTCAAGATTGGCCCGCACCTGGGGCATATTGGTTCGCGGTTGGCCTGCGGTATGGAGGTCGATACCGTGAGTGCTATGCTTGACCACTTCTTCCATGAACAGGTAAGCTAATCTAGAAGCCAGAGAGCCGTTAGGAGAACCTGGAAAAGAGCGATTAAGATCTCTCCTGTCGGGTAAATAGCGGGATTGTTCGATGAAACCGAACACATTCACCACCGGCACGGCGATGATCGTCCCCTCTAAATATTTAGTGCGTACCCTGGCTAATACCTGACGGATGATTTCCACACCGTTAATCTCATCACCGTGAATCGCCGCGCTCAACCAGAGTTTCGGCCCCGCCCCTTGACCGTTGACGACGATCACGGGAAGATTTATAGGTATTTGTGTCGCTAAATGTCCCACTGGAATATCTAAACGTTTCCTTTTTCCTGGAGCGATAATTTCCCCGGCGATTTCTATAGCATGATCCACTATCTGCCCGATTACCTGTAGTTAAAATTGATTCCGATCGCGCGTTACTCCTAAGATAGCGTTTTTCGCCACGAAATCGATAATTCTCGCCGCCACATCCACACCCGTCGCCGCTTCGATACCTTCGAGGCCGGGGGAAGAATTCACCTCTATCACCACGGGGCCGTGATTCGATCGTAACAGATCCACCCCCGCCACCCGCAAACCCATCGCCTTCGCCGCCCTGATAGCGGTGCTACGCTCCTCCGGGGTTAATTTTACCTTTTCTGCTTTGCCGCCGCGGTGGAGATTAGAGCGAAAATCTCCCTCCGCCCCCTGACGCTTCATCGCCGCTATCACTTTGTTATCCACCACGAAACAACGTAAATCGGAACTGTCAGCTTCTTTGATGAACTCCTGCACTAGGATATTCGCCTCTAGTTGCCGGAAAGCTTCGATTACCGATTTAGCCGCTTGATGGGTTTCCGCTAACACCACGCCGATGCCTTGAGTGCCTTCTAGAAGTTTAATAACTACCGGGGCCCCACCCACGGTTTCGATCAAACCGTCGATGTCTTGGGTGGCGTGGGCGAAACCCGTCACCGGGAGACCGATTCCTTCGCGGGCCAATATCTGCAAACAGCGTAACTTATCCCGCGCCCTCGAAATCGCTTGGGAGTCGTTAGTGCTGAAAACTCCCATCACCTCGAACTGTCTCACTACCGCTGTGCCGTAGAAGGTTTTCGAGGCGGCTATTCTAGGGATGATCGCGTCGAAACTTTCCAAGGTTTTGCCGTTGTAAACCACGCTAGGTTTATGGGAGGTGATATTCATATAACAGCGCAGGTAATTGATCACCCGCATCTGGTGCCCTTTGGCTTCACCTGCTTCCTTCAATCTTTTGGTGGAATACAGAGAAGCATCTTGAGACAAAATTGCGATTTTCATGCTCGATCGGGGTGGAAAAATATTATTAAAAAAATTTAATGGAGTGCCGTGGGGAGAGGGGAAAATATTAATTCATATTGCTCATCGATCGATACAGAATCAGTATACAAGTAATCGGCCCCGCTCTTTTATGTACAATTCGCATCAAAACAATCCTTATTCTCCAATGGTTTGCTAAAAGGGTAATAAAAGTTACAAATTTTCCCATTAAATCTGAAGACCATGTTAAAAGAAGTCCTCAAGCAAAGCTCACCTGTTTATGTCCCCATCAACCAAAACCCTCTGCCCCTATTGTGGAGTAGGATGCGGTTTAGAAGTAACACCCCAGACGGCGGGAGATGCCGTGGCGAGAGTGACGGCCCATAAAGCCCACCCCTCCAGTCAGGGTATGATGTGCGTCAAGGGGGCGACGGTGGCTCAATCCCTAGATAAAAACCGACTGACCACACCGATGCTCCGGGACAATTTAGGAGAAGATTTTCGGGCTTGTAGTTGGGAGGAAGCTTATAACAGGATTATAGGGGAAATTCAGAGAACGATCGCCACTATCGGGGTAGATGGCATCTGTATGTATGGTTCGGGGCAATTCCAAACCGAAGATTACTACATCGCCCAAAAACTCCTCAAGGGCTGTCTCGGCACTAATAATTTTGACGCTAACTCGCGCCTGTGTATGTCCAGCGCCGTCTCCGCCTACATCGGCAGTTTCGGGGCCGACGGCCCCCCCTGTTGCTACGACGACCTAGAATTAACCGACTGCGCCTTTCTCATCGGCACCAACACCGCCGAATGTCACCCGATCGTTTTCAATCGCCTTCATAAATATCTAAAACGCAATCTTGAAGCGAAACTGATCGTCGTTGACCCCCGCCGGACGAAAACCGCCGAGGCAGCCGATCTTCATCTTGCCATCCATCCGGGGACAGATATAGACCTACTCAACGGCATCGCCCATTTATTAATGAAATGGGATAAATTCGATCGTGATTTCATCGCTGAATGTACGGGCGGCTTCCCCGAATACGCCGAAGTTATCCGTCATTACCCGCCAGAAGTAGTAACTCGAACTTGCGGTATCAGCGTCGAAGATTTAGAACAGGCTGCTCAATACTGGGCCCGATCGACAAAAGTATTATCTCTCTGGTCGATGGGCATCAATCAATCTTCCGAAGGCACAGCCAAAGCACGCTCTATCATCAATCTCCATCTACTAACGGGTAATATCGGGGTTCCTGGGGCTGGGCCTTTCTCCCTCACGGGACAACCGAACGCAATGGGAGGGAGAGAAGCGGGGGGATTATCCCACCTACTACCTGGTTATCGTAGCGTTATTAACCCCGCTCACCGGGACGAGGTGGAGAAATTATGGGGATTACCGGCGGGGCAGATTTCCCCCCTACCTGGTCGGGGTGTTTGGCAAATGATCACGGGTTTGGAGAGCGAGGAAGTGGGTTTACTGTGGATTGCCGCCACTAATCCCGCGGTGAGTATGCCGGATTTGGAAAGGACGAAACGGGCATTGCTCAAATCCCCTTTCACGGTTTATCAAGACGCTTATTACCCCACGGAAACCTCCGCCTACGCCCATCTACTTCTACCCGCCGCCCAATGGGGAGAGAAAACGGGTACTATGACCAATTCCGAGCGCGTCGTTACTCTCTGTCAAGCTTTCCGCCCCGCCCCGGGCGAGGCTAAAGCCGATTGGGAAATCTTCGCAGAAGTGGGTCGCCGTCTCGGTTTCGGGCAACACTTCCCGTTTAGGAACTCGGCCGAAGTTCACTCGGAATTTATGAGTTTTACGGAGGGGAGACCCTGCGAGATGACGGGGATGAGTTACGAGCGTCTCCAAAAGGAAGGGCCGCTACAGTGGCCTTGTACGGCGGAACAACCCCATAAAGCCACGAAGCGTTTATACACCGATCGACGCTTTCACACCCCCGATGGTAAAGCCAGATTCGCCCCCGTCTACTCCCACGGTTTAGCTGAGCCTCCCGACTCCGATTATCCCTACGTTCTCACTATCGGCAGATTATACGGTCATTGGCACACCCAGACCCGTACCGGGCGCATCGAGAAAATCCAGAAAATGCACCCTAATCCTTTTGTGGAGATACATCCTAAAGACGCAACCCGATTGGGAATAGAAGAGGGGCAAATGGTAGAAATAAGCTCACGCCGGGGGATGTGTCGTTTTCCCGCTTTGATCACTAGGGCTATCACTCCAGGTTGTGTATTCGTACCGATGCACTGGGGCCTTTTATGGGCCGAAGGTGCTGAGGCTAATAATCTCAGCCACTCCGCCGCCTGCCCCATTTCCGGGCAACCCGAATTAAAAGCCTGTGCAGTGCAGTTAATTCCGGTTACTGATCCCTTAACGAAAATAAAAGAAGCACCTGCCCTAGCACCAACGATAGGATAGAAGCATTTTAGGTCTATTTAGTTATGTCGGATTTTTTCGCTTTTGAAGCTGATTTCGTGCAATCTCTACGCTGTATTCCCATGGGGGTGCGGCTGAAGCTGGATACCTGCGGGGTCAAGTTAAAATTACAACACTGGAATTTATTAACAGCCGATGAACGACAGAATTTAGTTTCTCGACCCTGTAGGGGTGAAGAGGAAGTAAGAGACTATCGAGATTATCTGCAAGGATTAATTCAGGTGAAAACTGGCACGAAAGCGGCCGAATTAGCTATAGACCCCCACCCTCCCTGGCTCGACCCCACTATAATTCCTGCGAGCGTGCAAGAGAAAGCGGCGGAATTTTCAGTGAATTTAACTTGGGAACAGTGGCAAAGTCTCACACCGGGCCAGAGATTCGCTCTGATCAAACTCAGTCGTTCGAGTCACGAAAACCTCAACTTTTACCCCGCCCTTCGGGAATTTAACCTGGCTTAGTCTCTCGATCGTGCCATAATGAGAATGCACTTCACATAGGGCTGTTATGGCGATTAAGACAGCAGCAGATGGGATTATTACCTTAAAAAACGTCGGTAAATCCTATATACAACCGAATAAGCAACAAATTAGTATTTTAGATAACATCAGTCTCGAATTGCGTCGGGGTGAGATCGTCGCTTTATTAGGCCCCTCCGGTTCGGGTAAATCAACGCTGATGCGGATAATTGCCGGATTGAATCCCCCCACCACGGGTGAAGTGCTGTACCGCGGCAGGCCACTAACGGGATTAAATCCAGGGGTGGCGATCGTTTTTCAAAGTTTCGCTCTCTATCCCTGGCTGACGGTGTTAGAAAACGTGGAATTGGGACTCAAGGCTAAAGGTATCCCCAGTGACCTGCGGGAACCGAAAGCTTTAGAAATGATCGACGTGATCGGCCTCGATGGTTTTGAAAACGCTTACCCGAAAGAATTATCCGGGGGGATGCGCCAGCGGGTAGGTTTCGCCCGCGCTCTTGCCGTGGAACCGGAATTACTCTGTATGGACGAGCCTTTCTCGGCTTTAGACGTACTGACGGCGGAAAACCTGCGGATAGAATTACTGGATCTGTGGCTGGAAAAACGGATTCCCACCCAATCTATCCTCATCGTCACCCACGGGATCGAAGAAGCGGTGATTTTGGCCGATCGTATTATCGTCTTGGGGCGCAATCCTGGACGCATACGCGCGGATTTTCCCGTCACCCTCAAACACTACCGGGATCGCAAGAGTCCCCACTTCCAAGCGCTCGTGGATCGGGTTTATACCATCCTCACCAACCCCGACCTCGATACCGTGGAACCTCAATCCACCATCAGCACCCCTAAAGCCAGTAACGCTAAATACCAAGCCCTGCCATCGGTGCGGATCGGTTCGATCGCCGGTTTCTTGGAATTATTAGAAGATAGATCCAATCGCGATCTCTACCGTCTCGGACAGGAGTTGCAGTTAGAAGTAGACGATATTCTCCCTATCGTCGAGGCGGCGAAGTTCATGGACTTGATCGAATTGCGGGAGGGGGATATTTATCTTAAACCGATCGCCCATCAATTCATAGGGGGTAATATCGATTTCAGGAAACAGATCATCCGTCAACAATTACTACAACATATTCGCCTCGTCCAACAGATCAATAATCTCTGTCGCTCCAAGCAGAATAATCGCGTCCCCGAAGAATTAATCCTCGATCTGTTAGGCAATCATTTCAGCGCTCACGAGGCGGAAAGACAGATGAAAACCGCGATCGATTGGGGGCGTTACGCCGAACTCTACAGTTATGACGAACCGGCGGGGGAAATATTCATCGAGGAAGAAGAGGAAAATAGACCTCTAGCCACCGCCAACCAATCCGAAACATAAACTTCGAGACTGCTTATGACCCGCCCCTTAACTCCAGAAAACAAAACGATCGATCGTTCCGCCTGGTCCTGGCAAGACACTTTACTCATTCTCGCCACCCTCACTTTAATTTTTATCATCGTGCGTACCGCCTCTAACTTCACCGGGACTTATTACCCCAATCTGGAAATACAAACTGACCCGTCAGTATTACCAGGATACACGGCCCAAACTTTGTTACGCATGGTGAGCGCTTACGTTCTCAGTTTACTTTTCAGCGTGATCTACGCGTATACGGCCTATCGTTCCCAGTTAGCTTCCCAGATTCTCATACCGCTTCTGGACATATTGCAATCGATCCCGGTTTTATCTTTTTTACCTGGGGTGGTTCTAGCTTTAATCGCCCTCTTTCCAGGTCAGAGAATCGGTATCGAACTGGCGGCGATCGTTCTCATCTTCACGGGTATGACCTGGAATCTGACTTTCAGTTTCTATCAATCCCTCTCCAATATCCCCCGCGAACTTCTGGAAGCCTCTAAAGTTTACCGCCTCAATTTCTGGCAGCGTTTCTGGACTCTGGAATTACCCGCCGGGGTGATCGGTTTGGTGTGGAATAGCGTTATGTCGGTGGCCGGGGGTTGGTTTTTCCTGATAGCGATCGAATCTTTCACTCTCGGTAATCGCTCTTTTAAATTGCCCGGGTTGGGATCTTTCCTGGCTAAAGCCGCCGATGAAGGGGATATGGTATCGATCGTCTGGGGTCTGGGAGTTCTGATCACCGTTATCGTGCTGATCGATTTCTTCATCTGGCGACCGTTGATCGCTTGGGCGGAGAAGTTCAAATACGAGACGGTGGAGGCAGATAATGAGCCTTTCTCTCACGTTCTCGATTTCCTGCGTCGCTCTCCTACTTTAAGGGTGTTGGTCGATCGCTTCTGGTCTCCTTTTGCGGCCTCTCTTGATAGCACCCTCGGTCGTGCTTTTCTTCCGTGTTATACCATAAAAAAGGTAAAAAGTCAAGATAGTTGGGGAAAATGGATCGGTTGGATATTGGGGGCGGGATTCGGCGGCATAGTCTTGTGGGGAACTTGGGAGGCGGCGATATTATTACAGAAATTGAGTTTCGCTGACTGGCAAGAGGTGATCGTCGGGGCGCTATATACGGCGATGAGAGTGATCGTGGCCTTGATACTATCCCTATTATGGACTGTGCCGGTGGGAGTGGCGATCGGGCGCAACCCCCGTTTATCACAGATTCTCCAGCCTCTCGTACAGATCGCCGCTTCCGTACCCGCTACCGCCCTATTCCCGGTGTTGTTGGTATTTTTAGCCAGGCTGGGGGGCGGGTTGCAGATAGGATCGATCGCTCTGATGATGCTGGGCACGATGTGGTACATACTCTTTAACGTTATCGCCGGGGCCCAATCCATACCCTCGGAATTATTTGAAGCGGCTAAGGTATATCGTCTCTCCACGGTTCAACGTTGGCGCACATTAATCCTACCTGGTATCTTCCCCTATTTGATCACCGGGATTATCACCGCGGTGGGGGGTGCGTGGAACGCTAGTATCGTCAGCGAGTACATTAAATTTCAAGGGCAGACTGTCACTACACCTGGACTGGGGGCGACGATTTCCCTGGCTACAGAAAAAGGTAATTTTCCTCTGTTATTAGCGGCGACGGGGGTGATGTCGTTACTGGTGGTATTAACTAATCGTTTGGTGTGGAGGAGATTGTATAAGTTAGCCCAAGAGAAGTATCAATTAATCTAAGATAGATTTTTTATGAAAATACCCTCGTCCTATAATAGCCAATAGGTCAATATAGGATAAATTATGCTCGCCTCAACCCGAGAACTTCTAGAGACAGCCCGCAAAAATATTTACGCCATCGGCGCTTTCAACGTGTACAACCTGGAAGGGGTGAAAGCCGTCATTAACGCCGCCGAAAAACATCGTAGCCCGGCCATGTTACAGATACACCCCAGTGCGTTGATCTACGGCAAGTCCACATTAATAGCCATGTGTTTAGAAGCGGCTCGATCGTCCTTGGTTCCCATATCCGTCCATCTCGACCACAGCACCAAAAGTAAAGATATATATCAAGCCTTGAGCGCGGGGATGCGATCGATTATGGCCGATGGTTCCCATTTACAATATAAAGACAATCTAGCCTTCACGAGAGAGATGACCCGATTAGCCCACGAGTACGGCGCGGTAGTAGAGGCGGAAATAGGTAGAATCAGCGGCACAGAAGACGGGCTGACCATAGCGGAAAAAGAAGCGAAAATGACCGACCCGGAACAAGCGGTGGAATTCGTCGCCGCTACCGGGGTAGATTTTCTCGCCGTGACCATCGGTAACGTTCACGGGGAATACAAAACTCAACCTCGATTAGACTTCCCCAGACTGGCGAAAATCAAAAATTTATTACCCATCCCTTTAGTCCTACACGGCGCGTCTGGATTACCCGCCGCCATGATCAGCCAGTCGATACAATTGGGAGTATGTAAATTCAACGTCAACACCGAAGTCAGACAAGCCTATATGCAGTCATTACAAGAAGAAATATGCGGCGGGGAAACCAAAGACTTATTAGAAGTAGCCGGGGAAACCATCAGCGCGATGGAGGTAGTAATAGCCCAAAAACTAACCTTATTCGGTTCCGTCAATAAAGCCCACCTCCACGAAACCCCCTACGCTAAAATGTTAGTTGACTTGAATCTTACTCGTCAGTGAAAATTATCGTTTCTCATCAAAGCCACCTATTTCGGAAATTGTATACAAAGGTCTACCCTTCACCTCCTCATAAATACGCCCGATATACTCTCCTAGAATACCGATACTGATAAGCTGCACCGACCCCAAGAAAAATATAGCGATCATGATCGTGGCAAAACCCGTGATTGGTGATTTAGGCTGATATAAACGCCAATAAAGTACCAAGAAAGCCATGATGAAAGATAAGCCCGCTGAGAGGAGACCCAGATAGGTAGATAGGCGCAAAGGCACGCGAGAAAAGGAGACCAAACTATTAATAGCCAAGGATAAAGACTTACGGAAAGTATACTTCACCTCCCCCGCGAAACGAGGATCGCGTTCAAACTTCACCGCCGTCTGCCGGAAACCGATCCAAGCCCTCAAACCCCTGATATAACGATTCCTCTCCGGCATCTGGTTTAATACATTCACCACCCGCCTATCCATCAAACAAAAATCTCCCGTATCCGCCGGTATATCCACGTCAGCCAATCTTTTCAACAACCGATAAAAAATATAAGCCGTATAACGTTTAAACCAACTTTCCTTTTTCCTTTTCGTTCTTTGAGCGTAAACCACCTCGTAACCCTGCCGCCACTTTTCTAACATTCGGGGTATCAACTCCGGGGGGTCTTGCAAATCAGCATCGAGAACGATTATCACCTCACCTCTTGCGAAATTTAACCCGGCGGTGACGGCGGTTTGGTGTCCGAAATTGCGGGCTAAACCCAGATAAGAAACTCTAGGGTCATCCTGTTGTAATCCCCTCATTAAATACAGGGAATTATCTCTACTGCCATCATTGACGAGAATTAATTCCCCCGCACCATCGAGACTATCCATCACCGAACTAACCCGGCGGTACAGTTCTAAGAGCGTTTCTTCCTCGTTATAAACGGGAACGATCAACGAATATATTGGAGAAAACTTTTGAGTATCCACATCTGGCAAACAATCTTTAACCCTAGCATAGAATAGTCTGTAGCTAGTGGTTAAAGATTCCCGAAAACTAACCCACCTTCTTCCCCCGCTTGGGTTTAATAGCGGGTTCAGCTTCTTGGGGCGAAACTTCCGCCCGTTTGTAAGCCTCGTCTAACACTTCCGAAAGAGTCGGGTGGGTATGAATATAGAAAGCCAAATCCTGTACTTTCTGTCTTTTGGCGATCGCATTAGCCGCCTCTTGAATCAAATCAGAAGCGTGGATGCCGATAATATGCACCCCTAATACCTCTCCCGTATCGGGGCGGTATACCACTTTAGCCAATCCCTCGGTTTCTCCCTCGGCCAAGGCTTTAGAATTACCTTTAAAATAGGTTTTCACGGAAGTAACGCTGAATCCTTCCTCTTTCCCTAAAGCTTCCGCTTGCGGCTCGGTCAAGCCCACATAACTGATTTCGGGATGGGTGAAAGCGGCTGCGGGGATACAGCGATAGTCAATGGTTTTCTCTCTGCCACAGATATTTTCTACCGCTATGACTCCTTGACCGGAAGCCGCGTGAGCTAACATCATTTTACCGGTAGCGTCGCCCACGGCCCAGAGATGGGGGATGGGTTGACCTTCTTTGAGGACTTGCATCTTGTCGTTAACGGGAATATAACCCCGCTTATCGAGTTGCACACCCACGGATTCTATACCGAGATTTTTCGTGGCGGGGATGCGCCCCGTGGCTACGAGACAGGCATCTACTTCTAAGACTTCTATTGTCTCTTTGGTTTTCATGTCGGCTAATTCGATCGTCACCGGATTACCAGGTTTAACGCTTTTGGCAATCACGCCCACGTAAGTCTCTATATCTCTGGGTTTGATTAATACCCTCTCGGCGATTTTGGAAATCTCCGGGTCAAATCCAGGCATTAAATTGTCTAAGGCTTCGATCATCGTCACCTCACAACCGAGGGCGGTGTATATATCGGAAAATTCTAAACCGATGTAACCGCTGCCGATAATGGCTAACCATTGGGGGAGAGTTTCTAGTCTCACCGCTTCATCGCTGGTGAAGACGGTTTTATGATCGATTTCGATACCTGGTGGTACGAAGGGAATCGACCCAGGACAGAGCATAATGTCTTTAGCGGTATAAACTTTCTCGCCGCTATCACCGATGACGCTCACTTTGTGGGTATCGACTACTTTACCCCAACCTTGAAGAGTATCGACCTTCAGACGCTTTAAACTGTTGGTCAAGTCGGCGCGAATTTTGCCCACTAAGTTATTAGCGTGGTCAGAGATGGTGGTACGATCGAAGTTAACCGCACCCAATTGTATACCCAGAGAAGCGAGATGATGACTATCCCTTAACTCTCTCACTCGCCCTGAAGCTGCCAGCAGGGCTTTGGACGGGATACAGCCACGATTGACGCAGGTGCCGCCCATATCCTTCGCTTCTATGATCGCGGTTTTCAAACCACATTTAACGGCGTGTAAGGCGGCACCGTGACCCCCTACGCCCGCACCGATAATAATTAAATCATAATCAAACTCGCTCATAGCTCTCCAGGGTGTATCGTAGGTGAGTTGAAATTTTATTAGAATAGTAATTAACGTGTTAACTTAGTATTCACTTTGTTGTCCTCACTGTCAAGATCCGATCGTTCCACCCTATTATCGTCTCTACTCCCAAGTAAAAACAATTTATGAAAGTTTGGCTCGTTACTGTTGTCCTTCTATTCGTTGCACTGCAATTATTTGAAGCTATTAAAGGTTTTATATTACCGCTACCGATCTATGTTTTAGCCGGTGCATTTTTAGCGATAGTTTCTAATTACAATAAAGGCGTAGATGATATTTTTAAAAATTCTTCTCATCCTGTCATATCTCAAAATGCTACTGTAGAAAACGATCTAGCTTTATTAAATGGAGTGGAAGAAAATCCCAAAAATTAGCCTCGAAAAACCAATCAATACTAAATTTGATCCCATAATATTTCCCAACTTATATCTATGTTAGTTGCTCCAGAGTTAGAATTGAAAACTGCCACCCTAGATGTAAAGGGGATGAAATGCGCGGGCTGTGTTAAGGCAGTAGAGCGTCAACTCCAACAAAATCAGGGTGTAACTTCGGCCCTCGTTAACTTGATAACCGAAGTGGCGGTGATTCAATACGTACCAGAAAAAATTCAGCCCCAACAACTGGCAGAAAAATTAACGGCTATCGGCTTCCCCACGGAACTACGGGCGGGGGAAACAATTACGAAAAGAGAGAGGGAAGATCGATCGTCCCCTCGAACCAATTTAATTATCGCCCTCTCGCTGTTAATTTTCTCCTCCATCGGTCATCTTCACCACATAGGGGGGCCGAGAATACCGATTCTCAGTAGTATAGAGTTTCATTGGTTATTAGCTACGATCGCTATACTGGTTCCGGGGCGGGATATTTTTATCGATGGTTGGCGGGGATTGCGTCACGGTATGCCCAATATGAATACTCTGGTGAGTTTGGGCACAGGCAGCGCTTACGGGGCTAGTTCGATCGCTTTCTTCTTTCCCCGTCTCGGATGGGAATGCTTTTTCGATGAGCCGGTGATGTTATTGGGTTTTATTTTACTCGGTCGTGCCCTGGAATTAGGAGCGAGAAACCGCGCCGGTGACGATTTGCGGGCTTTACTGCAATTACAACCCCCGAACGCCCACCTGGTAGGTAATCCAGAGGATTTAGACGGGGGTATTAATATCCCCGTGGAAAAAGTGCGCCCCGGAGAGTGGTTGAGAGTTTTACCCGGGGAGAAAGTGCCGGTGGACGGTAAGATTATCACCGGCGAGACTACCGTGGATGAATCCCTGTTGACGGGGGAGTCCTTACCGGTAGTTAAAGGTATAGAGGCGGGAGTTATCGGTGGTACGATCAATCTATCGGGTGCGATCGTGATTGCGGCAACCGGTGTGGGCACAGATACGACTCTGGCTAAGATCATCGCTTCCGTGGAAAACGCTCAAGTTAATAAAGCCCCGATTCAGAAATTAGCGGATACGGTGGCGGGTTATTTTTCCTACGGGGTTATGACGATCGCCGCCGGGGTATTTTGTTTCTGGAACTTCTTCGGCGTTTATTGGTTTCCCTGGGTTTTAAATAACAATCACGATGGTATGGTTATGCACACATCGGGGTTAATATTAAGCCTGAAACTAGCTATATCGGTTTTAGTCATAGCTTGCCCTTGTGCCCTCGGTTTGGCTACTCCCACGGCTATATTAGTGGGAACGGGTTTGGGCGCTCAAAAAGGATTATTGATCAAGGGCGGTGATGTTTTAGAACAAGTTCATCGTCTCGATACGATCGTTTTAGACAAGACGGGAACTGTAACCCGGGGTAAGCTGAAAGTTGTGGATTATCGAACTTTAAACCATTGTCCACCGGGGTATCTTTTCCAGTTAGCGGCCACAGTAGAAAAGGGCACCAATCACCCACTAGGCACAGCTATTTTAAACGCGTTCAAAAGTTACGATCTCCCCCTATTGATGGCTCAAGATTTTCAAACCCGATCCGGTTCAGGTGTATCGGCTTTAATAGAGGGGGAAAGAGTTTATGTGGGCAATCGACGCTATTTAGAGTCGGCGGGTATCGAGTTTAATGATGGGGTAGATGGGGAGAAAACCGTCGTCTATGTGGGTAAATCAGGGCAGTGCTTAGGAAATATTTATTTAGAGGATCAACTGCGTCCATCAGCAAAGTCAACGGTTAAAAGATTACAGGATTTAGGGCTACAGGTATTGTTAGTGACGGGAGATGCAGAAGGGGTGGCTAAAAGCATCGGTCATAAGTTAGAGATCGAGCGAGTTCACGCGGGCGTATCTCCAGGAGGCAAAGCTGATATTATTGACAATCTCCAAAAAGAAGGCAGAGTTGTAGGAATGGTGGGCGATGGAATTAATGATGCCCCCGCTCTGGCTCAAGCCGATGTAGGCATAAGTTTGGGAAGTGGGACGGAAGTAGCCATGGAAACTGCTAAGATCGTGCTGATGGGCGATCGTTTAGAATCTATTGTTGAATCTATAGAATTAAGTTTAAAAACTTATCAGAAAATTCGTCAAAATTTATTTTGGGCCTTGGGTTATAATCTCTGCGGTATTCCTATCGCCGGGGGCGCTTTATTACCTCATTTTGGCTTACTATTAAGTCCCGCTCTATCGGGGGCCTTGATGGCCACCAGTTCGATTATAGTGGTTACTAATTCATTGCTCCTACGCCGTCAATTCCCTAACCATAAATCAAGATGACTAATATCACCGAACTTATTCAAAAGCAACATTTTTTAATTATCGAAGATGAGAAAGGTAGACGAAAACTTGTTCTCAGGGATGTTTATTATTCCCTTGGACGTTCTCCAGGATGTAAGATCCATCTCCAATCCCGCTTCGTTTCCCGTTATCACGCCACTTTAGAGCGTTGCCTCGATCACAGTGGCTCGAGCTATTATCGGCTTATCGACGGTGATGGCAAAGAGCGGATCAGTGCTAACGGTTTATTGGTCAATGGCAAGAAAATAGAAGCTCACAAACTGCGTCACGGCGATGAAATCGTTTTTGGCCCCCAAGTTTTCGCTATTTATCAATATATCGAGATCGATGGCAAGATTACTTATTCCGATGGCAATGTCCTCGATGTCACTCTCTTAGACCCTTCGATAATGGAATTCGGCGACGAAGATGAAGATACTACCGGATTATTTTAGGCTGGCACATTGGCTATTAATTTCCACTGGTGGTCTTCTGAAAGAATTTTTTGCAATTTATCGAACATTTGCCGACAATGATTTTGAGTTTGTAAGGGCAATTCATCGTTTTTAACCACTAGATTAACCTGTATTCCTTTAGCTGTGGCCGTGGTACTGTCGATGAGAACTTCTATGGTTACTAATTTAGAAAATAAGACTTTACCCGGTACTTCCCGCGCCATTATATAATCGATCGTATGATAGATCACATCGAAACTGCAAAACTGTAACACTTCATTCAACATGGGTTTTAGTTCTTCTAAAGATATTTTCACCAAGTAAGAGCAGACGTAACGGGCCATAATTAATTACTATTTTAAAAAGGTTTTCTATGGAATGGTCAAAAATTGTCGGACAGAATCAAGCGATCGAGTTACTAGAGAGAAGTTTAGAACTAAAATCGATCGCACCAGCTTATTTATTCGTCGGTGCTAACGGTATAGGACGCAAGTTAACGGCTAAATGTTTCTGTCACCATCTTCTCTGTGTGAATAAAGCCGACTTCGAGAAAGCTTTACAACAAAAAAAGATCGAGGAAGGTAATCATCCCGATCTACTCTGGATCGAGCCTACTTACCAGTATAAAGGAGAATTTTTCACTTTAGAGCAAGCCATAGAAGCGGGCTTGAAAAGAAAGTCACCGCCAGGAATCAGAATCGAACAAGTGCGAGAAATCGGACGGTTTTTAAGCCGGCCGCCCCTGGAATCAGAGAGAGCGATGGTGGTGATAGAATCAGCCGAGACGATGACGGAAGGGGCGGCCAACGCCCTGTTAAAAACCCTCGAAGAACCAGGTAGAGCCACATTGATCCTCATCGCCCCCGCCACGGAAAGCTTATTACCCACCCTCGTATCCCGGTGTCAACGCGTACCCTTCTATCGTCTCTCGGAATCGGCACTGAAAGAAGTATTGAAAAAGCAAGGTTACGGTTTCATTCTCGAACAGGAAGAAATCATCGGTCTGGCTCAAGGTAGCCCCGGAGAAGCGATTAATATTTCGGAAACCTTAGAAACGATTCCCGAAGACCTGCGCAATTCTCTCTTGGATTTACCGAGTCAACCCCTACAACTAATGAATTTAGCGAAAAACATCACCAATCATCTCGATACGGAAACGCAAATTCATCTCATCAACTATCTACAATATTGTTTCTGGAAAAAATATAAAGACCAGGAGATGATTAAACATTTAGAAGGGGCGCGGGGGTCATTATTAAGTTACGCACAACCCCGCCTAGTTTGGGAATGTATCTTATTAAAGTTTCTGCCTGCGTCTGTCCATTAACCACCCCCGACAATAGTGACGATTTCCAATTTATCACCCGCCTGCATCTTGGTATCCTGCCAAAATTGACGGTGCAATATTTCCCCATTGTATTCCACCGCTATCAAACGGGGATTTAAACCCAGAGACTCTAAAAGTTGCGGCAGGTTAAAATCGGCCGCGCAGGTTTGGAGTTTGCCGTTAACTAGAAGGGTAATTTCAGACATAAGTGGAAGATAATCGAGACAAAAATTGACCGGTAACAGATTTAGGGTCATCGCTTTGCATGATAGCGCGAACTACCGCTACCTGTCGCGCCCCGGCATCGATAACGGCTTGTAAATTATCCAGGTCGATACCGCCGATCGCGAACCAAGGTATAGGACAATGTTCTCTAGCATAACTCACGTAGTTTAAACCGGTTTCCGCTTTACCTGGTTTGGTGGGAGTAGAATAAACCGGGCCGACTCCAATATAATCGGCTTTCTCTTCTAAAGCTTTAGCCATCTCTTGGGGGTTAGTGGTAGAACGACCGATAATCTTGTTATCACCCAATATCGCTCTCGCGGTAGCCACGGGTAAATCCTGTTGCCCCAGGTGAATACCGTCGGCATCTACGCTCGCCGCTAGATCAATACGATCGTTGATGATCAATAACGCGCCATACTGATGACAGAGATGACGGAGTTTTCGCGCGTTAGCGAATCGGCTCAGATCATCGCCCTTTTTATCCCGGTACTGCACTAACTTTAACCCGCCCTCGAGAGCCGATTCTACCGTCTCTAGTAAGTTGTTATCCGGGGAAGTGACGAGATATAAACCGTAATCATGGAGGGATGATTTAAGGGGTTGGGACAATAAAGCACTTTCTAAAGTGTAAACCCGATAGCGCAACTCTTTAAATATAGTTCCCATAGAAGGGTCGTATAGTTTGCCGTATTCTTCTATCACTCTTAACGCCTCCTGCACCCGGCAAAGATTAGCCCGTAACAAAGCTTGGAGATTTTCCCGCCTCTCTTCTTCGGGATGGGTTAACATGGTTCCAGGGTCAGAGGGTGTATCGCGGGCTACTCTCAGTTCATCCCGGTGCGAGAGGGCTATAACCTGCCGCATTTCTTTACACTCGTTAGCCAAGACTCGATCGTTCAAGCCAAAACGACACCATTCCTCGATGATTCTCAAACCTTCTCTCGCCCTGTCTAAATTGGCATCAAGGATTCTTTTAATCGCTATGTCTTCTGATTTCATTTAAGTTTTCTAGTTACCATTCGGGTAACGAAACGTTATTCGGAGGAGTCTTATCCTACTATAGATAATACACGCTGATTAACAATAGTTTCTATGGATTCTCGACCGAAGCTCCTGGGTTTGGTAACTGTTTGTTTAAGTTTATCCTCTGGGTTGCCCCTTTTGACGGGTTGGCTAATACTCACGCCGACGATCGTCAGCGCCCAAACTGTAGAAGATAAACAAACCCAATTGGCGAAGTTAGTCCAACAAGGCGGGCGACAATTCAATCAATCCCAATTTAAAGAAGGACTTACCAGCTATCAGCAAGCTTTGATTATTATCAGACAGTTAATCGCTTTTGCCGATCGAGAAAATCGCCCCAAGTTAAGGGCGTGGGAAGATAGTATATTACGCAGTATCGGTATCGGCTATTATCGCTTGGGTGATTATCAAAGTGCCATCAAAGCTTTTGAAGAATCTCTCGCTATTTCCCAAGAGATTAATAATGGGGGGGGTGAGGTACTGACTCTCAACGGCTTGGGGAATATTTATAATTTATTGGGGCAGAATCAACAGGCTTTAGATCTGTACGATCGAGCCTTGGTTATTCTCGAAAAAATGTCCCGAACTAGTTCTAAGGAAGAACGGGAATCGATTCGCAAAAACGAAAGTACCACGATTAATAATATCGGTAATATATATATAAATTTGGGTCAATACAGCAAAGCTCTCGACTATTTCACCAGATCTTTAAAAATTTCCCAAGAGTTGAGCGATCGTTCGGGGGAAAAAACCAATCTCAGTAATATAGGCGTTATCTACACCAATTTAGGAGACTCGAAAAAAGCTTTAGAATATTTTGAAAAATCTTTGGCTATCTCCCGAGAGATTAATGATTCGTTGGGTCAAAGTATAACCTTGAATAATCTCGGTCTGATCTATAGCAACATGGGCAATACTACTAAAGCTTTAGATTATTACAACCAATCTTTACTGATCACCCGTAAAGCGGGAGATAGAAATGGTGAAAAGACGACGCTCAATAATATTGGGTCGTTGTACGATAATTTAGGAGACTATAAAAAAGCGATCAATTTTTATAAACAGTCTCTAGGGATCTCTGAAAGTATAGGGGATAAACCTGGAGAAAAAATCAGCCTCAATAATATCGGCGGTATTTATAATAAACAGGGAGATTATAAAACCGCTTTGGTCTATTATGAACAAGCTTTAAACTTGAGTAAAGAGCAGGGAGATAAAAACGGCGAAGCTATCACTCTCAATAATATCGGTAATACCTATGACAAGATGGGAGATTATAAAACCGCTCTCTCCAATTATGAAGCGGCTCTGTCTTTAGTAGCAGGAAATAATGATAAGGGAAGTGAAAGCATCACTCTCAATAATATCGGTGCAGTCTACGTCAACTTAGGCGATTACCAGAAGGCTTTAGATTACTTTCAAAAGTCCTTCAAGATTTTAGAAACCTTGGGTTATAAACCTTTAATAGGCATAAGTTTAAATAATTTAGGCAATATCTATGATAAGTTGGGCGATTATCCTACCGCCTTGGAATACTACCAGAAAGCCTTGACCATATTAGTTGCCGCGGGAGACAAAGCTAATCAAGGCAGCGCTCTCAATAATATCGCCACTGTCTATAGTAAATTAGGCAATTATAGCCAAGCCCTTAACTATTACCAGCAGGCTTTAAACATACAAAGCGCCATAGGCAATCAAGGAGAAGTCAGCACCGTTTTCAACAATCTGGGTAATCTTTCCCGCAATCAGGGCAATTATCAACAAGCCCTGGAGTATTATGAAAAAGCTTTGGTCATCGCTCAGAAAATTGGTAGCCGCTACGCGGAAAATACGGTACTGGCTAATTTAGGGGAAACTTATCAAAATTTAGGAGAGTCCCATAAAGCCTTAGAGTATTTCGATAAAGCTCTCCTTCTAGCTACCAATATAAACGATCGAGCCGGACAAGCCACCATACTCAATAATTTCGGCGTGGTGTATACCAGTTTAGGTCAGTATAGTAAAGCTCTGGAGGCTTATGAAAAATCCCTGAAAATTTCCCAAGCTATGGGAGATCAATACGCAGTCGGTGTTAGTCTCAATAATATGGGGATCATTCACAATACTTTAGGACAGAATCAAGAAGCCTTGAAGTATTATCAGCAAGCCTTGCAGTTACGGCAAAAAATCGGAGACAAATCTGGTGTCAGCACTAGCTTGAATAACATAGGTTTTATCTACTTCGATCAGAAACAATATGAAGAATCTTTAAAATATTTCCAGCAGTCTTTAACTCTCAATCACGAAATTGGCAATGTGGCTTCAGAAGCGAAAGCTACCAATAATCTAGGCAACGCCTACGAAAATTTAGGACAGAAAGATAAAGCCGTGGAAAATTACGAGAAAGCCTTGACAATAGCTCGCTCCATAGGGGATAAAGACACAGAAGCGAGAGCAATAAATAATATCGGCTATAGCTATTTTGACAAACAAGATTATCAAAAGACACTCGAATACTTCCAGCAGGCTCTAGTGATCAGTAGAGCGATCAAAAATCAAGAATTAGAAGGGACTATATTAAATAACTTGGGGATAGTGTGGGAAAAACAAGGCTCTCCACAGTTAGCGGTATTCTTCTTCAAACAATCGGTCAATACCTATGAAAATATCCGCCAGAATATCCGCAGTTTATCGCAAGTACAACAACAGTCCTACGTGGATACTATTTCTCACACTTATCGGCGCTTGGCAGACATATTACTACAGCTCGATCGAGTCTTAGAAGCCCAGAGAGTCCTCGACCTTTTAAAAGTGCAAGAATTAGACGACTATCTCAGTAACGTGCGCGGTAACGCCAACACCCAAGAGGGAATCGATAACCTACCTGGTGAAACGAAAATCCTCGACGAATATAATAAGTTACAAGATAGAGGCATTAAAGTCGGACAGGAACTAAGTCAATTGCGACAGATTCCCGAATCAGGACGTACAGAACTCCAAAAACAGAGAATCGCCGAACTGGTGACAGAACAACAAAAGTTAGTCAAACAATACGTCGAGTTCACCCGCCGCCCCGATATTGTTAACTATACCAAGCAATTAAGTCAGAGCGCTAAAGACCAGAATGTCAACTTAACGAGTCTCCGCAATCTTTCCGACAATCTCAAACGCTTACAGGCTAACGCGGCTTTACTGTATCCCCTGATCTTAGACGATCGTTTGGAATTAATCCTCGTCACCCCCGATAGTGCCCCGATTCGGCGCACCGTCAACGTCAAGAAAACCGATTTGAACCGGGTAATATTACAATTCCGGCAAGCCTTAACAGACCCAAGTAAAGACGCAAAAACACCAGGAAAGCAATTATACGACTGGTTGATTCAACCCCTAGAGAAAGACCTGAAAGCGGCCGGCACGAAAACTCTAATTTATGCCCCCGACAGTCAACTGCGCTACGTACCTCTAGCCGCCCTCTATGACGGCACAGGGTGGTTAATTCAGCGTTACGCCGTGAACTATATCACCGCGGCTAGTTTAACCGATTTCAATACTCGCCCCCAAACAGATCTCAAAGTGTTAGCCGGGGCCTTCACCCAAGGCAAATTTCTCGTGAAGGTGGGGGCCCGTCAATTTAATTTGGCAGGATTACCTTTCGCTAAAGTGGAAGTGGATAATTTATCCACCGAAGTACCGAATACAACTAGATTACTCGACGGTCAATTCAGTAAAGATAGTACCGTTTCTCGATTGGATGACTATTCGGTCATCCATCTGGCCACTCACGCGGCTTTCGTCCCGGGTAGTCCCGATGATTCTTTTATTTTATTCGGTAATGGCGATCAAGCCACCCTCTCGGAAGTCCACGATACCTGGCTGATGACGAATGTAGATTTAGTGGTGTTGAGTGCCTGTGAGACTGCTGTGGGCGGAGAATTGGGCAACGGCGAAGAAATCCTCGGTTTCGGTTACTTGATGCAGAATGCGGGGGCGAGAGCCACTATCGCTTCTTTATGGACGGTGGATGACGGTGGTACTCAGTTACTGATGAATAATTTTTATAAGTTTTTGGAGACGAAGAAATTATCTAAAGTGGAGGCTTTAAGACAAGCGCAGATGAGCCTTATCAACGGCGATAAAAACCCCACGGGAGATGGAAGGGGTTTACGAGTGGAAGGAAAAAATATGGGAGTTTCTGCGGCTGTACAGAGTCGATTAGATCATCCCTATTATTGGGCCCCTTTTATCTTGATCGGTAATGGTTTATAATTGTGAACCTTATTAGGTGAGCAAGAATTATTATTAATAACCCAATTTTTTCAGTACGGACTTAGTCGATACTACATGACGATCAAGACCTAATTTACGGGGTTCGATGCCCAAAGATAAACCTACTAATTGGGGTAAATGTAAGACGGGTAAACCTAACTTTTTGCCTATAACTTTTTCTACCTCTGGCTGTCTTGAATCCAAATTCAAATGACACAACGGGCAAGGAGTCACCAAGCAATCGGCCCCCCCATCGATAGCCGATTGAATGTGACTACCTGCCATAGTAAAAGATTGCGTGGCCGCGTAACTAGATAGAGGCCAGCCGCAACATTGAGTACGGCCGGAGTAGTATACAGGTTCTGCGCCGATAGCTTGAAAAACCTGTTCCATCGATTTCGGATTTATGGGATCATCGTAGGGTAGGGATTTTTGCGCCCGTAGCAGATAACAACCGTAGAAGGCGGCGCACTTCAAACCCGTTAATTTTCTCGTGACTTTCTCCCGGAGATTATCGAGACCGTAATCTCCCACTAAAGCCCAAAGAAGGTGTTTCACTTCCGTAGTACCTTGATAAGGGGAACAATGCTCTTTTTCTAGATAACCGTTAACCTGTTCTAGATAGTGAGGATTTTCTACTTTCGCTTCCTTGAGTCTTTCATCGACCGCGCCGATAACCCCCTGACAGGTGCTGCAATGAGTTAACAGGGGTAAATTCAGGGATTCCGCTAAGGCGATATTACGGGCATTGACGGTATCTTCTAAAAGTTGAGAATCTTCTTTATAGGTTCCTGAACCGCAACAGGCTGCTTTTTTCAGTTCGATCAATTCTATACCTAAAGCTTGAGTTAAAGCTCCTGTGGATAGATATAATTCCCGGCAAGCACCCTGGGCCACACACCCTGGGAAATAAGCATACTGTAGCGTTTTAGCTGGCATGGATAGTTAAAAAGTAACGATACTTATTTCTATTTTCCGATACCGGATCACGATCGTGGTTATATAAGGTTTATTTCTTAAGAGTTCAACCGACTAGTCACCTCACGTCGATCGTATTTCAAATTGATTCAAATATGCTACCGGCTCACTGGGGTCAAAACCGCGCCCGTCGATGAACGATGTGCCAGGTTCTTTTCTCATTCGCTCTTTAGGTAGGGGAATATTCAAGTGTTTTGCCGCGTCTTTATAAACGGTCACGGGATAAGTTTTATCGATAATTTTATCGCCATCGGCGGGATATTCTGATAAACCCAATGTGCCCCAGCGGATCATCTGCGTTAATACCCAAATACCTTGAGAACGCCACGGGTAGTTAATATTATCGGGTGGTTTTAAATAATTTGTAGAGCGATAATTATAGATATTCATATCAGGAATACTCTTACTTTGACCGCCTCCATCGTCTAATTTTTCCAACTTATAATCACCCCCTAAAGACCCCGTGATAAGGTTGGCGGGTTGATTGACATAGGGTTTACCGCTCAGAATTTGTGCCAATTCGGGGCGATTTTCCGGTACATCGCACCAGCGGCAAGCTTCGATCAAAGCGGCTACTAAAGCTCTAGCTGAGGTAGGATATTTATCGGCCCATCCCTGCATGGTTCCTAATACTTTATTGGGATGACCCTTCCAGATGTCGCGGCTAAGATAGGGTATAAATCCGAGTTTCCCAGTCACCGCCAACTGATTCCACGGCTCGGAAACTCCATAACCATTTATAGTACCCGCTTGTAATTTATGAATCAATTGCGAGGGAGCGATCGTTTCTAATTTTAGATCTTTTCCAGGTTCAAGTCCCATACTCGCCCACCAGTATCGATACAGATAACTTTCTATGGCAGTGTCTGCTTCTGTGGCAAAAACCAATGGTTGACTCCGCTTGTTAATAATCTTGTATACAGAATCGGTGAATTCGTTAAAGTTAACGTACCAATTGCCGGGGCGGATACCTTTGCGCCAGAGTTTCTGACTCAAGGTAATGGCGCTACCATTGCCGTTGAGATTCATCAGAGAGATCATCGCCGCCTGTTTTTTGCCTAACCTCGCCAGTAGGGGCATAGCGTATAAAGTCTGGGCCGCGTCCAATTGCCAACCCAATAACCCGGATTCTATCTCGCCCCAAGTGTTAAACCGTTTGAGAGTCACTTTCAAACCGTAACGTTCAAAAAACCCTTTCTGGGTGGCCACGATCAAAGGGGCAGCGTCGTTACTAGGAACGAAGCCAAGGGTAAGGGAATCTTTCTCTACTTTTCCCAGATCGATCTTATCTTGGTTGGGGGCGAGAGGATTTTTCACGTTTCCACAAGCCGCAAACGCGAAACTAGCGACTCCTAAACCTGAATAGGCTACGAATTGACGACGTTTCATCTTGAATGGGTAAACATAAACTTTATCTTATTGGCATAGTGTAGTATGAAATCCCACTTTAAAGCTTTTTACCCTCTCCCCCAAAAAAATCGGGGTTTTATGATACATCTACCTATCTATATGGGAATTCTAAGAATACTAGGTAAGCTTTATCACTGGATTAAAACAGATGCCGAATGATGCACCCCTAACCCTGCCGCCTTTTGCCAACAAATTAATACAGTCAGGGTATATCACACTTCCCCAATTACAACAGGTATTGATCGAAAAGCGCAAAAGTAACCGCCCCCTATTGGATTTATTGCAGGCCGTAACGGGTCGTCCTCTACCCCCGGAGTTAGTTCGTCAGCATCGTCAAGATCATTTATTTAATCTCAAAATTCTCCACGGTGTAGAAATTATTGACCCGGAAACAGATACAATTGACTGGGAAAAAATAGAAACTTTATTTAAAACTTTAATACCTTTCGATATTTGTAGACGTTACCAAATAATTCCCTTGAGCTATCAAAATTCTCCCGTACAGAGCCTCGTCTTGGCGATGGTAAACCCTGGTAAAAAAGAGTCTTTGGATGATTTGAAAAGAATCTTGAGGATGAAAGATTTACAATTTGATCGCCGGGTTATTTCTCTCCAAGACTACAACGGGTTAATGGAAAAATATCGTATCCGTAAACTGGGTGTTGCAACTCAAACTAGAGCTTTAGGAGAACAGGAATTAGAAACTTTAGTAGATGTTACCGATATTTTTGAAGATAATCACGGCCCCGCTTTGCGCCGCGACGAACCCGATGAAGATTTAAACTTGATCAATCAAAGCAATCAAGGCCCCGTTATTACCCTAGTTAATAATATTCTTGTGGCCGCCATAGAAAATCGTGCCTCGGAGATTCATATAGAGCCACAGGAAACACAACTTTTAGTTAAGTTCCGTCAGGATGGTAAAATTTGCCCCGGCTTTAATCCTATCTCTAAAGAAATCAGCGGTGCGGTAATTTCTCGGTTGAAATTGGGGGCGGAGTTGGATATTACCCAACGCCTCAAGCCTCAAAAAGGAAAAATGCAAAGAACTTTTTCGGGTAGACGGGTAGATTTTTGGGTGCATACTTTACCCACCAATCACGGGGAAAAACTGTTAATTAAAGTGGTGGACTATAAATCAGATATAGATACCCTGGAAAAGTTAATTCTTATCCCGGAAACTAGAAAGCAAATCGAGCAAATGTTAGAGCGAAAGGCGGGTTTGTTATTGTTGACAGCGCCTACGGGTTCGGGTGTATCGACAACTTTTTATTCTCTACTGACCCATCGCAATCAAGATGGGGTGAATATATCCACTTTAGAAGATCCGATCGAACGCACGATCGATGGCATCACCCAAGTAGAAATCAATCCCCGTCAGGGGATGAATTATGAATCGATGATCGACTCGTTTTTGAATCAAGATGTGGATATTATCGGGATCGATCGTCTAGAAGAAGCCACGACGGTAACGGCTGCCGTCGATGCGGCTTTAAAGGGCCATCTGATTATCTCTAGTTTACCGATCAACGATGTGAGCGCAGCTCTGGTACGTCTCAATAAAAGCGGCGTGGAATCTTCTACCATCGCCCAAGCTCTCATCGGTTTGATCAATCAGCGTCTCCTCCGCCGGGTTTGCCCTACCTGTCGCCTCAAACATCAACCGGGCCCGGAAGAAATTAAAGTCTACAGACTTTCTGCCGAGAAGTTGAAACAACATACTATCTATAGGGCCAATACTCTCAATAATAACGAGATTGAACAAGCTAGGGAGCGGGGCAGATTGTGCCGTCAGTGTAACGGTGTGGGTTATTACGGCCAAGTGGGTGTTTATGAGGTGTTGCGAATCACTCCCAGATTACAGGGCATGATCGGTCATGACCTCGATACGGCAATGATGAAGCGGATGGCGATCGCAGATGGTTTTAAATCCCTTTTAAATTACGCTCTAGAGTTAGTCACCCGCGGTGACACCACTTTCGAGGAAATAGAAAGGATCATCGGTGACACCAACGAAGAAGCGACGGCGGAAATCGCTCCGGAACTTATGCCGCCGCAAATCATTAAAAGGGTACAGAGTCTAGAAACTCTCATAGCTTCAGCGATGAAGGAGTTACAATCGCTCAAACAAGATTTAGGATTACTCGAAGAACCATCTATATCTCAGGAAATACCGGAAATTCCCTTGGAAGAGCCGGAAGAAAGGGCCGCCTCAGCTACTATGGTAGATTTTTCTTATGATAAGGAAACGATCGTTTCTGACCATCGTAACCCCATCTATGAGGAATTGACCGACCCCGGCGAATGGAATGAATTAAAAGAAGAATTGGATATGAGTAAGGAGACTGTTGTTTCCGAGAGTTTCGAGGATGGTTCTTCCGGTTGGGAAGTCAATTCTTCTTTTCGCTCTCTTCCCGATCCTTGGTCTTAAATTATATGGCAGAATCTTAATATCTAATTTATTTTTAGCCATTGCCATGCTATTGAAGTCAACTACCCGTCATGTACGTATTTATACGGCAGAGATCGAAAATAACGAATTAGCACCCAGTGACAACGTTCTCACTCTCGACATCGACCCCGATAATGAATTTATCTGGGATGAGGTGGCTTTAGCGAAAGTTTACCGCCGCTTCGATGAGCTGGTAGAGTCTTACAATGGCGAGGATCTAACCGAGTATAATTTACGCCGCATCGGTTCTGAATTAGAACATCTTTTGCGATCGCTCCTCCTCAAAGGTGAAATAAGTTACAATCTCGACTCTAGAGCTTTAAATTACAGTATGGGCCTCCCCCAAGTGGGCACGCCGGGGTAAATTATTTTCTAGAATAAGTTATTTCCAGCGGGGCTAGAGAACGATTCTAGCCTTTTTTAAGGCAGGTACTTTTCTATTGAAAGTTCCTATGCTATGATGTAATTCTGCTATCTGGAGAGGTGGCTGAGTGGTTGAAAGCGGCAGATTGCTAATCTGTTGTACGGATCGTAAGGCCGTACCGAGGGTTCGAATCCCTCCTTCTCCGTTATATAAAATAAAAACTTGTTGATAACACATAGAGAATGAGTAATAATTCACTTTTGTTACAAATTGTTGTAATATGTCAAGAGAAAGCCATATTGGTTAACAAATATTCATATTGAGGTTTGATCATGCCCTATACTACCGAAGAAGGTGGACGCTTAAATAACTTTGCTAAAGAGCCTAAAGTTTATGAAGCAGCACCTCCAGATACTAATCAAAAACGTAATTATATTATTTTAGGGGTTTTAGCCGCTATTTTAGTCGTGGGCGTGATGGCGGTAGCTGTTTACGCTTCTCAAGCCCGATAATGTAGAGAGAAGAGAGAAGAGAGGGGGATCGAGCTAGCGCACATACTCACCACTCATTTCTCACTTCTGAGTTCTAAATCCATCTCAGTTCGGTTTTTGCATCGCCTCGAGCGCACTTAAAGACTTCTGTGACATTGCCGATTTGCCTTGTTGGGCCGCCGCTTGAGAAGCCTGTCTTAAATCTTGAAGAGCTTCTTTAGGTCTACCGAGTTTGTAATAAGTCAGGCCCCGATTATGAAGTGACTCGGCGTATTGAGGATTAATGCGCAAGCTTTCGTTATAGTCGCTCAAAGCTTGTTCGTGTTGACCGAGACGATTATAAGCGAGGGCGCGGTTGTAAAAAATCCGCTCTTTCCCCCGAACATTAGATAACTTTAAAGCGTCGCTATAGTCCTTGATTGCGTCTTCGTGAGCGCCAGAGTCATCGTGGGCGTTGCCGCGATAGATATAAAAATCGGCGAAATCGGGATTGAGGGCGATCGCTTGAGAGCAATCGGTGATCGCATCTCCATACTTTTTAGTTAGATAATAAACATAGCAACGATTACCGTAGGCGTTGACGTAATTAGGATTAACCGAGATAGCTTTAGTGTAATCATCGATCGCGCTTTCATACTTGCCGAGAATTAAATGAGCGTAACCGCGATTGTAATAGGCATCAGCGTCCTTCGGTTCAAGATTTAGGGCTTGGGTAAATTGTTCGATTGCGCCCTGATAATCTCCCGAATTCAACTTATCCACACCCCGATTATAAAACACCACCGCTCTATTCGGCTCTTTCGACCCCGGAGTGGATACCGATTGTGCGGAAACGGAAGTAGAGACGCTCATAGCAGCGAGGGTGAGAGCGAGAAACTGACAGATCGATCGATTCTTTCTCATTATTAATAGTAGGGTCAACCTTATAGAATAAAATACAATAGTTCGTCCGTGAAAATTTTTATGATCAAATCACTCCTCGCCCGACTAATTTTAATTATGGGTTTAATTTTAGCAAGTTGTAGCAACGGTACTACCGGATTACAAAGTTATACCGATGGGGCCCAAGGATACCAATTCCTCTACCCCTCCGGCTGGGTATCGGTAAACGTGAAAAATTCCTCTCCCGGAGTCGATATAGTATTCCACGATTTGATCGAGCAAACCGAAAACGTCAGCGTCATCATCAGCGACGTATCCGATAATAAAACCCTAGCGGATTTAGGTACGCCCACAGAGGTGGGTTATCGCTTCCTGAAAGAAAAACAAGTCCTTAACCCCAACATCGACCTGATCAACGCCGAAGCCCATCAAGACAACAATAAAAAAGATTATTATCTTTTAGAGTATCAAATTAAAGGGTCGAATACGGGCGACAGACATAATCTAGCCAGTGTGGTGATCAATAAAGATAAACTTTATACTTTTAACGTTTCTACCACCGAGAGACGTTGGCAAAAAGCCCAAGATTTATTAACCACGGTAGTCAACTCGTTCCGGGTTAACTAAAGCTTGATTGGAGGCCAATTAATTTTTACTCGAATAAAATGATGAATCCTTCTTGCTTGAAGTGTTTATCATGGGTTAAAACTTCATTAATCTCTAGTTGACGCATAGTTATCATAGAAATGCAATCGGTCAGGCTATATCCTTTATCAAGACGTTGCTTGTACAAGGATATTCCTGCCATTAATGATTCACGCTTTTGCGGGATAACGTGAACCATTGTATTATTCAAAATATCGTCAATTCGCTCCACTGCATTCTTTCGCATTTGAGAGTTATAAGAAGAGTAGAAATTGAGAAACTCGGTTAAAACTTCATCGGTTGTAACCAAGCGAGTTTGAGCTAGGGTGCTATTAAAAGCTTTGACCCTTTGATAATTTTCATCCTTGGGATTAAGTAAAGCTATCCAGTAAAAAGCATCAGCGAATAAAACCCGCATAGTTATCGTTTTGGATTACCATAAAGATAATGATCGTGATGGTTTGAGCCGTCAGTGGGTAAATCAGCCAAAATCTCTTCGGGTAAATTATCGGCAACTTCTTCAAAAAGCTGCCAAATAGGACGCTCGCTCGGCGCTTCTTGGGCAGCATTTTGTTCATGGGAGTTTTGAAATGAGTTACTTTGAACCTGCACTTCATTGTTTTGTGATTTCAGGAAAAGAAGAAAATCTAAGACTTTCTCTAAAACCGAATCAGAACTTTTTTGAATTTCTTGAGTTAACTTTTCTCTCACTGTCATAATTTTAAGTTTTTCTGGTTAACTAAAGCTTGATTATAGATCATTTCATTGGCCTTGACCGATTTAAAGAAATCAACGATCGGGCGGGGATAATCCACACCGATAGTCACGCCGTAAAGCTTTTGTTCGGCGGGGGATAACTTCCATGGCTCATGAATTTTATCTCCTGGAATAAACTTTAATTGTGGTAGCCAGTGTCTTAAATATTCCCCCTTCGGGTCATAGTCTCTCGATTGCTTGGGTATATTAAAATAACGGAAGCCCCTGGCATCATTACCCACCCCCGCAGTGTAAAGCCAATTACCGTAATTGCTACACACATCGTAATCGATTAACATCGATTCAAACCACTCGGCCCCCATAAGCCAACTGATGCCCAAGTTTTTCGTCAGGAAACTAGCTACATTCTGCCGCCCTCGATTGGACATAAAGCCAGTACCGAGTAATTCCTTCATATTGGCATCCACGAGAGGATAACCGGTTTCTCCCGCCTGCCATATTTCAAAGCGATCGTGGTCTTCTTTAAAATCGATATGGAGACCTTGTAATCCGGGGTAATTAAAAATTTTATTACCGTGTTTGGCCGCGATAAAGCGAAAATAGTCCCGCCAGAGTAGTTCAAAAATTAACCAATAGGTAGAGTCATTTTCGATTACCTCTTTTTCATATTTCCGCACTTGTTCGTAAATATAACGGGGCGAAAGACAGCCCAAACTCAGCCAAGCGGAAAATTTAGAAGAGTAATCTTCTCCTAACATCCCGTTGCGAGTTTCTTTATAGCTTTTCAGATGGCTTTTATCCCAGAAATAATGTTTCAAGCGACTACGCCCCGCCGTTTCTCCCCCTGGGAATTTAATTATAGCTAAGGGGCTTATCTCGGGGGCTTCTAATAATAAATCGGGAAAACTCGGCACTTCTCCGGCTTCTATTTCCGGGAGGGGGGGAAGTATAGGGGGAGTGGGATAAGTCGATCGAATACGCCAATCTTTCTCGACTCGCTTTCTGAAGTTAGTAAATAATTCCGGTAGTTGCTCGAGCGTGAAGGGTAAGTCTTCGATATGGTATAAAGTAGCACCCCAGAAAGAGCGAAGTTTAACACCTTTTTCCTCTAAGGCTTTTTCCGGTGTTATTTCTTCGCTGGTTACTTCTCTGTGGTAGTATACGGCATCTATATCAAAAGCTTTGACTAGTTCTGGAATAATATATTCCGGTAGCCCTTTTCTGATCACTAAATCACTACCCAAATTTTGTAGAGATTGTTTTAGATCGGCGACGCTTTCGATGATGAATTTCGCCCTGAATGAGCCAGTTTTAGGATAACCGAAAGAACCATACCCGAATTGCCGCGGATCGAAACAATAAAAAGGGATGACTTGAGCTTGTTGTTTTAAGGCTTGATGTAACGGCTCGTGGTCGTGAAGGCGTAAGTCATTACGATACCAGATTAAAATACGTTGCCCAGTCATTTTTTTATGAGGATTATCTAAACTTTAGTCTTCTGTTTCAGTCTAACACCCGCGCCTAATAAACCCACAGAAACTAAGGCTACAACCGTAGAAGGTTCGGGTACGCCCAAAGATCTCTGGGCGGCCGCACTGATAATTTGATGCGCTCTGGTGCTAGGATGGAGAGCGTCCCAGAAGAAATATTGGTCTGGATTACTACAGGGTAGCCCTGAAGGTACTCCTATAGGATTAGTGGGTAAGCAAGCGTCCGTAACATTAGTGAGTCCGTATTGACCTGGATTACTCGCGACGTTGTTAAATAAAGAGAAAACATCTAACGGATTAATATCAACTCCGGGTAGAGTTTGAGACAGATTGTTGAGACTGGCTTTTAGTAATTGGTCGTGGGCGCTGGAAAGCGAACTCAGTGCAGTTGAGGCGGGGGAGTTAAGACCTAAAGGGGTTTTTCCTAAATCAGGTAAGTTGACCACCAGAAAATTTTTAGCACCTTTGCCGTAAAGATTAACGATCGAATTGGTTAAATTAGTAACGGGGATAGTAGGGTCAGTAACACCACCGCCTAAATAATCGTTCGCACCCGCCCAAATTACATATAGGGCGTTAGGGTCGGCACCAGCGGGAAAACTATCGATCTGTTGCTGTAATCCGTATAATCCCGGTATGGGGGCTGTATTGGTACTACCCGTAGTGGCACTATTGAGGGCGAAGTTATCGGCGGGGTTAGGAGTAATGCCAAGGCTATTTTGTAGATATTCTATCCAGAGAGGCCCGTTAGAGGCTCGTCCTGCATCGTAAGGCGGACTTACGGGGAAAGCATTCCCTGTTAGGGCGTATAATCTCCCCACATCAGAGAGACTGTCACCGAAGGTATAAACTTTACTGAACATCGCCGCGTTTGCTTGTAAGGGCAAGAAAACGGATAAGACTGCGGCACCGGCGAGGGGTAATTTAAAAGATATAAACATCGTTAACGTTTTTTTGAAAGTAGATTGCCCATATTTTACCCCTATCTTAAAGACCCACTACTATTTTTAGGATTGATTCCACTTTTTAAAGATAGGTAAGCTTTTACTTCTTCCCGCCAAGTCTCGTATTTCTCCTGTAGAGATTGGCTTTTTTCGTCAAAACTTAGTTTCCAATCTAATAAATCGGGATCGATGTCCGCTCGGACTAACTCTCGTTCTATTAGCGTTTCTCGCACGAATTTAAGACACTCGTGACGAAATTTTTCCGCTCCTTCTATTACACTTTGCACTTGTGCGATCGCTCTTTCATAAACTGCCGTTTGAGCGCCATATATTTCTGATGATGCGGCTAAATTTTTTAATCTGGTCAGTTCGTCCCTTTTTTGGTAAAGTTCCTCTAATTTAGGATTGATCTCGAATATTAAATTTTTAATAACACTATTAAGTCTGGCTATATTTTGATAATCGTAATTTTTTTGGTTGTCATTTATTAATTTAATTTGTTTTAAATCTACTGCCAGAGAGCGCAGATGAATATCATAATTATCTAACTCTGGATAAACACTTTTAACAGACCATGATTTATTGCTAGTGAGATTATTATTATTAATATCGACACTTGTCCGCTCATTTTCTCTAACATCGAGGGGAATGGCATAGAGATTAGCCGAGGGTATAAAGATAACTTCGCTATCGAGAATTCGTCCGATGCGGCGACGACGGAAAAGATGGTGGTAAAAAAAAGCCCCTAACTTTTCCACGCCGCGGATAAACATTAACACTCCCGAAAAAATCGATAGGAACAAGAATCGCAACATCGTACTAAGAAGGTAATCGCTACTTATCAGGATAGCGAAAATTCAGGTATCTTTAGGGGTCGATCGTCTGCGGCGACATCTTTGGGAACAATATTTCACCTCGTCCCAACAATCGGCCCATTTTTTGCGCCAGGTAAAGGGTAAGCCGCACACGGAACAGATTTTCGTAGGTAAGTCTGATTTAGAGCGTTGACGTGCCATGATAATTAGGGAGTAGCTCGAACATCAGAGATCGATCGTACATAGATAACATCTCGATCGATTCGTGCCTTGAGATATGGATTCATTCCCACATCAATATCACTATTTTATCTCACTACCGGGGAACGGCGAATGAGGTAGGGTTAAGATATTATCGATAATACTTTTATAGCCTGCGGTGAGATAATTTTATATTTAGGAGTAGGTCGGAATGGCAGAACTAAGCTACAGGATCGAAGATGTTTTAGCCCGGTTGGAAACCAAGATAGACACCAGACTAGACAAATTGGAAACCACGATGGATGCCGGATTACACAAATTGGAGGCTAAGATAGATGCCGGACTAGACAAATTGGAAACCAAGATAGATGCCGGACTAGAAAGATTGGAAACCAAGATAGATACCGGATTAAACAGGTTGGAAACCAAAATAGACAAGCTAGATGAGAAAGCAACGACTCTGGAAATAAGTCAAGTGGAGATAAAGGGGAAAATCGAAGGGATGGATAAGAGACTGGAAAATGTCGAGAGTGTTAGTTCATTTCAATAAAAATATAGACAAACATAGAAAAGAATGTGCTACTATACAGGTATAGTGACATAGTATAAATGTATGAAGTTATCGGAATACGCCAAAAAAGTAGGGGTAACTTACCGAACGGCGTGGCGGTGGTACAAGGATGGACATCTAGAGGGCTATCAATTACCGACAGGAACGATTATCGTA